>JAJZEH010000080.1 GCA_021805725.1 Pseudomonadota bacterium | reverse complement strand
CCACAAGCAACGCCAGGGCTAAGCCTGGGTTTTCGCTCAATCGTTAAACGCAACAGAAACCGAGGTCGTTTATGGCTCGTATTGCTGGGGTCAACATCCCGAATCATCAACATGCTGAGATCGCACTCACTGCAATCTATGGAATTGGCCGCTCCCGCGCCCGCGACATTTGCGCCGCATCAGGAGTCACACCCAGCGCCAAGATCAAGGATCTTACGGACGCCGACATGGAGAAGCTCCGTATTGAGGTGACCAAGTTCGCAGTGGAAGGAGATTTGCGCCGCGAAGTGTCACTCAACATCAAACGTCTGATGGATCTGGGCAGCTATCGTGGCTCGCGGCATCGTCGTGGCTTGCCTTGTCGGGGGCAGCGTACCCGTACCAACGCGCGTACCCGCAAGGGACCGCGCAAGGCCGTTCGCTCAACGAAGTAATTGAAGGAAGAATCCTGAATGGTTAAGGCTAATACAGCAACTCGTGCGCGCAAGAAGGTCAAGAAGAATGTGGCCGAAGGCATTGCGCACATCCACGCGTCTTTCAACAACACTATCGTGACCATCACTGATCGTCAGGGCAATGCATTGTCCTGGGCTACTTCAGGAAGCAATGGTTTCAAGGGTTCGCGCAAGAGCACTCCATTTGCAGCGCAGATTGCTGCCGAAAATGCAGGTAAGGCAGCGCAAGAATGCGGTGTCAAGAACCTGGAAGTGCGCATCAAGGGCCCAGGCCCGGGACGTGAATCCGCAGTGCGTGCTCTGAACGCCGTGGGATTCAAAATTACCAGCATCTCGGATGTGACGCCTGTGCCGCATAACGGCTGCCGTCCGCCCAAGAAGCGTCGTATTTAACCAGGGATCGGGAGAAACTATCGTGGCAAGAAACCTGGATGCAAAGTGTCGCCAATGTCGCCGTGAAGGCGAGAAGCTCTTCCTCAAGGGAGAGAAATGCTTTACTGACAAGTGTGCCGTAGAGCGCCGCGCTTATGCGCCTGGACAGCATGGCCAAAAGCAAGGCAGGCAGTCGGTGTACGGCGGCCAGCTGCGCGCCAAGCAGAAAGTTCGCCGGATTTACGGCATTCTGGAGCGGCAATTCCGGAGGACCTATCACGCGGCTGATCAGGCGCGCGGGATCACCGGTGACAACCTGTTGCAGGCCCTGGAGAGCCGCCTCGACAACGTGGCTTATCGCATGGGGTTTGGCGCCTCACGCGCCGAAGCGCGTCAGGTCGTGCGCCACAACGGCATTTTGGTCAATGGTCGGCGTGTCAACATTCCGTCCTACCAATTGCGTCCGGGCGATGCAGTCGAAGTTGCCGAGAAATCCAAGGCCCAGTTGCGCATTAAAGGGGCCACTGAAGCTGCCGAGGGACGTGGGTTCCCGGAATGGCTGGAAGTGGACATCAAGGCCATGAAGGGTATTTTCAAGGCACGCCCGCAGCGCAGCGAACTGCCCGCGACCATCAACGAATCACTGGTGGTGGAACTGTATTCGAAGTAACAGGGCCTCCTTCCAGTTAGTTACAAGGACAGACGATGCAAAGCCAAACCAATGCGTTTTTGAAACCGCGCAGTATCGAAGTACAGAATATCTCTCCGACCTATGCCAAGGTAGTCATGGAGCCGTTCGAGCGGGGTTATGGCCATACGCTGGGGAATGCCCTGCGCCGAATTCTGCTGTCATCCATGCCTGGATTCGCCCCCACCGAGGTGAAGATTTCAGGCGTGCTGCATGAGTACTCAACCGTGGAAGGCGTTCAGGAAGATGTGGTTGACCTGTTGCTTAATCTCAAGGGGATCGTGCTCAAGCTGCACAATCACAACGAAGCCGTCCTGAAGCTCATCAAAGTGGGCCCGGGCGTGGTTACGGCGGGCGACATCGAAGCCCAGCATGACGTGGAAATCATCAATCCTGACCATGTGATTGCACACCTCACTGCAGGCGGCAAGCTTGACATGCAAATCAAGGTGGAACAGGGTCGCGGCTACCAGCCGGCAACCATGCGCGCCATTGATCAGGAATCCCGCGCGGTTGGCGGCATTCAACTCGATGCCTCTTTCAGCCCCGTGCGCCGGGTCAGCTATGCCGTTGAAAGCGCACGCGTGGAGCAGCGTACCGACCTCGACAAGCTGGTCATGGACATTGAAACGAATGGCGCCGTCGAGCCCGAAGAAGCCGTGCGCTTTGCCGCCCGCGTGCTGATGGATCAGCTCAATGTATTTGCCGATCTTCAAGGCACCCCGATGGCGCTGGAAGCCACCAAGGCGCCCCAAGTGGATCCCATTTTGCTGCAGCCTGTGGATGATCTTGAACTGACGGTGCGTTCGGCAAACTGCCTCAAGGCCGAAAACATTTATTACATCGGCGATCTCATCCAGCGCACTGAAACCGAGTTGCTGAAAACCCCGAATCTGGGTCGCAAGTCGCTCAACGAAATCAAGGAAGTGCTGGCCTCCAAGAGCTTGACCCTCGGGATGAAGCTGGAAAACTGGCCCCCTGTCGGCCTGACCGACCGCCGTTAAACGCGTTCGAATCGAACCTTAAGGATAATCCATCATGCGTCACCGTCTTAGCAATCGCAAGTTGAACCGCACCACCAGCCACCGGCTGGCCATGCTGCGCAACATGACCAATTCACTGCTGCGGCATGAAGTGATCCGTACCACCCTGCCCAAGGCCAAGGAGCTGCGCCGCGTTGCAGAGCCCCTGATCACTTTGGGCAAGGCACCTTCACTGGCCAATCGCCGCCTGGCGTTCAACCGGTTGCGCGACCGCGACATGGTCACCAAGCTGTTCAACGAGCTCGGACCGCGCTACCAGACCCGCAATGGGGGCTATTTGCGCATTCTCAAATTTGGCTTCCGCCAGGGTGACAATGCGCCCATGGCGCTGGTGGAGTTGCTGGATCGTCCCGCTGGGACAGCCGAAGGCGAGGGCGCACCAGAGGCATAAGCCCCGTTCGTCCGCCGCTCAGGGTTAACACTAAAACCGTCGGATTTTCCGGCGGTTTTTTTTCGTCCAAAGAAAGCACCAAAGCAGTGCGTTCGGCACCGATTTGCAGCAGGGTGATTTCAATGAGAGCTCGGGGAGATGTATAACCCATTGATGTAAAGCCTGTTTATTAAATCTTTTAAAACAGGTCTGATTCTTGCAGAGAGTCAAGTGACTCGGCACGCAAATGGAACACCGATTTTTGCGTGTCTGGGGACCCTTGGGAGATCAGGTCATGAAAAAAATGAAGTTGGCGGTGATTGGCAATGGGATGGCTGGGGTCAGAACCCTGGAGGAGTTGCTCAAACTTGTCCCGGAACTGTACGAGATTACGGTGTTTGGCGCGGAGCCTTACCCCAACTACAACCGCATTCTGCTCTCGCCGGTTCTTGCCGGAGAACAGACGGTGGATGAAATCATCCTCAACAGCCTCGATTGGTATGCAGAAAACGGCATTCGCCTGCATCTTGGCAGCACCGTCAGCCGGATTGACCGCATCAGGCGTCAGGTCGTGACGGAAGACGGCATCACGGCAGACTACGATCGCCTGCTGATTGCCACGGGATCATCACCCTTCATTCTTCCGGTACCCGGAAAGGACCTTCCGGGCGTGATCACTTATCGCGACATTCACGATACCGAATGCATGATCGAGGCCGCCAAAAGTTACCGCCATGCGGTGGTCATCGGCGGTGGATTGCTGGGACTGGAGGCCGCAAACGGCCTGAAATTGCGCGGCATGGAAGTGACCGTCATTCATCTGGCGGACTGGTTGCTGGAACGTCAACTCGACCCCGTCGCCGCAAGATTGTTGCAACAGTCCCTGGAGGCCAAAGGGTTGCAGTTTCGACTGGCCACGCAGACCACCGAGTTGTTGGTCGATGATACGGGCACGCGCGTGGGCGCAGTGCGTTGCAAGGATGGCAGCGAGATCCCCGCTAACCTCGTGGTCATGGCTGCAGGCATCCGTCCCAACACGACGCTCGCGGAGGCCGCCGGGCTGGCCTGCCAGCGGGGCATTCTGGTCAACGATACGCTGCAGACCTACGACCCGCGCATCTACGCCGTGGGGGAATGCGTCAGTCATCGCGGCATGGCCTATGGGCTCGTGGCGCCACTTTTCGAACAGGCCAGGGTGTGTGCCAATCACCTGGCCTTCATGGGGATTGGCCGCTATACCGGGTCGGTGACGTCCACCAAGCTGAAAGTAACCGGCGTGGACCTCTTTTCTGCCGGAGACTTTATGGGGGGAGAAGGCATGGAAGAAATCACGCTGTCCGATCCGGTGGGTGGCGTGTACAAGAAACTGGTATTGAAGGACGACCATCTGGTGGGGGCCTGCCTGTATGGCGACACGGCGGACGGCACCTGGTATTTCAAGTTGCTGCGCGAAGGGCGGAAAATAGCCGAGCTGCGCGACACCCTGATGTTTGGCGAAAGCAACATTGGCGATGTGGGGCATGAAGGGCATAACAAAGCCATGGCCATGGCCGATTCGGACGAGGTGTGCGGCTGCAACGGAATCAGCAAAGGCACCATCGTCAGGGCCATTCAGGAGCAGGGCCTGTTTACCCTGGAAGACGTGCGCAAATGCACCAAGGCCAGTGGCTCATGCGGTTCATGCACCGGCTTGGTGGAGCAGATCCTGATGAATGTGCTGGGCACGGATTATTCGGAGGCCCCGGCAAAAAGGGCCCTGTGTGGTTGCACGGACCACTCCCACGACGAGGTGCGCAAATCCATCCGTGAGCACCACCTGCTGTCGCAACAGGAGGTACGGCAATTCATGGAGTGGCGCACACCCAACGGCTGCGCCAGTTGCAGGCCGGCGCTCAACTACTACCTGATCTCCACCTGGCCCCATGAGGCAGTCGACGATCCGCAGTCGCGCTTCATCAACGAACGCGCTCACGCCAACATCCAGAAGGACGGCTCCTATTCCGTGGTGCCGCGCATGTGGGGAGGGCTCACCAATCCGGCAGAGTTGCGCCGCATTGCTGATGTGGCGGAGAAGTTCAACGTACCCACCGTCAAACTCACCGGCGGGCAACGCATCGATTTGCTGGGAATCCGGAAGGAAGATCTTCCTGCCGTGTGGAGGGACCTCGACATGCCTTCCGGCCATGCCTATGGAAAGTCCATCCGCACGGTCAAAACGTGCGTCGGTGACGAACATTGCCGGTTCGGCACGCAGTCCTCCATGAAGATGGGGGTCGATCTGGAAAAAATGCTGTTCGGCATGTATTCGCCGCATAAGGTCAAGCTTGCGGTTTCAGGTTGTCCGCGCAATTGCGCTGAGGCGGGCATCAAGGACGTGGGTGTGATCGGCGTGGATTCAGGTTGGGAAATTTATGTGGCTGGCAACGGTGGCATCAAGACTGAAGTGGCCCAGTATCTGTGCAAGGTCAGGTCTGACGATGAGGTGAAGGAGTACTCGGGGGCATTTCTGCAACTGTACCGTGAAGAGGGCTGGTACCTGGAGCGTACGGTTCATTATGTGTCACGAGTGGGCATGGAGGCGATTCGGCAACGCATCGTCAACGACGGTGAAGGGCGCCGTGCCTTGTTTGACCGGTTGCTGTTTGCCTTGCAGGGGGCTCCGGATCCTTGGAGGTCGCAGGAAACGGCCGGCGTTGATTGGAAGCAGTTTCGTCCGGTGCAGCTTGCCCCGAGTGCGGAGGGGACCCTGTCATGAGCCTCGTGGAAACCCGCGAAATCTGGATTGCCGTTCTGGCACTGGATGAAATTCCGGTGCTGGGCGCGCGCGTGCTGGAGGGTGCCACCATCGGGCCCGTTGCAGTATTCCGCACGGAAGACCAATGCGTTTTTGCCATGCGTGATCGTTGCCCGCATAAGGGAGGACCGCTGTCTCAGGGCATCGTGCATGGTCATCGCGTCACCTGCCCGCTGCATGGATGGAACATCGAACTTGAAAGCGGCGAGGCCGTGGCGCCGGATGCCGGCTGTGCGGGACGGTTGTCGGTTAAGGTGGAAGGCGGCCAGGTGTACCTCAACAAGGCGGAACTCGCAGGTGGCCCATGAACGGCGCATCGCAAATCACGCGCAGCACCTGCTGCTATTGCGGTGTGGGGTGCGGCATGCTGATCGAGTCTGCGTCAGATGCCGCTGGGGTGCGGCATGTGACGGGCGTGCGCGGCGATCCTGAGCATCCGGCAAATTTTGGGAGGCTCTGCAGCAAGGGCGCCACGCTCCACCTGACGGCGCAACCCCATGTGTACGAACAAGTCCGCGCAACCTGTCCCGAGATGCGTCAGGTGCGTACCGCCCCGCGCCATGTCGTGAAATGGGACACGGCGCTGGATGCCGTGGCACAGCGCTTTGCGGAAATCATTCGCCGTGACGGGCCGGATGCCGTCGGGTTTTACGTGTCGGGTCAGCTTCTGACCGAAGACTATTACGTGTTCAACAAGCTCGCCAAGGGGCTGATCGGAACCAACAACATCGACACCAACTCGCGCCTGTGCATGTCAAGCGCCGTGGCAGGGTACAAGCAGACGCTGGGAACCGATGCACCACCTTGTGGTTACGAGGACATCGAGCGGGCCAGGGTCATTTTCATTTCCGGGTCAAACATGGCTTATGCGCATCCGGTGCTGTTTCGTCGCATCGAGGCAGCCCGCGCCAGAAATCCGGAAATGAAGCTGATTGTGGTGGATCCGCGCCGGACGGACACGGCCCAAAGCGCTGACCTTTTCCTGCAGATATCTCCGGGCGCCGACGTAGCCTTGCATCACGGCATGCTGCACATCATGTTGTGGGAGGGGTGGATCGATCGGACCTACATTGACGCGCATACGGAAGGATTCGAGGCATTGAAAAACCGGGTGGCCGAATTTACGCCACGCGTCGTGGCACAGTGCTGCGGCATCCGGGAAGAAGACTTGCGCGAGGCTGCGCGGTTGTTTGCGCAATCCGAAGCCACGCTCTCGTTGTATTGCCAGGGTCTCAATCAATCCACTTCGGGTTCGGCAAACAATGCCACGCTCATCAACCTGCACCTTGCCACCGCTCAGATTGGAAAGCCCGGGGCCGGCCCCTTCTCACTGACCGGCCAACCCAACGCCATGGGTGGGCGCGAGGTGGGTGGAATGGCCAACCTGCTGTCCGCCCATCGCAATCTCGCCGATCCGCAACACCGGGCCGAGGTGGCTGAGCTGTGGGATGTGGCATCCGTGCCGGAACGGCCTGGCTTGACGGCCATACCCCTCTTCGAAGCCCTGCGCAGCGGCACGCTCAAGGCCATCTGGATTGTCTGCACCAATCCCGCGCAATCCATGCCGGACCAGGCGGCCGTGCGGGAAGCCCTGACGCGCGCGGAGTTTGTGGTCGTGCAGGAGGCTTATTGCAACACGGCCACCGTACCGTTTGCGGACGTCCTGTTGCCGGCAACCACCTGGGCTGAAAAGGAAGGCACGGTCACCAATTCAGAACGCCGAATCAGTCGTGTGCTTCCTGCAGTGGCACCCTTTGGACAGGCGCGCCATGACTGGTCCATTGCCGTGTCGGTGGGGCGCCGCATGGAAAAGCTGCTGGGATGCTCCACTCGTTCGGGCAACTCGTTGTTCCCCTATGATGGTCCCGAATCCATCTGGCTGGAGCATCGAGCCAGTACGGCCGGGCGCGATCTGGATATCACCGGTTTGACCTATGGCCTCCTTGAAACACACGGACCGCAACAATGGCCCATGCCGGCAGGTGCCCTGGCGGGAAAGGTGAGGCTCTACGAGGATGGTGTTTTTGCCACTGCCAACGGGCGTGCGCAGTTTGTTGCGGCGCCCTACACCACCGTTGCTGAGCCCACAGATGCCCGCTACCCCTTTGCCCTCACCACCGGCCGGTTGCGAGACCAGTGGCACGGCATGAGCCGAACCGGAACCCTGGCGCGGCTCTATGCGCACGCCCCCGAACCCGTGGTGCAAATTTCTCCCGCGGATTGCGGGCGTTTGCGGCTACAGGCGGGTGACCTGGTGCATCTCACCAGTCGCCGGGGCAGTCAGGTGCTGCCAATCCAACCTTCGGAAGAGGTGGCGCCGATGCAGGCCTTCGTGGCCATGCACTGGGGCGAGGAATCGGTGTCTGGACAGGCGGGCGGGGCCCCTGGGTTTGGCGTCAACACCCTGACGCTGCCTGCCATCGATTCCGTGTCGGGACAGCCCGAACTCAAGCATGCCGCCATCAAGCTCTTGAAAGCCGAGCTGCCCTGGCGCCTGACGGCCTTTGCCTGGTTGCCACAGCACGCGGCACTGGCCGCCCGGATGTCATTGCGCGGACATTTGGCTGGATTTGCCTTTGGCAGCTGTGTGCTGTTTGGCCATGAGATGCAGGGCAAGGAAGCACCCGTGGGCGTGCTGTTAAAGATCGCCGATTACGATGCAGCACCGGAAGCCACGCTGGCCGCCATCGGGGCGGTGCTGGGACTGCATGTCGGCGACCCCGGGGTGCTCCGGTATCAGGACAGGCACCGTGGCATCAGCCGCTTGATCCGCATGGGTGTGGGCGGCGCATTGCATGGGAAGCTGATTGCTGTACTCGTGGCGGGTGAAACCACCCAAGTGGCCGCAGCCTCCTGGTTGCAGGATTACCTCGAGAGTGGCGCTTCGGTGGAGGGGTTGGGGCGCGCGCTGTTGACGCCCGGAAAGTCTCCGCCGGGAAAGCCCTTGGCCAGGGGGAAAGTGGTTTGCGACTGCTTCAACGTTTCTGAACAGGCCATCACCACGGCCTTGCAGGGAATGATGACAGAGGGTCCCGAGCAGAGGCTGATGGCCCTGCAGAAGGCGCTCCAATGCGGCACGAACTGCGGGTCCTGCCTGCCAGAATTAAAACGCCTGGCGTCACTTCAGCCGCAACAAGAGATGAACATTTTGTAGACCGCACGAAACACTTCAGGAGCAGATCATGGATCGAAAGCCTTTCTTGCAAGCCGGACATACCCCTTCGCTCATTGCAGCGTTTCTTTATTTCGATCTGGCATTCATGGTTTGGGTCATTCTGGGTCCGCTGGGCGTGCAGATCGCCAAAGATCTCAACCTGGATCATGTCCAGAAAGGATTGATGGTGGCCACGCCGGTGTTGTCGGGTGCGGCGTTGCGGCTGGTACTGGGAATCATGGTGGACCACCTCAATGCACGCATCACCGGCATCATCGGTCAGATCGTGGTGATTGCCGCGCTATTTGTGGCCTGGTGGTGGGGAATCCACAGCTATGAACAGGTGCTGGTGTTGGGGCTGTTCCTCGGCGTGGCCGGGGCTTCCTTTGCCGTGGCACTGCCGCTGGCTTCACGCTGGTACCCGCCGGAACACCAGGGCAAGGCACTGGGCATTGCCGGAGCAGGGAATTCGGGCACCGTCTTTGCAGCGCTCTTCGCCCCCTCGCTGGCGGCTGCTTTTGGCTGGAGCAATGTTTTCGGTCTGGCACTGATCCCCCTCGGCCTCGTACTGCTGGCCTATGTGATCATGGCCAGGGATGCGCCCAATGCACCGCCGCCCAAGCGTCTGTCAGAATACCTGCTGGTACTGAAGGACAAGGATGCCTGGTGGTTCATGTTCTTCTATTCGGTCACTTTTGGCGGCTTCGTGGGTCTGGCTTCGTCGCTCACGATCTACTTCAATACGCAGTATGGCCTGGAGCCCAAGACCGCCGGTTTCTATACCGCAGCTTGTGTTTTCGCAGGATCGCTGGTGCGCCCCATGGGCGGAGCTCTGGCGGACCGTTTCGGAGGTATTCGGTTACTCAGCGGAGTTTATCTGGTGGCCGCTGGCGCGCTGTCCGTCGTGGGTGTAGGACTGCCGCAATCCTGGATGGCGTTGGCGGGTTTTGTGGTGGCCATGCTCTCGCTCGGGATGGGCAACGGTGCAGTGTTTCAACTGGTGCCGCAGCGCTTCCGCAAGGAGATCGGCGTCATGACGGGGCTGGTGGGCATGGCCGGCGGCGTGGGAGGATTTTATCTGGCCTCCAGCCTGGGCTACTCCAGGCAGGCGACTGGGAGTTACATGACGGGGTTCTACGTGTTTGCCGCACTCGCCGTGATCGCTTTGGTGGGGCTGACGGCAGTCAAGACGCGCTGGCGCACCACGTGGGGTGCCGCAAGCCTGACCAGCGCGCGGATCTGACGACGGGGTCCGGGAAGTCATGTCTTCGGCTTTTGCCCTGGGTTTTAGTTCGCTGATCGGGCCGCGGCCGCGAAATGAGGATTTTTGCGGGGCCGTCACGCCGGTCGGCCCCGAACTCGAAAACAAGGGGTTGCTCGCGGCCGTGGCGGATGGCGTGGGAGGGCATAGCAACGCCAACGAAGCCTCGGAATATGTGGTGCGTGGGTTGTTGGCGGATTATTACGCAACACCCGATACCTGGAGTGTCTTCCATGCGCTGGACACGGTCATCCAGTCGCTCAACCGCTGGCTGTTTTCCCAAAACCAGTCTTTGCGTCACAACGCAGGCATGGCAACAACCCTCTCGGCCCTGTTGCTGCGTGGTGGACGCTATTACTTTGCGCACGCGGGAGATTCGCGCATCTATCGATTTCACGAAGGCGCCTTGCGGCGCCTGACCCATGATCATGTATGGGACCATCCCGAACTGAACACCGTGCTTTCGCGGGCCGTGGGACTGGATGCCCAGCTGGTGGTGGACTACGGTGATGGCGATCTGGACACGGGGGACCGCTTCCTGATTTGTTCGGATGGCGTCTGGAACCGCCTGGGCGAACAGCGCATGCGCGAATGCCTGGCTACCCATGACGATCCACAGGACGCAGCCACGCACCTGACGATGTCTGCAGTAGCCAGGGGAAGCCAGGATAATTGCACTGCGCTGGTGGTGCGCGTCCAGGCCGTTCCTGCGGCGCGATTGCGGGATGCCCTCGCCAGCACCGGGCGTCTACCCATCCCAAGCCGCCTCAAGGCGGGTGATGGGTTGGACGGCATTGCCATCATCAAGGTTCTTCATGCTTCTCGGGTGACCGTGTTGTATGAAGCACGCATCGAAGCCACTGGGCAGCACTGTGTACTGAAAACATTGCGCCAGGGTTGCGACAGCGCGGATGCCTCCGCTCTGGCGCACGAAGAGTGGCTGGCTCGTCGGGTCATTGATGCAGCTTTCCCTCAGGTGATTCCATCTCCGGCTCGCAGTTATCTGTATTACCTGATGACCTGGCACGAAGGCGCAACCCTGGGGCAATGGTTGCATCAGGGGCGGCATTTTTCGCCAGCAGAAGCCGTAGACATCGGCATGCGCCTGCTCAAGGGGCTCGGTGCCCTGCACCGCCTGTCCATCGTGCATCGGGACGTCAAACCGGACAATGTCCATCTGGGCACGGATGGTCATTTGCGAATACTGGATCTGGGCGTTGCCGCATCCGATGGCCAGGACTTTGGGGAGATCAATAACCCCGGAACCCCAAGCTACATGGCTCCCGAACTGCATGCAGGAAAACCGGCTTCGGAGGCTTCCGATCTGTATGCATGTGGGGTGACGCTGTATGAATTGCTGACACGCAGGTTCCCCTATGGCGAGATCGAGCCCTTTCAGCGCCCGCGTTTTGGTGATCCGCTCAGTCCCACGCGTTATCGTCCCGACATCCCCGTATGGCTGGAAGCCGTTTTGTTGAAGGCCGTAGCCCGTGAACCCGAGGATCGCTTCGAAACCATCGAGGAATTCTTGTTGGCGCTGGAAAAAGGCGTGCATGGCAGGTTACGCGTTCCGCGCAAAATGCCGCTTTTGAAGCGGGACCCTGCGCTGCTGCTCAAACTCTGCGTGGCGTTGTCCCTGGTGGTCAACGGCTTGCTGCTCTACCTGTTGATGGTCCGCTGAGTGCGGCGTGCCGGGAACAGGTGCTCAAGTGGTCGTTGACGAGTCCGACGGCCTGCATGAAGGCGTAGCATATGGTGGGGCCCACAAACTTGAAGCCACGCTGGTGCAGATCCCTGGAAAGCTGCACGGCCAGGGAGGTCTGTGCCGGGACCTCGCAGGGATGCTGCCAGGTGTTCTGTACGGGAACGCCATCCACAAATTGCCACAAGTAACGGTCGAAGCTGCCAAACTGATCCTGCACTGCGAGATAGGAGCGGGCATTGCCGATGGCAGCAGCAATTTTGGCACGATTGCGAATGATGCCCGGATTGGTCAGCAGGCCTGCCGCCTCCGCGTCGCCAAAGGTGGCTATGCGTTGCGCCTCGAAGCCGGCAAAGGCCAGACGATAGTTTTCGCGCTTGCGCAACACGGTAATCCACGAAAGCCCCGC
The DNA here is from genome assembly GCA_021805725.1 of Pseudomonadota bacterium. The sequence goes on along the minus strand of JAJZEH010000080.1, from coordinate 79,304 downwards.
CTGCGCCCCCTCCAGCAGCAGAAATTCGAACAGGATGCGGTCGTCATGCTGCGGCACGCCCCACTCGGTATCGTGGTAGGCCATGTAAAGCGGGTCATCACCGCACCAGGGGCAGCGTTGTCCAGGGGAGTGAACTGCGGTACTTTGATTGTTCATGATGCGCTCCATTCTAAAGTATTCTGTCGATGCCATGATGCGGCCTGAAGCGGATGATGTTGTAGAATGGTCCGGGATATTCTTGATTTCATGAAACAACAGGTTGTCCAAACCATCGCACATCCAGAGTTCAACCGGCGCCCGGCGCATCAGGATGCTGGGGCTGTTGGCCATCATGTTGCTGCTGTTGGCAGGAGCCAGGTTGTTTGTCTGGCGTGAAGGCGATGCTGGTGAGCGCTCCCACGGGCTCGCGCAAACACAGGATCAACGCATCCCGGCAACCCGCACGCTGACCCCGGATTCCACCCAGGGCCCTGCCCTGCCCCCGGATCCCTTCAAGGCCGCTCTGGAAGCCCCTGGGCCGAATCACGCAACGAACCCTGAGTCTCCTGCTGCTGCAGAGGATCCATTTCGACAGGTGCTGGAAGCTTCGAGACAGAAAAGGCCTGCTACCTTAAGTTCTCCATTTGGCGTCGCGAAGTGAGCGGGCAGGCTCAGTGGGTGGCAGCGGGGGATGCCTGATCGACAAACTCATGGTGATAGAATGAAGTCGCAATTGGGGATGTTACGGCAAAGCCTGCATCGGTCTTAAACCCTGACGATCTCGAGGCAACCATGGCAAGGCAACCCGAACACGAAGAAGACACCGCAAACAAAAAGGACGAGGAGGCCAATGCGCCACCGTCGAAGACGTCACGCCTGCGCACCTGGATCAAATGTGGCGGTCATTACATTGCAGAAGGCTTCGCGCCCGTGGTGTCCGTTGTGGCACTCATTGTTGCGGTGATTGCCGTTACGGGAAATCAAGCGGCCCAGTCGCAGTTCAAGGAGGGGTTGGCGAAGGTCAACAGCATGAATGCCGGTTTGTTGGCCATCAAGGGCGATCTGGAAAAACTCAAGGGGACGTTGGCGCAGGAAAAAACAATGCAGGATGCTGAACGAAAAAAACTGGATGAGAGCCTGACAAAAATCATTCAGGGTGTAACCAGAATGCAGGTGAAACTGAAAGTCTCACCGACCATGGAAGAACAATTGCGTCAGCCCGACAGTACCTCTGCAGCCCCCCCGCCGGCTTCCGCATCCAAGGCCACCTCGCCGGTGGTGGCCCCTGCAACCGCTGCATCCAGTGCCGAAAAGAAGCATAGCCCCCAGGTGAAGACCATGATGGAGGCCATCAAAAACTACAACAAGCAATAGGGCTACATGGGCGGCTTCATGCCGTCCTTTCCCACGCTGATGCGCAGGGCCTTCAGGGTGCCATCCTCACCCCTTTGGGTAATGACCAGCACCTTGGCCCCTGGAACGAGCTGCGACTTGTCGGCAGGAATGAAGGTGACCAGTGGAACCCCTTGGGGCACAATGATCTTCTGGCTACCACCCTTGTAGCTTAGCACCAGTTCCTTGCCATCGTTAACGTCGACGATGGCGTCAACGTTGGCGTTGGTCATGCTGGTTCCTGGCTCGAGATCCCAGGCGTAATGGCCTTCACCCGTACCGCGCAGGGCCTCTGGAAACAAATGGACTTCAAGCGCCTGTAGGGAGTTTCCCGGGCCGTTCTGGAGTGCGGTCACGCCCACGAAACTGCCCGCCTTGATGTCGCCAAGCTTGATCGGCGACAGGATGTTGACCTTGGTGGTATCGGCCATGTGGATCTTCAAGTCCTGACCTTCGCGTGATTTCACCTGCAACTCGTCGCCAACAAATGCAGTGACGATACCGCGCACCCGAATGGGTGGTTGCGACTGCGCCAATGCGACCGACATTCCAAACAGCAGCGTTACCAGTACCAGCAATGTCCTGATGTCTTTCATGATGCCCCCCGATGAACCTTCATGATAGTACGGAAAACATGAACCTAGACGGCATGCCCAGCTGCATCGCCGCTGGCCCAGGCCCACTGAAAATTGAACCCCCCCAGCTGTCCGGTCACATCCACCGCTTCGCCAATGAAGTAAAGCCCTGGAACGGATTTTGCCTCCATTGTTTTGGATGATAGCTCATCGGTGTCTACGCCTCCCAAAGTGACCTCGGCCTTGTTGTATCCCAGGGTTCCAGAAGGCTGAACCCGCCAGTTGCATAGAGCCTCCGCGGCGATGCTCAATTCATCGCTGGTGAACTGCTGCATGGGTTTTACCAGATTGTTTGCATTACACCATTGCTGTGCGAAGCGTTTGGGGAGCGCCTCCGAGAGCATGTTGTCGAAACGAGTCCGGCTGGAATGTGCTTGCAGTAGCCAGGAGCGGACATTCCGGTCTGGCAGGAGGTTGATCGAGATGAAGTCGCCAGGATTCCAATAGGAGGAAATTTGCAGGATGGCCGGACCCGAAAGTCCGCGATGCGTGAACAAGAGGTGTTCGCGAAAGCACCCCCCATGACAGGACACCTCTGCGTCGAGAGAAATACCGGACAGGTCGCCAAATTGCGCCAGGGTTTCAGGCGGGAAGGAGAGCGGAACGAGCGCCGGTCTGGGGGGGATGATTTTCAGTCCAAATTGCTCGGCGATGCGGTAGGCAAAGGGCGAAGCCCCGATCTTGGGTACGGTAAGCCCGCCGGTGGCAATGACGAGCGAGGGCGTACGATGGTTTCCCTGGTGCGTTGCCACGTGAAATGAACCATCTTCTTCGCGGGTAACTGCAAGCACGTCGCAGGTCAGGCGCCAAGTCACTTTCCCCAGGGCGCACTCGGCCTTGAGCATGGCGATGATTTGCTGGGCACTGTCGTCACAGAACAGTTGTCCGAGCGTTTTCTCGTGATATTTGATGCCATGCCGTTCCACGAGGGCAATGAAATGCTGTGGTGTGAATCGTGCCAGCGCTGAGCGGCAAAAGTGCGGGTTTTGCGAGAGATAATTCTCAGGGCGGCAATGAAGGTTGGTGAAATTGCAACGACCCCCACCGGAAATACGAATTTTTTCGGCAGGTTTGCTGCTGTGGTCTATCAGCAGTACGCGACGACCGCGCTGGCCGGCCTGTGCGGCACACATCATGCCCGCAGCGCCAGCGCCAATGACGATGACGTCCCAATCCATGGCTGTTTTCATCACGACGAGGATAACTCACGACGCGATGAAGTAAAAGCCGGGTTACTGCATCGTCAGCGCGGACCTTTCTGCCAGGTTGTTCATGACGATGATGCTGATGCGGCGATTGCTGGGATTGAGCGGATTAACGGTGTCCATGAGTGCCGAAGAGGAGAGCCCCACCACGCGAACGATCTTGGAGGGATCCATGCCCCCTGAAATCAGTTCTCGGCGAGAGGTGTTGGCGCGGTCTATGGAAAGTTCCCAGTTGGTGTAATTTAATTCGGTCCCCTGGTAGGGTGCGGCATCGGTGTGGCCAGAGATGCTGATCCTGTTGGGCACCTCATTGAGGGCCTTGCCGATTTCGCGCAGGATATCTTCAGCGTAAGGTTGTGGCATGGTGCTGCCCAGACTGAACATGGGGCGATTCTGCTTGTCGATGATCTGGATTCGTAAACCATCCGTGGTGATGTCGATCAGCAGTTGGTCCTTGAATTTCTGCAGGTCAGGATGGCTGTCGATCACGCTTTCCAGATGGCTTTTCAGTTGCCTCAGGCGATCGATTTCCTGCAAACGCAAATTGACGCGGGCCTGCTCCATGGTACTTTTGGTAACGGCCTCAGGTTCGCCCATTTTGACCTGGGTGGGTCCGTCGCTTGGGGTGTTGTTCCCGATACTGATGATGCGAAACGAGTCGGCAGTATCTTTTCCACCAGCCAGCGTAACCAGCATGGGCGCTTTGAAGTATTCAGAAATACCGCGCAGGCTATTGGCGGTGCTGCTGTTGACCAGCCATAGCAGCAGAAAAAACGCCATGACGGCAGTAACGAAATCAGCATAGGCAATCTTCCACGTTCCGCCAGAACGTAGCGGCTTCGGATGCTTGACGACCCTTCTGACCACGATGGGTCGCTTTGCCTTGGCGGCGGCTCTTCTGGCACTCAGACTCAGTCTTGCCATGACACCCTCGCAGCAGGTTGTATGTGCAAAGACTCCGTAGCAGGAGGAGAGAATTCCCGATCGCCTGGCGACCCCGCTGGCACTCGACACGATGTCGATTAGGACCTTGGTCCATTAGCCCGGAAGCTTTGCGTCCCCGCCTTTCGACGGGTTTGCCCATGCAGGCGTTGATTGAAAAACCAACGATTGCCTCTCCATTCTAAGGAGGTTTCGTGGCGCCGTCAATGAGGGCAGATTGGCCGGAATGACTATTCGTCGAGCAGGCTCAGCTGATGCAGAGCGGCTGTCACGCTTCGCCTGCCAATCTCGATGGCTTCCTTGGCACGATGGAAATCGAAAAGGCCGAAGTGGGCCAGGCGCGGGGCCACCACCACATCCGCGGGCTCGCCAGCCATGCGGCTGCGCGTAATGCGTACCTGCATGATGTTGATGCTGGAGCCAATGACGTCGAGCATGGAGGGGGGCTTGAGCCCATTGGAGGCAGACTCTGACATGGGCAGCCCCAGCGTGACCTGCAGTTTGCGCATCCATTCGCCCACCGGGCTGTCGGGTGTTCCGGATGGCGACCCGGCGAGCTCGCGGTGGCTTAGCATATCGGAATTGAGATCGACGGCAATCACAAGGTCGGCTCCCATGGCACGGGCCAGCGATACGGGGACGGGATTGACGAGTCCGCCGTCCACCAGTGTCACGCCGTCGCGCTGCACCGGCGTGAATAAAACGGGCAAGGCAATGGAAGCGCGTACGGCCCCAACGGTGGAGCCTTCGCGCAACCAGACTTCGGCTCCGGTGCGCAGCGAAGTGGCCACTGCAGCGAATGGCAGGGGTAATTTCTCAATGGGGTGATCGACAAAATTGCGCCGGAAAAAATCCATCAGGCGATCTCCCTTGAGGACACCGCCATTCAGGCTGACATCCATGAACGACACCATATCCGACACTCCCATGTCGAGTAACCATCGCTCGAAACGGTCCAGTTCGCCTGCGGCATAGGCGGCTCCCACCATGGCGCCCACCGAAGTACCACAGACCAGGTCCGGACGGATGCCAGCCGATTCCAGTGCGCGGATCACGCCCACATGCGCCCAGCCGCGGGCGGCCCCTCCACCCAGCGCCAACCCGATGCGGGGCTTGTGCGGGGAGGTCATGCGCGGAGGGATTGCGCGCGTGGCAATCCGGGAATACTGTGGTAGTGAGGTGACATCGCCACATCGTGCCGCGAACGGAGCGGCAGTGCAAGCGGAGGAGCGGCAATGGCAAAACGCGCATATCCCCTGGGCAAGGTCTATGGCCTGCTCGAACCAGGCCCGGTGTTGTTGCTGACCACGGCACAAAAGGGCAAAAGCAATGTCATGACCCTGTCGTGGCATACCATGATGGAATTCGAACCTCCACTGGTGGGCTGCATCGTCAGCGGGCGCGACTTCAGTTTCGAGGCGTTGCGTACCACGCGCCAATGCGCGCTCAATATTCCAACCCGCGAACTGGCCGCACAGGTGGTGGGATGCGGCAATATCTCCGGCCGCCGCGTGGACAAATTCAAGCGGTTCGGGCTGACGCCGGTGCCCGCCACCCTGGTGGAGGCTCCCCTGATTGCCGAGTGCTATGCCAACTTGGAATGTCGGGTGGCCGACACGCGCTGGGTGAATCGCTACAACTTTTTCGTGCTGGAAGTACTCAAGTGCTGGAGGGATACGGCCTGCAAGGATCCACGCACCCTGCATCATCGGGGGCAGGGCAACTTCATGGTGGCTGGCGAAACCCTCAAGCTTCGCTCGAAGATGAAATAGGCCCCACCATGCGCAACCGCCAGCGGAGCGGGGGGCGCACGGACAGCCACGCGCCGGGTGCCGCAGTGGCGGCCAGTACTTCCAGTAGTCCTGCCATTGCACCCACGCCCATGGCGCGTGCGGCCTCGCGATCCGCGCGCAACTCAAACGCCCAGTGTACGACCAGCCAGCCTGCCAGAAACCCGAAGAGGCCCAGCCAGGCCATGAAGCCCTCGGGAACGTCGGAGAGCACCAACGTCAGCATCAGTAGTGGCAGAAGCGCGGCCAGCCGCTGGGATGGGTGAGCATGCACCATGGCCCGAGCCAGCAGGAAGCGCAACCCGTGGATACTCAGGCGGGTCGCCAGGCCCGAAGAGAGGAATATCCGGCTTTGCCTGGGCAGCAATCCTGTCGTGACGATGAATGGGTTCGGATGGTCCACCAGGTTGACGGGGACATCGGCAAGCCGGGCAGTGTTGCCACGGGGTCGGTGCAGCTCGGCGAGGGTCCAGTCCACCGCCTGGCGTAGCGGCCCCTCAGTGATGTCCTGCACCACCAGCGCCCGGCAAATTGCAGGACCGTACCAGAAACCTGCCACCACCAAGGCTTCCTGGTAGAGGGTGGAGAGCAACAGGTAGGACTCGTTTCTGCTCCAGGCGGCGGGCACCACGAGATCGGGGCCCCAGAAGGCAAGGCAACTGAGCAGCAGGAATCTCCAGGTGCGCCGGGGCGATGAGGGAATCATTCAGTGCGTGAGTTCCAGCGCCACGCGATTACGCCCGGTATTTTTGGCCTGGTAGAGCGCGCGGTCAGCCACACGAATCAGCTCGTCGCCCGAGGTGCCATGCCCGGGATAGACGGAGATGCCGATGGAAAGCGTTGTCTGCAGGCGGAAATCGCCAAAGGGCACCACCATGGCGCCAAAAATGCTACGCAATTCCTCGGCACGTTCCAGAGCGGTTTCCAGGGGCATGGTGGGCATCAACATCAGAAACTCCTCTCCTCCATAGCGGCAGGCCACGTCCCCTGCGCGGGCCATCCTGTTCAGGATCGTGCCCAGCCGGATAAGTACCTTGTCACCGGCTTGATGGCCGTAGGTGTCGTTGAGCCGTTTGAAATGGTCCACATCGATCAGGATCAGGGACAGTGGCTGTCCGTTGCGCTTGCATCGGGCCAATTCGCGTTCCAGGGTGCTGTCCAGATAACGACGGTTGTAAAGGTCTGTGAGGGGGTCCCGGTTGGCTTGTTCACGCAGTTGTTCCTGCAATTCATCAATTTCGCGCAGATTCAGTTTCAGGGTGTCGTTGGCAGTCAGCAGTTCCGTTTCGCGCCACTGCAGTTTTTCGCGGGTCAGGCGCAACTGGAGATTACGCTTGAACCCGAGATCGCCCGCGGCGAGAAGGTAAAGGGTGAGACCAAAAATGCAAGACAGCGTGGTCGGCCAGTCGGTTTGCAGCGACCACCTGGGTCCGTTTACCCCAATGGAGATCAGGATGCCCAGCATCAAGGACAGCATCGCATGGCCCACCCCGCGCCAGCCCTTGTTGGCTGCATTGTTGCTCAGGACACCCAGTGCGACCGCAAAGGTGATCCAGAGCGGAAATCCCATCCATGCCACGAAGATGCCCAGAAGCACGGCATCGATCAGGAGATTGTTCAATTCCGCCTGAACGGCATTTGAGGACCGGAGGGCACGCCAGTACAGCAGGTGGGGGTAGACCAGGAACAATGCACCCAGCAGCAGCCCATCGGTCGCGCTATAGTTCTTGTTCCACAGATGCAGGCTGGTTACCACAAAGATCATGGCAAAGGAGACTGTGCGCATTCGATGGTCCATGCGCACCAGCCAGTGCTGTTTTTTCTCTGTTGTTGTCATGGGTGTCGCACTATTATGCCATTTCACTTGCCCATAACGATCAGGAGGGGTTCATGCTGAACAACTTTATATCCAAACACGCCATCGGGCGCCTGGGGGTTGCGACACTGCTCGTTTTTTGTGCGAGCGCGCCCGCCTTTGCGCAGGACCCTGTGGAGGCAGCGCCCAAACGCTTTCCCCAAATCACCATGGAGAACGTGCCGCCGCAATCGCGCGCCCTGGCTCAGGAGATTGTTGCCATCTCCAGCGTGGGTCTTGCCGGCCCCTACAACGTCATGCTGCGCAGCCCGATCTTCGCCGAACGCATGAAGCGCCTGCTCGACTATCTGCGCTTCCAGACCTCTCTGCCCAAGCGCCTCAACGAGTTTGCCATCCTGATCCAGGGCCGGCTCTGGACTTCGCAGGTGGAGTGGTATGCGCACTACCCGCTGGCCTTGAAGGCGGGGTTGCCCGCTTCGGTGGCGGACGATCTGAAGGCCAACATCCGCCCGCGAAACATGCAGCCGGACGAAGCCGTGGTCTATGATGTGTGCATGACCATGAGCCAGCAACACGCCATCAGCGACGAACTGTTCAACCGTGCCAAGGCCATTCTCGGGGAGCAGCAATTGGTGGATCTGATTGCCGTGAGCGGCACCTATGTCACCGTGGCCATGTTGTTGAGCCTGGGTGAGGAATCTTCCCCGGCAGACAAGCCCCTGCCTTTTCCCGAGCGCCCCCGAAAGGAGTGACGCGGCTGCTATAGTTGCCCGTTATGAAACCTTCGGACCAACAACATCGTCGCGCGGTGACGCTGCTCTCCTTTGCGGCATTTGCCAGTGCGGCTTCGGCGCGCCTTTGCGATCCCATGCTACCCGATCTCGCCAGGACGTTCATGGCTTCCCCCGGTGAAACGGCGCAGGTCATCTCGTCGTTTTCGGTGGCATATGGATTGTTGCAAATGTTTTTCGGGCCCCTGGGGGACCGCTTGGGCAAATACCGGCTGATTTCCTGGACCACGCTTGCCTGCACCCTGGGAAGCCTTGGGGCCGTGCTGGCCGGTTCGCTGCATTGGCTGGTGCTGTCACGCCTGCTCACGGGCGCATCGGCGGCGGGCATCATTCCGTTGTCCATGGCATGGATTGGCGACACCATTTCCTACGAGCATCGCCAGGCCACGCTGGCGCGTTTCCTGGCCGGCCAAATCGTGGGGGTGATTGGCGGGCAATTCATCGGCGGAGTCTTTACCGATACCCTGGGTTTTCGCTGGGCTTTTGGCTTCATGGCGCTGACCTATCTCGTCGTGGGGCTGTGGGTGCTGGCGGAATCGCGTTCGAACGAATCCACTCGGCATGTACGCAATGCGCAGGCGGGCAAAGCGGGGGGGGTGTTGACCCAGGGCAGGTCGGTGCTACGCGTGCGATGGGCCCGGGTCATCCTGCTCACCGTATTCGTGGAAGGGTTGGTGGTGTTTGGAACCCTGGCTTTCGTTCCATCCTACCTGCACCATCGGTTTGGTCTTTCGTTGACCATGGCCGGAGGCGTTATGGCCACCTTCGGCCTTGGCGGCTTTTCGTACATCCTGTTTGCCCGGCAATTCGTCACCAACTTTGGCGAGGTGGGACTGGCCAAGATGGGTGGCGTGCTCATTGGCCTGGCCTGGCTGATCCTGGCATTGGGTGACTCCTGGGGCTGGGCCATCCCTGCCTGTACCCTGGTGGGACTGGGTTACTACATGCTGCATAACACGCTGCAGACCAATGCCACCCAAATGGCGCCGCAGGTGCGGGGCACGGCTGTATCCCTGTTTGCCTCGGCATTCTTCCTGGGCCAGTCTCTGGGTGTAGTGCTGGCCTCCATGCTTCTCTCGCAAGCCGGGATGGCCGCGTTGTTTGTTGTGGCAGCAATGACGCTGCCGGTGATTGGACTCGCCTTTTCGCGTGCGTTGAAAGTGCATCACCAGGTCTTGAATCCGGGAATGCCTTGACGCGGTTTCACGTCCCCAACAAAAAGCCCGGCGTTCTCGATGCGCGCCGGGCTTTTTGTGGACTGGAAAACCGGGACTTTCTAAAACGGAATGTCGTCCGGGAAATCGTCGAATTTACCGCCGGCGCCAGAAGACTTTTGCGAAGTTCCGCCCCCACCGTTACCCGAGGGCATGTCCCCGCCACCACCACCCGAGCGGCTTCCCAGCATCTGCATGCGATCTGCCACGATTTCCGTGGTGTATTTGTCCTGACCGTCCTTGTCTTGCCATTTTCGGGTTTGCAGGCGGCCTTCCAGGTAGACCTGGCTGCCTTTCTTGAGGTACTCGCCGGCAATTTCCGCAAGCTTGCCGAAGAAGGCCACGCGATGCCATTCGGTCTTCTCCTGCTTTTCACCTGCCTTGTCCTTCCAGGTATCCGTCGTTGCCACGCTGATGTTGGTGATGGCACCGCCATCGGGCATGTAACGGACTTCGGGGTCGCGCCCCAGATTGCCCACCAGAATCACTTTGTTGACTGAAGCCATAGCGCACTCTCCCTCGATTAACTGGCTTTTTTGACCTGCATGGGCCACGCCACCATAAGCCAAATGGCGGTGAGACCTGCACAAAAGACCGGCACTGCGTCCGGCCCCCAATACTTGTACAGAGCGCCCGCGAGGGAGGCCCCGCTGAACGCGCCGAGAAACTGGATGCTGCTGTAAACACCGGTGGCCGTGCCTTTGGTCCCGGGAGGCGCCACCACGGTGACCAGTGAGGGCAGGCTTGCCTCCAGTACGTTGAAGGCCACGAAAAATATCGTCAGCGCCACGGCAATGCCGGTGACGCTGCCGCGTCCCAAGCCCAGCATCAGGGCGGACTGGGCCAGCAACAGGATGGCCACGGAAACCAGAAACACGGATTTGCGCCATTTGCCGTGCGACAGCGCCACTCCCGGAATCATGAGCACGAAGGAACCCAGCATGACGGGCAGGTAGAGCTTCCAGTGATCGCCTTGTGGCAGGCCGTCCTGCACCAGGGCAGGCGGGACTACCACGAAAATAGCCATGAGGATGGCGTGCAGCACGAAGATGCCCCAATTGAGGCGCAGCAGTTCCACATGGCGCAGCACGATGGAAAAGGGGGCCCGGGCATCTGCCTGGGGCGGCTGAGGGGCATCTGGAATGATCCATTGGACGACGGCGATGGCAAGCAGCGCCAGCACGCCCGTCATGGTGAAAATTCCGGGCACGCCAATGACGGGATAGAGCGCCGGGGCCAGGATCATGGAAGCGCTGAAGGTGACGCCGATGGTCATGCCGATCAGGGCCATGGCTTTGGTGCGATGTTGTTCACGGGTCAGGTCGGCCGTCAGCGCGATGACTGCGGCCGAAATGGCCCCCGCCCCCTGGATGATGCGCCCCAGGATGACCCAGCCGATACTCGTGGCCGAAGCGGCGACGAAGCTCCCCAAGGCAAAAATCACCAACCCTCCCATGATGACAGGCTTGCGGCCGACGCGATCGGATAGCCATCCCAGGGGAATCTGCAGTGCAGCCTGGGTCAGGCCATAGGCCCCGAGTGCGATTCCCACCAACGTTTTATCGCTGCCTCCCGGCAATTGCGCGGCATACAGGGCAAATACCGGGAGGATGATGAACATGCCCAGCATGCGCAGGCCGAAAATACTGGCCAATCCCATGCTGGCACGCCATTCGAGGGGAGACATTCTATCGGGAGTTTTCATGAAGGCCGGACAGGAAAAAGTAAAAATCTTGGCGTATATTAGCAGGTTCACCCTGATCCCAGTACGAAGCCTCACCTTCAAAAGCCGTGACACAAGACATCCTGCGCATTCGTGGTGCCCGCACCCACAATCTTAAAAACATCGATCTGGACCTCCCGCGTCATCGGTTGGTGGTCCTGACGGGCCTGTCGGGATCGGGAAAATCTTCCCTTGCCTTTGACACGCTCTACGCCGAAGGTCAGCGCCGTTACGTGGAGTCGCTCTCGGCCTATGCACGCCAGTTCCTGCAGTTGATGGAAAAGCCTGACGTGGACCTGATCGAGGGGCTGTCGCCGGCTATCTCCATCGAACAGAAGGCCACCAGCCACAACCCGCGCTCCACAGTGGGCACGGTCACCGAAATCCACGACTATCTGCGCCTTCTGTTTGCCCGCGCGGGCGATCCCTATTGTCCTGAACACCAGATCATGCTGGAAGCCCAGAGTGTGTCCCAAATGGTGGACCATGTTCTGGAACTGCCCCAGGACACGCGCCTGATGATCCTCTCGCCGCTGGTGGTGGGGCGCAAGGGCCAGCAACAGGAGTTGTTCAACGAACTGCGCGCCCAGGGCTTTGTGCGCTTGCGCATCGATGGCGCGGTGGTGGACATCGACGCCATTCCAAAGCTCGACAAGAACCAGAAGCACACCATCGAAGTCGTGGTGGACCGCCTCAAGGTGCGCCCTGACATGAAGCAGCGTCTGGCGGAGTCGTTCGAGACCGCGCTGCGCCATTCGGACGGTCGTGCACTTGCCGTGGAAATGGACGGCGCAAAAGAGCATCTGTTTTCAGCACGCTTTGCATGCCCCGTCTGCAGCTATGCGCTGCCGGAGCTGGAACCTCGCCTGTTTTCCTTCAACAACCCGATGGGTGCCTGCCATCAATGCGATGGCCTCGGTGTCGTGAGTTTTTTCGACCCGAAGCGGGTAGTGGCGTTTCCGCAACTGGGCCTTGCAGGTGGCGCCATCAAAGGTTGGGACCGGCGCAACCAGTTTTATTTTCAGATGCTCACCGACCTTGCTGCACATTATGGCTTCGATCTGGATACCCCCTTCGAGCAGTTGTCGGCAAAGATCCAGCAGATCCTGTTGATGGGGTCGGGCAAGGAACAGATCGCATTTCACTATCCTGGTGAGCGCGGCCGGTTCCGCGTCAAGGAGCATGCCTTCGATGGCGTCATTCCCAGCCTGGATCGGCGCTACAAGGAAACCGACTCGGCCCTGGTGCGCGAAGAGCTGTCCAAGCTGCTCAACCAGAAGCCCTGTCCGCAGTGCGAAGGGACGAGACTGCGCCTGGAAGCGCGCCATGTCCGCGTGGGGCAGCATACCTTATACGAATTGAGCGCTTTGCCACTCAAGGATGCGCTATCCTTGTTTCAGCAGCTCAAGCTGAAGGGAAAAAAACTGGCGATTGCCGACAAGATCCTCAAGGAGATCGTGGCGCGCCTGCAGTTCCTCAACAATGTGGGGCTTGATTACCTGCAACTGGATCGTTCCGCCGATACGCTCTCTGGCGGAGAGGCCCAGCGTATTCGTCTGGCGTCGCAAATCGGTTCCGGCCTGACCGGTGTGATGTACGTGCTCGACGAGCCCTCCATCGGGCTGCATCAACGCGACAATCATCGTCTGCTGGAAACCTTGGTGCGACTGCGCGACCTGGGTAATTCGGTGATCGTGGTGGAGCACGATGAAGATGCCATCCGGGCTGCGGATTATGTGGTGGACATGGGGCCGGGCGCCGGGGAGCATGGCGGTCGCGTGGTGGCCTGCGGCACACCAGAGGAAGTGACTGCGCACCCGGATTCGCTCACCGGACAGTTTCTTTCGGGGCAGCGCAGCATCGCCCTGCCAGAGCGACGCCTGCCCGTTGATGCAGAACGCCAGCTGGTGATCGAGGGAGCGAGCGGCAACAACCTCAAGAACGTCGATCTTCGCCTGCCGGTGGGGCTGCTGGTATGCATCACGGGGGTGTCCGGTTCGGGTAAGTCCACACTCATCAACGACACCTTGTACGCGGCCGTGGCGCGCCACCTTTATGGCAGCGCAGCGGAACCCGCGCCGCATACGCGTCTTGCGGGGCTGGAGCATTTCGACAAGGTCATCAATGTGGACCAAAGCCCGATTGGCCGCACGCCGCGCTCCAATCCGGCCACCTACACGGGGCTCTTTACCCCCATTCGCGAACTGTTTGCCGGCATTCCGCAATCCCGCGAACGGGGTTATGGGCCCGGACGTTTTTCATTCAACGTCAAGGGCGGGCGCTGCGAAGCCTGTCAGGGGGATGGCGTGATCAAGGTGGAAATGCATTTTCTGCCCGACATCTACGTGCCCTGCGATGTCTGCCACGGCAAGCGGTACAATCGCGAAACCCTGGAGATTCAGTACAAGGGCAAGACCGTTGATGAAGTGCTGGGCATGACGGTGGAAAAGGCCTTCGAATTTTTCGGTGCGGTGCCTGTGATCGCACGCAAACTCCAGACCTTGCTGGATGTGGGGCTGGGCTACATCACCCTCGGCCAATCAGCCACCACCCTCTCGGGAGGCGAGGCACAACGCGTCAAATTGTCGCTGGAATTGTCCAAGCGGGATACCGGGCGCACCCTGTTCATTCTGGACGAACCAACCACAGGGCTGCATTTTCAGGACATTGACCTTCTCCTCACGGTGCTGCATCGCTTGCGCGATCACGGCAACACGGTGGTGGTGATCGAGCATAACCTCGACGTCATCAAGACGGCGGACTGGGTGGTGGACCTGGGCCCGGAGGGTGGCGGTGGAGGTGGACAGATCATTGCCGAGGGTACCCCGGAACAGGTGGCTGCCCATAAAGGCAGTTTTACCGGGGCGTTTCTGAAGCCTTTTCTGAAGAAACGGGCCAGGATCCAGAGCGCTCGATGAACAGGTGGCGGGTGGCCTGGAGGGCCCGTTCCGTCGCTGCGCGCCGATAGTCCCACAGGGCCTCGTTGGTGGGCGGCTGGAGCACCATGGTGGCGTTGGCCTCAAACAGCAGGATGTTGCCGTCCGCATCCAGACAGAAGTCCATGCCAAAATAATCCAGGTCGATGGCGTCCCCCAGGGCTGCGAGGGTTGCCATGGCCGGGGCTCCCAGAAACGCGGCGGGATCCTCAAGAAAGGCCGCTTCTTCCGCGCGATAGGCTGCATCCCTGGCCATGTCCGAACTGAAATAGTGCACCTTCCATTGGGAAGCGAGCGCGAGATGGATCGGTAACAACTGTCCTCCGATGCGCATCATGCGGAACTTGCGATACAGCCCATCCGGTCCGCGGGCGTCGAGCCATTCGATGGCAAGTACCTCATTGCCCGGCAATGCATTCAGGGCCTGTTCCAGTAATTCCAGTGACTCGACCCGCAGGAAGAAATGCCCCCCGTGAAACCCTGGTGCCCTCAGCAACAGGGGAAAACGGAAGCCCAACCGTTCCAGTTCATGTGCAACCGCAGGCGACTCTGATGTAGTGAGTGCCATGATGCGCGGGACGGTCAGGCCCGTGATGCCGGCCAGGCGTTGGGCGTGATCCTGGCGACCGGTGCGCAAAACACGGTGCGGCGCGTTGATGATCGGTGCCCTGGAACGTGCGGCGAATTGTCGTGCCAGCTGCAGACCGTCGACGCAGCGGTCTGCATCGCCGATGGCGTTGAAAATCAGCGCGTGAGGGGGCAGCGCCAACTCCGGGTCCACATGCTCCATTGCAAGGATGGTGCTGTGAAAGCGGTTGCGATCCACCAGAAAACGCCAAGGAATGTTGCCTTCCTGGGCCGTGGCCAGAATCAGCAGGGGAATGGGGTGGCCCCGGCCACGATGGGTCAGGATGGTGATCGGCTGTCGGCCAAAGCCCTGCTGCCGGTGCCAGGCTGCGCGTTCCTCGTCGCCCTCACGGCTAAAACAGGAAGCCAGTCCCTGGTGCGCTTCTGCCTGATCCGGATGGAGGCGCAAGGCGGCGGTGAACTGGTTGCGGGCGGCATCGAGCGCGTTTTTGTGGAGCAGGACGTTGCCGAGGTTGATGCGGGCAGCAAGGTCGTCGGGGTGATAAGTGGTGGCGGCAGTGTAAGCCGTTTCGGCCGCCGAGACATAGCCCGTTTCGAACAGCAGGGTGCCCAGATTGTTCCAGGCCCCCAGATGTTGGGGCTCGGCCTTGAGGAGCTCGAGGTAATTGGCTTGTGCGTCCTGCAGCGCATCGGGACGGTTCGATGCAGCTAGCCAATTGGCCAGGTTGAAGCGAATCATGGGGTTGTCGGGAGCGAGTGCCGCAGCCGTGCGGTGGCTGCGCTCGGCAGCTTCCGGATCGCCCAGCTTTTCATGCAGCAAGGCGAGGTTGGCAAAGGCTGCGGCATTGCCCGGATCCAGCCGTATGGCGTTCTGGTACTGTTCCAGTGCCTCGCTCGTGCGCCCCGAGGCAGCCAGGGTCACGCCCAGATTGAAATGGACGGACGCATTGGGCGGCCCCAGCGCGATGGCCTGACGCCAGAATTGTTCAGCCTCGGCGGTCTGTCCCTGTTCTGCCGCGCGAACCCCGGCAAGATTCAGCAGCGTGGCGTCCAATGGTCAGCGCAGCTTGATGTGCAATTCCCGCAACTGCTTTTCGTCCACCGGACTGGGCGCCTGGGTGAGCAGACATTGGGCGCGCTGGGTCTTGGGGAAGGCAATGACGTCGCGTATGTGTTCCGCCCCCGTCATCATGGCCGTCAGGCGATCCAGGCCGAAGGCGATCCCGCCGTGGGGGGGGGCACCATACTGCAGGGCGTCGAGCAGGAAGCCAAATTTGGCGCGTGCCTCATCAGGGCCGATGTTGAGGGCGCGAAACACTTTGGACTGCACGTCTTCACGATGGATGCGCACCGAACCGCCGCCGATTTCCCAGCCGTTCAACACCACGTCGTAGGCTTTGGCAAATGCTTTGGCAGGATCGGATTCGAGGAAGGCCTCATGGCCGTCCTTGGGTGCGGTAAACGGATGGTGCAGGGCCACCCAGCGCTTGTCTTCATCGTCGTATTCAAACATGGGGAAGTCCACCACCCATAGCGGCTTCCAGCCCCCGGTGGAGAACCCACGCTCATGACCCAGCTTGACGCGTAGCGCACCCAGAGCATCGTTGACCACCTTGGCGCGATCAGCGCCGAAGAAGATCAGGTCACCGTTTTCTGCGTTGGTGCGATCCAGGATTTCGCGCAGCACCGGTTCGCCCAGAAACTTGACGATTGGGGATTGCAGTCCCTGGTCATTGGCCTGCGTCTTGTCGTTAACCTTGATATAGGCGAGGCCGCGGGCACCGTAAATGGCGACGAAGGTGGTGTAGTCGTCAATTTCCTTGCGCGACAGCGATCCGCCGCCGGGTATGCGCAGCGCAGCCACACGACCGTCCACCAGGTCGGCGGCACTGCGGAACACCTTGAAATCCGCGGTTTTCATGAGGTCCGTCAGTTCGGTGAATTCCAGCGGAATGCGCAGGTCCGGTTTGTCCGAACCATAGCGCATCATGGCCTCGGTCCAGCTCATGCGCGGGAAAGCGGCGCCCAGATCCGCATCGATGGTCTTCCTGAACAGATCACGAACCAGACCCTCCATCATGTCCATGATTTCATGTTCGGTGAGGAAGGAGGTTTCGATATCGATCTGGGTGAATTCGGGTTGACGGTCTGCGCGCAGATCTTCGTCGCGAAAGCATTTGGTGATCTGGTAGTAGCGGTCAAAGCCCGCGACCATCAGGAGCTGCTTGAACAACTGTGGAGACTGGGGCAGCGCAAAAAACTGACCGTGATGCACCCGGCTGGGGACCAGGTAATCGCGCGCGCCTTCAGGCGTTGATTTGGTCAGCATGGGCGTTTCGATGTCGATGAAACCCAGCGCGTCCAGATGCTGCCGCACCGACATGGTGGCCCGGTAGCGCAGCATGAAGTTTTTCTGCATGGCCGGGCGACGCAAATCCAGATAGCGGTGTTCCAGGCGCACCTGTTCCGAAAGGTTGTCGTCGTCCAGCTGGAAGGGGGGAGGCAGCGACGGATTCAGTACTTCAATGGACTCCGCCAGCACTTCGATTTCACCGCTTCGCAGGATGGTGTTGAGGGTGCCCTCGGGGCGTGAACGCACGCGCCCGGTTACCTTGAGGACGAACTCGCTGCGTACGCCTTCCGCAATCCGGAAGGTCTTCTGATTGTCGGGGTCGGACACCACCTGCACCAGCCCTTCGCGGTCGCGCAGGTCGATGAAAATGACGCCGCCATGATCGCGTCGGCGATGGGCCCAGCCCATCAGGGTTACGGTTTGGTCCAGATAGCGGCGATCTACAAGGCCGCAGTATTCAGTGCGCATGATTCAACAATCTCTGATGTGTTCGATTCAAGAAAGCGGGTTATCGCTGGGCGTCGACACGACGCCCATGGAAATAATGTGTTTCAGGGCATCTTCCACCGAAATGTCCAGTTCGATGACGTCGCTGCGCGGCACCATGAGAAAGAATCCCGAGGTGGGGTTGGGTGTCGTGGGGATGTATACGCTGACGTGTGGCATCCCCAGCTTGTCGGCCACTTCACCCGACGGAGTTCCGGTCTGGAATGCCATGGCCCAACTGTTGCCGTGCGGATAGCGGATCAGCAGCACCTTGCGGAAGGCCTGACCCGAACCGGAAAACAGGGTGTCGCTGACTTGCTTGACGCCCGTGTAGATGCTATTGACGATCGGGATGCGGGCAACGAGATCCTCGCCCAGTTGCAGCAGGCGTCGTCCCAGCAGGTTGGCGGCCACGATGCCCGTGGCCATGACGATCAGGAGGGCGACCAGCACGCCCAGTCCGGGGATGTGCATCCCGAAGAGCGCTTCGGGGCGCAGGGCGGTTGGCAGCAAAAACAGGGTCTGGTCGAGCGTCTCCACAATGAGGCGCAGCACCCAGATCGTGATGACGAGCGGGATCAGCACGACGATCCCGGTCAGAAAATAGCGCTTCATCAGGAAGAGACCGAAGGGGTGGCCGTCTCGGCAGGTTTGGACTCGGCAGACTGGGTTTCGGAGGAAGCTGCCGGTGCGGGCTCAGCGGTTTTGGCAGGCTCCGGCTTGGGGGCCGGCGTGCTGGTGCCAGCGCCGCCGCGGAAATCGGTGACGTACCATCCCGTGCCTTTCAACTGAAAACCGGCTGCAGTGACCTTTTTGATGAGTGCAGACTGACCGCAGGACGGGCACTGCGTCCGGGGCGCATCAGAAATTTTTTGCAGGACTTCGATTTCCTTACCGCAAGCCTGACAGCGGTATTCATACAAAGGCATTGAAACCTCCCATAGACCTGAAATGATAGCATATTATGCTAAATCAAGAGGTTGAAGGTTGTCAGTAGCCAGGCTCCCGAGGTCGGGGAACCTGCGCGCGCAAAACGTCTCTATTAACCTTTCTGGCCGTTCATTTCGAGGAGTAGCACATGGTACTGAAGCGATGGGTCGCCCTGGGGTTGTTGATCGTGTCCTGCACGGTCTGGGCCGGAAACAAGATGCCGCTGCCCGCGGGAGTGTCGCAGGTGACGCAGGTGGAAGGGGTCACCGAATATCGCCTCTCCAATGGCATGCAGGTTCTGCTGGCCCCCGACCCCGGCAAGCCGACCACCACCGTCAACGTCACCTATCGCGTGGGATCGCGCATGGAAAGTTATGGCGAAACCGGCATGGCCCATCTGCTGGAACACCTCATGTTCAAGGGCACGCCTCAGCATAAGGACATCACGGCTGAGCTGACCCGACGCGGGATGCGGCCCAATGGCACCACCTGGTTTGACCGCACCAATTACTTCGAATCCTTCGCGGCTTCGCAGGTCAACCTGGACTGGGCCCTGCGAATGGAGGCGGATCGCATGGTCCACTCGTTCATTGCGCGCAAGGATCTGGACAGCGAAATGACCGTGGTTCGCAACGAAATGGAAAGCGGGGAGAACGATCCCAGCGAAGTCCTGATGGACAAAGTGATGGCTGCGGCCTTTCAATGGCACAACTACGGCAAATCCACCATTGGCGCGCGCAGCGACGTGGAAAATGTCAGCATTCCCCACTTGCAGGCCTTCTACCGCAAATATTACCAGCCGGATAATGCCACGCTCGTGGTGGCGGGCAGTTTTGACCAGGCCAAAACCCTCGCTCTCATTGCCGACACCTTTGGAAAAATCCCCAAACCCAAACGGGTCCTTGAACCCACCTACACCCTGGATCCCGTTCAGGATGGCGAACGGCTGGTGACTTTGCGGCGCGTGGGTGACGTGCAGTATGTGGAGGCCGCCTATCATGCGGTGGCCGCCGCAAGCCCGGACAGTGCAGTCTTTGAAGTGCTGGCCCAGGTGCTGGGAGACACGCCTTCGGGGCGGCTGCATAAGGCCCTGGTGGAGACGGGAATGGCCACGGCCACGGCAGCGGAATACTTCAACCTGGATGAGCCGGGGGTCATATTCTTCCAGGCTGACGTGCGCAAGGACCAGCAGATGGAACCCGTGCGCGAGGCCTTTCTCAAGACCCTCGAAGACCTGAAGTCCAGGCCGGTCACGGAGGAAGAGGTGGACCGTGCCCGCGCCAACCTGCTCAACGGCATTGAACTCACCTTCAATGATCCGGAAAAGTTTGGCATTTCACTGTCCACGGCCATTGCCAATGGCGACTGGCGCCTGTTTTTCCTCACCCGGGACCGCCTCTCCAGGGTCAAGGCGGCGGACGTGGAGCGGGTTGCCGAGGCCTACCTCATTCCCAGCAATCGCACCCTGGGCATTTTTGTGCCTACTGCGACGCCCCAACGGGCACCTGCTCCGGTGCGGGTGGATGCCGAAGCGCAGTTGAAAGGCTATCGCGGCAATCCTGACTTTGCCGCAGGCGAAACCTTCGACGTCTCCCCGGCCAACATTCAAAAGCGTACCCAGTGGACGACCTTGCCCGGGGGCATGAATCTGGCCCTGTTGCCCAAAAAGACGCGCGGCGCGACGGTCCATGCCCAGATCAATCTGCACTTTGGAACGGCAGAAGCGCTCAACGGCAAGGGGCGTACCGGCGAGTTCGTGGGCGCGTTGTTGGACAAGGGGGCCGCAGGGTTGTCACGCGAAGCCATCCAGGACCGGTTTACCGCACTGAAGGCCCAGGTATCCTTTGGAGGTGGCGCCACGGGGGCCAATGTCACGATCCAGACGGTGCGGGAAAACCTGCCGGCTACCCTGGCACTGGTGGCCAGGATACTCAAGGCCCCGCAGTTCCCAGAAGGCGAATTCAAGCAAGTGCGGGAAGCGGCGTTGGCCGACATCGAAGAGGGGCGCAGTGACCCACAAACCCGGGCCTCCAATGCGCTGGGTCGTTACTTCAACCGCCATCCCCGTGGTGACATCCGCTACACGGGCACCTTTGACGAATCGGCCGAGGACGTCAATGCGGTGACGCTGGACCAGGTCAAGGGGTTTTACAAGGCGTTCTACGGGGCCGACCATGCCGAGGTGGCCATCGTCGGCGACTTCGATGTGGCCGCTGCAACGGAAGCCCTCAAGACGGGTCTGGATGGATGGAGCAGCCCACAACCCTACGCCATCGTGCTGGATGACTACAAGGCGTTCCCCGGCACACGGATTGAGATCGACACGCCGGACAAGGCCAATGCGGTATTCGTGATGCGCGAACCCATCCCGTTGATGGACAGCGATCTTGACGCGCCGGCACTGACGCTGGGCAATTACATCCTGGGCGAAGGGTTTCTCAATTCCCGTCTTGCCATGCGCATCCGCCAGCAGGAAGGGTTGAGTTATGGTGTGGGTTCCTACTTGCGCCTCAACGACAAGGTACGCAACAGCACGCTCGGGGCTTATGCCATCTACGCGCCGCAAAACCGCGAAAAGCTGGAAAAAGCCTTTGCCGAGGTCATGGGGCAGGCAATCCGCTCCGGTTTCACACCCGAGGAAATCCAGGCGGGACAGTCTGCCCTGATGCAGTCGCGGCAACTGGCTCGGGCCCAGGACGGGGCGCTGGCCGGGCTTTTGACCAAGCTCCTGTTTGATCATCGCACCATGGACTTTGTGGCAGATCTCGATGCCAGGTTGATGGCACTGGACGCCGCAACCGTCAACCAGGTCCTGCCGCGCTATGTAGACCCGGATCGCTTTGTGGAGGTGGTGGCCGGCGATTTTACAAAGAAGCGGTAGGCGGTATGCCCCATAAAATTCCCGTCTCGGTGCTGGTGGTGATCTACACGCCGGCGCTGGACGTATTGCTTCTGGAACGGGCAGACCCGCCAGGTTTCTGGCAGTCGGTGACAGGAAGTTGCGATGCCCCCGATGAGCCGCTCATGGAAACGGCGCGACGCGAAGTGCGGGAGGAAACCGGTATCGATGCCCGGTGGCATCAGCTTCGGGACTGGCATTGGATGAACGAGTATGACATTTATCCACGCTGGCGTCATCGCTACGCGCCAGGGGTGACGCGCAATACCGAGCATGTGTTTGGGCTGCAGGTGCCAGAACGGGTTCCCGTTACGGTGGCGCCGCGGGAACACCTGGGCTATGTATGGCTGCCGTGGGAGGAAGCTGCGCTGAAATGTTTTTCCCGCTCCAACAGTGAGGCGATTGCCTCACTGCCGGGAAGACGGGGTGGGGCGGACTAGGCTGAAAAGGACGAGCCGCAGCCGCAGGTGGAGGTGGCATTGGGGTTGCGGATGACGAACTGGGCGCCTTCCAGGTCTTCCTTGTAGTCGATCTCGGCACCCACCAGATACTGGTAGCTCATGGGATCGATCAGCAGGAACACGCCATTCTTTTCCATGACCGTGTCATCGTCGTTGCTGGCTTCTTCAAAGGTGAATCCGTACTGAAAACCGGAACAGCCGCCGCCGGTGACGAACACGCGAAGCTTGAGGTCGGAATTGCCTTCCTCGTCAATCAACTGCTTGACCTTGTCCGCGGCGCTATCCGTGAAAACCAATGGTGCAGGCATCATTTCGGTAGGTGCATTCATCAGTAAACTCCGTATTTACAGAACAATTGGATCCATTCTACACCCCTTAGGGCATGACGGGCACCTGGGTCAACCCCAGGGTTTCGGGCAGGCCGAACATCAGGTTCATGTTATGCACCGCCTGGCCTGCGGCTCCCTTGACCAGATTGTCGATGACGGACAGCACCACCACGGTGTTGCCACCCTGGGGCTGGTGCACGGCTATCCGGCACATGTTGGAGGCACGCACCGAACGCGTTTCAGGGTGGCTGCCGCGCGGGAGCACGTCCACAAAGGGTTCATGGGCGTAACGCGCCTCAAAAAGCGCCTGCAGGTCCACTTCCCGCTGGAGTTGTCCATACAGGGTGGCGTGAATGCCGCGAATCATGGGGGTGAGATGCGGGACGAAGGTCAATCCCACGGTGCTTCCCGCGGCCAGGCTCAGGCCCTGGCTGATTTCAGGCAGGTGACGGTGGCCGGCGACGCCGTAGGCCTTGAAATTGTCGCCGGCCTCGGCAAACAGGGTATGGGTTTCGGCTTTGCGCCCGGCGCCGGAAACCCCCGACTTGGCATCCGCGATCAAATGGGCTGCATCGATCACGCCGGCTTCCACCAGGGGAAGAAACCCCAGTTGCACGGCGGTGGGGTAGCAGCCCGGATTGGCCACCACGCGAGCCTTGGCGATGGCGCCGCGGTTGACCTCCGGCAGGCCGTAAACCGCCTCCGCCACCAACTCGGGGCATGCGTGGGTCATGCCGTACCATTTCTCCCAAAGGGCTACGTCCTTGATGCGGAAATCGGCCGCGAGGTCGATCACGCGCACTCCGGCCTCAACCAGCCCGCGCGCCTGCTGCATGGCGATGCCGTTGGGGGTGGCAAAGAACACCAGGTCGCATTGGTCCAGGTGGGCCTGGGCCGGGTCGCTGAAAGCCAGGTCGACATGGCCGCGCAGGCTGGGGAAAAGATCGGCCACGGGCTGCCCCGCCTCCTTGCGCGAAGTGATGGCCTTGATGCGCACTTCGGGGTGCTGCGCCAGCAACCGAAGAAGCTCTACGCCCGTATACCCTGTGCCACCGACAATCCCCGCCGTGATCATGATGTGTTCCCGCCTCTGTGGTGAATTTCATTATAACGGTAAAAAAAAGCCGGCATGAATGCCGGCTTTTGAACTCGTTGCTGCTGCGTTTAGCGTTTGCTGAACTGCTTGCGGCGACGGGCTTTATGCAGGCCGACTTTCTTCCGTTCCACTTCTCGCGCATCGCGAGTGACGAGACCGGCTTGTTTCAACATGGTCTTGAGTTCAGGGTTGAAGTCGATCAGGGCACGGGTGATGCCATGGCGCACGGCACCGGCTTGGCCTGACTCGCCGCCTCCGATGACATTGATGCGGATGTCAAAGCCGTTCAGGTTGTTGGTGAGTTCCAGGGGCTGGCGCACCACCATCCGGCCGGTTTCGCGGGAGAAATACTGCTCCAGCGTCTTGCCGTTGACTTCGAACTTGCCGGAGCCCACTTTGAGAAATACGCGGGCCGTGGCGCTTTTGCGCCGACCCGTACCATAGTAATAATCACCGATCATGGGGACCTCAGATTTCCAGGGGCTTGGGTTGTTGCGCCGCATGCGGGTGCTCGGCACCGGCGTACACCTTCATTTTCTTGATCATGGCGTAGCCCAGGGGACCCTTGGGCAGCATGCCTTTGACCGCCTTTTCCAGCACGCGTGAGGGATGACGGGCACGCAGCTTGTTGAAGTTGGTTTCGTAGATGCCGCCAGGGTAACCGGAATGGCGGTAGTACATCTTGTCTTCGCCCTTGTTGCCGGTCACGCGGATTTTCTTGGCGTTGACCACGACGATAAAGTCACCCGTGTCCACATGGGGGGTGAAAATGGCTTTGTGCTTGCCACGCAGGCGAAGCGCGATCTGGCTGGCGAGGCGACCGAGTACGCGGTCTGTGGCATCAACCACAAACCAGTCGCGTTGAACTTCGTGCGCCTTGGCGGAAAAGGTTTTCATGACAGCAATGGTCTTTAGTGAAATGAGCCGGTGATTATAGTGTCGTCCAAGTCACCCTGTCAATCCGCATTTCAAATCAAGGGCCGTGCTGGCTATAATGGGGGATTCTGAATCCTGGGGAAGGGCATGAAAGCGCGCGTGAAGTGGGTGGAAGGGATGAGTTTTTTGGGAGAGAGTGGTAGCGGACACACTTTTCTGATGGATGGCGCGCCGGAAGCAGGGGGCCGCAACCTCGGGGTTCGTCCCATGGAGGCCATGCTGATCGGGGCGGGCGGTTGCACCGCCTTTGACGTGGTGCTGATCCTCAAGCGCTCGCGGGCGGATGTGACCGATTGCGTGGTGGAAGTGACCTCGGAGCGGGCTGAGGCCGATCCCAAAGTGTTCACCAGGATCCATTTCCACTTCATCGTGACGGGCCGCGGCCTCAAGCCGGAACTGGTTAGTCGGGCCATCAACCTGTCGGCTGAAAAGTACTGCTCAGCCAGCATCATGCTGGCCAAGACGGCCGAGTTGACCCACGATTTTGAAATCCTGGAAGTTGCTGCGTGACCCCCAAGGACGCCCTGAACGCCCTTCTGGCGCGCAATGACCTCACCCGCGAGCAAATGCTGGTGGTGATGACCGGCATCATGACGGGGGAGACCACGCCCATCCAGACGGCGGGAATCGTCACTGCCCTGCGCGCCAAGGGCGAGACCATTACGGAGCTTGCAGCGGCGGCCGAGGTGATGCGCGGGCTGTCAGCCCGGGTGGATACGACGGGGCTGGATCATGTGGTGGACACCTGCGGCACCGGCGGGGATGGCATGCACACCTTCAACATCTCCACCACTGCCGCCTTCGTGACGGCTGCCGCCGGCGCCCATGTGGCCAAGCACGGCGGGCGCTCGGTGTCATCCACCACGGGCAGCGCCGACGTGCTGGAAGCCCTGGGGATCAGGGTAGTTGAGACCACCCCGGAAAAAGTTTCGGAATCGCTGAAAAAATTTGGTTTGGGCTTCATGTTTGCCCCCAACCACCATACGGCCATGCGTCATTCGGCCCCGGTGCGCAAGGAGTTGGGGGTACGCACCCTGTTCAACCTGCTGGGGCCGCTGACCAACCCGGCTGGCGCACCCAACCAGTTGCTGGGGGTATTCAGCCCGCATCTGACGGGAACCCTGGCGGGCGTGCTGCACAAGTTGGGTAGCCGGCATGCCCTCGTCGTGCACGGCAGCGACGGTCTGGACGAAATCACCCTGTCGGGGCCCACGCATGTGGCGGAATTGAAGGATGGCAAAATCAGCGAGTACCTTCTGGACCCAATGGCGCTGGGGCTGACCCCGGCGCCGCTCAACAGCATTCTGGTCAAGAATGCCCAGGAATCCCGCGAGCTGCTGGAAATGGTCCTGGACAACCGCCCTGGCCCCGCGCTTGAAATCGTGGTGCTGAATGCCGGGGCTGCCATCTATGTGGCGGGGCTTGCACGGCACCTTCAGGAAGGCATCGAGATTGCCCGTTCGGTCATCGCTTTGGGGCGCGCCCGCCAACGCCTCGATGCACTGGTCGAATGGAGTCACCCATGAGCAATATCCTGGATCGCATCGTGGACACCAAGCGGCGCGAGGTGGCCGCGGCCATTCGGCAGGTTTCCCTGCAGGACATCGAAACGGCGGCGCGCGCTGCTTCCCTTCCGAGGGATTTCGTGGGGGCCCTGCGTCGCCGCCTCGATCAGGGGTTGCCTGCGGTCATTGCCGAAGTCAAAAAGGCCAGCCCCAGCAAGGGCGTGCTGCGGGAGGATTTCAGGCCAGCCGAGATCGCGCTGAGCTATGAACGCCATGGGGCCGCCTGCCTGTCCGTTCTGACGGACCACGATTATTTTCAGGGGGGGCCGGAGGCGCTACAGGCTGCCCGCGCGGCCTGTTCGTTGCCGGTGCTGCGCAAGGATTTCATCGTGGAGCCCTACCAGGTGTATGAAACCCGCGCCATGGGGGCCGATGCCCTGCTGCTCATCGTGGCTGCCCTCACCCAGTCCGAGATGGTGGCGCTGTCCCGGTTGGCCCAATCCCTGGGGCTGGCCGTGCTGGTGGAGGCGCACGACGGGGCGGAACTGACCCGGGCTCTGGCGCTTGAAACCCCTCTGATCGGCATCAACAACCGCAACCTCAAGACCTTTGAAACGCACCTTGAAACCACCCTGCAGCTCCGCAAGCAGGTACCCGTTGACCGCATTGTGATTACCGAAAGCGGCATTGCCTCGGTCGATGATGTGGCAAAGATGCGCAGCCATGGCGTTCATGCCTTTCTGGTGGGCGAGGCCTTCATGCGCGCCCCCGATCCCGGAGCCGCGCTGGCTCGGCTATTTGCGGATTGAACCTGTCATACGCGTGAAATTTTCTCCGGCCCTACAATTGGTTACAACACCTTGCTGGGGAAGGGTGGCAGAATTCGCAGTTTGACCAAACAGTGGTACAGGAACATGTTGAACAAGGGGAATCTCTCATGATGTCCGGGATCGTCAGGCTGGCTTTGAGCCGACCCTACACCTTTATAGTGTTCGCACTGCTGATCCTGATTTTTGGCGTGCTGGCCATCCTTCGCACACCCACTGACATCTTTCCGGACATCCGCATTCCGGTCATCAGCGCCGTCTGGACCTACACCGGGATGCAGCCGGATGACATGTCGGGTCGGGTCGTCTATGCCTACGAGCGCGCCCTGACTTCCACGGTCAACGATATCGAGCACATCGAATCACAATCGCTACCTGGTTACGGCATCGTCAAGATCTTTTTTCAACCCACGGTGGATATTCGGACGGCGACAGCCCAGGTAACGTCCATCTCCCAGACGGTGCTGAAATTTTTGCCGCCTGGCATCACGCCGCCCCTGATCCTGAATTACAACGCCGCAACGGTACCGATCCTGCAGCTTGCCCTGTCCAGCAGAAAAATTCCGGAACAGACCCTGTTTGATCTCGGACAGAACTTCATCCGGCCGCAATTGGCCACAGTTCCGGGGAGCGCGCTGCCCTCCCCCTACGGCGGCAAGGTGCGGCAGATCCAGATCGATCTGGATCCAAAGGCGATGCAGTCCAAGGGGGTATCCCCCGATGACGTGAGCCGTGCCCTGGCTGCGCAGAATCAGATCATTCCCGCGGGCACCCAAAAAATCGGCCTGTTTGAATACAACATCAAGATCAATGACAGCCCCGATGAGTTTGACGTGCTGAACAGCATCCCCATCAAGCAGGTCAACGACAAGTCCCCCATTCCACAGGCCAACGGCACGACGATCTTCATGCGGGACGTGGCCCATGTGCGCGACGGCTATCCACCCCAGATCAACATCGTTCGCGTCGATGGTGGGCGGGCCGTGCTGATGACCGTCCTTAAGAATGGTGCAGCTTCAACGCTGGACATCATCAAGGGCGTGCGCGACATGATTCCCAAGCTCAAGGAAACTCTCCCTGACGGGTTGAATCTGGTGGCTCTGGCGGACCAGTCCATTTTCGTGAAGGCCTCCATCAGTGGCGTGATCAGGGAAGGGGTGATTGCAGCCGCCCTCACCAGTTTGATGATTTTGTTGTTTCTGGGGAGCTGGCGCTCGACCCTGATCATTGCGGCTTCCATTCCGCTGGCGATTCTCTGCTCCATTGCAACGCTCTCGGCGCTCGGCGAGACCATGAACGTGATGACCCTGGGGGGGTTGGCGCTGGCAGTGGGGATTCTGGTGGATGATGCCACGGTGATGATCGAAAACATCAACCACCACCTTGAAGAGGGTAAGGATGTGCGGAGTGCCATCGTTGATGGCGCGAGCCAGATCGTGCAGCCGGCCTTTGTCTCCACCTTCAGTATTTGCATCGTGTTCATTCCGATGTTTTTCCTGACAGGCGTTCCACGGTATCTGTTTGTGCCCATGGCCGAGGCCGTCGTGTTTGCCATGATCGCTTCGTTCATTCTGTCGCAGACCTTCGTGCCCACCGTAGCCAATTTTCTGCTCAAATCCCATGCGGACATGGAGCATGCTTCAATGCATGAACAATGGGTCATGGACCCCACGCATCGTGCCAAGGCCCTGCCCCACCAGCTCAAGTTTGCCTTGATGCGTTTTCAGCGCGGGTTCGAGCAGCGCTTCTCGAAGCTTCGCAAGCAGTACGTTTCCCTGCTGCAGATGGCGGTGGACAATCGCAGGCGTTTCATCCCCGGTTACATGACAGTCGTGGTGTTGTCATTTCTGCTGCTGCCGTTCCTGGGGCGCAACTTCTTCCCTTCCGTCGATGGTGGCCAGATCAAAATCCATGTGCGTGCCCAGGTAGGCACGCGCGTGGAAGAAACGGCCAACCTGTTTGACAGGATTGAGGCCGAAATTCGCAAGGAGATTCCGCCGGAAGAGATGGAAACCATCATGGACAACATTGGCCTGTCCGTCAGCGGGATCAATACGGCCTACAGCAACACTGGAACGGTGGGTCCTGAAGATGGCGACATTCTGATTTCACTCAATGAAAAGCATTCGCCCACCGAGGATTACGTCAAGAATTTCAGGACGGTGCTGCCCGAAAAGTTTCCGGGGGTATCCTTTGCCTTTCTGCCGGCGGACATCGTCAGCCAGATTCTCAACTTCGGCTCACCCGCCCCGATCGATATCCAGATCAAGGGGCCCGACCGGGATGCCAACCTGATTTACGTCCAGAATCTGCTGCGCAAGGTGCAGCATGTGGACGGCATTGCCGATGCGCGCATCCAGCAATCAGCCAACTATCCCCAGTTTGATGTGAACGTGGACCGCTCGCTGGCACAAACGCTTGGCGTGACGGAGCGGGATGTCACCAACAGCCTCGTGACCACATTGTCGGGAAGCGGCCAGGTGGCGCCCACGTTCTGGCTCAACCCGCGCAACGGCGTTTCGTACCCCATTGTGGTGCAGACGCCGCAATACCGCACCTACACCCTGTCCGACCTGGAAAATATCCCGATTACGGCCCATGACCCCAGGACCCAAAACTTACGTGGCGGGTTGGCCTCCATTCCGGTTACACCAGAAACGGCCAAGCAGATGCAGGTGCTGGGCGGCCTTGCCACCATCAGCAGGGACAAGGGGAATGCAGTGGTCACCCATTACGCCATCCAGCCGGCCTTCGACATTTTTGCCGCCATTCAGGGCAGAGACCTGGGCAGCGTAGCCGCAGATGTGCGAGCGCTGATCAAGGGGCAGGATAAGGAAATCCCGAAGGGGGCCACGGTACAGGTGTTGGGCCAGGTGCCCCTGATGGAAAACTCTTTCACCGGACTGCTGTTTGGACTGGCGGGATCCATCGTGCTGATCTACCTGTTGATTGTGGTGAACTTCCAGTCCTGGCTGGATCCCTTCGTGATCATCACGGCCCTGCCCTCAGCACTGGCAGGAATCATCTGGATGTTGTTTGCAACGCATACCACCCTTTCCGTGCCGGCATTGACGGGGGCCATCATGTGCATGGGGGTGGGAACGGCCAACAGTATCCTGGTGGTCAGTTTTGCGCGGGAGCGGCTGGTGCAGACCCGCGATGCGGCCCGGGCAGCGGTAGAAGCGGGCTTTGCCCGATTCAGGCCTGTGCTGATGACGGCACTGGCCATGATCATCGGGATGCTGCCCATGTCCCTGGGACTGGGTGAAGGTGGCGAGCAAAATGCGCCGCTGGGTCGGGCGGTGATTGGCGGGTTGCTGGTGGCGACCCTGTCCACTTTGATCTTTGTGCCGGTGATTTTTAGTTTGGTGCACGCTCGTGATAAGTTTGAAAACGAAGAAAACGCTTTTGAACAGGCGTCGGGAGATTCACATGCAGAATAAGCAGGATCAGCAGGATCAGGACGACAAGTTGTTGGAAGTGAATGGTGCGACCAAGTCCCGATTGAAGCGATCAGGATGGATCATGCTTGTGGTCGCGATACTGGTAGTCGCCGCAGGGTTGATCATGCGAAGCAGGGAATCGCAATTGGTCAATCAATGGACACAGGTGCAGGCCATTCCCGTCGTCAGGGTGATCGCCTCTCAACAGGGCAGCCTCACGCATACCCTGGTGTTGCCCGGGAACCTCCAGCCTTATATTGATGCGCCCATTCTGGCGCGGGTGGATGGTTATCTGCTGCGCTGGTATCACGATATTGGCGCGAGAGTGAAAGCAGGGGAGTTGCTGGCGGATATCGACACCCCCGAACTGGACCACCAGCTGGATCAGGCCCGAGCAGACATGGTCAGCGCCGTTGCCAAGCAGAACCTGGCAGAAGTGACGGCCAAACGCTGGAAAAACCTGCTGGCGACGGATTCCGTGTCGCAACAGGATTCGGACGAGAAATCGGCAGACCTGGAGGCACGCAAGGCGGATGTGGATGCGGCCAAAGCCAATGTAGGCCGCATTCAGGCCTTCGAACAGTTCAAGCGCGTTGTCGCCCCTTTTGATGGCGTCGTCACCGCACGCAAGACGGACGTCGGGGCCTTGATCAGCGCAGGTAAAGGCACGGAACTGTTCAATGTGGCCAGCATCGACCCGCTGCGTTTGTATGTGCCCGTTCCTCAAAGCTATTCAAATCAGATCAAGGTGGGAGTAAAAGCAACCCTGACAGTACCCGAATACACAGACCGGCAGTTCACGGCTGTGCTGACGCGTACCTCAGGATCGATCAGCAGCGGTTCGGGCACCCTGCTGGTTGAACTGTCGGTCAACAACAAGGAGGGTTTGTTGACCCCCGGAAGCTACGCGGAGGTCAAGTTTGATTTACCAGAGAATGCTTCAATCCAGCGGGTGCCCGCAAGTGCGCTGATCTTGCGCAGCGCTGGCGTGCAATTGGCCGTCGTGCAGAGCGACAACCGCATCAAGCTCAAGAAAGTGGAACTGGGGCGGGATTTTGGCGTGGAAGTGGAAGTCCTGTCAGGGATCGAGCCCAATGACCGCATCGTGGACAGCCCACCGGATTCGCTCGAAGACGGTGATCTGGTCAGGGTCAGCAACAATGCGCACAAGGCTGCTGCTGAAAAATCAGGTACTCCCCCAGCGCAAGCTGGCAAGCAGCCATGAACACCAGGGGAGGGTTGGCGCTCCTCATGATGGGGGCTGCTTTACTGGCAGGCTGCTCGCTGGCGCCTGACTACCAGCGCCCGGACATGCCTGTCACGGACAGTTTCAAGGAAGACGGCATCTGGCATTTGGCACAGCCGGGTGACCAGCTCAACCGTGGTGAGTGGTGGCCCGTATTTCAGGACCCCCTGCTCAACCAGATGGAAACGCAACTGGAAAAGGACAGCTTCGAGCTGGCGGCTGCGTTGGCTCGTTATGATGCGGCAAATGCGTATCTCACTGAACAAAGTTCCCGGTTGTATCCGGAAATCAATGCCGTTGGCGGTTCGAGCACCAATCGACAGTCCGTCAATCGCCCCTTGAGAGGCCCCAATTTCCCCAATGTCTATGGCGACAGGATGCTGGGGGCGGGGTTCAATTATGAGATCGATTTGTGGGGGAACATTCGCAGTGCCATCAATTCAGCCAGCGCATTGGCTGAAGCCAGCAAGGCAGACGTGGAATCGGTTCGTTTGAGTTTGCAGGCGCAGCTTGCCACGACTTATTTTCAATTGCGGGGCCTCGATTCTGAAATCAAGCTGTTGTCTGATTCCATCAAGGCCTACCAAAGTGAACTGGAGTTGATGCAGCACCGGCATGACGAGGGGATCGTATCAGGACTGGACGTAGCCCGTTCGCTGACGCTTCTTGAGCAGACCCGTGCCCAGCAGATGAGCGTCAAAGCTAACCGTGCCTTGTATGAACACGCCATCGCGGCGCTATTGGGGCAATCGGCTTCAAGCTTTTCAATTCCACCAGCAGAACTGAATGCCGTGTACCCTGCCATTCCTGCCACCCTGCCTTCCCAGGTGGTGCAACGCCGCCCCGACATTTCGGCAGCCGAGCGTCGGGTAGCCGCGGCCAATGCAGAGATTGGCGTGGCGCGCGCTGCATTTTTCCCAACGATTTCACTGGGGGCCATAGGCGGGTTCCAGGACATGGGCGGTGGCGCGCTGATGACGGCACCCAACAGCTTCTGGTCGCTGGGCCCGCTGGCGTTCTTCAACATATTCGATGCCGGCTTGCGCGAAGCCCTGGTTCAAGGGGCCACGGCCAAGACCGCTGAATCTGCCGCACTATACCGGATCGCCGTGCTGAAGGCCTTCAGGGAAGTGGAAGACAACCTGGCGTTGCTGCACTACCTGGGAGAGGAAAACAGGCACCAGACCCTGGCCGTGAATGCCGCGCGTCGCACTTATAATCTGGCGATGAATCGTTACCGCGAAGGGGCAGTGAGCTACCTTGAAGTGATCGACGCAGAAAACGTCAAGTTGCGCACGGAACAAGTGGAGTTGAGCATTGAGACCGATCGCATGCTGGCAAGTGTCGGCCTGATCCGTGCCATCGGGGGCGCCTGGTAGCCAGTTCTGAAAATGCAGTGATGCCATGCCCCCAACCCCGGGGGTGTTCATTGAAGGGCCCATTCGCATGTACGAACTTGTCAAGCTGGCGTTGCGGCGCCCGTATACCTTCGCAGTCCTGGCGATACTGATCCTCATTTTTGGGTCTCTGGCTGCGGTACGCACGCCGACCGACATTTTTCCGGATATTCGCATTCCCGTCATTAGTGTCGTCTGGACCTATACGGGCATGCAGCCGGATGACATGGCCGGTCGCGTGGTTTACATCTACGAGCGCACCCTCAGTTCCACCGTCAATGACATTGAACATATCGAGTCGCAATCCCTGCCGGCGTACGGCATTGTCAAAATTTTCTTTCAGCCCGGTGTGGACATTCGCACGGCCACCGCCCAGGTGGCTTCCATTTCCCAGACGGTATTGAAGCAGTTGCCCCCCGGGATCACGCCACCGCTCATTCTCAACTATAACGCCGCAACCGTACCCATCCTCCAGCTTGCGTTGTCCAGCAAGGACATTCCGGAAGAGAAGTTATTCGACCTGGGTCAGAATTTCATCCGCCCCCGTCTTTCCACCGTTCCGGGGAGCGCCGTTCCATCGCCCTATGGTGGAAAGGTGCGCCAGATCCAGGTGGATCTGGATCCCCATGCCATGCAATCCAAGGGAGTGTCCGCCAGCGAGGTGAGCAATGCACTGGCGTTGCAGAACCTCATTCTGCCGGCAGGAACCGAAAAAATCGGCAAGTTTGAATACAACATCAAATTGAATGACAGCCCAGACGAATATCAAAACCTGAATGGGCTACCCATCAAGCAGGTGAAGGGCGCGACCATCTTCATGCGTGACGTTGCGCATGTGCGGGATGGGTATCCACCCCAGATCAACATCGTCAGGGTGGACGGTACGCGCTCCGTATTGATGACCATACTCAAAAACGGATCGAATTCAACCCTGGACATCATTTCAAAGGTCAAGGTACTGGTGGGCCGGCTCAAAACCGGGTTGCCCAAGTCGCTCAGGATGGAAATTGTCGGGGACCAGTCCCTGTTCGTGCGAGCAGCAGTATCCAGCGTGATCAGGGAAGGCGTGATTGCGGCTACATTGACCAGCCTGATGATCCTGCTCTTTCTGGGAAGCTGGCGATCGACCGTCATCATCTCGGCATCCATTCCGCTGGCCATACTGTCTTCCATCGCGGCATTGTCGGTCATCGGGGAAACCCTGAACGTCATGACGCTTGGCGGACTGGCCCTGGCAGTGGGGATTTTGGTGGACGATGCCACGGTGACCATTGAAAACATCAACTGGCATCTGGAACAGGGAAAGGATGTCCAGACAGCCATCCTGGATGGTGCCCGTCAGATCGTGATCCCGGCATTTGTTTCCCTGCTCTGCGTGTGCATCGTGTTCATTCCGATGTTTTTCCTGACGGGGGTGCCTCGTTACCTGTTTGTGCCCATGGCCGAGGCCGTGGTGTTTGCCTTGGTGGCATCCTTCCTGCTGTCTCGTACATTCGTTCCAACGGTGGCCCACTTTCTTTTGAAACCCCATGAGGCGCACCCGACAGAGCCAAGCAACCCGTTGCTGCGGTTCCAGAAGCGGTTCGACAGGAAGTTCATGGCGTTCAGGGATCGTTATCGCGAACTGCTTGAGCTCGCAATGCGCCATCAAAAGCCATTCATTGCCGGCTTCATGACCGTGGTGTTGTTGTCTTTTCTACTGGTGCCGTTTCTGGGGCGTAATTTCTTTCCTTCGGTGGACGGGGGGCAGATCAAAATCCATGTGCGCGCCCAGGTGGGAACGCGGGTGGAGGAAACCGCCCACCTGTTCGACGACGTCGAACAGGAGGTACGAGAGCAAATTCCGAAGGGACAGCTATCCAGCATCGTGGACAACATGGGCCTGCCTGTCAGTGGCATCAATCAGTCCTACAACAACACGGGAACCATCGGCCCCCAGGATGGTGACATCCTGGTGTCGCTCAATGAAAACCATTCCCCTACTGACGATTACGTCAGAACATTGAGGACGGTCCTGCCAGAGAAGTTTCCGGGTGTCTCCTTTGCCTTTCTGCCGGCGGACATCGTCAGCCAGATTCTCAACTTTGGTGCCCCGGCACCGATCGACATCCAGATCAAGGGGCCGGACCGTGACGCCAATCTGGAGTACATCCAGAACCTGTTTCGCAAGGTGCGGCACGTGGACGGGATTGCCGATGCGCGCATCCAGCAATCAGCCAACTATCCGCAATTTGACGTGAACGTGAATCGCTCGCTGGCGCAGACACTCGGGCTGACGGAGCGGGACGTCACCAACAGTCTGGTGACCACACTTTCGGGAAGCGGCCAGGTGGCGCCCACGTTCTGGCTAAATCCCCGCAATGGCGTGTCCTACCCCATCGTGGTGCAGACGCCCCAGTATCTGGTGGACAGCCTGTCCGATCTGGAAAACATTCCGGTGAACACTGAGAAGGACAAGCAGATGCAGGTGCTGGGCGGGTTGGCCACCATCAGTCGCGACAAGGGGAATGCGGTGGTCAGCCATTACGCCATTGAACCCGCCTTCGATATCTATGCCGCCATCCAGGACAGTGATCTGGGCAGCGTGGCAAGACGCGTGCAGAATGTGATTGACGAGAGCGGCAAGGATTTGCCTGACAGCGCCTCGGTGTCGCTGGAAGGACAGGCT
This sequence comes from Pseudomonadota bacterium, assembly GCA_021805725.1. Next base: position 43,717 of record JAJZEH010000080.1, on the reverse strand, counting down.
ACGCTCATGGACAGCGCCTTTTCAGGACTGCTGTTCGGCCTCATGGCGGCCGTGGTGTTGATCTACCTGCTGATCGTGGTGAACTTCCAGTCCTGGCTGGACCCCTTCGTGATCATCACGGCCTTGCCGGCAGCCCTGGCTGGCATTGTCTGGATGCTGTTTTCCACCCACACCACATTGTCGGTGCCGGCACTGACTGGAGCCATCATGTGCATGGGGGTGGCCACTGCCAACAGCATCCTGGTGGTGAGTTTTGCGCGCGAGCGCCTGAACGAAACACGCAATGCCGTGCGTGCGGCGGTGGACGCCGGGTTTTCGCGTTTCCGTCCGGTGCTGATGACGGCGCTGGCCATGATCATCGGCATGGCGCCCATGGCGCTGGGACTGGGCGAGGGGGGAGAGCAGAACGCGCCCCTGGGGCGCGCGGTCATCGGCGGATTGCTGCTGGCCACCGTGGCGACCCTGATTTTCGTGCCGGTGGTGTTCAGTCTGGTGCACGGAAAAGATGACTTCGACCAGAATGCATTGTTGTAAAAATGACAAAGCCCTTGCGATTCCCCCTCCTGTCATGCCGGTTTAACAAAAGTTTCATATTCGCTCCTTAGTATCGCCTTCGGTAGGTCGCGCAGCTTCGCAAAGCGGGGTTTCGCTGAAGAACCACAATCGAATGACACTATGGAGCTACTTTAGAATGAAAAAATCCCTGTTTGCACTGGCTGCCCTTACTGCAGTGGCCGGTTCTGCACAAGCTGACGTGACGCTGTACGGTATTCTGGACCTTGGTGTGGCCGAGTTGACCCATGCCGGCAACTTTGGCCCCACTTTCGTGACGGGCGCCGTTCCCACCGGCGGTCCCTACGTCAAGACGGGTTCGGCGCTGGGTATGATGAACGGTGGTGAAAAGCAAACCCGCTGGGGCATCAAGGGTTCGGAAGATCTGGGCAATGGCAACAAGGCATTTTTCCAGATGGAATCCGCTTTCAGCCTCGGTAACGGCATGCTCGCAACCTCCGGTCTCGCTGGCGCTGGTGCCCCTGGCAAGCCCACCAGCATGGTGGCAGACACCAGCTTGAATGGTCAGTTGTTTGGCCGTAATGCCTTCGTGGGTCTGTCCAACGTGGATCTGGGTGCGGTGACCTTTGGTCGCCAAAACAGCTTGAATCTGGACATCATTACGGCAACCGGTGGCGGCTACGATCCCGTCAACGCCCAGATGTTCTCACCCATCAACTTCTCCGGTTTCTACGGCGGCGGCGGTGCCACGGATAGCGCCCGCGTGGACAACTCGGTCAAGTATTCCAAAAACTGGGGCTCGTTCGGCGTGAATGCGCTGTATGGCTTCGGCGGCATGGCAGGCAACCAGACGGCCCGTTCCACGATACAGGGCAGCGTAGGTTATGAAGCCTCCCGCTTTGGCGTGGAATTGTCCGCGCAGTCGGCCAAGGACTCCACCAACATCAGCTCCGATCCCCTGGCCAACACCGTGGGCGTGCAGTTCCTGAACCTCGACTCGTATACCGCGGTGCTGCGTTACCAAATCATTGACCCCCTGACCCTGAAGGCGGGCTATCAGCGCATCAACTGGAAAGCACCCAGCAGTCCTGCGCTGGACAACGCAATGCAGCAGATCTACGGTTACACCATCAATCCCACCTCCAGTGCCAGCAACGACTTCGTGGGAACCAAGACCTACAACGTGTTCTGGTTGGGCGGCAATTACCAGCTCACCTCGGCCGCCAAGCTGTCGGCAGCCTTCTACAACGTGACCGTGCCCACCGGCAATTTCAATACCCAGGCATTTACTGGGGCAGCCGTTGCAGCAAAGCCACAGATGTCCGGCTCGGACCGTTACTACTCCCTGCTGGCGGATTACGACCTGAGCAAGCGCACCAATCTCTATGCGGGATTGATGCATGACATCAAGTCCGGTCTGTTTGCTGGCGGTTCCGTCCAGAGCTACGATACCTACGGCGTCGGCATCGTCCACCGCTTCTAGGACTCTCTGATGCGGTTGGGCTGGAATTCTCGGCCCTGCAAAAGCCACCCTTCGGGGTGGCTTTTTTGTTGCAAAAATACGACAAAATCCCCGAAGTGCCATATGTGATTCGAAGATTTGGAAAGAACACCGTAAGAAATGTGTAATATTGGCTGCACAAGCTTGATGCGCTCTTCATGGGTTGCTTCAAGCTGATGTCCCGACAGGAAGTTCTCTGGATGTCTGCAAACCCAGCGGAAATGTCTGGAAAGACCAAAATCAAACAAACACATGGAGTGTTCCCAATGAAAAAATCGTTACTCGCGGCGGCAGCGCTTAGCGCAGTGGCTGGCGCAGCGCAGGCGGATGTGTCCCTTTATGGCATTATCGACATGGGTATTGCCAATCTGACTTCTGGCGCAAACTCCAACGCTTCCATGCCTGCAGGTGTTCCGACCCAGATCTACGTGACCAACAACGGCGGCAAGTCGGTCACGACCCTGGCCCCCAACGGCATGAGCCAGTCCGTGCTGGGCTTCAAGGGCAGTGAAGACATCAATGGTGACCTGAAGGCAGGATTCATTCTGGAAGCGGGTATCAACCCCAACACGGGCGCGATTACCGACGGCATCAGCGGCCTGACCACGGGCAATTTCAAGACCAGCACCGGTGGCGACAGTTCCCGCGCCGGTCAGCTGTTCAACCAGCGTAGCGTTCTGTATCTGGCCTCCAAGCAGTACGGCACCCTGTCCTTCGGTCGCCAGTACAGCTCCTCGCTCGACCAGATCGTCAAATATGATCCGTTGGGTGGTTCCTACGCCTTCTCGCTGGTCGGGTTCTACGGCAGCTACGGCGGTGGCGGCTGGACGGAAGATGCGCGCCTTGACAACTCCATCAAGTACGAAGGCAAGTTCGGCGGCGTGCGCGTGGGTGCCATGTACCAGTTTGGCGGCATTGCCGGCAGCACGACGGCCAACTCCGCGGGTCAGTTTGCCCTGGGTACCGATGTGGGCAACTACTCCGTGGATGGTTTTGTCAGCTTCAAGAAAGATGGCGTGGGTACTTTCCCCAACACCTCGAATCCCACGGCCAGCAACTCCATGCTTGCAGTCGTTGCGGATAACAAGGCGGCTGGTCTGAACATGAAGTACACCATGAACACCGTCACCTTCTCGGGCGGCGCGGAACATATCGTGTACATGGCGCCTTCCGACCCCACGCTGGCGTTTGCCGGAGGCATGCCTCCCGGCACCTACCAGACGGGCCAGTACGGCGCGGTCAACTCCACCGCCTACAACGCCAGCAACAAGGTCACCAACCTGTTGTTCATGGGCGCCAAGTGGCAGGCCACTTCAGCGCTGGACGTGATGGTTGCAGCCTATAATGCCCGCAACTCCGACTACACGGGTAGCGCGGGTGGCGGATGCGTTGCCGGTACTGGCACCAACCTGACCCGCTGCGCTGGTTTCGTGCAGTCCTATGGCCTGGTGCTGGATTACCATCTGTCCAAGCGGACCGACGTGTATGCCGGTATTTCCGACCAGAACGTCACGGGTGGCGTGGCTTCGTTCTACAATCTGGGCGCAACGGCAACCAACCCTGCAGCAAATCAGAACACCACCACCATGGTGGGTGTGCGTCACCGCTTCTAAACCCCTTGTCCCGCCACGCGCGGGATTCGGGCTTGACAGGCAGGACCTTGAAACCGCCCCTTCGGGGGCGGTTTTTTTGTGGTAGGCTCAACCCATGCTCACACTCGACGAACTCATCATCGGATTTGATCGCGCCTTGCGCACCCTCGCGGCCCCCGCGCGCGAATCCCGTCCCTCGCCTGCACGCACCGTACCGGAAGTCGCACTCTCGCCCTCTGAAAAGGACCATGTGGCGCGCCTGATGCGCATCAACCACACCGGCGAGGTCTGCGCCCAGGCGCTCTACCAGGGCCAGGCCCTGACCGCGCGCATTTCTGCCAATCGCGAGGCGCTGCGGGGGGCGGCCCAGGAAGAGGAAGACCATCTGGCCTGGTGCGAGGAGCGCATCGCCGAACTGGGGGGGCGCGTGAGCTATCTCAATCCCCTGTGGTATGCAGGCTCCTTTGCGCTTGGCGTTCTGGCTGGAGTGGCGGGTGACCGCTGGAACCTGGCCTTTCTGAAGGAAACCGAACGCCAGGTGGAAGGGCATCTTGCGCATCACCTGGACCGCATTCCTGCAACCGACGCCCGCACACGCGCAGTGATCGAGCAGATGAAAACGGATGAGGCGGGACACGCTGAACTCGCCCAGTCCCTGGGGGCGGCGGAGTTCATGCCTCCCATCAAATGGGCCATGGCCCTATCCTCCAAAGTCATGACCCGCACGGTGTACTGGGTTTGAAGGCGGTTTTCGCATAAAATGGCGCGAAATTTCCGGAGCCTTCCATGACCCAAGCCATTTCCCCCGAGCACAAAAGCGCCGTCCTGATCGAGGCGTTGCCTTATATCCAGCGTTTTCACGGCAAGACCATCGTCATCAAATACGGCGGTAACGCCATGACTGACGTGGCGCTACAGGAAGGGTTTGCGCGTGATGTGGTGCTACTCAAGCTCGTGGGGATGAATCCCGTGGTGGTGCATGGCGGCGGCCCGCAAATTGGTGAACTGCTCAAGCGCGTGGGCAAGCAAAGCGAGTTCATCCAGGGCATGCGCGTGACGGATGAGGAGACCCTCGACGTGGTGGAGATGGTCCTGGGCGGGCTCGTCAATCAGGATATCGTGACCCTGATCAACCGCGCTGGCGGCAATGCCGTGGGACTGACCGGCAAGGATGGCAACTTCATTCATGCACGCAAGCTCATGTTGCGCATTCCCGACCAGTCGGAGGAGGCCATTGATATCGGCCAGGTTGGAGAAGTGGTGAGCATTGACCCGGGTATCGTCAACTTGCTGTGCAACCAGAATTTCATTCCCGTCATTGCTCCCCTGGGCGTGGGAGAAGCAGGTGAAGCCTACAACATCAACGCCGACCTCGTTGCCGGCAAGCTGGCGGTGACGCTGCAGGCCGAGAAGCTGCTGTTATTGACCAACACCACGGGCGTGCTGGACAAGGAAGGCAAAGTGCTGACCGGACTCACCGCTGCAAAGGTCCAGGCGCTGACAAAGGACGGCACCATTTTCGGCGGCATGCTCCCCAAAGTGGATTGCGCCCTGGATGCCGTGCAGAACGGCGTCAAGACCGCACATATCATCGATGGCCGGGTACCCCATGCCTTGCTGCTGGAAGTGCTGACGGACGAAGGCATCGGTACCCTGATCCGCGGTGCTTCCGCCAACCGCGGCACTGGCGCGGCCTGACGTATTGCGTTTACGCGGGGTAAATGGCACCCAGCGGCACGCGGCCATGCGCGCCCGTGACGGCGGGCAGGTTGGCATGGCGTCCCTGCAGCAGTTCGCGAGCAAGCCACGCAAAGGCCGTCGCCTCCACCTGCATGGCAGGCACCCCCAGATCGTCTGTCAGGCGCACCGAGGCATTGGGCAGCAAGCTCCGGAGTAGTTCCACGAGCGCAGGATTTCTGGCGCCACCGCCGCAGCAATACAATTCCATGCCATCCGCGGCTTCTGCCGCAATGCATTGGGCCACGCTGTGCGCCGTCAGGGCCACCAGCGTGGCCTGGACATCCTGCGATGCAAGGACAGGCCGTTGATCCAGCACACGCTCAAGCCAGGGCAGATGAAACTCATCGCGCCCCGTGCTTTTGGGAGGCTTGCGCTGAAAAAAGGGGTGTTTCAGCAAGGCCTGCAATAGCACCATGGAGACGGTTCCGGAACGGCCCCACAAGCCATCGCGATCGTAGGGCTGCCCCAGATGCCGCTCCACCCAACCGTCCATCAGCACATTGGCCGGACCACAGTCATAACCACGCGTCTCCCGTCCGGGATGAAGCACGGTCAGATTGGCGATGCCGCCCAGATTGAGGATGATGCGCGAGTGGTGGGGGGAGCGAAAAATGGCATCGTGGAAGGCGGGAACCAGCGGGGCGCCCTGTCCACCCGCCGCTATGTCGCGCGAACGAAAATCCGTCACCACGGTGATGCCCGTCAGCTCGGCCAGCAATGCCCCGTTGCCCAACTGCAGCGTAAATCCCTGATCGGGGCGGTGGCGCACGGTTTGACCGTGACAGCCGATGGCCCGCACCTGCGGGGGCAGCAGTCCGGCCTGCTTGAGGACCTGATGGGTGGCTGCCGCGTAACAGCGGGCCAGGGCCACGCCGGTCAGGGCTGCCCGCTCCAGTTCGTTCTGTCCCTGGGGCGTATTGAGCTCCAGCAGCGTGGCACGCAATGCTGCCGGGAAATCGTGGGTGACATGTGCCAGCACGCTGGGGCCGTCGCCAGAAAACGAAACGGCAACGGCATCGATGCCGTCCAGGCTGGTGCCAGACATGAGGCCCACATAATGTGCCTCGCTCATGCGCTATTCAAACTTGGCGAGTGGGCTGCCACGAATGGCGTCGAGTTCCGTAATCAGGGGAGAGGTGGCCGACAGGAACTGGGATTTGGCACGCCCTGTCAGGCTGGCGCTGGCATAACGGGGAACATCGGGTCCCTGGGGGTCATGCTGGATGCCGCCGATCTTGAATTCGTAGTGCAGGTGCGGCCCGGTGGCGAGCCCCGTCATGCCCACATAGCCGATCACCTCGCCCTGGCGGATGTGCGCACCGGTGCGCAGCCCGTTGGCAAAGGCAGATAGGTGGCCATAGACCGTGTTGATGCCGTTGGCGTGGCGCAGTTCGATGACATTGCCGTAACCGTTGCGCCATCCCGCAAAGGCCACAGTGGCGTTTGCCACGGAAACCACCGGTGTCCCCGTGGGAGCCCCGAGGTCAATGCCCTGGTGTGCCCGCCAGGTCTTGAGGATGGGGTGGAAACGCTCCGCTTTGAAGCCCGAGGTGACCCGTGAAAACTCGATTGGAGAACGCAGGAAGGAGGCGCGCGCGCCCTTGCCATCCGGTGTGTAGTAGTCGCCACCGTCCGGGCCGTCGAAGAATACGCGGCGTGTGACCACGCCCCTGTTGACGAATTCGGCGGCAAGAATGCGGCCGGCCTTGACCTGGTCGAAGTCGTCCTGAGTGGCTTCGTAGATGACGGAGAAGGTGTCCCCTGTACGCAAGTCATTGCGGAAATCCACGTCCGTGGAAAACAGGCGGCTCAACTGATGGGTGACGCTATCGGGAATGCCGGCGTTATCTGCTGCGGCAAAGAGCGAGCTCTGGATGGTGGCGGCGGCCTGGACTACCCGGCGGATGCTGCCCACGGCCACTTCGGAAGCCTGAAACTGTTCGCCCACGCGTTCAATGACCAGGGTTTTGTTTTCAGAACGGGGAAAGCGCAGGGTGATGAGGTCACCATTGGCGCGTCGCTGGATGCGGATGGGCTTGCCTGGCGACATCTGCTGGTAGATGCTGCGCGCCACGGGGTTGGTCCGGATGAACTCGAGGGCGGGCTGATCGTCCACACCCATGCGAAACAGCAGGGCTGCCAGGGTGTCGCCGCTATGCACCTGTTCTTGCTGCGAGTAGATGCCGGGGGTGGCCACAGGCGTCATGCTGGCCTGGGTGATGTCCTCGATGACCGGACTGATGGGTACCTGCCGGGTTGAAGTGCCCGGGGTGATGCCGAAGGCTGTGGCGATGCCGAACACCATCATCAACACGGTGGCCACCATCCCGCTCAGACGGGAATCAGAGGCCTTCACGGATGATTTTTGCGTTAAAATCCAACGATTAAGCGCTTGGGCGCAAATTTTGATGTATTTCATCGCGTCGAGTCTAGCAGAAACCAGGGTTCATCACAAATTCCCATGCAATATCAAGGTGTAAGAAAAATTTTCCGCTTTTTTTATCAAGGATCGGCGCGATGAGTTTCGATAAGGCCTTCAACGAAATCAAACGCGGCACCGATGAAATCCTGCCGGAATCTGAACTGGTCGAACGCCTGCAAAAGGGGCAACCCCTGCGGGTCAAGGCGGGGTTTGACCCCACCGCACCCGACTTGCATCTGGGGCATACCGTTCTCATCAACAAGCTGAAGACGCTGCAAGATCTGGGCCACGACATCACTTTTCTGATCGGCGACTTCACGGGCCTGATCGGCGATCCCACCGGGCGCAATGCCACGCGTCCGCCGCTCACGCCGGAGCAAATTGCCGCCAACGCGGCCACCTATCAGGAACAGGTGTTCAGGATTCTGGACCCCGTGCGCACCACCATCGCCTTCAACTCCACCTGGATGCACCCTTTGGGGGCGGCGGGCATGATCAGGCTTGCGTCCACCCATACCGTGGCCCGCATGCTGGAGCGGGATGACTTTTCCAAACGCTACAAGGCACTGCAACCCATTGCCTTGCATGAATTTCTCTACCCACTGGTGCAGGGCTACGATTCCGTGGCCCTCAAGGCCGACCTCGAACTGGGGGGGACCGACCAGAAGTTCAACCTGTTGATGGGGCGCGAGCTTCAAAAACATTACGGTCAGACCCCGCAGTGCATTTTGACGATGCCGCTTCTGGAAGGGACCGACGGCATCAACAAGATGTCCAAGTCCATGAACAACTTCATCGGTATCAACGAGGCGCCCAGGGACCAGTTTGGCAAGCTCATGTCCATTTCGGACACCCTCATGTGGCGCTATCTGGAACTGCTGTCCTTCGAGTCGCTGGATACGCTGGCGCTCTGGAAGCGTGAGGTGGATGAGGGACGCAACCCGCGCGACGTCAAGGTCCGGTTGGCCCAGGAAATCGTCACGCGCTTTCATGGGGCCCCTGCCGCACGGGAAGCGCTGGCCGATTTTGAAGCGCGTTTTCGCGGCAATGCCATCCCCGAAGACATTCCGGAAATTGCCCTCGCAGTGGGTGCCGCGGGACTGCCCATCGCCCAGGTGTTGAAGCAATCGGGGCTGACGGCCAGCACGTCGGAAGCCTTGCGCATGATTGAGGCGGGGGGGGTGAAGTTCGACGGAGAGCGCGTATCGGACAAGGCACTCTGTCTCAAAGCAGGCGTGACCGGCGTACTACAGGTGGGCAAGCGCAAATTTGCGCGAGTGGTCTGCTGTTGAGATTGCTGTGGCAGCGCCGCTTTGGCCCGTTGTTCGCCACGCAGTTTTGCGGCGCCTTCAACGACAACCTCTACAAGAACGCCTTCATCCTGATGGTGGCCTTTGAAGGCCAGGCCTTTGCGGGCATCGCCCCTGAACTCCTGATCAACGCCATCGCGGCCCTGTTCATCCTGCCGTTCCTGCTGTTTTCCGTGACGGCGGGCGAATGCGCCGACAAATGGGACAAGGCACACCTCATCCGCCTCATCAAGTTGTTTGAGATCGGACTGATGGGGGTGGGAGCGATGGCCCTGCTCACGCACCAGGTGGGGTGGATCCTGCTGGTCATTTTCCTGCTGGGCTGCCATTCCACTTTTTTTGGCCCGCTCAAATTCGCCCTCCTGCCGCAGCATCTGCCTGGCGATGCGTTGATGCAGGCCAATGGCTGGATCGAGATGGGTACCTTTGCGGCCATCCTGCTCGGCACCAACCTGGGCGGTCTGTTGATGGGGCTGGGTCAAACGGGGCGTTGGTGGGTGGCAGGCCTGGTATTCCTGGTTGCGCTGCTGGGCTATGGCTTTAGCCGGCAGATTCCTCCAGCGCCCTCCGCCATCCCCGAACTGCACTTCAGTTTCAACCCGGTGCGCGAGGCCTGGCGCCACCTTGGTGAAGCGGCCCGGGACCGCATTGTGCTGGTGGCCATGCTGGGGAATTCCTGGTTCTGGTTTTATGGCGCCACCTTCCTGACCCAGTTTCCTGCCTACACCCGCGACACTCTGGGGGGTACCGAGGCGGTAGTGACCCTGCTGTGGACCGTTTTGACCCTCGCGGTGGGGGCGGGGTCCTTGCTGGGAGGAGGGCTGGCTCGCGGACGACTGGGCCTCGGCCTGATCCCGCTGGGCGGGGTGGGCATGACCCTCTTTGCCATGGATCTTGCCACGGCCCACGGGACCGTTGCCGGGCCAGGCACTTACGATGTGCCGGCCTTCGTGGAGAGTTTTCGCGGGCTGCATGTGTTGGCCGATACGGCGCTGATGGGTCTTTGTGCCGGAGCCTACATCGTGCCGCTGTACGTCTTGATTCAAACCCGCTCTCACGAGTCGCAGCGCGCCCGCATGATGGGCACCACCAACATGCTCAATGCCCTCTTCATGGTGGCGGCCTCCCTGCTGGCCATGATGGTGCTCGCACACGGCTTTACCATTCCCGAACTGTTTCTGTGGACCGGCGTGCTCAATGCCGCGGTGCTGGGGACCATGGTGCTGATGAGCCCGATGCTGGTGCATCGTGGGTGACGTCCTGCTGCCGGTTGTGCGCCTGGACGCCCAGGGAAACCGACATGTGGATCTGAAGGCGGTGACGGCACTCGCCCTGCCGTTGTTCCTCAACAGCAGCCTGCAGGTGGTGCTCAATCTCACCGATACTTGGTTTATCGGACGCCTCTCCACGGATGCCCTCGCGGCCGTGGGGGCCTGCTATTTCCTGATCTTCGTGTTTTTTCTGGTCCTGGGGGGGGTCGGGATGGGCGTGCAGACCCTGGTGGCCCAAGCCTTTGGTGCAGGGCGGCGTAGCGATGCCGCCCATGCGGCCTGGTGCGGCGTGTGGGGCGGACTGATGACCACCCCCCTGTTCATGCTCGCCGCGTGGCAGGGTCCGGCACTCCTGTCCTGGTTTGGGCTCAAGCCCGAGGTGCTGACGCTCGCCGCTGACTTCTGGGTGCCGCGCATGCTGGGCGGATCGGTGTCGGCCATCCTGTATTCCCTCAATTCCTTTTTCAACGGCATCGGCCGTCCGCGTTATACCTTCTGGAACATGGTGGTGGTGGCCCTCACCAATGCCGTGTTGAATGAAGTCTTCATGTTCAGGCTGGACTACGGTATTGCCGGCGCCGCCGTCGCCAGCAGCGTGGCGTTGGGGGTGGGGGCATTGCTCGCCCTGGCGGTGTTTCTGGATCGCCGCTTCCAGTCCGAATTCGATACCCGGCATACCTGGAAACCCGATTGGACGGGCGTGCGCAGGGTGGTGGCGCTGGGCGTGCCCACGGGACTCTTTCCTGCCATGGACGTCATTGGGCTGGCACTGTTTCAGCTGATGCAAGTGCGTTTGAGCGCCGTGGACGGAGCGGCTACGCAGATCGTGATGATGCTGACCTCGGTGTCCTATCTTCCGGCCATCGGCATTGCGCTTGCCGGCACGACGCTGGTGGGGCAATCCATCGGGGCAGGGGACAAGGACTGGGCCATGCGTTGTGCCCAGGTCATCATTCGCATGGCGGTGATCTACATGGGACTGCTGGGAGTGGGTCTCGCGCTCGCGGGCGCATGGGTGGTGCCGCCCTTCATCTCCAACGGGGGCACCGACGCCGCCGCCGTGACCGCGTTATGTCAGCGCCTGCTTTGGATTGCGGCGGGATACCAGATCTTTGATGCATTGAATCTCTCCAGCGCTTTTTGCCTGCGCGGTGCGGGCGACGTGCGATTTCCCACGGGGCTGCTGTTGTTGCTGTCCTGGTTGGTTTTTTTGCCGCTCTGTCACGCCCTGACCTTTCCGCCTGGCATGGGCTGGGTTGGCTTCCTGCCCCAATGGGGGCTGGGCGCCATCGGCGGCTGGATGGCGGCTTTGGTGTACACTGTGGCGCTGGGACTGGGCCTCTGGCTGCGCTGGCGCTCGGGAGCGTGGCGCAAAATCAACTTGTTTCACACCTGAACATGGGGCTATTAAATCGATTTCGAAGACAGACCGCCTGGGGCCATTTATGGATGGCGCTTGCCCTGGCCTGCCTTCTGGGCGCGCAGATCGCCGGCTTGACGCACCGCGTGGCCCACGGCGATCGGTTGGCCCAGCTTTTCCAGAATGCGGACCCAGGAACGCCCTGGGCCCATGACGACCACAACTGCCAGCTCTTCGATGCACTCACGCTGGCCAGTTTTGCCGGGACCTCGGCGATCCTCGCCAGCGAACCGCCCCGACCCACCCCTTTCCTCGTTTTGCCCGGGGTGCCCCACAACGTTTCCCGGGAGCCGATGGGATTCCAGTCCCGCGCCCCACCCGCCTCACCTCGTCTGGTTTGACCGATCATGGGAGCCTGCGCTCCCCCATTTCGTTTCGAGGTGTTTTTCATGGCATGCATCACCGCATCATCACGCACGGCATTCGCCCTGACGCTGGCCCTCACGGCCCTCACGGCCCTGGCCGAATCCGATGAGCCCGTCGGACAGGCCCAGACCATCACCATCACTTCAAAAAAAATCGACGGCGCGCGCGGCGAGTCAGCCGATTCGGGTAGCACCCAGTACCAGTTTTCGGATGCGGATATTGCCCATCTACCCCAGGGCAACGCCACGCCACTGAATCAGGTGCTGTTGCAGGCGCCGGGCATCGTGCAGGACGGCTTTGGCCAGGTGCATGTGCGCGGTGACCATGGCAACCTGCAATACCGGATCAACGGCGTCATGATTCCGGAGGCCCTGAGCGGGTTTGGTCAGATGCTGGACACCCGCATCGCCGACAAGCTCACCGTCATGACCGGCGTTTTGCCGGCCCAATACGGCTACCGTACTGCCGGCATCGTGGACATCCAAACGCGGGGCCCGGGTTCGGAGCCCGGCGGGGAAATTTCGGTGCAGGGTGGCAGTCGCAACTATGGCGAAACGGGAGGGATCGCCAATGGCTCGGTGGGAAAATTCAGCTACACGCTCACCGGATCGCTGATGACCTCGCAGCAGGGCATCGACAATCCGACCAATAGCCTCAACGCGTACCACGATCAGACCCGGCAGGGAAAAGGCTTTGGATTTCTTGCCTACGACATCACCCCGCAGGACCGGTTGAGCCTGACCTTCGGGCAATCACAAAACCTGTTCCAGATTCCCGACAATCCAGGGCTCTCGCCGCAATGCTGCAGTTCCACACTGACGCCCACACCCGCACCCCTGGCGCTGAATGCCACGCAATCCGAGCATAATCAGTTCGAGGTGGCGAGCTACCAGTCCCATGGCAATGTCGGGACGGACACCCAGGTATCCGTATACCACCGACTCTCGGAAGTGCATTACACCCCCGATGCCGCCCTGGGAGATCTGTTCTACAGCGGCGTCAGCAACGACGTCATCCGGCGCAATGAAGCGCAGGGACTGCAGACCGATACGGGGATGGACTGGCGCGAGGGGCACCGGTTGCATGCCGGACTGATGGTGCAACAGGAGCGCTATCTGACCAACAACCAGTCGCAGGTCTATTGTCTGGGCCCCTCCTCCGTCTGTACAGGCAACCAGCTGAGCGATACGGGTGTGGCGTCCACGGCTCCCACGGGCATCATCGACAACACGGGTGGCATCAGTCACTTCTGGGGGGTCTCTTTGCAGGACGAGTGGAAGCTCAGCCCTTCGTCAACGCTCAATTATGGGCTGCGCTACGACCAGAATGCGATGCTGATCAACGAGCACCAGGTCAGTCCGCGCGTCAGCCTGGTGGTGGACATGACGCCCGCCACCCGGGTGCATGCGGGCTTCGGCAGTTACTTCACACCCCCCGCCGCGGGGCTCATCAATACGCGCACGGTGGGGCTGTTTACCAATACCACCAATGCCTCGCAGGTGACGACCGACACCCCGGTAAGGTCGGAGAGCTCGGATTACCTGGACATGGGGCTCTCGCACCTGTGGTCCGATCAGTTCACCCTGAGCGTGGATGGCTATTACCGCAAGGTGCAGCATCTGCTCGACGAAGGGCAGTTTGGCAACGCGCTGGTGTTTTCAGACTTCAACTACCAGGAAGGCCGCGTCTATGGCCTGGAACTCTCCGGCACCTGGCACCGGGAGCGCTGGACGGGCACGCTCAATGCGGCCGTGGGGCGGGCGCAGGGTCGTGGCATCGAGTCGGGGCAGTTCAACTTTACCCCCGCGGTGCTCAACTACATCAACAACCACTGGGTGTACCTGGATCACGACCAGCGCTACACCCTTTCGGGAAGCATGGGCTATCGCACCGACTGGGCCAATCTCAGCGCTGATGCGTTGTTTGGCAGCGGCATGCGCAACGGCTTTGCCAACACCGGCACCATGCCGGCTTATGTGACGGTGAACACGGCCGCAACCCACCTGTTCAAGGCAGGCGAGTGGGGGGACCTGGAAGGGCGGCTCACCCTGCTCAATGTCTTTGATCGCAGCTATGAGCTGCGCGACGGCACGGGCATCGGCGTGGGAGCGCCACAGTACGGGTTGCGGCGCACGGTCATCGTGGGCGTGACCCGCTTCTTCTAACCCTTGCGGCGCGCGCGGGGATGGGCCGCATCGTAGATCTTGGCCAGGTGCTGAAAATCCAGGTGGGTGTAGACCTGGGTGGAGGTGATGCTGGCATGTCCCAGCATGTCCTGCACGGCGCGCAGGTCGCCGCTGGATTGCAGCACGTGGGAAGCAAAGGAATGGCGCAGGACGTGCGGATGCACGGAGTCCGCCAGCCCCAGTTGACGCGCGCGCAGGCCCACGCGGGCCTCGATGCTACGCCCGCTCAGTCGTTTTCCGGCTTGCGTGACAAACAGGGCTGGATGGTTGCCCGCCGCGGCTGTCCGGCACGCCAGCCAGCGCTCCAGCGCTTCCAGCGCCTTCTGGCCCACCGGGATGAGGCGGGTCTTGGCCCCCTTCCCGGTGACGACCACCGAGTGGTCGGCGCGGTTGACGTCGGTCACGTTCAGTCCCGCAAGTTCGGACAGGCGCAGTCCCGACGAGTAAAACAACTCCAGCAGGGCATGGTCGCGCAGTGCCAGAAAATCGTCGCCAGCAGGCTGCATGAGCTGTGCTGCGGCGTCCGGGGTGAGCGCGTGCGGCAGTTTTTTGGGAGACTTGGGGGGGCGCACGTCGGCGCAAGGGTTATGCCGAAAGCCGTGATCCCGCGCCAGGTAATTGAAAAAGCCGCGCCAGGCGGACAGGGCACGACCCAGGCTGCGTCCTGACAGGCCTCGCGCGTGTAAAGTGGAGATGTAGCGCCGGATGTCGTGGGGGCTCAGGGCCCCGAGGTTCTGGGTTTTCGCAAGCTGCAGCAGGAGATCGAGGTCGCGCCCATAACTTTTTTCGGTGTGCGCCGACAGGCGACGTTCCACCCTCAGGTGGGACAGATAGGCTGTGCGCAGCTGCTCAGGGGCCATGGGTCTGGGATCGCAGCGCAGCGCCCACCAGATCGGCAATCCGGTTGAGATAGAAGGTTCCCATGTCCGGATAAAAGCGATTTTCGTCAGGCGAGGCCAGCAACAGGACGCCAAAGGTGACGCTGTCGCGCAGGGGCATCATGGCAAAGGAGCGCAGGTTGGGGGCCTCCTCTTCAAACCAGCGGCTGGTTTCGTACACGGCATGGTGACCGCAATGCGGGGCTTCCATGTGCGACACGAATTCCCGCAGTTCGCCCTGAACCGGCGCAAACTCGGTGCGCTCGTCATCCTCTTTGAGCCCCCATAAACGAATGGCGCTGCGAGGCACGGCAAAATCATCCTTTAGCTGGTGGTGCACGATGTCCAGCACGGTGGACATCGAACGCGCACCAATCAGGCTGACCGCAAGGCGATGCACCTTGCCGCTGGTGGTGTCATTGGCCCCGGCATAGCCGATCAATTCGCTCATGCGTGCCTCCAGCGCGCGGTTTTTGTCGCGCATGGCCTGCATCTGGCGTTCGCTCAAGGAGACGGCGTGGGTGCCGTGGGGATGAGGCAGGTTGATGTCGGCGAGGAGCGCGCTGTGCGACTCAAAAAATTCGGGGTGCTGCCTGAGCCAGGTTGCAACGGAATCTGCATCCAAATTCATGCCGTGACCTCTGAGCATTCGGGAAGGCGGAGTTCGCCTGTAAATACGGAGACGGCATCGCCCGTCATCCACACGGGATGGCCAGGGCCCTGCCAGGTAATTGAGAGATCTCCGCCGCGGGTCGTGACCGTGACCGTGTGGTCCAGCAGGTGGCGCGTGATGCCCGCTACCACGGCGGCGCAGGCGCCCGTGCCGCAGGCCAGGGTTTCACCGGCACCGCGTTCAAAGACGCGCAGGCGGACATGGGCACGGTTCACCACTTCCATGAAACCCGCATTGACGCGTTGGGGAAAGGCGGGATGGTGTTCGATCAGCGGACCCTCGTCAGCCACCGGCGCCGTGGTCACGGAGGGTACCTGTTGCACGGCGTGCGGGTTGCCCATGGAAAGGACGCTGAATTCGTGGGTCGTGGCACCGATGGTGAGCGGATAGGTCGGTGCCTGGGCCGCGGCAATGAATGGAATGCGCGACGGTTCGAAAACGGGTTCTCCCATGTTGACCGTGATCCGGCCGTCAGCATCAAGGCGCGGGGCAATCACGCCACCCAGTGTTTCCACCCGGATCTCGTCTTTCTGGGTGAGCCCCCGCTCGCGAACGAAGCGCACGAAGCAACGGGCGCCATTTCCACAATTTTCCACTTCGCTGCCGTCGGCATTGAGGATGCGGTAGCGGAAATCGTTGGCGGGGTCGTGCGCGGACTCCACGATCAGGACCTGATCGCAGCCCACGCCAAAATGGCGATCGGCGATCCAGCGAACCTGGCCGGGAGACAGCAGCAGGGGCACAGTGGTGGCATCCAGAACCACAAAGTCGTTGCCCAGTCCCTGCATTTTGGTAAAGGGGAGTTGCATCCGTTCAGGCCATGAGTTGCGTCATGAAAGGCATCCTATCGCGTTTTGGAATTGTGCGCAGGAGATTGTCCGCGGGTCAGCGCTCATAGGGCGAACGCTCGCCGGGCGGGCGTGTTTTAAAACGCTTGTGGCTCCACAGGTAGTTGGCAGGCTGTTCCAGAATGCGTGCTTCGATGAACTGGTTCATGCGCAATGCGTCGGCCACTTCATCGGTACCGGGGAAATCCTTCCAGGACGGATGGAATCGCACCACGCACCGGTTGTGGTGAAAGTCCTGCTCGATCACGCAGGGCACCACCTGCGCGTGGGCCAGGCGCGCTAGACGGGACATGGCGGGGATGGTGGCGGTTTTGACGCCAAAAAAATCCACGAAGATCGAATCCTTCGAACCGTAATCCTGGTCGGGCAGGTAATACAGGGCCCAGCCCGGTTTGAGAGCGCGCAGCACTGTGCGGATGCCGTCCTGTCGGGAAAAGATCACGCCGCGATTCCAGCGTCGTCGCCGTCGCTGAATCAACTCGTCGATGCGGATGTTCTTGTGTCGTGTATGAAAGGAGATCATGTCCACGTCGGCGGACAGGCAGATGCCGGCGGTATCGATGCCAAAAAAATGGGGGGTCATGAGAATCACCGGACCCTCGGCCAAGGCGGCCTGCAAATGCGCCATCCCCTCAAAGTGCACGATGCGCCGCAAGTGTGCGAGCGATGCATACCAACCCACCCCCTGTGCCAGGATGCTGGTCATGAAAGCCTGGAAATGGGCGCGGGCCACGGCAGCACGCCGGGCGTCAGACCAATGCGGAAAACACAGGGCCAGATTGATCAGCGTGACGCGCCGACGCTCGGCTGCAAGGCGGTAGGCCAGCGCTCCGAGAAGGTCCCCCAGGGTGGCGAGAGCGGGCAGGGGAAGCCAGTGCAACAACCACAGCAGGGCGAGGGAGAGGCGCAGCATCATTTCAGGAGGGAATCGCTGTTATAATCCACAGTTCGTTGTTTTTCATGAAAAAGGGCGGGGTTCGCCATGAGTCAATATCTCTTTTCCTCGGAGTCCGTCTCCGAAGGGCATCCGGACAAGGTTGCCGACCAGATTTCCGATGGCGTGCTGGACGCCATTCTAGCGCAGGATCCCAAGGCGCGCGTAGCCTGCGAAACGCTCACCAGCACGGGGCTGATCGTAATCTCCGGTGAAATCACCACGAGCGCTCAGATCAACTACATCGATGTGGCGAGGGATGTGGTGCGGCGCATCGGCTACAACAGTTCGGACATCGGATTTGACTACCAGACCTGCGCAGTCCTGACCGCGCTCAATCGTCAAAGTCCCGACATCGCACAGGGCGTGGATGAGGGGCGCGGGCTGGACCTCGACCAGGGAGCGGGCGACCAGGGCCTCATGTTTGGCTACGCCTGCGACGAAACCGATACCCTGATGCCGCTGCCCATCCATCTGGCGCACCGTCTGGTGCAGCGCCAGGCAGAGTTGCGCAAGGACGGGCGCCTGCCGTTTTTGCGGCCCGACGCCAAATCGCAGGTGAGCGTGCGTTATGTGGATGGCGAGGTGACGGCCATCGATACGGTGGTGCTTTCAACCCAGCACGATCCGGATGTCTCACATGCCCAGTTGTCTGAAGCCGTCATCGAGGAAATCGTCAAACCGGTGATTCCCGCAGCCTTGCTGGGCGCGCAGACGCGCTATCTCATCAACCCCACCGGGCGTTTTGTGATCGGTGGCCCCATGGGGGACTGCGGACTCACCGGGCGCAAAATCATCGTGGACACCTACGGCGGGGCTGCCCGTCATGGCGGAGGCGCATTCTCTGGCAAGGATCCATCCAAGGTGGATCGTTCCGCTGCTTATGCCATGCGGTATGTGGCCAAAAATATCGTGGCGGCGGGCCTGGCGCGTCGTTGCGAGGTCCAGGTGGCCTACGCCATCGGCGTGGCGAAACCCGTCAGCCTGATGGTCAACACCTTCGGCACTGGCAAGGTCTCCGACGAGCGTCTGGCCGAGTTGGTGCAGGAGCATTTTGATCTGCGCCCCAAGGGCATCATCCAGTCGCTCGACCTGCTGCGTCCGATTTACAGCAAAACCGCTGCCTATGGCCATTTTGGGCGCGAAGAACCAGAGTTCACCTGGGAAGCCCGCGATCGGGTCGAAGCCCTGCGTGCCGCAATTTAAGGAGTCCTGTTCATGAGTGCCGTCCCGCAAACCCAGCAAACCCCGGATTACAAAGTCGCAGACATCTCCCTCGCCCGCTGGGGGCGGATGGAGATCGACATCGCCGAGAATGAAATGCCCGGTCTGATGGCCCTGCGCGAAGAGTTTGGTGTACAGCAGCCCCTGAAAGGGGCGCGCATCGCCGGCTGCCTGCACATGACCATCCAGACTGCGGTGCTGATTGAAACCCTGGTGGCCCTGGGCGCCGAAGTGCGCTGGAGCTCGTGCAACATCTTCTCTACCCAGGACCAGGCTGCGGCAGCCGTTGCCGCCGCGGGCATTCCGGTATTTGCCTGGAAGGGGGAAACCGAGGAAGAGTTCTGGTGGTGCATCGAGAAGACCATCTTCGGCCCCGACGGCTGGGTGCCCAACATGATCCTCGATGACGGTGGCGATTTGACGCTGGTGATGCACGACAGGTATCCGGACATGCTGCGCCACATTCATGGCATTTCGGAGGAAACCACCACCGGGGTTCACCGCCTCAATGAAATGATGAAGAAGGGCGAGCTCAAATGCCCGGCCTTCAACGTCAACGATTCGGTGACCAAATCCAAGTTCGACAATCTCTACGGCTGTCGCGAGTCGCTGCTGGATGGCATCAAGCGTGCCACGGACGTCATGGTGGCGGGCAAGATTGCGGTGGTGGCAGGCTACGGCGACGTGGGCAAGGGATGCGCCCAGGCGTTCCGCGGTATGGGCGCGACGGTCTGGATTACGGAAATCGACCCCATCTGTGCCCTGCAGGCGGCCATGGAAGGCTATCGCGTGGTGACCATGGATGAGGTGGCTGCGCAGGGAGATATTTTCGTCACCGCCACCGGCAACGTGGGTGTGATCACCCACGAACACCTGCGCGTCATGAAGCATGACGCCATCGTCTGCAACATCGGCCACTTCGACTCCGAAATCGACATCGCCTCCCTGCGCCAGTACCGCTGGGAAAACATCAAGCCCCAGGTGGACCATGTGGTGTTCCCCGACGGCAAGCGCATCATCGTGCTGGCCGAGGGGCGCCTTGTCAATCTGGGTTGTGCCACGGGGCACCCCAGCTTCGTGATGTCGGCGTCCTTCACCAACCAGGTGATGGCCCAGATCGAGTTGTGGGGCAATCAGGGTAAGTATCCCATTGGCGTGTACATCCTGCCCAAGCACCTGGATGAAAAGGTGGCACGCCTGCACCTCAAGAAAATCGGGGCCAAACTGACGCTGCTGACACCGCAGCAGTCCGAGTACCTCAGCGTCAGCCCTGCCGGGCCGTACAAGCCGGATCATTACCGTTATTGAGCGTGGGACTGATCTTGCAAAGCCAGCAGCGTTATCCCAAAGTCTTCAGCTTCGAATTCTTTCCGCCCAAAACGCCGGAGGGGATGGAAAAGCTGCGTCATACGCGACGCCAGTTGGCGCAACTCAAGCCGGCCTTTTTCTCCGTGACCTATGGCGCGGGTGGAACGACGCGCGAGCGCACGCTGGAGACGGTGCTTGAAATCCAGGGCGACGGGTACCCTGCAGC
Source organism: Pseudomonadota bacterium (assembly GCA_021805725.1). Next base: position 23,305 of record JAJZEH010000080.1, on the reverse strand, counting down.
CCCTCACCTGTCCTGTATCGGTTCCACCCGGGAGAGCATTGCAGATGTGCTGATGCAGTATCAGGCCAACGGCATCCGCCACCTGGTGGCGTTGCGCGGTGACCTGCCCTCGGGCACCCATGGCGGCGGCGCTTTTCGTTATGCCAACGAACTGGTCAGTTTCATCCGCGAGCAGACGGGCGACCACTTCTACATCGAGGTGGCCGCCTACCCGGAAGTGCACCCTCAGGCGCGCTCCGCTCAGGAAAACATCCAGCATTTCAAGCGCAAGGTGGAAGCGGGGGCCAATGCCGCCATCACCCAGTATTTCTACAATCCGGATGCCTACTTCAGTTTTGTGGATGAGTGCGAGGCCGCGGGGCTGGACCTGCCCATCGTGCCCGGCGTGATGCCGATTGCCAACTTTTCCCAGCTGAGCCGTTTTTCAGAGGGTTGCGGTGCAGAGATTCCGCGATGGATTCGCATGAAGATGCTGGGCTATGGCGATGACACGGCATCCATCAAGGCCTTTGGCCTGGACGTGGTGACGCAACTGTGCGACCGGTTGCTCTCGGCGGGAGCCCCCGGTCTGCATTTTTACACCATGAACTCAGCGGGCCTCACCAGCGTGATCTGGGACCGGCTGCACCTGTCCGAACGGAATTGATCAGGCCGCTTTGATTTTCTGCTCAGCGGCCCTGGCATGCTGTTCGGCGTAGGACTGGTGCGCCGCGGCCTCGGCGTAACCCAGCTTGACGGGGTAGCCCAGGTCCATCAGCACGGAGCCCAATGCAGACAGGCACAGCATGACGTTTTCTGATTTGGCCGAATAGCCCATCAGGCCGAAGCGCCATATCTTGCCAGCCAGTGGTCCCAACCCCGCGCCAATTTCCAGATTGAATTCTTCCAGCAACGCCTTGCGTACGCGGGCCTCGTCGACGCCTTCGGGCACCTTGACCGCATTGAGTTGCGGCAGGCGATACTCTTCCTTCACCAGGTATTCCAGACCCATGGCCTCCAGGCCGGCCTTCAGCGCCAGGTAATGGCGGGTATGGCGTGCCCAGGAGTTCTCCAGTCCTTCCTCGCGCACCTGCAACAAGGCCTCGTGCAACGCATACAACCCATTGATGGGTGCCGTATGGTGGTAGGTGCGATTGGTGTTGCCCCAATAGCCCAGCACCAGGTCAAGGTCCATGAACCAGCTGTGACAGCGTTCCTTGCGGTTACGCACCAGGGCCACCACGCGATCGCTGAAGGACACCGGGGCAAGTCCAGGGGTGCAGGAGAGGCATTTCTGGCTTCCAGAATACACGGCATCGATGCCCCACTCGTCCACGAAAAGCGGGGTGCCCGCAAGTTGCGTGACCGCATCCACGATGGTGAGCGCGCCATGCCGGTGGGCAATTTCCACCAGGGTCTTGGCATCGGACATGCAACCGGTGGAGGTTTCGGCCAGGACGAAGGCCACCACCTTGGTGTCGGGGTGCTGCTTGAGGGTTTCTTCCAGCTTGTTGGGGTCCACGGGGTCGCCCCAGGTGTCTTCGATGACCACGGCCTTGCCGCCGCAGCGTTCGACGTTTTCGATCATGCGCCCGCCAAACACGCCATTACGGCAGACGATGACCTTGTCGCCCTCGTTGACCATGTTGACGAAGCACATTTCCATGCCCACTGAGCCCGGGCCGGAGGCCGGGAAGGTGAGCTGGTTGTCCGTTTGAAAAACATAGCGCAACAGGGTTTTGAGTTCGTCCATCATGTCCACGAACACCGGGTCGAGGTAGCCGATGCAGGGCAGCGACATGGCGGCCAGCACGCGCGGCGTGATCTCGGAGGGGCCCGGTCCCATCAGGGTGCGCTGGGGCGGGTAGAAGGAATTAATCTTCTTGGGGGGCAGGTGTTTAATCGTGGGGTTCATGATGATCGTTTTCCCTAAATCAATTTTTTATTTTATCAGAGTTTCCGGCCTTCACGAAACGGATGCGCGAACCTTCCATGGAGGACAGGCGCAGGGCGCCGCGTTCCAGAGCTTCAGGGTCGAACAGGGTGTCGCCCTCGGGGTTGGCCTGATGACTGGGTTTGAGGTGGGCGAAGTCAAACAGTGAAGTGTCGGCAAGATGCGAAGGCGTGACGGATTGCAGGGCCAGAAAGACGTTGTCCACACGCCCCGGGAATTCGCGGTCCTGCTGCTTGAGCCATTCCTTGATGGCAGCGCGCTTGAGATTGTCCTGCGAGCCACACAGGTCGCACGGGATGATGGGAAACGCCATGTGTCGCGCGTAGGTGGCCAGGTCTTTTTCGGTACAGTAGGCCAGCGGACGGATCACGATGTGATGGCCGTCATCCGTCACCAGCTTGGGCGGCATGGCCTTCAGACGGCCGCCATAGAACATGTTGAGAAACATCGTTTCAATGATGTCGTCCCTATGGTGACCCAGGGCGATCTTGTTGGCGCCCAGGGCCTTGGCGGTGCGGTAGAGCACGCCGCGGCGCAGGCGCGAGCAGAGCGAGCAGGTGGTTTTGCCCTGCGGGATCTTTTCGCGCACGATCGAGTAGGTATCAGCCTCGATGATGTGGTACTCCACTCCGAGGGACTTCAGATAGGCGGGCAGCACGTCGGCGGGAAAGCCGGGCTGCTTCTGGTCGAGATTGACTGCAATCAGGCGAAAGGACACTGGCGCGCGGCGCTGCAGGTCCATCAGAATGGACAGGAGGGCGTGCGAATCCTTGCCGCCGCTCAGGCACACCATGACGGTGTCGCCAGCCTCGATCATCTGGTAATCGCTGATGGCGCGGCCCACGGCGCCGCGCAGCCGTTCCTGAAGCCGGATAAATGTTGCCGAGGGGGGGCGTTCAACCGTTAACATGTGACCTTTTGATGCAAAGCTGACGAGATGCCGCCCATTCTACCGCACCCCCTGCAACCTGAGCCGGAAGCACTGGCCCATAGCGCGCGCCTGCGAAACGAGATCAACCGGGTGATCCGGCAGTCGGGGGGCTGGATCGACTTTTCGCGTTTCATGGCGCTTGCCCTGTATGCCCCGGGTCTTGGGTATTACAGTGCGGGTTCCATCAAGCTGGGCAGCGCCGGAGATTTTGTCACCGCCCCGGAAATGACGCCGATGTTTGGGCAAACTTGGGCACATGCGGTGTCCGCCACCCTGGACGAGTTGAGCAGCGAGCACCCCGTGGTGCTGGAACTGGGGGCGGGCAGCGGGCGCCTGGCACGCGATGTGTTGCTGGCCCTGGAGGCGCGCGGGACATTGCCGGAGCGTTACCTCATCCTGGAAGTCAGTGCCGACCTGCGCGAGCGGCAGGATGCCCTGCTCTCCACCCTGCCCGTATCCCTGCGCGAGCGCGTGGACTGGTGCAGTGCCTGGCCAGAAACGCTCACGGGGGTGCTGTTGGCCAATGAAGTGCTCGACGCGCTGCCGGTGCATCGGGTGGGTTGGCGCGACGGGGGCTGGGTGGAAATTGGGGTGGCGCTGGCGGGCGAGGATTGGGTCTGGCGGGAGCGTGCGCTTGCCAACGAGCGCCTTGCCACCATGTTGCCCGCCACGGACGGGCTGCCCGTACCCTACGATACGGAAATCTGCCCGGAAGCCGTGGCGCTGATGGCCAACCTCGCGCGCACCTTGAAGGCGGGCCGGGCATATTTCATCGATTACGGTTTTCCGGCGCGCGAGTACTACCATCCGCAGCGGCAAGAAGGGACGCTGATGTGCCACATTCGTCACCATGCGCACGGTGATCCTTTCGTCTGGCCCGGACTGCAGGACATCACGGCCCATGTGGACTTTAGCGCGGTGGCGCGTGCGGCCCTGCACTACGGCCTTGCCCTCGAGGACTATGGCACCCTGGCCCGCTGGCTTGTGGACACGGGGCTGCTGGATGTGCTGGGCGCCATTCCCGCGACCGATGAAGCCCGTTATCTGCCTGCGGTTAGTGCGGTTCAGAAGCTGCTCAGTCCTGCAGAAATGGGAGAGTTGTTCAAGGTGCTGGTGCTGGGAAGGGGACAGACCTCCACCCCGGCATGCGCCATGCTTGGGCTGCCCTGACGGGGTTTACAGGAGCGCCGCAGCCACTGCCGAGAGGCGTGCCTCGCGAATGCGTTGCGCAATGCGTTCGGGAAGGTGCTCCTCCCGCGCCAGTTCGCCTGCAGGAACTTCCAGGGCGGCCTGCAGGGCGCGATTGAGGCGGTCCCACAGCGCTCGATCATCTCCCTGCGCATGGCAGGCATGCGCTGCCAGCATGGCCTCGAAGCGTTGTGGGCGGCGCAAGGCATCGGTCTGTTCGATGAGTCGCAAGAGGGACTCGGCCGGTGCCGTGGCACTGTTGCTGACGGCCTCGCGATTTTCACTGGTCATTCTGGCCAGATCGCGGATTTCCGAGGGAACCCGCAGGCGCTCGCTGAGTTGCAGGAGGTGCTTGCGTCCACCCTGCGGCGCATCCTGCAACAGGATGGCAGCCCAGGCCGCAAACCGCACGGGGAGGCCATGGCCGCGGCGTGCGGCGAGGTCCGCGCCTTCCAGGGATGCAACGCCACGGGTTGCCCAGAAGGGCATGACTTCCGGCAGGATGTGGGACAGGGCATGGCATTGCTCCAACACCCGAAACAGTTCGGAGGGTCTGGATTCCGAGAGGCCGCGGGCTAGTTCCTGCCAGACCCGTTCGGGCACCAGGGCGTCCACCTCTCCCTGAGCCACCATGGTCTGCATCAGTGCCCGGGTTTCACTGGCCACGCCAAAATCGAACGATTGCTTGAAGCGCGCGGCAAAACGGGCCACGCGCAGGATGCGTACCGGGTCTTCGGCGAAGGCGGGGCTCACGTGGCGCAGGCGACGCTGGCGCAGGTCTTCAACGCCCCCGAAGGGGTCCACCAGCGCGCCATGGGCGTCGCGCGCCATGGCATTGATGGTCAGGTCGCGCCGTTCCAGGTCCTGTTCCAGCGTCACCTCGGGGCTGGCATGAATGGTAAAGCCCCGGTAACCCGGACCGCTTTTGCGCTCTGTGCGCGCCAGTGCGTACTCTTCGTGCGTCCTGGGGTGCAGGAAAACCGGGAAGTCGCGCCCCACGGGTTTGAAGCCCTGCGCTACCATTTCCTCCGGCGTGGCACCCACCACCACCCAGTCCCGGTCTGCTACGGGAAGCCCCAGCAGCTCATCGCGCACCGCTCCGCCCACGGCATAGATTTTCATGGCTGGGAGGCGGGGTCGGGTTCGGAACTGCGCGACGGGGTCACGCTCTGGATGATGCCAATGCGCTGGTGCAGGGAAAGTGTCGACTGGCCCAGCCGGTAAGCGTAAAGGGTGGTGTTGAACATCACATGCTGGACATAGCCGCGGGTTTCGCTGAGCGGAATGGTTTCGATGAAGATGGCGGCGTCCTGGGGTTTTCCGGAAACCCAGCGAAGCACCCGGTTGGGTCCGGCGTTGTAGGCCGCCGTGGCAAGAATGGGATTGCCCAGCTGGTTGAGCAGGTGATGCAGGTAATGCGTGCCAAGCTGCAGGTTGACGTCCACCTGGGTGGTCATGGTGGCGCGGAATTTTTTGAGAGGAACGCGCTGCGCCACCCAGCGTGCCGTGGCAGGCATCAGCTGCATGAGCCCCACGGCGCCGGTGCGCGAGCGGGCTTCAGGAAAGAAGTGGCTTTCCTGGCGCACCAGTCCGTATACCCAGGCGGGGTCCAGCTGGTTGCGCTGGGCCTGTTGGCTCAGTTGCGATTCGAAGGGCAAGGGATAGCGTAGCGTAAAGTCCTGCTGGTCACCGGCGCGTTCAATGCTGTAGATGGCGCGGTCCATCCACTGCTCCCGTTGCGCCAGGGTGGCAGCAGCCAGGTGCTGGCGCGGGGTGAGCGTGCGGTTGGCCACTGTCCATTCATACTGTGACTCCGGGTTGAGCGCCAGGCGATGCAAACGCAGCGCACGCTCAAAGCGCCCCTGCAGCGATGGAATTTCGTCTGGCGCCAGCGGCTCGGGCGGAGCTGGGGGGGTAAAGTGACCGCCCACTTCCTCAAGGGCCATCAAGCCGTAGTAATGGGATTCCTGCGAGAGCGGGGTGAACAGTGCCTGGGCCTCGGCGGTTCGGCCCAGCGCATTGAGGGCGCGGGCTTTCCAGTAGCGCCACACGGCCCTTGCGGATTCGTTGGCGCTCATGCCGTTGATGGCCGACAACAACTCCTCCCAGTTTTCCTGGAGCAGGGCCGCGCGCGCGCGGGCGGCTCGCAGCGGGTCATCCATCATGGATTCGGGGGCGTTGTGAAACCACAGCAGCGCGTTGGGGTGATGCAACATGGCGCTCTGCCAGGCAATCTGCAGCCAACCGTAGGATTGATCGCGGGCTGAAAACGACGGGGCCATGCCGCTCCATGTATCGGCGGCCTGCTGCGGGTGACGTGCGGCGAGCTGGCTCAAGGCAAACAGGATCAGCTCGCGTTTGGGCGTGCTGTCGTCATGCGAATCCCATCCCTCCAGCACTTGGGCAGGCCGGGTGTAGGCCATCGTCAGTGAGTCTTCACTGATGCCCTGAAACGGCGGAAGAAAACTGTTGATGTAACGCGCCAGCGGCAGATTACTGTTGCTCAAGGCCTGGCGCAGCGCTGCCCAGATGTCGTCGCGCGAAATCGCGTTCTGCAGGGTCAGTTGGCGAAATACGGGGTCGCAACTGTCCGGCAGGGTCTTGCGCCCGAACCATAGGGTCCGGGCTTCGCGGGCTGCGGCCTGATCCTGCCTGCGCAGGCGCAGTTGCAATTGATCGCAGGTCACTTCGGGGTCTTCCAGTGCGCCGGGGGTGACCTGGGCCGCAAAAGTGTCCCAGTCCTGTGCGCGTCCCAGTGCCTTGAGCCAGCTGATGCGCAATGGGTCTGCCAGGGGGCTTGCGGGATAGCGGGCAAAAAAGGACAGCACGTCAGCGGCAGGCACCGGGCTGGGCTGGCTCAGCCGGGCATCGAGCAGCCAGTACAGCGCGTAATCGGCAAGCGGGTCATTGGCGAGCTGTTTGTTGTATTTCTCCAGGGCCACAACATTGCGCATCTGCCAGGCTTCGTGAGCCGACAGCAGGGCGTCGTCAGGAGATTCGGCGCCCGCAACAGGAACGACCAGCAGCAGAGCTGCCGCGATGAGCGCACGGACAAGCGCGAGAAAGTACAACGAGTCGTCTCCGCATCAAGAAAGGGTTCCGGGGATTATAGGTCCAAAAAGGCAATCGGCGTATCATCGTCGTTTTGTGCCAGTTGAAGCCGGCCACATTCTTCATGGAGAAAGACACCATGGCGCTATCCAAACCAGCCGTCCCGCGCAAACTGCTGCACCGGCGCAACATTTCCGTCGAGGGATACCAGCGTGAAGACGGTCTGTTCGACATCGAAGGACACCTGGTGGACGTCAAGGGCTATGAGTTCCATGTGTCGGGCGGCAGCAAACCCGCGGGAGAGCCGATTCATGACATGTGGCTGCGAATCACCATTGACGAGGACATGGTGATTCGCGAGGCGGAGGCCCGGACGGTGGCCCGCCCCTACCCCGGCAGTTGCGAAACCATTACGCCGCACTATGGCAACCTCAAGGGGTTGCGCATTGCCCCGGGTTTCACCAAGGCGGTCAAGGAACGCTTCGCCGGGGTGCGTGGCTGCACCCACCTGACGGAGATGATCGGTACGCTGGCCACCGTGGCCTTTCAGACCCGATACGGTTCGGCCGAATCGGGTAGCGACCAGAAACCGCCGCATTTGGACGGATGCCATGCGCTCGATACCCGCGGGCCCGTGGTCGCGAAGTTTTACCCCAAATGGTTTTCTCAAAAATCATAATGTTCTCTTGATGAATTTTGGGTAGAATTGGGGCTCCATTCCATGGGCTATCGGCTATCTGTAATTGGCTATGGATACCATTCACATGGATACCATCAACACTGATTAAAAGGCCAAGCAATGAAGATCCATGAGTATCAAGCAAAGGAGATTCTGCGGAAGTTCGGTGTCACAACGCCGCGCGGCATTCCGTGTTTCTCCGTGGAGGAGGCAATTGCGGCAGGAAAGACCCTTGGGGGTAATGTTGCCGTTGTTAAAGCGCAGATTCATGCAGGTGGACGCGGCAAGGGCGGTGGCGTGAAGGTTGCCAAGTCTCCTGCCGAACTCGAGACCTACGCAAAACAGATTTTTGGCATGCAACTGGTCACGCACCAGACGGGGTCCGCGGGACAGCAGGTGCGTCGCCTTCTGATCGAAGAGGGTGCCGACATCAAGAAGGAGCTCTATGTGGGCATGGTGGTGGATCGCGGTACCCAGCGCGTCGCCCTGATGGCCAGTTCGGAAGGCGGGATGGACATTGAAGAAGTGGCAGCCCACACCCCTGAAAAGATCCACACGATTTTCATCGACCCCACCAAGGGGCTGCAGGACGCTGAAGCAGACGACGTGGCATTGAAGATTGGCGTGCCGCAGGCGTTGGTATCCCAGGCGCGCACCCTGTTGCAGGGCCTGTATCGCGCTTTCGACGAAACCGATGCCAGCCTTGCCGAGATCAACCCCATGGTGGTGACGGGAGATGGTCGCGTGGTTGCCCTGGATGCCAAAATGAACTTCGATTCAAACGCGCTCTACCGCCATCCTGAAATCACGGCGCTGCGCGACCTGGATGAAGAAGATCCCAACGAAATAGAGGCTTCCAAGTTCGATCTGTCCTACATCTCGCTCGACGGCAACATCGGTTGCCTCGTCAACGGTGCTGGACTTGCCATGGCCACCATGGACATCGTCAAGCTCTACGGCGGCAGCCCGGCCAACTTCCTTGACGTCGGTGGCGGAGCCACGACGGAGAAAGTGACGGAAGCGTTCAAGCTGATGCTCAAGAATCCCGGTCTCAAAGCCATTCTGGTCAACATCTTCGGCGGCATCATGAAGTGTGACGTGATTGCGGCAGGGGTGGTTGCAGCTGCTCGCGAAGTCAAGCTCGCAGTGCCTCTGGTGGTTCGTCTTGAAGGAACCAACGTGGAGCTGGGCAAAAAAATTCTGGCGGAGTCGGGTCTTCCCATCATCTCCGCCGTCAACATGGCTGACGCCGCCGCCAAGGTGGTGGAAGCGGCGCGGGGGTGATATGTCGATTCTGATTAACAAAGATACCAAGGTCATCACTCAGGGCATTACGGGAAAGACCGGCATGTTCCACACCAAGATGTGCAAGGAATATGCATTCGGGGCGCAGTGTTTCGTGGCAGGTGTCACACCCAAGAAGGGCGGCCAGAACTACGAAGGCATTCCCATTTATGACAACGTCAAGGAAGCCAAGGCGCAGACTGGCGCCACGGTGTCGGTGATTTACGTGCCGCCACCTTTTGCCGCGGCCGCCATCGACGAGGCCGTGGAAGCGGGCATCGATCTCGTCATCTGCATTACCGAAGGGATTCCAGTGCGTGACATGATCCGCACGCGTTACAAGATGCAGGGCAGCAAGACGCAATTGATCGGCCCCAACTGTCCTGGGCTCATTACGCCGGACGAAATCAAGATCGGCATCATGCCGGGGCACATCCACAAAAAGGGTCCCATCGGCGTGGTTTCCCGTTCCGGCACCCTGACCTACGAAGCCGTGGGCCAGTTGCGTGAACTGGGGCTCGGTCAGTCCAGCTGTGTCGGTATTGGCGGCGACCCCGTCAACGGCATGAAGCACATTGACGTCATGCGCCTGTTCAACGACGATCCTGAAACCGAAGCGGTCATCATGGTGGGTGAGATCGGTGGGGGCGATGAAGAGATTTGCGCCCGCTGGATCAAGGAAAACATGAAAAAACCCGTCATCGGCTTCATCGCCGGCGTGACTGCACCTCCTGGAAAGCGCATGGGCCACGCAGGTGCCATCATCTCCGGTGGCAAGGGCACGGCTCAGGAAAAACTGGCCGTCATGGAAGAATGCGGCATCAAGGTCACCAAGAATCCGGCCGAGATGGGCAAGACGCTCAAGTCCGTACTGTAATTCGTACGGCAGGTCGCAATGAAATGCGCCGACGTTTCCGTCGGCGCATTTTTTATTTCAAGCCAGCGCCCACCCAATTCATGAAGCGCGGCTCAACTCCCCTTCCTATTGTGGGGTGTACTTCAGGGCTTGCGCGGACAGTTGTCGCGCAGACAGTCGGCATACAGCTGCAGCGAATGGTCGTGAATGGAAAATCCGCGTTCCTTTGCAACCCGGGCCTGGCGCCGTTCGATTTCGGCATCGTAGAACTCTTCCACATGGCCGCACTGGAGGCACACCAGGTGATCGTGGTGCTCGCCATGATTGAGCTCAAAGACAGCCTTGCCGCTTTCAAAATGGTGGCGCACCAGCAGTCCAGCCTGTTCAAATTGGGTCAGGACCCGGTAGACCGTGGCCAGCCCAATTTCCATGCCTTCCTGCTGCAGGCGCCGGTAAACCTCTTCGGCGCTCATGTGTCGGGTGTCGGAATTTTCGAACAAGCCCAGGACTTTCAGGCGTGGCAGAGTCGCCTTGAGGCCAATGTCCTTGAGATCTTGCGGAGCGCTCATGGGGGCTAATGGGTGGGTGAAGATGGGTTATTATAAGCGGATTAGACTGCACTGGATAAAACAATGATTCGATCTGCCGCTGCGCTGCTTCTGCCGGCCTTGTTGCTGGCGGGATGCTCTTCATTGAGCATGCCCTCGATGCCGAGCTTTTCACTCCCCACGTGGGATGAATTGTCAAAAAGCGTCCCGAAGCTCTCTTCCATCAAGCCCTATACCCTGGACATCCAGCAGGGCGTGGTGATTGATGAGGAGATGGTCAGCCGGCTTAAAACGGGGATGACCCGGACCCAGGTGGGCTACGTGCTGGGTTCGCCGCTCCTTGCGGATCCATTCCATGCCAATCGCTGGGACTACGTCTACTACACGCGCAAAAAAGAAAAAATGAGTCAGCCGCGTAACCTGACCGTGTTTTTCAAGGATGACAAGCTGGAGCGCTATGAGACGGACTACAACTTCCCGCCGCCCACCGCTGCAGCCGCGACGACCACGACGGCGGCGCCTGTGCCCGCAGTAGCAGCCACTCCTGTGGAGACATTGCCGGCAGCGACCCGGCCCGTCACTACTGCCCCAGTCCCGGCCACAGCACCAGCACCAGCACCAGCACCAGCACCAGCACCAGCACCAGCACCAGCACCAGCACCAGCACCAGCACCAGCACCAGCACCAGCGGAGGCCCATTGATGGCGCTTGGAATCTGTATTGCAGGCGGCAGTGGCCGCATGGGGCGGGCCCTGATGGAGGCCGTGGTGGCTTCGGGGGATCTGGCCCTGACCGGCGTGCTGGAGCAGGCGGGCAGTCCCTACCTTGGGCGCAATCCAGGCGACTGGCTGGGAACCCCCCTGGACGTGGTCATCACGGATGACGTTCCTGCTGCGCTCAACGCCAGCCAGGTACTGATCGACTTTACCCGGCCCGAGGGTTCCCTGGGGCATCTTGCCGCCTGTGAGGCCGCAGGGCGAGGCATCGTGATCGGCACCACGGGATTTGACGATGCGGGGAAGGAGGCTATCCGGGCTGCCAGTGCACGGATTCCGGTCGTCTTTGCCCCCAACATGAGCATGGGGGTGACACTGTCGCTGGTCTTGCTGGAAATTGCGGCACGGGTGCTGCAGCCAGATTATGACGTGGAAATCATGGAAGCCCACCACCGCCATAAGGTGGACGCCCCCTCTGGAACGGCGTTGCGCATGGGTGAAGTGGTGGCGGCGGCACGCGGGCACCGCCTCGCGGACGTTGCAGTGTACGGCCGCGAAGGGGTTACCGGGGAGCGTCTGCCGGACACCATCGGGTTTGCCACGACGCGTGGCGGCGATGTGGTCGGGGACCATACCGTGTCGTTCATGGGGCTGGGCGAACGCCTTGAAATCACCCATAAGGCCAGCAGCCGGGCCAACTTTGCCCTGGGGGCCCTGCGCGCAGCCCGCTTTATCGCCGAAAAACCTCCGGGTTTGTACGACATGAGGGATGTTTTGGGGCTCGCCAGTCTGTTCTGACGGGTCCGGGTTTGATCGGCGCACCATTTTAGGGTATCATTCCAGCAATCGGAAACGGGAAAGTCGCGTGCAGCGTCCTTCCCGTTTTTCATATCAAATCCCATCCGGAGTACTCTTGTAATGGCCCATGCCAGTACCGCAACGACGATTGCGCCCGCTATTCTTGTTCTGGCGGACGGGTCGGTGTTCCGGGGGCAATCCATCGGTGCCAACGGTCGCAGTGTGGGCGAAGTCGTTTTCAATACGGCCATGACGGGCTACCAGGAAATCCTGTCGGACCCCTCATACTGCCGCCAGATCGTCACCCTGACTTGCCCGCATATCGGAAACGTGGGAACCACCCCGGAAGATGCTGAATCCGGTGCGGTTGCCGCGGCCGGCCTGATCATTCGCGACCTGCCACACCAGGTATCCAATTGGCGTTCACGGCAGTCTCTCGCCGATTACCTGATGGAACGCAACGTGGTGGCCATTGCCGGAATCGACACACGGCGCCTGACGCGACTGTTGCGCGAAAAGGGTGCGCAGAGCGGCTGCCTGATGGCGGGCGATCTGGACGAGGCCGCGGCGCTGGCTGCGGCGCAGGCTTTTCCGGGCCTGGCCGGCATGGACCTGGCGCGCGTGGTGAGCTGCAAAGCACCCTTCGCGTGGACCGAGGGCAGCTGGCACCTGGGCCATGGATTTGCCGCACCTGGCGAGAACCGCTTTCGCGTGGTGGCCTACGATTTTGGCATCAAGCGCAACATTCTGCGCATGCTGAGCGACCGGGGCTGCGAGGTGACTGTGGTGCCGGCCATGACCCCGGCCGAAGCGGTGCTGGCCATGGGTCCGGACGGCGTTTTCCTGTCCAACGGGCCGGGGGACCCCGAGCCGTGCGACTACGCCATCACGGCCATCCGCAAGATCGTCGATGCCGGCCTGCCCACTTTTGGCATTTGCCTCGGGCACCAGCTCCTGGCGCTGGCCTCGGGCGGACGCACGCTCAAAATGAAGTTTGGACATCACGGGGCCAACCACCCGGTGCAGGACCTCGAGTCCCGCCGCGTGATGATCACCAGCCAGAATCATGGCTTTGCGGTGGATCAGGCCAGCCTGCCTGCCAACCTGCGGGTGACCCACGTATCCTTGTTCGACGGGAGCCTGCAGGGCATGGCCCGCACGGATCGTCCGGCGTTCAGTTTCCAGGGGCATCCTGAAGCCAGTCCCGGCCCCCATGAGGCCGGTGGCCTGTTTGACCATTTCATCAGCCTGATGAAGGCCCGTAAAGCCTGACCGAGATTGCCATGCCCAAGCGTACAGACATAAAGTCCATCCTGATTATCGGCGCCGGCCCGATCGTGATCGGTCAAGCCTGCGAATTCGATTACTCCGGAGCGCAGGCCTGCAAGGCATTGCGCGAGGAAGGCTATCGCGTCATCCTCGTCAACTCCAACCCGGCCACCATCATGACCGACCCGGACATGGCCGACGTCACCTACATCGAACCCGTGACCTGGAAGATCATCGAGCAGATCATCGAGAAGGAGCGCCCCGACGCCCTCTTGCCCACCATGGGTGGGCAGACTGCGTTGAATTGCGCACTCGATCTGGCCCGTGAAGGGGTCCTTGAAAAATACGGCGTCGAAATGATCGGCGCGCGCAAGGAGGCCATCGACAAGGCGGAGGACCGCGAAAAATTCAAGGCTGCAATGACCCGGATTGGCCTGTCCACGCCACGTTCCGCCATTGCCCATAGCCTGGAGGAAGCGCTGCAGGTGCAGGCGGGGGTGGGCTTTCCGGCCATCATTCGCCCCTCCTTCACCATGGGCGGTAGCGGTGGCGGAATTGCCTACAACCAGGAAGAATTTCTCGCCATTTGCGAACGCGGCCTTGATGCCTCGCCCACCCGCGAGTTGCTGGTGGAAGAGTCGGTCATCGGCTGGAAAGAGTTTGAAATGGAAGTGGTGCGGGATCGTAACGACAACTGCATCATCATCTGCTCCATCGAAAACTTCGATGCCATGGGGGTGCATACCGGCGACTCCATTACCGTGGCTCCGGCGCAGACGCTCACCGACAAGGAATACCAGATCATGCGCGACGCCTCGCTGGCCGTGCTGCGCGAGATCGGGGTGGAAACGGGCGGTTCCAACGTGCAGTTTGCGGTCAACCCGGCCGATGGCCGCATGATCGTGATTGAAATGAATCCGCGCGTCTCGCGTTCCTCTGCGCTGGCTTCCAAGGCCACCGGCTTTCCCATTGCCAAGGTGGCGGCCAAGCTGGCCGTGGGTTACACCCTCGACGAGCTGAAGAACGACATCACCGGAGGCGCCACGCCAGCCTCTTTCGAACCGAGCATTGACTACGTGGTCACCAAGGTGCCGCGCTTTGCCTTCGAGAAGTTTCCGCAGGCCAATGACCGCCTGACCACGCAGATGAAGTCGGTGGGGGAAGTCATGGCCATCGGTCGCTCCTTCCAGGAATCGCTGCAAAAAGCCCTGCGCGGACTGGAAACCGGCGCCAACGGCCTGGACGAAGTGTCCGCCGACCGCACTGAAATCGAGGCCGAACTGGCCGCCCCCGGGCCCCATCGCCTGTGGTACCTGGCCGATGCCTTCCGGATGGGCATGACGCGCGAGGAAATACAGCGGCTCTCGCGCATCGACCCCTGGTTCCTCGCGGAAATCCAGGACCTCATCGAGGAGGAGTCGCGCCTTCGCGGACAGTCGCTCGCGGCGCTGGATGCCGCGAGGTTGCGCCACTTGAAGCGCAAGGGCTTTTCCGATCGGCGCCTTGCCAGGCTGCTGGGTACTGACGAACACCAGGTACGCGCCCAGCGCCATGCGCAGGGCATCCGCCCCGTCTTCAAGCGGGTGGACACCTGCGCCGCCGAATTTTCCACCAGCACGGCTTACCAGTACTCCAGCTACGACGAGGAGTGCGAGGCTAATCCCTCCCAGCGCAAAAAAATCATGGTGCTGGGCGGGGGGCCTAACCGGATCGGGCAGGGCATCGAGTTTGATTACTGCTGTGTGCATGCGGCGCTGGCGCTGCGTGAGGACGGCTACGAAACCATCATGGTCAATTGCAACCCCGAGACGGTTTCCACCGACTACGACACTTCGGATCGCCTGTATTTCGAGCCGTTGACGCTGGAAGACGTGCTGGAGATCGTGGCCATCGAACAGCCGCAGGGGGTTATCGTCCAGTTTGGCGGGCAGACGCCGCTCAAACTGGCACGCGGGCTGGAAGCGGCGGGCGTGCCCATCATCGGCACGACACCGGACAGCATCGACCGCGCCGAAGATCGCAAGCGTTTCCAGCAACTGCTGCATGAACTCGGACTGCGTCAACCCGACAACCGCATTGCCTTCGACCGCGAATCCACGCTGACCATCGCAGGCGAGTTGGGCTACCCGATGGTGGTACGCCCCAGCTATGTGCTGGGCGGGCGTGCCATGCAGATCGTGCATACGCCGGCCGATCTTGAAAAATACCTGCGCGAGGTGGTGACGGATACCGACGGCATGAACGGCGTGGCAGTGACCCGCGACGCCCCCATCCTGCTGGATCGTTTTCTCAACGATGCCATCGAGGTGGATGTGGATGCCGTATCCGACGGTCAGCAGGTGGTGATTGGCGGCATCATGGAACACATCGAACAGGCGGGCGTGCATTCCGGCGACTCGGCCTGTTCGTTGCCCCCCTTCAGTCTTTCCGCGACGCTGCAGAACGAATTGCGTCGCCAGACGGTGGCCATGGCCCGCGCATTGGGCGTGGTGGGCCTCATGAACGTGCAGTTTGCCATTCAGGGCGAGACGGTTTACGTGCTGGAAGTCAACCCGCGCGCCTCGCGCACCGTTCCTTACGTGGCCAAGGCCACCGGGCGCCAGCTGGCCAAGATTGCGGCACGCTGCATGGCAGGACAGACGTTGGCCTCGCAGGGTGTGAACCGGGAAATCGTGCCGCCCTACTTTTCGGTCAAGGAAGCAGTGTTTCCCTTTACCAAGTTTCCCGGCGTGGATCCCATTCTGGGTCCCGAGATGAAGTCCACCGGAGAGGTGATGGGGGTGGGGGCCACTTTTGCCGAGGCCTTCGTGAAGTCCCAGCTCGCCGCCGGGGTCAAGCTTCCAACCTCAGGCAAGGTCTTCATCAGCGTCAGAAACTCCGACAAAGCGCCCATCGTGGAGATTGCCCGCAGTCTCTCTGCCATGGGATTTACCCTGGTGGCTACGCGTGGCACCTGTGCGGCGCTCGAGGCGGCAGGCCTTAAGGTTACTCCGGTCAACAAGGTGGCCGAAGGTCGCCCGCATATCGTGGACATGGTGAAAAACCGTGAAATCAGCCTTATCATCAACACGGTGGAAGAACAGTCGCGCGCTGTACAGGACTCCTGGTCCATTCGCAATGCGGCGCTTCAGGGACGTGTGACCTATTACACCACGGTGGCTGGTGCGCGTGCCGCTTGTCTGGGCATGCAATTGACGCAACATCTGGGCATTTACGATCTTCAGTCGTTACAAGGACAAATACAACAGGCAGGAGTGGAAGTATGAACAAAGTCCCATTGACGGTGGTGGGGGCCGAAAAACTGAAGGCCGAACTGCATAATCTCAAGCATGTGCAACGGCCAGCAGTCATACAGGCCATCAGCGAAGCCCGTGCGCAGGGCGATCTTTCTGAAAACGCCGAGTACGATGCCGCCAAGGAACGCCAGTCCTTCATCGAAGGCAGAATCGCCGATCTGGAGTCCAAGCTCTCCAATGCCCAGGTGATTGACCCCTCCCTGCTCGACCCGGATGGACGCTGCGTGTTCGCCTCCACGGTGGAACTGGAAGACGTGGCCTCCGGGGACGTCGTGACCTACCAGATCGTGGGTGAGGACGAAGCCGACATCAAGGAAGGAAAAATTTCCATCAGTTCTCCCATTGCCCGCTCCCTGATTGGAAAATTTGCGGGCGATGTGGCCGAAGTCAACGCACCAGGCGGGGTAAAGGAATATGAAATCCTCGACGTCAGATACGGCTAAGCCGGTTTTGCCCGGGTCGGGACAGGCGTTGCATCTGACTCCGGCCCAACGCAGTGCGTTGCGGGCACGGGCGCATGCTCTCAACCCGGTGGTGATGCTGGGTCATGCTGGCCTCACCGATGCGGTATTGCTGGAAATTGAACGCGCCCTGAAGGCGCATGAGCTCATCAAGCTCAAGGTGCCCGAAGGCGACAGCACCGCCCGCGCAGCGATACAGGACGCCATTTGCCAGCGCCTTTCGGCGGCACCGGTGCAGCAAATCGGCAAGGTGTTGGTACTGTATCGTCCACGATGAAACCCACCCGAACCAGCAAGGCCTGGATGCGGGAGCACGTCAACGATCCTTTCGTCAAAAAAGCGCGCCTCGAAGGTTATCGCTCCCGCGCTTCCTACAAGCTGATGGAAATCGACGACCGCGACCGGCTGTTGTTGCCCGGCCTGCAGGTGGTGGACCTCGGTGCTGCACCTGGCGGGTGGTCCCAGGTGGCGCGAAACCGCATGGGGCGGCGCGGTGAAGTGTGGGCCATCGACCTCCTGCCCATGGTTCCGCTGGAGGGGGTACAGTTCATCCAGGGCGACTTCAATGACCCCGGGGTGCGCCGCGCGCTCGCTGCCGGATTGACGGAAGGCGGGGCAGACCTTGTTTTATCTGATTTAGCCCCCAATGTAAGTGGCGTGGCCCTGTATGACCAGGCCCGGGCCACGGAACTGTGGGAAGCGGCCCTGGAATTTTCGATTAACACTTTGAAACCAAATGGAAAATTTTTGGTCAAAGTGTTCCACGGACTGGATTTCGAACCCTTTGTCCGGCTGATGAGATCGGTGTTTGAATCCGTGGCGACCCGCAAGCCCGCAGCTTCGCGGGACCGTAGCCCGGAAGTCTATTTGTTGGGAAAAACCCCCAAAGCTGGGGCACAGGAAGCGTTGCGGCATCACTTTCACGCTGATTGAGGGCCGGTTTTAGGATTACAATGAACCCACGGGGCTTGATCTGCCCGCGGAGTGGCGTGAGCGCTTGGAGGAATCCGTCTTGAACAGTATCTTCAAAAACATTCTGGCCTGGTTGTTCGTGGGAGTCGTGCTGATGCTGTTGGTCAGCCAGTTTCAGGGGCGCCAGCCCACCACCGACGTCCTGACCTATTCATCCTTCATCGACGAGATGAAGGCCGGTCATGTGGCCAAAGTGGTCATTGACGGGCGTGCCCTGCGCGGAGAAAAGACCGACGGCAAACCCTTCACCTCCTACGCGCCTTCCGACCCATGGCTCGTGAGCGACCTGCTCAAGTACGGCGTGGCGGTCTCGGCCAAGCCGGAAGAAGAGCCGTCCATTTTCATGAACCTCCTGATGTCCTGGTTCCCGATGCTGCTGCTGATCGGAGTATGGATATTCTTCATGCGCCAGATGCAGGGGGGTGGACGCGGCGGGGCCTTTTCCTTCGGCAAGAGCCGGGCGCGCATGCTGGATGAAAACACCAATCCCGTCACCTTTGCCGATGTGGCCGGGGTGGATGAGGCCAAGGAAGAGGTCTCCGAACTGGTGGAGTTTCTGCGCGATCCCAGCAAATTCCAGAAACTCGGCGGGCGCATTCCACGCGGTGTGCTGATGGTGGGTAGCCCCGGTACCGGGAAGACCTTGTTGGCGCGTGCCATTGCCGGCGAAGCCAAGGTGCCGTTCTTCAGCATTTCGGGTTCCGACTTCGTGGAAATGTTCGTGGGGGTGGGTGCCGCACGCGTGCGCGATATGTTCGAACAGGCCAAGAAAAGCGCACCCTGCATCGTCTTCATCGACGAAATCGATGCGGTGGGTCGGCAGCGCGGCGCGGGACTGGGCGGCGGCAACGACGAGCGCGAACAGACCCTCAACCAGTTGCTGGTGGAGATGGATGGTTTTGAAGGCACGGTGGGGGTGATCGTGATTGCGGCCACCAACCGTCCGGATGTGCTGGATCCGGCCCTGATGCGCCCGGGTCGCTTTGACCGCCAGGTGGTGGTGCCCCTGCCCGACATCCGCGGGCGCGAGCAAATCCTGCTGGTACACATGCGCAAGGTGCCGATTGCACCGGACGTGCGAGCAGACATCATTGCACGCGGCACGCCAGGGTTTTCGGGCGCTGATCTCGCCAACCTCGTCAATGAAGCGGCGCTGTTTGCTGCCCGCAGCAACAAGCGGCTGGTGGACATGGAAGACTTCGAGCGCGCCAAGGACAAGATCATCATGGGGGCTGAGCGTCGCTCCATGGTGATGCCCGAGCAGGAACGCCGCAATACGGCATACCACGAATCCGGTCACGCCGTGGTGGCACGCTTGCTGGACCGCACGGATCCCGTCCACAAAGTCACCATCATTCCACGGGGGCGTGCCTTGGGCGTCACCATGCAGTTGCCCACGGAAGATCGCTACAGCATGAACCGCGAGCAGATCCTGCAGAACATTTCCGTGCTCTTTGGCGGGCGCATCGCCGAAGAAGTGTTCATGAACCAGATGACTACCGGGGCCAGCAACGATTTTGAACGCGCCACGGAAATGGCACGGCGCATGGTGACCCAATGGGGCATGTCGGACAGCCTGGGTCCTGTGGTGTACGGCGAGAACGAAGGCGAGGTGTTTCTGGGACGATCCATCACAACGCACAAGAATGTTTCAGAAGCCACCATGCAGAAGGTGGATGCTGAAATTCGCCGCATCGTCGATGAGCAGTATGGCCTGGCGCGCCGGCTCATCGAAGCCAATCGTGACAAGATTGAAGCCATGGCGCATGCGTTGCTGGAGTGGGAAACCATCGACGCCGAGCAGATTGAGGACATCATGGCTGGCCGCCCTCCGCGACCGCCCAAGCCCAGCATGACCACCCCGAATGCACCGCCACCTGCAGCGACGGGCACCACGACCGGGGCGGCTCCCGGGCCAGCGCGGCCCGCACAGGAAACCTGAACCATCATCCCGGGGCAACCCGGGTTTTTTTTACAGGCGCATCAACGATGGCTGAACTGCATTGCGGGCGTTACCGGTTATCCCTGGAACGCCCACTCATCATGGGCATTCTCAACGTCACCCCGGATTCCTTTTCTGACGGCGGTCTCTTCACCGAAGTAGACCGGGCCGTGGAACGGGGCTTCCAGTTGATGGAAGAAGGGGCAGCCGTGCTGGACGTTGGCGGGGAATCCACGCGACCGGGCGCCACGCCCGTGCCCCTGCAGGAAGAGCTGCGCCGGGTCATTCCCGTCATCGAGCAACTGGCGGGGGGGCCGGTGCCCATTTCCATCGACACCCGCCATGTGGATGTCATGCGGGCGGCACTGGCTGCAGGGGCAACGCTGGTCAATGACATCAATGCCCTGCGTGCCGCAGGCGCATTGGAGTGTTGTGCTGCCTCCAACGCGGCCGTATGCCTGATGCACATGCAGGGTACCCCGGCCAACATGCAAGTCAATCCACATTATGGCGACGTGTTGCTCGAGGTCGGGCAATTTCTCAGGGAGCGTGCCGCGGCCGCGGAGGCTGCGGGCATTGCGCGCAATCGCATCCTGCTTGATCCGGGGTTTGGCTTTGGCAAGACGGTGGCCCATAATCTGGCATTACTGCGCGGCCTGGATGCGCTCGCCGCCGAAGGCTATCCGTTGTTGGCGGGACTCTCGCGCAAATCCGTGCTGGGGGCGGTGACGGGGCGCGGGGTGGCCGACCGGGTTTCCGGGAGCGTGGCCGCCGCGCTATTGGCCGTGATGCGGGGCGCCTGGATGGTGAGGGTGCATGACGTGGCTGCTACCGCCAGTGCGTTGGCCGTCTGGCAAGCCGTGGAAGGAGAGGACAGATCATGAGCCGAAAATATTTTGGAACCGATGGCATCCGTGGACGCGTAGGACATCTGCCCATTACCCCAGAGCTGGTGCTGCGCCTGGGATTTGCAGCAGGCATCGTGCTGGCGCGCGCTGCGGCCCAGGATGGGGCGCGCCCCTGCGTGGTCATTGGCAAGGACACCCGTATTTCGGGTTACATGCTGGAGTCCGCCATGGAGGCGGGCCTGTCTGCAGCCGGGGTGGACGTGGTGCTGCTGGGTCCCATGCCGACTCCGGCGGTGGCCTACCTCACGCGTGCCCTGCGTTTGCAGGCCGGGGTCATGATCAGTGCCTCGCACAACCCCTACGACGACAACGGCATCAAGTTTTTTTCAGCGCAGGGCACCAAGCTGCCGGACCGCGTCGAGCAGGACATCGAAGCCCTGCTGGACAACCCCATGCAGTGCCGCGACTCGGCACATCTGGGGCGCGTTCGGCGCATGGACGATGCGGCCGGACGCTACATTGAATTCTGCAAAAGCACCTTTCCATCCACCCTGGACTTGAAGGGGCTGAAACTGGTGGTGGATTGTGCCCATGGGGCCACCTATCACATTGCGCCGCTGGTGTTTCATGAGCTGGGGGCAGAGGTGATGGCCATCGGCAACGCCCCTAACGGCACCAACATCAATGCCGACTGCGGCGCCACCCACACCGAAACCCTGCGCACCGCCGTGCTGGAGCATCGTGCCGACCTCGGCATTGCGCTGGATGGCGACGGCGACCGCCTGATGATGGTGGATCGCGGGGGCGTGCTCTACGACGGCGATCAGTTGTTGTATGCCATCGTCAAACATCGCCAGACGGAACCCGGTTTCAGCGGCGGCGTGGTGGGTACAGCCATGACCAATCTGGCAGTGGAACTGGCTCTGGCCCAGCGCAACATTCCGTTTTCACGCGCCCGAGTGGGAGACCGCTATGTGCTCGAGATGATGATGGCGTTGGACTGGCGCTGGGGTGGGGAAAATTCGGGACACATCATTTGCCGGGACAAGCACACCACGGGAGATGGCATTGTCTCTGCGTTGCAGGTGCTGGCGGCGCTGGTGTCCAGTGCGACCACGCTGGGCGATTACACGGCCGAAGTGAAGCTGTTTCCGCAGCGCCTCATCAACGTCCGAACCGCAGCGCCCATGAACCTGGAGCAGGCCCCCAAGGTGCGCGCGGCCGTGGAGGCTGCCGAGCAGGATCTTGACGGGACGGGCCGCGTGCTTTTGCGTCCTTCAGGGACAGAGCCGCTCATCCGGGTGATGGTGGAAGGCGCAGATGCCGAGCGCGTGGACCGCTGGGTCGAAACCATCGCGGCCACGGTGCGCGATCTCGCTGCCGCTAAACAAACTCGGGGTTGAGCACGGCGCGCAGCACCACCTGTCCCGAGCCGTGGCGATCCCGATACGACAGCCACCACAGGGCACCCTTGCGCACGCTCCAGTGATCGGCTCGCCCTGACAGCAATAGTGCGGCAGTTTGACCCAGCGAAGGCTGGTGGCCCACCACGATCACGGTGGTGGGGGCATCGGGCCATTGGGCTGCCTTGAGGATCTGCTCGGGGGTGGCGCCCACGCCCACCAGGCGGCTGGTTTCAAAGTCGGGGGTGAGCGCCGAGGCCGTGCTTTGTGTGCGCACGGCGGGGCTTGCGATGACGCGATAGGGCGCGTTCAGGGAGCCGCTCAGCCATTGCGCCACACGCAGTGCCTGATGCTGGCCGCGCACCGTCAGCGCGCGGTCCTGGTCCGGGAAGCTGTCTTCGGCTTCGGCATGGCGCCACAGAATCAAATCCATGGTCTTCCTCCCGCGTTACTGGGGTGGCTGGGAAAATCGTTCCAGCAGAAAATCGTGTGCCGAAAAATGCCGGCCGCCACGGGCGCTACGACGCCGGTATTCGCCCTGGCCATTCATTTCCCAGCTTTGCACGTTGTCCCGCAAATAAGGGCGGAGCCCTTCCGTCATCATACGACGCTTGATGCCGGGGTCCAAAACGGGTACACAGGCCTCGATGCGCCGGAAGAAATTGCGTTCCATCCAGTCGGCACTGGAAATGAAAATGTCGTCCGCGCCGCCGTTATGGAAATAAAACACGCGGTGATGTTCCAGAAAACGGCCGATGATGGAAACCACGCGAATGCCTTCCGACAATCCGGGCACGCCAGGGCGCAGCAGGCAAACGCCGCGCACGATCAGGTCCACGCGCACGCCCGCCTGTCCTGCGGCATAAAGGGTTTCGATGATGGCGGGTTCGGTGAGCGCATTCATCTTGGCGATGATGCGCGCCTTGCGACCAGCCTTGGCATGTGCGATTTCACGCAGGATGGCGCCGGTCAGTTCGGAGTGGAGCGTGAAGGGGGATTGAAAAAGGCGCTTTAATCCGGCATGTCGTCCAAGGCCCGTGATCTGCAGGAAGATTTCATTGACGTCCGCGGTGATGTCCCCATCGGCGGTAAAGAGCCCGAAGTCGGTGTAGAGCTTGGTGGTCTTGGAG
>JAJZEH010000004.1 GCA_021805725.1 Pseudomonadota bacterium | reverse complement strand
GGTGCGCCGTGAGCGCATGGGCCACGTCGAGTTGGCTAGCCCCGTGGCTCACATCTGGTTTCTCAAGTCCCTGCCCTCCCGTCTGGGAATGGTGCTGGACATGACCTTGCGCGACATCGAACGTGTGCTCTATTTTGAAGCATTCGTGGTGACTGAGCCCGGCATGACCCCGCTGCAGCGCTGCCAGTTGCTGACCGAAGAGGACTACCTTGCCAAGGTGGAAGAGTACGGTGACGAATTCTCCGCCAGCATGGGCGCCGAAGGCGTGCGCGAACTGTTGCGTCACATCAACCTTGATGCCGAAATTGCACGCCTGCGCCAGGAACTGGCAGGCACCACTTCGGACACCAAGATCAAGAAATACGCCAAACGGGTCAAGATCCTGGAGGCATTCCAGAAATCAGGCATCAAGCCTGAATGGATGATCATGGAAGTGCTGCCGGTGCTGCCGCCGGAATTGCGCCCATTGGTGCCGCTGGACGGTGGCCGCTTTGCCACCAGCGACCTCAATGACCTCTACCGCCGGGTCATCAACCGCAACAATCGCCTGAAGCGGTTGCTGGAGCTCAAGGCTCCTGAAATCATCGTGCGCAACGAAAAGCGCATGTTGCAGGAAGCCGTGGATTCACTGCTGGACAACGGCCGTCGTGGCAAGGCCATGACCGGTGCCAACAAGCGTGCGCTCAAGTCCCTGGCGGACATGATCAAGGGCAAGAGCGGTCGCTTCCGCCAGAACCTGCTCGGCAAACGGGTGGACTACTCCGGTCGTTCCGTCATCGTGGTGGGTCCGCAGCTCAAGCTGCACCAATGTGGCCTGCCCAAGAAAATGGCGCTCGAACTTTTCAAGCCTTTCATTTTCCACAAGCTGGAGGTTTTGGGGCTGGCTACCACCATCAAGGCTGCCAAGCGCATGGTGGAACAGGAAATCCCTGAAGTCTGGGACATTCTGGAAGAAGTCATCCGCGAACACCCCGTCATGCTCAACCGCGCACCGACGCTGCACCGCCTGGGCATTCAGGCGTTCGAGCCGGTGTTGATTGAAGGAAAGGCCATTCAGCTGCACCCCCTCGTCTGTGCCGCGTTCAACGCTGACTTTGACGGTGACCAGATGGCCGTTCACGTGCCGCTCTCCCTCGAAGCGCAAATGGAAGCACGCACGTTAATGCTCTCGTCCAACAACGTGCTCTCGCCCGCCAACGGCGACCCCATCATCGTGCCGTCGCAGGATATCGTTTTGGGGCTGTATTACATCACTCGCGAGCGCGTCAACGCCCGTGGCGAAGGGATGCATTTTTCCGACGTGGACGAAGTGGTCCGTGCCTTCGACACCCGCCAGGTGGATGTCACTGCCAAGATCACGGTGCGTCTGAAAGAGTTCGTGCACGATGCCGAAGGCGGCCGCGAGGAGAAGATCACGCGTTATGAAACGACCGTGGGCCGGGCCATGCTTTCTGAAATCCTGCCTGAGGGGCTGCCGTTTTCCCTGATCAACAAGGCGCTCAAGAAGAAGGAAATCTCCCGACTCATCAATGCGGCCTTCCGCCGTTGCGGTATTCGCGAAGCGGTGATATTTGCCGACCGTCTGATGTATTCGGGATTTGCCATGGCCACCCGCGCCGGCATCTCGATTTGCGTGGACGACATGCTGGTGCCGCAGGAGAAGGAAACCCTCATCGCTTCTGCTGAAGCTGAGGTGAAGGAGATCGAGACGCAATATACTTCCGGTCTCGTCACGCAAGGTGAGCGGTACAACAAGGTGGTGGACATCTGGGGTCGTGCCGGAGACCAGGTGGCCAAGGCCATGATGGACCAACTGGGCCGCGAGCCCGTGATCGATCGGGACGGCAAGGAAACCACCCAGGAATCCTTCAACGCCATCTACATGATGGCCGATTCCGGCGCGCGTGGCTCGGCAGCACAGATTCGCCAGTTGGCGGGCATGCGCGGCCTGATGGCAAAGCCGGACGGCTCCATCATCGAAACGCCCATCACGGCCAATTTCCGTGAAGGCCTGAACGTGTTGCAGTACTTCATTTCCACGCACGGTGCCCGTAAGGGTTTGGCGGATACCGCGCTGAAGACGGCCAACTCGGGCTACCTCACGCGTCGTCTGGTGGACGTAACCCAGGATCTGGTGGTGATCGAGCAGGATTGCGGTACGCAACAGGGCATGATCCTGAAGGCGCTGGTGGAAGGTGGTGAAGTCGTTGAACCGTTGCGCGACCGGATTCTGGGTCGTGTCAGTGCGCTTGATCTCGTCCACCCAGAAACCGGCGATGTGTTGATCCCGGCGGGAGCGTTGCTGGATGAAGACGCCGTGGATCTTGTCGAAGCTTCCAGTATCGACGAAGTCAAGGTGCGCACCCCGCTGACCTGCGAGACACGCTATGGGCTATGTGCCCAGTGCTATGGCCGCGATCTGGGTCGCGGCGGTCTCGTCAACGTGGGCGAGGCTGTGGGTGTGATTTCCGCCCAGTCCATCGGCGAACCCGGAACGCAGCTCACCATGCGTACGTTCCACATCGGGGGTGCCGCATCACGTGCCGCCGTGATCAGTCAGGTTGAAAGCAAATCCAACGGAGTGGTGCGCTTCTCCCCGGGCATGCGTTACGTCACCAATGTACGCAACGAGCAGATTGCCATTTCCCGCGGCGGTGAAGTCATCATTACGGAAGACAGTGGGCGCGAGCGCGAACGGCACAAGGTGCCCTACGGTGCGACGCTGCTGATTCAGGATGGGCATAAGGTCAAGGCCGGTCAGATGCTGGCCAGCTGGGACCCGCATACCCGCCCCATCATCACGGAATACTCCGGCGAGGTGCGTTTCGAGAACGTGGAAGAAGGCGTTACCGTGGCGAAGCAGATCGACGAAGTCACTGGCCTGTCCACGCTGGTGGTTATCGATCCCAAGCGTCGTGCCAGCATTCAGACCAAGGGTCTGCGCCCGCAGGTCAAGCTGCTGGACGAAAAGGGCAAGGAGGTCAAGCTGGCCGGAACCGACCAGTCGGTCAACATCACCTTCCAGATTGGCGCCATCATTACCGTCAAAAACGGCCAGTCCGTGGGTGTGGGCGAGGTGCTGGCGCGGATTTCTCAGGAATCCTCCAAGACCCGCGACATTACGGGTGGTTTGCCGCGCGTTGCCGAGCTGTTCGAAGCACGTTCGCCGAAAGATGCCGGCTTGTTGGCCGAAATTACCGGCACGGTCTCCTTTGGTAAAGACACCAAGGGCAAACAGCGCCTGGTCATCACCGATATGGAAGGCGTTGCCCATGACTATCTGATTCCAAAGGATAAGCACGTCACGGTTCACGACGGTCAGATCGTCAACAAGGGCGAAATGATCGTGGACGGCCCGGCCGATCCCCACGATATTCTGCGTCTTTTGGGCATCGAGGCCCTGGCCCGGTACATCACCGACGAAGTCCAGGATGTGTATCGTCTGCAGGGGGTGAAGATCAACGACAAGCACATCGAGGTGATCGTGCGCCAGATGCTGCGCCGCGTTCAGGTACAGGATGCTGGCGACACCCGTTTCATCCCGGGAGAGCAGGTGGAGCGCGCAGAACTGCTGCAGGAAAACGAGAAGGTCGTGGCCGACAACAAGCGCCCCGCGGTTTTCGAGAACATCCTGCTGGGGATCACCAAAGCGTCGCTGTCCACGGATTCCTTCATCTCGGCCGCTTCCTTCCAGGAAACGACCCGGGTGTTGACCGAGGCTGCGATCATGGGCAAGCGCGATGAATTGCGCGGACTCAAGGAAAACGTCATCGTCGGCCGGCTTATTCCCGCCGGGACGGGGCTGGCTTATCACAATACCCGGCGCAACCAGCCGGCCCCTGGTTTGGGGCTGGGAGTGGGCCTGGAATTGGGGGAAACCGCCACGGAAGACGCGGACGACGAGCAGGTGGCTTGACAAGGGTTGCGCAGCAAACTAAAATCATCAGTCTTTTTTGGGGCAAATTGCGGTTTGCCTCCGCGAAGACTGTCCTTCACGGATCATGGGATATAAAGAACAATGCCTACAATCAACCAGTTGATTCGCAAACCGCGAATCGCTAAAAAGGCCAAGAGCAAGGTTCCCGCGCTTGCCAACTCGCCGCAAAAGCGCGGCGTGTGCACTCGCGTGTACACCACAACGCCCAAAAAGCCGAATTCTGCTTTGCGTAAAGTGGCTCGGGTGCGGCTGACCAACGGTTTCGAAGTGACCAGCTATATTGGCGGCGAAGGCCACAACCTGCAGGAACACTCGGTGGTGCTGATTCGTGGCGGCCGGGTCAAGGATCTTCCTGGGGTGCGTTACCATACGGTGCGCGGCAGCCTGGATACTGCCGGCGTCAAGGATCGCAAGCAGTCCCGTTCCAAGTACGGCGCCAAGCGCCCGAAGGCGGCCTAAGGTCGTTTGCCGAAAAATTCTGAAGAGAGCACATCATGCCCCGTCGTAGAGAAGTCCCCAAGCGCGAAGTTCTGCCAGATCCAAAGTTTGGAAATACCGATATTTCCAAATTCGTGAACGTCATCATGGATTCCGGCAAGAAGTCCGTTGCTGAGCAAATTGTGTACCGTGCCATGGAAGCCATTTCTCAGAAGTCCGGAAAGGATGCCATCGATGTCTTCATGACCGCGTTGAACAATGCGCGTCCGATGGTGGAGGTCAAAAGCCGGCGTGTCGGCGGGGCCAACTACCAGGTTCCGGTCGAAGTGCGCGCCAGTCGCCGTACAGCGCTGGCCATGCGCTGGTTGCGTGAAGCAGCGCGCAAGCGTGGTGAGAAATCCATGGGGCTGCGTCTGGCCGGAGAGCTGATCGATGCTTCCGAAGGCCGTGGCGGCGCCATCAAAAAGCGTGAAGAAGTGCATCGCATGGCGGAGGCCAACAAGGCGTTCGCGCATTATCGGTTTTAAGGGTTGACCCGAATCACGATCCGCGGTCGGTTCACGACAGGATAGCGGAGATCGGCGGCCGGTTGGGCCGCTCGATTCGGGTAAAGCGGTATTTCCCATGCGGGAGTACTTGCCAGAGGATACAGAGGCGTTTTTGGGCCCAGGCAGAATGCCGGGCCCTTGGCGTATTGATTGAACACACAACAGGCAGAAGAAATTGGCTCGTAAAACACCCATCGAACGGTACCGAAATATCGGCATTTCCGCACACATTGATGCGGGTAAGACCACGACCACCGAACGGGTCCTGTTCTATACCGGCGTGTCGCACAAGATTGGCGAAGTGCATGATGGCGCAGCCGTCATGGACTGGATGGAGCAAGAGCAGGAGCGTGGCATCACCATCACCTCTGCTGCGACCACCTGTTTCTGGAAGGGTATGGAAGGCAAGTTCCCCGAGCACCACATCAACATCATCGACACGCCGGGGCACGTGGATTTCACCATCGAAGTGGAGCGCTCCATGCGGGTGCTCGACGGTGCCTGTATGGTGTACGACTCGGTCGGTGGCGTGCAGCCCCAGTCCGAAACGGTGTGGCGCCAGGCCAACAAGTACGGCGTGCCGCGCCTCGCGTTTGTCAACAAGATGGACCGTGTGGGTGCTGATTTCTTCAAGGTTTACCGTCAGATCAAGGAGCGCCTGCGCGGCAATCCGGTGCTGATCCAGATTCCCGTCGGGGCCGAAGAAAAGTTTGCCGGCGTCGTGGATCTGGTCCGCATGAAAGCCATCTACTGGGACGAAGCGTCACAGGGAATGAAGTTCGAGTTCAGGGACATTCCGGAAGAACTGCAGGAAAGTGCCGACGAATGGCGTGAAAAGATGGTGGAGGCGGCAGCTGAAGCTTCCGAAGAATTGATGAACAAATACCTCGAGTCAGGCGAGCTGACCGCCGAGGAGATCCGCAAGGGTCTGCGTGCACGCACCATTTCCGGTGAAATCGTCCCGATGCTGTGCGGTAGCGCATTCAAGAACAAGGGCGTGCAGGCCATGCTCGACGCCGTCGTCGAATACCTGCCTTCCCCCATCGACATTCCTCCTGTGGATGGCGAGCTGGAAAATGGCAAGATGGGCGAGCGCAAGGCTGACGACAAGGAACCGTTCTCGGCATTGGCATTCAAGATCATGACCGACCCGTTCGTCGGCCAGCTGATTTTCTTCCGTGTTTATTCCGGCGTGATCAATTCCGGCGACACCATCTACAATCCCATCAAGGGCCGCAAGGAGCGCATCGGTCGCATTCTGCAGATGCATGCCAACCAGCGCGAAGAAATCAAGGAAGTCCGCGCTGGCGACATCGCCGCGGCAGTGGGTTTGAAAGAAGCCACCACGGGCGACACCCTGTGCGACCCGGACAAGGTGATTACCCTTGAAAAAATGGAGTTTCCCGAGCCGGTGATTTCCCAGGCCGTGGAACCCAAGACCAAGGCAGACCAGGAAAAGATGGGCATCGCCCTCAATCGCCTGGCTCAGGAAGATCCTTCCTTTCGCGTGCACACCGACGAAGAATCGGGGCAGACCATCATTTCCGGAATGGGCGAATTGCACCTTGAAATCATCGTCGATCGCATGCGGCGTGAATTTAGCGTGGAAGCCACAGTGGGCAAGCCCCAGGTGGCCTACCGCGAAACCATTCGCGGTCATGTGGACAGCGTTGAAGGCAAGTTCGTCAAACAGTCCGGCGGCCGTGGCCAGTATGGTCACGTGGTGCTGAAGGTTGAACCCAACGAAATCGGCAAGGGCTTTGAGTTCGTGGATGCCATCAAGGGTGGCGTGGTTCCTCGCGAATACATACCGGCCGTGGAAAAGGGGCTCATTGATACGCTGCCCAATGGCGTGCTGGCGGGCTTCCCGGTGGTGGATGTGAAAGTCACGTTGCACTACGGCTCCTATCATGACGTCGACTCCAACGAAAACGCCTTCAAGATGGCGGCTTCCATGGCGTTCAAGGATGGCATGCGCAAATCCAGTCCCGTATTGCTGGAGCCCATGATGGCCGTGGAAGTGGAAACACCTCCTGAATTCATGGGCAACGTGGTGGGCGACCTTTCCTCACGTCGTGGCATGGTCCAGGGCATGGAAGACGTGGCTGGCGTCAAGGTCATCAAGGCTGAAGTGCCGCTTGCCGAAATGTTCGGTTACTCCACGTCGCTGCGCTCGGCGACCCAGGGGCGCGCCACTTATACGATGGAATTCAAGCACTACTCGGAAGCTCCGCGCAATGTGGCGGAAGCGATTATCAACAAGAAGTAAGCCGAAGCGGACATTTAAGGAAGCATCATGGCAAAAGGTAAGTTTGAACGCACGAAGCCCCATGTCAACGTGGGGACGATTGGACACGTGGACCATGGCAAGACGACTTTGACTGCGGCGATGACGATTGTGCTGGCGAAGAAGTTTGGTGGTG
>JAJZEH010000097.1 GCA_021805725.1 Pseudomonadota bacterium | reverse complement strand
GTCCACTGTTTGACGCGCCGGCGAATGTCCTGGCCATAGGCGGTGAGGTCCCGTGATTCGAAGCCGGAAAGCCCCAGGAAGCATTCATCGATGGAATAGATCTCCTGGTGTGGGGAAAACTGGCTCAATACCCCCATGACCCGGGCCGACATGTCCCCGTAGAGGGCGTAATTGCTGGAAAAAGCCACGACGCCGTGGCGCCGGGCCACTTTCTCGATCTTGAACCAGGGCTCGCACATGTCGATGCCCAGGGCTTTCACCTCGTTGCTGCGGGCCACCACGCAGCCGTCGTTGTTACTGAGGACGACCACGGGTTTTCCTTCCAGTTTGGGATTGAAGACCCGCTCACAAGAGGCATAGAAGTTATTGCAGTCCACCAGGGCAACAGGGGGCATGGGAGCGTCTTCAGTCGAACTTGCGGATGGTGGAGGTGACCACTCCCCAGCAAAGCAGCTCTTGCGCATCTTGAAGAACGATGTCCTTGAAGTGCGGGTTTTGAGGTTTCAATACCGGGCGCCCGCCTTCAAAGGCAAGGCGCTTGACCGTCAACTCCCCGTCGATAATGGCGATGATGATCTTGCCGGCTGCGGGTTCAATGGAGCGGTCTACCACCAACAGGTCGCCATCGAAGATGCCAGCCCCCGTCATGGAGTGTCCCTTCACCCGGACGAAGAAGGTGGCTTCCTGATGCCGGACCAGATACGCGTTGAGGTCGAGAGTGGCCTCCACATAATCGTCGGCGGGGGAGGGGAAGCCGGCGGCAACCTTATGGCTGAAGAGGGGCAGGGCCAGCGGGGAAGGGTCCCGTTCGGGGTAAGCCACCTCCGCAGTGGCGAGAGCCCGCCCCAATTGGTGCCGGGCCTGATAAGCGGAGAGGAAATCCTTCACCACGGCCACAGCGCCTTCGGGCAGACGAATGGTTCGGGTGGGCTCGCCGTAGAGGCCCGTGCCAGGCTTGCGACCGGCGCCAGGACGAGGGCCACCATGGCGGGGGAGTTTGGCTTTCATTTGATTATTGTGTCAATAATCAAGCTTTCGTGCAAGGGGGTGGCCACTGAGGGTGGCTGTCGACTAAATCCTCCTGCTCTGGCACCTGGCGGCTGTTAATGTCCGGCCGTTTTTCCGGCATGCTGGGGAAATATTGCCAGGGCAGCGAGAATGAAGGCGATGAGCGCCACAGATGCGGTATAGCGGCTTAACGCCAATCCGCCAGCATCTAACGGTTTGTCGAGAAAGTCACCGACTACAGCCCCAAGTGGTCGCGTCAGGATAAACGCTCCCCAAAAAAGCAGGGTTCTGGAAATGTTCGTCCAGAAATACCCTGCCACCACGACACCCAGAAGCAGGCTAAAGACGATTGCCCCACCACCATACCCCAGCCCTGCTGTGTCTGCAGTCCAATCCCCCAGTGCGGTACCCAGGGTCTGTGAAAACATGATGGTGACCCAGTAAAACATTTCAGCTTTCGGTGAACTGACCGTACTGACAGATACGGAACCGAGGGACTTGTACCAGACAGCCAGGGAACCGAGCAAGAGTACAAACAACAGGGATGCGCCCCCGCTATAGCCAATACCGAGTGACCGGTCTGCAAAATCGGCCAGCGTCGTTCCCACGGTTGTCGTTGCAATGATGGTAAGCCAGTACAGCAATGGATGAAAATGCCTGGCCCTGACCTGGGCGACCACAGCCATGAAAAATATGGCTGCGAACAGGACGGTCCCCAGCAGATATCCGAAGTTCATCGACATGGATACAGCATCCCCGCCGGTTTCGCCGAGCGTGGTGGCCGCTATCTTGATGATCCAGAATGTCAGTGTGACTTCTGGAACTTTGCTCAGAACAGGCTCTGCAACTTTTGTCATGTGATGATCAGCAAGAGATCAACTGGCTTGTTTCTCTGCGACCGGCGTCGAGGATACTGGCGACTCAGGGGTAGGCGCCGAGGTAATGGGCATCACTGAAACAGGCTTCTTGACAGCGGTTTTCCTGGCAACTGTTTTTTTGGGTGCAGCCTTTGCAGTCACGGTTTTTTTGACTACTGATTTTGTGGTGGCTACCTTCCTGGTGGCTGGCTTTTTGGCAGCAGGTTTACTGGCCACGGTTTTTTTGGCGACAGGTTTACTGGTAGCTGTCTTTTTGGCGGCAGGTTTTCTGGCCACGGTTTTTTTGACTACTGATTTTGTGGTGGCTACCTTCCTGGTAGCTGGCTTTTTGGCGGCAACTTTTGGCTTCGTTGCCACCACGGCGTCATCCTTGATGATTTTAATGCTGTCTCGAAGCACTTTGGTCAGCTCGGCAGATGCGCGTTTTTTGATTTTGATTCCCTTGATCTTTTTCAACTCGGCCAGGAGAATTTCTACGATGGGTGTAACAAAAGCGGATTTGGTTGACATAGTGGTTCCTTAACAAAAGTGTTGATCTAACAGACTGTCCAAGTAGCACGCCCACCCTGCGCATCCTACTCCAAATCGTTTTGCCTATTCAGCCATAGCGCTTATTTTTCATGCGCTCGTGCAACCCTTCGAATTGGAGTACAATCATTTCCGTGCAGGAGAGCGAGGATGCAAATCCTCCACCGAAGGCGCAATCTCCCATAAACGCTCAGGTATCCGCAAGGAAAGTACTGCACTTCAATACGCCGTCTGGAGAGCCATCGCCTTGGCGATGCACCGAAGGAGCAAGCGCTTAGCAGTCGCTAGTCGTGAATCTCTCAGGTATCAAGGACAGGGGGAGCGGCAACCGTAGCGGTATGGTTGCGTTCGTTCTC
Source organism: Pseudomonadota bacterium (assembly GCA_021805725.1). Next base: position 4,626 of record JAJZEH010000097.1, on the reverse strand, counting down.
TCCATTCCAGCTACGGACCATGCTTGGGAGACTCCATCATGAATCTTGAGGACATCTATCCTGTCCGCGTGCTGATTTTTGGCGCATCGTACGGTTCCCTTTTCGCTACCAAACTGGCCATGGCAGGCCTTGACGCACAACTGGTTTGTCTGCCGGCCGAGGCCGAACTGATCAACAGGGCTGGAACGCTGGTTCGTATGCCCGTCAAAGGGCATACGGAACTTGTGGAAATCCGGTCCCAGCAACTATTGGGCAGAATCACGGCAGAGGTGCCCTCGGCAGTCGATCTGGAAGGTGTCGATCTGGTCGTACTGGCGATGCAGGAACCGCAATATCAAGCCGCCGATGTGCGCCAGCTGCTCAAACAGGTTGCGTTGAAACGACTGCCCACGGTTTCGATTATGAACATGCCGCCATTGCCCTATCTCTCCCGCATCCCGGGACTGAACACGGCGGGCCTGGAGGCGTGCTACACCGATGCAACGGTGTGGGACGAATTTGATCCTGACTGCATGACGCTTTGCAGCCCGGATCCCCAGGCGTTCCGGCCCGCTGATGAAGGGCAAAATGTGCTGCAGGTGCGGCTTCCCACAAATTTCAAGGCGGCGGCTTTCGCAAACGATGCGCACAATCGACTGCTGCAGCGTGTTGCCGCTTACATCGAAGCTGCCCGGTGGCCTCTGAACGGACAGTGGGTTGAGTTGCCCGTTAAACTGAAAGTCCATGATTCATTGTTTGTGCCCCTGGCAAAGTGGAGCATGCTGATTGCCGGAAATTATCGCTGTGTCACTCCTGTCGGCATTCGCCCCATCAAGGAAGCGGTACATTCTGATGTCAACTTGTCTCGCCGCATCTACCAATGGGTCTGCGATTTGTGCATATCGCTGGGGGCCCGTTCTGAAGATCTCGTTCCTTTCGATAAGTATGCCAATGCTGCCAGCAACCTGGCGAGCCCGTCTTCCGTGGCAAGAGCTTTGTCTGGAGGGGCAACCCAGATTGAGCGAGTGGACCAATTGGTGCAGATGATTGCCAGAAGCGAGGGCAGGCAACTTCGGGAGCTCGACGAAATTGTGCATCTCATCGATGAGCGGCTGGAGGCAAACCGCATGGAACGACTGCATCCCAAGGCAGCTTGAGCGCGCTTGCTCATTCTCCAGCCCAAGGTAAAAAGGCCACCCGCAGGGGTGGCCTTTTTACTGAACGCGGCACACTGCTGAAGAGAATAGCCGCCATCATGGAATTGGATTGTGGGTAATGGCCACCAGAACAATGTACAAAAACACGGCCTGTGCTCCCAACCAGGAATAAATACGCGTTACTTTCCTTGTGCCGCGATGCAGTGCGACAAAACCCAATCCAATATACAGTAGCAACCCCAGCACCTTGGCTGTCATCCAGGTGTCAACAAACGGGTATTGATGGATCGTTATCGCCAGTGCAATCGCACTGAGCAGTAATAGCGTATCAACGATGTGTGGCACGGTTTTGGACCATCTGTTTTGTAGGAGGGGTGATTCACGGAAACGCCAAATGCCCCTTAGAAAGAATAGCGCGTAGGTGCTAACCACCAGGAAGATGTGCAGAGGTTTGAGCCACGGGTAAATCATGATTTGTCCAAAAGTGTTGCTAGCCTGGTCTGCCGTCCAGTCTGGGGCGCGTCAGTATGGGCCAGTAGCGAAATGCGTATAAACCCAACGCCAGTGCCCAAAGTACGCCAGACAGCACAATGCTGGCAATGTAGAGGGTAGGAAAGATCATGCCGCCAAAAACGCGCGTCACTGCCGCCGCTTGTATCAGAAGGAACATGGCCAGCTCAACATGATCTGCCACCAGCGGCCGGCCCGTATGGCCACGGGCGGTGCGGGTCATCATACCCAGCGTTAATCCACCAATTGCGCCTACCGTCAGGGCATGTGTGGCATAGGATCCGGTCAACAGTCCCAGTTCAGAAAACCCGCGCAGGATGAGATGGATGACGATCCACGCATAGGCGGTATGCAGTATCCATACCAGGGGCGTTGCAAGCGTACGCCATGGATTCCAAAGATAGAGACGAACCCCTTGCGCCAACGCAGCTATCAGCACAATCGCGGCGATCAGGGTGTGCGGAAGTTGCAGCAGGTCTGCTGCGAACAACACCATAATCGAACCCAGTGCCCATTTTTCCACCAGCGGTTGACGCATTGCATGGGCGCCAGGGATGCCATTGTTGGTGAACATCGGAATTACCCGGCCGCCCATGACCGCCATGATGAACAGCACCACGTCCAGCGCGAGTTGCAGGTCCATGTGCGGAGAAAGCCCCATCGTGCCTTCCGGGGCCAGGTGCATGACCAGGATGAGCGCGCTCATCAACACCAGCAGTCCCACGAAAAAATAGTTGCGCACGTTGCGTGTCCGAAGCAAGGGAATGCCGATCGCGACCGCCACGGCTGCAGGGAAGGCGGCATTGATGAGTGTTGCCGTGGTGGAAAACGGCGTCAGCACGAGGATCCTTCCAGCAAGCCAGAGCCCTGCCAGGGCCATCAACGGCAAACCAGTTGCGGTGTTCTGATTCGTCCACGCGCGAACGGCCGTCAACAGAAAGCCTGCGATGACCGCAGTGACATACCCGAACAACATTTCGTGAGCGTGCCATACAGAACCCTGGAGGTACGAAATGGGGAGAAGCCCCGAGAATTGCACGGTCCAGAGCAGGATGCTGAAAACGCTGAAAGTGGCTGCCAGCAGGTAAAATGGGCGAAATCCCAAATTCCATAGTGCACGCGTTGCGCGCTGCAGTTTTCTGAATTCCCTGACGTCGTCCGGCGTGTTCATGGTTGACTCGACCCTGGCGTCCCGTCTGGCAACTATATCACAAGATGATATAAAGCTTCCACGAAACGGTGTTGAGCCCCAAAGCGGGTGATTGTTGTGTCTAATGCTCGTACGGCACTGTTCCCTGTTTACCGGTTCAGTTGCATGGAAAAGCTCATGGTTGCTGTTAATCAGCGATGCGTGTTGCCCCAGCGTTACCTTTGAATTTTCTTGAGACTCTGCTACGATGAGTGGTCATGTACAGAAAAAAAACGCGCCTTCAGATTTCTTTGTTTTTGATCATGATGCTGACATGGACCCAGTTCATGATGGTGGCGCACGCATGCTCTCCACAATCACCTGTTTCCAGCAAACGGGTCATGATGTCAGCGCCGATGCCGGCAGACTGCACCGGAATGGAAGGTTTGCCCACCACTGAGGACGACCAGCCTTCGCCGCTGTGCCTCGCCCATTGCCAACAATCCGCGCAGTCGCATCAAATCTCGGCAGTGCCAGACCTTCCGTTGGCAGATCTGGCCACACTTTTTGAAGTGCTTCAGCCCATGGCTGGCAATGGAGCATTAACCAGCGCCTTCACTCGCTCCTGTTTCCTTTCCATGATGGAGGGCTCGCCGCCGCTCCGTATTCAGTACCAGGTTTTCCGAATCTAGGTTTTCTCCTCATATCCAGGGCGTGTCGCTGCGGTTTGCGACACGAGTGCTGTTATCTGCTGGAGAAAGACCATCATGTCTGGAATATCGAAAGCGCTTCGCCAGCGATTGGTGTTGGCTATCCTGTTGACCATCTTGGCCCCGATCAGTCACGCATTGACCTTTGATGAGGCGCTTAGCATTGCCGAAGATCGTGCCTCAGAGCTCAAAGGCCGCCAAAATACCGTCACGGCCGCGCGCGCTGCACGCGTCTCAGCAGGAGAATTGCCTGACCCCAAGCTGGTGATGGGTGTGGACAACTTGCCGGTACAGGGTTCTGAAGCGTGGAACAGCACGCGTGATTTCATGACCATGCAGCGGATCGGGGTCATGCAGGAAATCACCAATGGTGACAAGCGTGATGCTGCACGCCGGCTCGCGGAAGCCAACGTGGCCCGGGCCGGGGCAGAGCTGGAAATTGAGCGGTTAGCTGTAAAGCGTCAAACCCTGCTGGCGTGGCTCAGGGTTTATTTTCTGCAGCAACAGCGCGCGTTGCTGGACGAGATCGATTCGGAAAACCATCTCCTGGACACCGCAGTAACAGCGCGATTGGCGACGGGTCAAGGCAAGGGTGGCGATAGCCTGCAGTATCGTCAGGAAGTCATCGCGTTGGAAGATCGGCGCGATGACCTGGAACAAAACCTGGCCAAGGCGAGAGCTGACCTGGCACGTTGGGTTGGCCCTGCTGCCAACGAACCGCTGACCGGTACCCCCCCTGCGTACGCTCCCAGTCCCGATCATTTGCGACACGACCTGGATCGCCACCCCGATCTTGCGGTGTTCACCGTGCAGGAAGCCTCGGCCAAGGCCGAGGTTGCCATGGCCGAGGCTGCCAAAAAGTCAGACTGGGGCGTCGAACTGGATTATCAGCATCGTGGTCCGGCATTTGGCGACATGGTATCGGTTCAATTCACGTTCGACCTTCCGGTCTTCGCGCAGTCCCGCCAGAACCCCCAGATTGCAGCCCGTCAGCAGGAGCTGGAACGCGTGAGCGCTGAGCGCGAAACCATGGTGCGCAAACATACCGCCGAGCTTGAATCCATGCTGGCCGAACAAGGCACCCTGGCGCGTCAGATCGAACGCATCAATCGTGAATGGTTGCCACTCGGTCAGCAAGAAC
>JAJZEH010000064.1 GCA_021805725.1 Pseudomonadota bacterium | reverse complement strand
GGCCCAGGGCTGGGGCAGGAGTACCCGGCACGGCAGTGCCATCTACTGTGAGGTAAGTGTTCCAGGTCGACGAGGCCGTTGTACTCGCAAGCGCGGGGGGGGTAGTGGTTGAACTGGCCAGGGCAAAATACATTGTGACCACGTGACTGTTACCCAGACTGTCATAGACCGTCATCGAAGTGGAGTTGTTGAAAGAAGTCGGATCCGTGGGGTTGAATGTGCCCGCAGTCGGCACCGTAGAGCCTGAATTCAGATTAAGGCCCACGGTTGCGGTGCTGGTTGCACTCGGGCTCAGATTGGCTGTTGGAATCATCAGCGGCACGGGTGTGGCGGCGACGATCGCGCCACTGTTGCTGGCCTGATAGCCAGTCAGCTGTAGTCCCTGGGCGTTGACGAGATACCCGTTTTTGTCGAGCTGGAACTGGCCATCACGGCTGTAGGAGATGGTGCCGTTCTGGCTCATGCGAAAAAACCCCTGGCCGTTGATGGCCATATCCAGCGGGCTATTGGATGCAGTGATATTGCCCTGGGAGAACTGTTGAGCAATCGTGGATAGTTTGGTTCCGATCCCCGTTTGGCTGGCGCCCGAACCATTCAGGGACGCTGCGTAAACATCCGAAAACTCGGCAGTGGATGCCTTGAACCCAACCGTATTGGCGTTGGCGATATTGTTGCCAATGGCATCCAGTTGGCTGGTTGCCCCATCAAGACCGCTTAATCCTTGTTGAAATCCCATGTTTTTCCCCTAATTGCTACTTGACCATAACGACTGAAGAGAGTGCGGCGGTACCCAGGGTGCCCAGATTCAGGGAGGCGCCTTGTGCACCCAGCGTGACTGAATCGACTGCGCCATAGGACAGTGTGGTGGCCGGCACGCTATTGCCGGCCTGGACTGCTGTGGCGACGATATGATAGGTGCCAGCCGCAGCACTCGATCCTGAGTCGGTCTTGCCGTCCCAGGAGAAGGGAATGACCCCGGCCTGCTGGGCGCCCAATTGCAAGGTGCGCACCGTTTTACCGCTGCCATCCTGGATTTTTACCACCAGGCCATCCACCGGCTGGCTGAGCTGAACCCCGGCTATGGCAGGGGTATTGGCCGTGAGATTGATGCTTGAACCAGGAACCAGCACGTTGTGGCCGATCAGACTGGTGGCTGCGGATACGGATTGGCTCGTCCCCATGCTGGAACTCAAGGCCTGCAGGGTTGAATTGAGCGTATTGATGCCATCCACCGTACTGATTTGGGCCAGTTGCGAGGTCATCTGCGAGCTGTCCATCGGGTTCATGGGGTCCTGGTTTTGCAATTGCGCAACCAGCAATGTCATGAAGCTGTTCTGCAATCCGGCAGTGCTCGTGCTGGAGCCGGCTCCCGTGCTGCTGTTACTGGCGAGGGAGCTGTTGGCGCTATTGAGGGAATTGATCAGCGTGGTGGCAGGATTGACGGTTTGCGTGGAGGTAACCATGGTGTCTGGTCCTATTGTCCAATGGTGAGGGTTTTGAGGAGCATCGCGTTGGAGGTATTCATGATGTCCACATTGTTCTGGTAGGAGCGCGAAGCCGAGATCATGTTGACCATTTCTTCCACCACGTTGACATTGGGCATCGTGACGTAGCCGTCCTTGTTGGCCAGCGGGTTGGCGGGGTCGTACACTGTCTTCATCGGGGTGGGGTCGTCCACGACAGCGTTGACCCTGACGGCTGTTCCCGACTGGCCTTGCAGTGGGGCGGCGCTGAAGACCACCTGCTTTGCGTGATAAGGCTGGCCGTCGGCACCTGTGGCGCTGTCGGCATTGGCCAGATTGCTGGCCACCACGTTGAGGCGCTCGGATTGGGCTGTCAGGGCAGAGCCTGCGATGTTCAATATGCTGAACAGTGACATCTTCGTCAAAATCCCTGTAAGGTTGTCAGGATGTCCTTGACCTGCTGGCCAACGAATTTCAGGCTGGCTTCATAACGGATGGTGTTTTCGGCAAACTGCGCACGCTCCGCATCCATGTTTACCGTATTGCCGTCTGCACTAGGCTGAATCACGGACCGATATTGCACCGGGGCTCCCAGCACGCTTGCGCCCGAACTGCCGCTCAGATGTTGCGGTGCAGTGGCGGCCAGCGGCAGGCTTCCGGGCTGGTTACCCAATGCGCCCTGCATGGCGCTGGCAAAATCGATGTCGCGCGCCTGGTAATTGGGGGTATCGGCGTTTGCGATGTTGGAGGCAATCAGCTCCTGACGCGCTTCCCGCAGCTGCAGCGCAGTCTGCTGAAATTGAAGTGCTTGGTCGATGGGGCTGATCATCTGCAGGGTGGCCTGGGTTTTCTGTTACGGAGTTGAAGCTCATCATAAGGAACAGCGGAGCTAAATCATCAGCAGATTAAGGGCAGGATAAGGTCTCAATTCTCTCCTTAAAAGGCTTCCCAGACCGGGCAGCTGCGACTGACAATGGCAGTTATGAAAACACTGCGAATCACCTTGCTGCTTTGGGGGGCATCCTGGGCCATCCAGGCCGCTCCCCTCCAGGACCACCAGGCTCTCGTGGAGGTGGTTACCCGCTTTGTACAGGAACAGACCCGTTCGCTGACGGGCAAGGTGTCCATCCTGGTGGAAGCCCCGGATTCACGCCTGAATCTTGCAGCTTGTGCCAGTCCGGAGGCGTTTATTCCACCGGGTGGGCATTTGTTGGGGCACGGCATGGTGGGCGTACGCTGCCTCAAGACGGCAGTGGAACCCGGCTGGTCAGTCTACATCCCGGTTCAGGTCACGCTCAACACCACTTTTCTGGTGGCCAGAAGGGCGCTTGCGGCTGAGAAGGTCCTGAGCGCAGAAGATGTTGTCGAGCAAACGGGTGAAACCAGTCGTACCGATCTGATCACCAGTACCTCCCAGGTGATTGGCAAGGTGGTGAAACAGGGTGTGGGTGCGGGACAGGCCCTCAGGCAGGACATGGTGCGCGATATCTATACCATCCGGCAGGGACAAACCGTGCAGGTGCTGGTGGATGGCAAAGGATTCAAGGTCAGCTCGGAGGGGCAGGCCATGAACAATGCGGGCGAAGGGCAGAGCGTGCAGGTTCGCACAGCCTCAGGGCGCCTGATCACGGGCGTGGCGGGAGAAAACGGCGTGGTCAGGGTCAATCCCTGACAGGCGGCGCCGTGGCCAGCATCGCGGCCTGATCCAGCACGACGCACGCTTCATGAATGGCCCTCTCCTCGCCAGGCCCCCCACCCTGCAGCGCCATGATCACGGTGCGGGCGCTGACGCAAAGGCGCAGGGCGCTCACAGGCGTACCCTCACGACTGCCACACAGCACAGGCTGACCTAGCCGGCCGCGCTGAAGACCGGACCGTGCCTCAGGCAGTTGCCGGAATAGCTTCAAGGTCTCCTCACGACCCAATGGGGACAGACCCCCGTCACCAGTGTGGTAGAGCAGAAACGGGAATATGGTCTGTACGGTGTCCCAGGCATGGCCCTTCATGAGCGGGCCCCGCTCCAGTGGCGGGACGGGCAGTGATTCCAGCTGGGGGTGTTGCGCGATGTGCTTGCGGATGGCTGCAGCGAAGGCCAGGAGAAAATTACGGATCCTGTCTTCTGGCAGCGCGCGAAAGACTCGCAGCGACTGCAGGGCTGCTTCCCAGCGCAGCAGCAAACCGGGAGGGCAGTCCTCCGGGGCGCGCCTTTCTGAACGGAGCCCCGGCATGAGCAGTACGCCAGAGAAAGAGGGCCCTCCCACAAATTTGGAACCCGTCAATGCCACGACGAAATCGCGCGCGAGGTAGGCTTGCAAGGTGGCATGGGACAGGCGAAATTGACACGCATCTACCAGGACGGTGATGCGCTGCGGCGCATGGTGATGGAGCTGTGAAACACAAGCCACGCTCGGGGCAATCAGGCCGCTTTTTGAAACATCGGTGAGGACGAGCAGCACGGGGCGTTCAGCGGCCAGGGCCGAGAGCGTCAGGGAAACGACTTCTGCATCGATGGCCGCTGCACTTCTGGGTTGCCCATCCGGTTCGCGTACATTCACGGCGATGACATGGCCCCGGTGGCCAGTTGCCAGTGCTGCGGGCACACCGCTTCCTGACTCGGCAGGCTCCACCATGACGATGAGTGGTTCGTTATCGGCCGCATAGAGCAGCTGTACGGCGAGGCGATGGGCGTCGGTGCCAGAAGGCGCGAGCATGATTTCGATACCGGAATCTTTGGGCAATCCGCACAGGTCCGCCAGTTCAGCGCTGATCCTTCGGGCTTCGCCAGCCAGGTCAGGATGCTCCAGCAATTTGACGCGAAGCGCATCCGCCGCCGCAAAGCCCTCGGATGAAACGACGGAGGCGGTGCAGGAGCCAAAATCCAGCAGTGCAGGATCGGGAAACGGTGCACAGCCGTAGGGGTTTTGGTGAAGGGGCGGGGCGATGTCGATACGGGCGTCCCCGCCTTGCGTCAGGAGCAGGCTGGTTTCATGCAGCGGATTCATTGCCGGGCTCTTTCCAGCATGGCCCTGAAGGCCCTGAACACCTTGTGCATTTGCGGCTGCTTGTATGGAAAGAGGTCTACCGGGTCCATGGCGTGGACCACGGCGCTGCTATCCACTTCAAAGACCAGCAACTGGCCTTCCCGCGTTTCGGCACAGTCCATCACGAGATACTCCAGCCCCAGTCGTTCGTGGATGCCCTGCAGGGCGATCCGATGCCGTTGTGCAAAGTCCTGGTCGAACCGGGCCATGAAGCGGGCTTCTTCCTCGCGTTTCGCGAGGGATTCGGTCATGCCGCCATTGAGGTAATGCACCATCCAGTGGTCTGACAGGGCCATATGGCTGGCATAGGGTTGGCCATCGATCAGGACCACACGGTACTTGCGAAACTGGCCGTCTGCACTGCGATAATCCACGAAAGGCGTGACATAGAACTCGGGTTCGGGCTGGGTGAGCAGGTACTGTTCCAGGTCGTGAGGCGTCTCGGCTTTCACAAGTCCTTTGCCGGCGTGCGAGTCTATGGGGCGAACGATCACCGGAAGTTCGGCCAGGGCAAGGTCGTCGCGCTTCACCCGACGGGCCATGGGCATGGCAACACCTGGCGCATCAGCCAACAACGCGCTGGATTCGTTGCGGGACAGCCGAAGAATGCGTTCTGGCGCATTCAGCAGCGGTCGCGGCCAGACCCTGGCCAGATCGATCAGTGCGCGCAGCAGGGCCTGGCTGTGATCTGCCTCTCCTACGGCAACAAAGGCCACATCGTGATCCGGCAGTGTTGGCGGAAAAGGGAGATGGGGCGCCAGAAACAGCAGTGTCAGCTCGATATCGGAATCCTGTACCAGAAATTCCAGCGGTGTGTTGGCGTTCAGCGCACCCGGGGTCATCAGGGCCAGCAGGCGAATGGCAGGCGCTTTCCTGGCGGGCAGGGTATAGATTTGTCGCAGTTGCAGGGCCTGTTGCTGAACGTCGAGGGCGATGTCGTGATTGCCCTTCAGATGCAGGATGACAGACAGATCCAGTAACGCTTCCGCACTGTCGACCGTGGGCTGCTGGCCCACGCGCGCGATCAGCTGATTGCCCAGCGGTGTGAGATCCACGCCCCGGAAGGCCTGGGTCATGAGTGCGGCCAGTCCCTGAAACTCCGGGTTCACGAGTCGAGCTCCGCAGTGGGCATGGCATTGAACCGGGCACCCAGGGCGAGGGTGGCTTTCAGGAGTGCGTCGATGTCCTCCTCCTGGGTGCGGTGATTGACGATGGCGGCGCGGATGGCGAGCCTGCCGTGAAGGGTGGTGGTGGACGGGACAGCAATGCCCGATTCGTGTAGCGCCGTGACGATCCGGGCATTGATGAGGTCGGACCGGTCGCAACGGTAGCGAAAGCACACGATATTCAGGGACACGGGGGCCAGCAACTCCAAAGCAGGGTTTGCCACGATGTGCTGCTCCAGGTAACGCGCCAATGCGCAGGTGTGTGAGATGACGGCACCCATGTGTCTGGCACCATAGACCTTCAGCGTAAACCAGGTTTTGAGGGCGCGAAATCCCCGGGATAAATCGGGGCCATAGTCGCAGGGCCAGGGCGAACCGGCAGCAACGCCGCGGGTTTCCCTGCGCAGATATGCGGCAGGAGAGGCAAAGGCCTGGTGGTGCAGGGTGTCATTGCGCACCAGGATGAAACCGGCGTCATAGGGCACCTGGCCCCATTTGTGGAAATCAAAGGCAATGGAATCCGCATGCTCGAGGCCATCCAGGCGTGGCGCCAGGTCGGGCGCGAGGCGCCCCAGGGCGCCATAGGCGCCATCCACATGAAACCACACGGCGTGCCGCCGGCAGATTCCGGCAAGCGTGGCGAGAGAGTCCACTGCACCTACATCCACCGTCCCTGCAGTGCCGACCACGAAGAAGGGGGTCAGCCCGGCGCGGCGGTCCTCAACCAGGGCGGCTTCAAGCCGTTCAAGATCCATTTCGAAGCGGGCATTCACCGGAATGATCCGCAGCGCATCCGTGCCCAGACCGGAGAGGTCCATGGCCTGGGCGATGCAGCCATGCGCGCCTGCTGAGGCGTAGGCGCGCAACTGCTGGCCACTGGCAGCCAGCCCTTCGGTGCGAACACGCGTTCCCAATATGGCGGTTTTCGCCACCAGAACGGCAATCAGGTTGGCCATGGAGGTGCCTGTGACGAACAGGCCGCTCGCGGTCTCCGGAAAACCAAACAGGGTTCGCATCCATTCCAGGATCTGTCGTTCTACAGCCACCGGAATCTGGTCGCGTCCGCCGAGGTTGGCGTTGAGGCCGGCTGCCAGCATTTCGGCCAGCATACCTACGGGTGCGCCACCCCCGTGCACCCATCCCATGAAACCCGGATGGGCATTGCCCACCGCATAGGGCAGGATGTCCGCCATGAATTGCTGGTGTACTGCAGCGAGGTCGGAAGGCTCTTGCGGGAGCGCTTCGTGAAACCGGTGGCGCACTTCGGTGGGGATGGGTTGCCACACCGGACGTTCTCGCAGGTGCTCGAGATAATCCAGGATGTCGTCAAGCATCCGATGGCCCTGGGCGCGCAAATCGTTCCAGTCAGCTGGGTCCAGCGACTCCTGGCTCATGGGACTGCTCCGAAAAAAAGACCATCTGATTCTAACTTGACCCGACGCCTGGACGTCGCGGAACTGGATTTTTTTCAGGGCCAGGGCTGCGCACCGTTGCTGCATTGCAGCATAACCCGTTGGGCCATTTTTTGAATGGGCAGGATTTCATCAACAGCCCCGAGTGCGATGGCCTCCTTGGGCATGCCAAAGACAATGCTGCTGTGCTCGTCCTGGGCAAAATTGTAGGCGCCTGCCTTTTTCATTTCGAGCATCCCTGCGGCACCGTCCTTGCCCATTCCGGTCAGGATGATGCCAATGGCATTTTTTCCCGCTACCTGTGCGGCAGACTGGAACAGGATATCCACGGAAGGGCGGTGACGGTTGAAAGGTGGATTTTTGCTCAATGCC
>JAJZEH010000073.1 GCA_021805725.1 Pseudomonadota bacterium | reverse complement strand
GCGCAAGTTCGACCTCGATTTCGTGCCGATTCTCACCGAACGGTATTTTTTCGTGTGCCGGGAATCGCTGCTGACGGATGCGCGCTTCATGCCGATCCTGGAAATCCTGCAATCCTCGGTATTTCATAGCGAGGTGGACACGGTTGCAGGCTATGATGCCACCAACACCGGCCTGATCCAGACCGTGGAAGAGGCCTTTCCTTTCGGGAGTGCGTGAGCAAATGGATTTCAACGTCTTGGGCAGCCCCCTGGTGCCCTGTTCCATGAACCCCAAAACCGGGTTTTACCGTGACGGCTGTTGCCGTACGGGGCCCGAGGATGTGGGGCAACATACGGTGTGCGTGGTGCTGACCAGCGAATTTCTGGCCTTTAGCAAGGCGCGCGGCAATGATCTCAGTACGCCGCAACCGGCCTTCGGCTTTCCGGGACTGAAGGAAGGCGAGCGCTGGTGCCTGTGCGCGGCACGCTGGCAGGAGGCCCTGGAGCACGGCATGGCGCCTTTTGTCATCCTCGAGTCCACCCATCACAAGGCGCTTGAGGTCATCGCCCTGGAGGATCTGCAGCACCACGCATTCAAGGTGCACTGATCCATGCAGCTGCGGGTGCTGGCATCGCTGGCGGAGGTGGACCCCGACCAGTGGAACCGTCTGGCAGGCGGCTCGCCCGCCCTGCAACACGCTTTTTTGCATGCGCTGCACGAAAGCGGCTGTGCCGCACCCGAAACCGGCTGGACCCCGCGCTACCTCACCGCGTGGCAGGAGGGGGTCTTGGTGGGGGCCATGCCCGCTTACGAGAAAACCCATTCCTACGGTGAGTTCGTGTTCGACTGGGCCTGGGCCGAGGCCTATCAGCGCGCGGGCCGGCGCTACTATCCCAAGCTGCTGGTGGCCGTGCCCTTCACCCCCATTCCGGGGCCGCGCATCCTGGCCCGCGACCCTGCGGTACGCAGCGCCCTGGTGCAGGGCCTCGAAGCGCTGCGCGAGGCGCTTCAAGCCTCATCGGTGCATGTGCTCTTTCCCCAGGAGGGCGATTGGCCCGATTTTCTGGCAGCGGGCCTGCACCTGCGCGAAGGCGTGCAGTTTCACTGGCGTAATGCGGGCTATGCCGACTTCGAGGCGTTTCTGGCCACCCTCAACCACGACAAGCGCAAAAAGATCAAACAGGAGCGCCGCCGCATTGCAGAAGCGGGCGTCACCTTCGACTGGCGCGTGGGGAAGGACATTCGCGAAGCGGACTGGCTGTTTTTTGAACGCTGCTATCGCAACACCTACCGCGACCATCGTTCCACCCCCTACCTCAACCGCGATTTCTTTTTCCGGCTGGGGCGGGACATGGGCGAGCAGGTCTGCCTGATCATGGCGCTGCGCGACGGGCGGCCCATCGCCAGCGCGCTCAACCTGTGGGGTGCGGGGCGTGCCTATGGACGCTATTGGGGGGCGCTGGAATACGTGCCGGGGCTGCACTTTGAAACCTGCTATTACCAGTCCATCGCTTTTTGCATCGCCCAGGGCATCGCGGTATTCGAAGGCGGGGCGCAGGGGGAACACAAGCTGGCGCGCGGGTTGATGCCAGTGCGCACAGTATCGTTGCATCGCATGGCGGATGACGGGTTTGCCGAGGCCATAGAGCGGTTTCTGGCGCGCGAGGCACTGGGCATTGCCCATTACCGCCAGGAGCTTGAAGAGCATGCCCCCTATCGCCAGGGGGCCGACGACTCAACGGGAGGCGTGTAGGCGCGCCAGGAATTGGTCGCGCTGGATGATGTGACGCTGATGCCGCCCGCGCGAAATGACGGCCACGCCGTCATGGGCCTCCACCGTGAACACCAGGCGCCGGCCATCCACCTCCACCAGTTCTACCGTGGCCGTGACTTCCCGCCCAGGCGGGGTGGCCGCTTCGTGGCTGACGTCGATGTGCGTGCCCAGCGTCATTTCTTCCGGCCAGTGCAGGTGCGGGTTGACGGCCTTGATGCAGGCCCATTCCAGAAAACCCACCAGAAAGCCGGTGGCAAACACTTCGGGCATGGCCACAAATTCCGGCGCCTCGGGGTAGAGGGCCGGCACCGTTTTGCTGGTGGGGATGGTGAAGGTGTGGCTGGCGCGTATGCCGGGGCGCAGGGTGTCTTTCATGAGGCGCTTCCTTTTCCGGCGGGCGCAAGCGCTGCCGCGGTTTGCCCGAACAGGATCTTTCTCGCCGCTTCGTTGACGGTGGGTGCGGTGTTGACGCTGCGGGCCTTCTCGTAAGCCCGCACCGTTCCCGGCCGCGCGGCAATGGTTTCAAACCAGCGCTTCAGGTGGGGGAAATCGTTGAGATGCTGCCCCTGACGCTCATGCGGCACGATCCAGGGATAGGCCGCCATGTCGGCAATGGAATAGTCCGCGCCGGCCACGAAGGGGCGGTCGGCAAGGCGCCGGTCCAGCACGCCGTAAAGCCGGTTGGTTTCGTTGACGTAGCGCTGGATGGCGTAGGGGATGACTTCGGGCGCGTACTGCTTGAAGTGGTGGTTCTGCCCTAGCATGGGCCCCAGGCCCGCCATCTGCCAGAACAGCCACTGCAGTACCTCGGCGCGGCCGCGCAGGTCGGCCGGAATGAAGCGCCCGGTTTTTTCTGCCAGATAGAGCAGGATGGCGCCGGATTCGAACAGCGGCAGGGGTGCGCCGCCATCCGCCGGTTCGTGATCCACCAGGGCGGGAATGCGGTTGTTGGGGGCAATGGCCAGAAACTCTGGCTTGAATTGATCGCCGATGCTGATATTGACGGGGATGAGGCGGTAGGGCAGCGCCGCCTCTTCCAGAAACATCGTGATCTTGTGACCGTTGGGGGTAGTCCAGTAGTAGAGGTCGAGCATGGCAGCGTACTCACAGGCGAAAGCCTGTTAATGTACACCAAGCGGTGCTGGCCCTCCCAGGAGTCGTTCCAGAAGGTCGCGCACGCTGCGGATCTGGTCGCCAAAGGGCAGCGCGCCCGAGCCCGAAAAAAACAATCCCTTCTTGAGATCGCCGCGCAGGGCTGCCGCCAGTTGCGTGTCGATGCAGAACTGGCCCCAATCGCTCTTGCCATCGCGCAGGCCGCACTGGGCCAGGCAGTCAAACAGCATGGTGCAGCGGGATTTTTGCCGGGCCACGGATTTGAGCTTGTCCTCGAACTTGAGGTAGTTTTTGAGCCAGGGGGTGGCCACGGCGCGCGCTGGCAATCCGGCAACGCTGGTGAAGGTGACCAGGTCTTCCGCTTTTGCCTCGGCCAGCACCTTCTTGAAGTTGGGGTGCGCATCGCACTCTTCCGTCACCGCAAAGGGTGTGCCCAGTTGCACGCCGTCAGCGCCCAGGGCTTGCAGGCGAAGGATGTCCTCGTGGGTGCGGATGCCCCCTGCGGCGATGAGGGCAATCTGTCCCTCCAGTCCCGCCGATTTGAAAAATGCCAGGGTTTCCGGAATCACCTGCTCAAATGCGAAGCGCGCGTTGCCCAGATCGTCCACGCGGGCCGCACCCAGATGGCCGCCGGCGTAGTTGGGGTGCTCAATCACGATGGCATCGGGCAGGCGCTTCTTGCGTTCCCATTTTTTGACGATGAGCTGGATGCCACGCGCATCGGACAGGATGGGGATCAGGGCCACCCCGGGGTGATCCTGGGCGAGGTCGGGCAGGTCGAGCGGCAGGCCGGCCCCCACCACCAGGGCATCAATGCCGGAACGTAAGGATTGTTCCACATAGTGTGCGTATTCGCTCACAGCCCGCATGATGTTTACGGCCAGCATGCCCCGCCCCTGGGACAGGGCGCGCGCTGCCACGATTTCGCGATCGAGCGCCTCGAGGTTGGCGGCATCCACGGTGGCACGCGCTTCGGGCGAGTTGCGCAGACCACGGGTGCGCGCCAGCAGGTCGGGGTGATGGTGGCGCAGGTCGATGGATGAAATGGTGCCCAGGCCACCCTGGGCCGCCACGGTGCCCGCCAGGCGATGTGCCGAAACGCCCACGCCCATGCCGCCCTGGACGATGGGCAACAGCGTGCGCCCCTTCAGGATCAAGGGCTTTAGCCCACTGGTTTGCAACAATTGCATTATTCCTTTCCTTTCTGCAGGATCGGTGGAGGTTGCGCTTTTTCGCAGGGCTCCGTTTTGATCCAGATCAAAAACGGACTTTGGGGAGGGCTTCAGGGCGTACGCAGGGCCAGCTGTTTATAGAGGGCGGCATTGATGTCGGAAGGCGTCACGATGCCCACTACGCGCTGGGTGTCGTCCAGGACGGGGATATGGTGGACGGCTTTTTCAGCCAGGATGTGCACCAACGAGGTGATGGGCATGTCGATGGCGGCTGTGACCACGGCCCGGGTCATGATCTGGCCCACCACTTCGGCTTTTTCCGAATGGGTGCCGGGCGTGCGCCGCAACAGGTCGCGCAGGCGCACCCCCAGGGCAGGTAGCGGCGGATGGTCCAGTTCGCGCAGAAAATCGGTGAGGGTGACGATACCCAGCAGGCGGCCAAAGCCATCCACGACCGGCAGGGCGCGAATCCGGTGCAGGCTCAACTCAGCCCAGGCTTCGTCCAGTCCGGTGCTGAAAGTGACGGTGATGAGATCACGCGACATGACGTCACCGCAGGTCAGGCTGGTGTGGCGTTCGAAGGCATGGTCCACCGCCAGGTTGTAGAGCTCCACCAGTTCGCCTTCCTGCACGTCCACAAAGGTATCGCGCGCCTTGAAGGCGTATTCCAGGTCTTCGTGGGTCAGGCCGATGCGTTGCTCGGGCAGGACGTCGCGCGTGAGGTGCGGGTTTTGGGCTGAGGGCCCGGCATGCCAGGGATAACGCCGGCGCAGCAGCAGGTTGTTGATGAGTACCGCCAGCAGCAGCATCAGCAGCACGTTTGCCACCACGGCCAGTGACAGGCGACGCAGGGCATCGGCAGTCGGTGGCGCGGCCAGCACCATCATCAGGGGGACGGCGCCACCGGGAGGATGGATGCAGTTGTAGCGGGCCATCAGCCAGATGGTGGCCGCCACGGCCAGCGCTGCGGCCAGCGGTGGGGAAGGCACCAGCAGGAGGGCCACAAAACCGCATGCGGTACCAAAAAGATAGCTGCCCAGTACGGGCCAGGGGGCTGCCACGGGGCTGTGTGGCAGGGCAAACAGGATGACGGTGCTGGCACCCACCGGGGCCACCAGCCAATGCACGCCCACCGGAAAGCCGCGCAACAGGAAGCCTGCGACCGCTACGAATATCAGGGCCCCCAGGGTGGAGCGCCAGCGCTCGGCAGCGGACAGGGGCTGCGCATCGATGTCAAAAAAGGCGCGCAGGGCGCTTTTCAGGTCAGGCATCACCATGATCAACGCGACGACAGGCCGTTGGAGACAGCCCATACCGCTGCCTCCAGCCGGGAGTGGAATTTCAGCTTCTTGAGCAGGTTGCGTATATGCACCTTGACGGTACTTTCCATGATGTCAAGTTCGCGTGCGATGAGTTTGTTGGACAGGCCCTGGGCCAGGTAACGCAAAATGGTCTGTTCGCGCTCGGTCAATTCGGCGGGATTGGGCGAGCGCATCAGGGTTTCCTGGCGCAGCGCGGCAGCCAGCAGGGTGGTCAGCCCATCGCTGATGACGGTCTTGCCAAATAGCGCCTCTTCCAGGTGGCGCAGCATGTCCTCGGGCTCCGTGTCCTTCAGCAGATAGCCATCGGCTCCGGCGCGAATGGCCGAGATGAGGTCGTGAGAATCGTCCGATACCGTCAGGATGATGATGCGGCTTTCGATACCTTGGGCGCGCATGTGCTGCAAGGTGGCGATGCCGTCCTTGCCCCCTTTCATGTTGAGGTCGAGCAGGATCAGGTCAGGATCCAGGGCGAGCGCCCGGGCAATCCCCTCGTCGCCATTTTCCGCTTCTCCCACGGGGCGCAGGTGGGTGGTGGAGGACAGCAACTCCAGCACCCCCTTGCGAAACAGGGGGTGGTCATCGATCACCAGCACGGTGGCCTGGGGTGTGGGGGCAGGTTGGGACATGGGAGGCTCAGGTCGGTTGAGGGTCGCGGGCGTAAGGGGTTTTGGCGACAAAATTGAGCCGCACCCGGGTACCGCCTTCGGTGCGCGCTTCGAAGTGCAGTTGACCTTCCAGAATGGCGGCCCGGTCGCGCATGATGGTGACACCATAGTGATGGCGGTTGGGCGGCTGCGGCGCCATGCCGATACCGTTGTCCTCGATGGTGACGGCTACCTGGCGCAGCGTGTCAGCGCTCAGGGTGACCCGTGCCCAGCTGGCCTGCGCATGGCGTGCGATGTTGATGAGGGCTTCGCGAATGATGCTGGTGAGATGGACTTCCTCGTTGGCAGACAGCTCCATGTTGCCCATGCGCTGGTCCAGCTGGATGGCAAAACCGCAGCGTCGCGACAGCTCGTGGATCAGCAGGTCCAGTTCTTCTGTGAAGGGGGTTTGCCCCGGTGACAGACGAAAGGTGGTGAGTAGTTCGCGCAGCTCGCTGTAAGCCATGCCCAGCCCCAGCTTGAGCTCTTCCACCGTGGGCAGCAGCTCCGTGTGCTGGGTATCGCGGATGCGCGATTGCAGTAGGGCAATCTGGATCTTGAGGTAGGACAGGGATTGCGCGATGGAGTCGTGCAGTTCGCGCGCAATCACCGAGCGTTCCTCGTACACCGCCAGCCGGTGCCGTTCTTCGGCGCGCCGGCTATTGGCCAGGGCCGTGGCCACATGGCGCCCCAGCGTTTCCAGGACATCGGTTTGCCAGGGCTCGAGGGTGGTCCCTGCCCGAAGCTGAAAGGGCATCACCCCCTGCCACTGGCCGCCGCCCGTCAGTGGCACGCTCACGAGGTGCCGTTCACCCAGCTGGTGCAGGTTGGGCGTGGAGGAGGCGCTGCTGCCAAAACAGATGGTGCAGCCCAGGCTGTCGCACAGCTCGGCACGTTCGGTTTCGGGAATGTGCGTGGCCAGCGGATAGGCGCGTTCATCGTCGTTCTGCCGCACACAGATGATGCCCTGGCCCAGTCCCAGTTCGTCTTCCACATCCTGTAGCAGCGCCAGCAGTTTGTCCTGGGTGAGCTCACCCTCGGACAGGCGCGTGGTGGTGCGATAGAGCAGTTGCAGGGAACGGTTGCTGTGCTGGAGCTCGCGGGTTTTTTCGCCCACGAGCGACGCCAGCTGTCCGTTCTGATGTTTCATCATCAGCAGGGTGGCGACAGCCAGTGCCACGATCAGGAACAGCAGCACGCCTTGAGTCCAGCGCAACCAGAGGATCTTGGTTTCAAGGTCGGTTTCGAGCAGGTGCACCAGCTGGTCGATGCGGGCCACGAACAGGGGCATTCGTTCCAGCAGATGCTGCTGCAACAGCGTGTCGGGCGCGGTGAGTGCATGCCATTCGTCACGGATCTGGCGGACGGTCTCGATAAACGGGTCTTCGCGCGTGGCGAGCTGCACCCCTGAATCCTGCAGGATCGCCAGGCGTTGCTCGAAGGCATCGAGGGTGGCACTCAGGCTTTCCGCATGGTGCCCGTCAGCTTCTGAAACAACGCGCCATGCCAGCATGCGCAGCGAGCCCGCATTGTTGATGGCGTTGGCTTCTCCGGCACTGGTTTTAGCC
>JAJZEH010000094.1 GCA_021805725.1 Pseudomonadota bacterium | reverse complement strand
TCGGAGAGAGATAGATCTGCCCATCCGTGATGGAAATCAGATTGGTTGGAATGTAGGCCGAAATGTCCTGTGCCTGGGTTTCAATAATGGGCAATGCCGTCAGTGATCCTCCGCCAAGGTCGGGGCGCAGGTGCGTTGCACGTTCCAGAAGTCGTGAATGAATGTAGAAGATGTCACCGGGAAAAGCCTCGCGACCAGGCGGTCGTCGCAGCAGCAGGGACAGTTCGCGATAGGCGCGCGCATGCTGGGTGAGGTCGTCGTAGACGATGAGCACATCGCGACCCTGTTCCATGAAATGCTCGGCGATGCTGGTGGCGGCATAGGGGGCAATGTAGGCCAAGCCAGGCGGATCATTGCCTTCCGCGACGACAACGACGGTGTAATCCAGCGCACCGCCTTCGCGAAGCGAGCCGATGACTTTTGCGATTCCGGACGCGCGCTGGTGGATGGCGCAATAAACGCACACGATGTTGTTGTGACGCTGGTTGAGAATCGTATCGAGTGCAATAGCGGTTTTTCCGGTTTGACGGTCTCCCATGATCAGCTCGCGCTGGCCGCGTCCAATGGGGATGAGCGCATCAATGACCTTGATGCCGGTTTGTAACGGCACCGTGACAGCGGCGCGATCCATGATGTGCGGCGCTGCGCGTTCGATAGGCAGGCGTGTGCTGGAATGCACCGGTCCATTGCCGTCTATGGGTTGGCCCAATGGATTGACGATTCGTCCAATCAATCCATCTCCTACAGGCACGTCCATCACATGCCCCCTGCGTTCCACTGCATCACCTGCGTGCAGGTGCCAGTAGTCGCCCAGAAGCACAACGCCGACTTCGTCTTCATCGACGTTGAAAGCAATGCCATACAAATCTCCGGAAAACTTCAGAACCTCCTCATAGGCCACGCCAGGAAGTCCGGAAACCTTTGCAATGCCGGTGGCAATACTGGTGATCCTGCCCTTTTCACCGAGCGAGAGTGTGGGCCTGAACATCTCGCGCACTTTGGCCATCTCGCCAAAGACGCTTTCAAAATCGGGCAGAAGCGCACCGGGCGTGGTATTCATGCGTTGCCCTGCTGTTTCAATCGTTGGTCCATCTCGTTTTCAAGTGATGCCAGATAATCCGAGAGGCTCCAGGCGACGGTATGCCCGCTTGCATTGAGTTCGATGCCACTGATGAGGTCCGGCGCGGTCTCGAAGCGGACATCCGCGCGGGTATTGAGGTTTTCTTCGAGGGCCTTTTGAATCGCCGTGCGTTGCGCCGCAGAAAGATCGAACGCACTGCGCACGATCGCGGAAGCTGACGCTGCTTCAAGAGATTGGGCAAGCATTTTCCTTCGGGCGTCATCCAGTTCATGCAACCGGCTGATAAACACCGCAACCATGCGCTCTTCAAGGGTGGTAGCGGCAAGATCCGTCAACGCCTTCCGCGATATGGCAAAGACCTCATCACGGGTTTTTCGAAGGATGGCATCGCGAGATTGACGAATCTCGGTGTTCAGGGCCTCCAGACGTTTTGCGCTCAAGGCTTCGGCTGCGAGGCGCGCGTCATCGAGAAGGCGCTGGCGTTCATGTCTTGCATCGTCCATCGCCTGGGTCATGAGGGCTGTACGCTGTTGGGCAAGTGCCTCATTCTTGAGATGGAACTCGTCACGCGCTTTCTGTGCCTCCTTTCCCATGGATTCGGCATTTGCAAGTTGCGTGGCGATGCTTTTCTCGCGGGCATCTATGGCATCGAGAATGGGGCGGTATAGAAAACGCTTCAACAGCCACACCAGAATGAGGAAATTGACGACTTGCGCAAAGACGGTAAACCAGTCGATCAGCATGATTCATTTTCCTGCTGAATTGGCAATGACATGATTCCAGAATGGGTTTGCGAAAATGAGGATCATCGAGACCACGAAGCAGTAGATCGCAATGGATTCAATCATGGCCAGACCCACAAACAGGGTGCGCGTGATGGTGGTTGCCGCATCAGGTTGCTGTGCGAGGGCACTCAATGCCGTGGCGACTGCGCGCCCTTCGCCCAACGCCGGTCCGATGCTTCCCAATGCAATGGTCAGGCCTGCTGCGACGATTGAGGCAATTGCGATGAGCGTCATGCTATCCATGGTGTGTATCCTCGTTGTTTGCCGGGTTGTCCTGGTTTTTTTGTCCTTCTTGATCCGGTGCGGTTGTTTCCGGGCGAGTGGCAGCTGCGATGTAGACCGTAGCCAGGATGCTGAATATATAAGCCTGCACCATGCCCGTGAGCAGCCCGAGCGCACTCATGACAATCGGGAAAACAAAGGGCGTGATGGTCAGCAAGATGGCCAGGATCATCGATCCGCTCATCATGTTGCCAAACAGGCGAACAGCCAGGGCAAGGGTTCGCGAGAGTTCGCTGATGATGTTGAAGGGCAGCATGATGAAGGTTGGCTGCAGATAAGCCCCGAGATATCCACCAAGTCCACGATCCTGGATGCCGAACAGCGGCACTGCCACAAACACACAGATGGCCAGCGCCACGCTGGTGGAAAGTGAAGCGGTAGGCGGGACATAGCCCGGAACGATGGTGAAAAGATTGGCCATGGTAATGAATAAAAACAGGGTGCCCAGAAAGCCCAGGTATTTTGCGGGTTGCCGCAGGCCGACTTCGACGATTTGCTGATTGATGGTGGTCACGATGATTTCCAGGAAATTCTGCCATCGGGATCGCTCCCCCTCCGTGGAAAGTCTTCTCGTCACAAGCGTTGATCCGAGCGCCATCACCAACATCAAGGCCCATGTGAATGCGATGGTGGCGTTGAGTTTGAACAGTCCATGCTGCCAGAGAATGATGTCGTCCGGACTAAGGTGCATGTCTGCCCTCCATGGGCGGTTGAGCCGGCTTTTCCGTTGCCTTGGTGAGTTGCATCACCATCAGGCGTGCAATGACGAATCCAGACAGGCCCAGGAGCATTCGTTTCCAGTCGTCCCCAAGGAAATAGCGGAAACCCAGCAAGACGATGCCCGTGCGAATCAGCATGCTGCCCAGAAACCAGAAGCCCCCGCGACTGGATGAAATGCCCCGTCGGACGGTCCACCACAGACCGCCAAAAAAAATCGCACCGAGCATGATGCCAGCACCCACCGCCGCCGCTGCATCCATCAATTCACTCAAGGTCGCTCTCCTCCTGCGCGCTGATTTTCCTGCCTTCCCGTGCCACCCAATGCCATGCGTTGAAGCAACCAAGACCGAGGCCCACGGACAGCAACATGAGCGTCCAGGAATGGCTGCTGGGGTAGTGCCTGTCTATCCAGAATCCCAGTGCCGCACCGAGTAGCGTTGGCGCTGCCACGGACCACCCGATCAGGCCCATCATGCCAAAGCCGGACCAGACAATCCGGGTGACCTGTCGTTGCGCCTTGAGCTTGCGAGCCACCCGCTCGCCAACCTGCTGGCTGAATGCCGCCCGCTTCTGCGACGTTGCTTTTCCTGGCGTTTCATTCATGATGCAATGTCGCAAAGCGGCGCATGAATCCACTTTCCAGTTTGGCCAGCGCTGAACGCATGCGCTTCTCCTGCTCATCCAGATCCACGAATTCCTGCTCTATTGCCGCGTACAGCTTGTCGAGGGGCAATCCGCGAACGGCGTTGCGCACGGAGACCCGTACGTTAAAACCTGCCTTGACAAGAATCCCCTCATCGACCGCCATGCAAACCTCTCCATCTGAGCTGGTCTCGAAAACCAGTAGCCCCGGTGAGAGTGAGGCCACGCAATCCAGCCGGTGCGGCAGAAGTCCGTAAGCGCCTTCTGTGGTGGTTGCGACGATGCGCAATACGCCGGTGACTTCGGCGAATATCCTGAAAGGGAGAAGAATCTCAAGATGCATGCATGCTGGTTGCATGGGCCACTTCCATTGGGGCTTTTGCCCCCGCTTCATCAATGGATCCAATCATGTACAGTGCGCCCTCCGGTACGCCCCTGAATTCGTCCTGCAGGATGCGTTCACAGCCATCCAGGGCGTCCTCGAGGCTGACGAGCCTGCCTTTCATGCCGGTAAACTGTTCGGTCGTGAAAAACGGCTGGGTGAGAAAGCGCTCCAGTTGTCGGGCACGGGTAACCACATTGCGGTCCTCTGATGACAGTTGTTCCATGCCCAGCATGGCGATGATGTCTTTCAGGTCTGCGTATTGCGCCAGCGTGCGCCGCACTTCCTGGGCCAGTGCATAATGCCTCTCGCCAATGAACCTGGGTGTGGCCATTTTGGAATTGGACTGTAGCGGGTCGATGGCCGGGTAGAGCCCCTCACTGGCCCGCTTGCGCGACAGGACGATGGACGCGGAAAGATGCGAGAAGGTGTGCTCTGCGGCAGGATCCGTGAAATCGTCTGCAGGCACGTATACCGCCTGAATCGAGGTGATGGCGCCGGTATCCGTATTGGCGATGCGCTCCTCCAGTTGCGACAGCTCGGTGCCCATGGTGGGCTGATAACCCAGTCGTGAGGGCATCTGCCCCATCAGTCCGGAAACCTCCATGCCGGCCTGAATGAATCGAAAGATGTTATCGATGAGCAGCAGCACATCGCGGTGCTCGTCATCACGAAAATATTCTGCCATCGTCAGCGCTGCATGGCCGACCCGGAAACGGGCGCCCGGAGGTTCGTTCATCTGGCCGAATACCATTGCCATGTTCGGCAGGACGCCCGCTTCATTCATGTCACGGTAAAGCTCTTCTCCTTCGCGGCAACGTTCGCCGATGCCGCAAAAAATACTCACGCCTTCATGGTTTCTGACCATGTTGTGAATCATTTCAGTGAGCAGCACCGTTTTACCGACGCCCGCCCCGCCAAACAGCCCCGATTTGCTGCCACGTTCCAGCGGCATGAGCACATCGATGACCTTGATGCCCGTTTCAAAAAGCTCGGACTTTGTGGAGCGCCGTGCCAGGGAAGGAGGCGCGCGATGGACTGAACGCCATTGCACGTCAGAGGGGGCCGGTAAACGGTCGATGACGTTTCCGAAAACATCGAACACCCGCGAGAGGACACCCTTGCCGACCGGTGCCAGCAACGGTCCGCCGGTATCAACCACGGCCATGCCGCGCGTCAGGCCTTGCGTGGGGGTCAGTGCAATCCCGCGAACGCGGTGCGCATTGAGCTGGGACAGCACTTCGATGGTGATCTGATTATCGGCACCCGTTCTGAGCAGGGAGTAGATGCTGGGCAGATGTGCTGCAAACGCGATGTCAACAACGCTGCCGCGCACTGAAACAACCGTGCCGATGTTGGGAGCGCCTGATTCGCTGCTCATATGCCCTGCCCATTGGAAGCGAGACCCCGACAGGTTAACTCATTTTCCCTGAAAAATTGTTGCGCTGGCGCAATGGGGTTTATAGTCGGGCTAATCTGGGCGACAATGAATGATTGGGCGTGTCCGTGGATAAAATTTCACAGGGCGCCAATGCTAGTGTTTACAAAACAGTGGGTTAAATAAACCATGTTGCTGATGATCGACAATTACGACTCCTTCACCTACAACCTTGTGCAGTACTTTGGTGAATTGGGGCAGACGGTGGTGGTGCGGCGTAACGACCAGATTGCCCTGGAAGAGATTCCGGCGCTGGCGCCGCAATACATCGTCATTTCGCCCGGGCCCTGCAGCCCGAAGGAGGCCGGCATCTCGGTACCGCTCATCAAGACCTATGCAGGGCGCTATCCCATCCTGGGCGTGTGTCTCGGGCATCAGGCCATCGGCGAGGCTTTTGGCGGCGAGGTGGTGCATGCCAAGGAGCTGATGCACGGCAAGGTTTCTGAGGTGCATCACAATGACACCGGCGTGTTTCGCGGCCTGCCCAATCCGTTTCGGGCCACCCGCTACCACTCGCTCGCCGTGCGCCGCGAAACCCTGCCCACCTGCCTCGAAGTGACGGCCTGGACCGAGGACGGCGAAATCATGGGGCTGCGTCACCGCACGCTGGCAGTGGAGGGCGTGCAGTTCCATCCCGAATCCATCCTCACCGAACATGGTCACGCCCTGCTGGACAATTTCCTCAAGGAATTTGGGGACAGACCCTGATTTGGGGACAGACCCCAAACGCCCCTGCAACCATCAGGCGTTGGCCAACCCCACGAACTCTTCCAGCGTCAGCGTCTCGGCGCGCCGGGTGGGGTCGATGCCCAGTTTCACCAGCGTGCTTTCCGGAATCATGCCCTTGAGCGTACTGCGCAACATCTTGCGCCGTTGCGAAAACGCCTGTGCCACCACGGTTTCAAGGCGTGCCTCATCCAGGGCATGACGCTCGGAGGGCTGCTTGGGAATGAGGCGCACGACACTGGAATCCACCTTGGGCGGCGGATCGAAGGCCTCAGGCGGCACCGCCAGCAGCGCATCCATGTGAAAGCGGTATTGCAGCATCACCGACAGCCGGCCGTAATCGGCAGTGGCCGGTTCGGCCACCATGCGCGCCACCACTTCCTTTTGCAGCATGAAATGGGCGTCGCGGATCTGTGCGGCAAAGGTGGCGAGATGAAACAGCAGCGGCGTCGAGATGTTGTAGGGCAGGTTGCCCACCAAGCGCAGGTCCGTCCCCAGGGTGCCAAAGTCGAAGGCGAGCGCATCCCCTTCATGAATCGTGAGTTGTGCCGCCTTGGGATGCGCCCGCCAGTGGGCCACCAGGTCGCGGTCCAGCTCGATGACGGTGAGGTGGTCCACGCGTGCCAGCAGTGGCAGCGTGAGCGCGCCCAGCCCCGGGCCGATTTCCACCAGGGCTTCGCCCGTGCGCGGATCGATGGCGGCAAGGATGCTGTTGATGATGCCGGCATCGGTGAGGAAATGCTGACCAAAACGCTTACGCGGTTGATGCGCCATGAGACACCCCCGTCATTTCCAGGGCCAGGTTGATGGCTGCGTCCATGCTGCCACGCGCGATGCGTCCCGTGCCGGCCAGGTCCAGTGCGGTGCCGTGATCCACGGAGGTGCGGATGATGGGCAACCCCAGGGTGACGTTGACGCCTTCGCCAAAACTTTGCATCTTGAGTACGGGCAGCCCCTGGTCATGGTACATGGCCAGCACGGCGTCGGCGCCAGCCAGTTGCTGGGGCACGAACAGCGTGTCGGCCGGCAGCGGCCCCACCGCATCGATGCCGCGTGCGCGCGCAGCTTCCAGCGCCGGGGCAATGATCTCGATGTCCTCGCGTCCCAGGTGACCCGATTCGCCCGCGTGGGGATTGAGCCCCGCCACCAGGATGCGCGGATGGGGACAGTGAAAGCGCGTGGCGAGGTCGTGGGCCAGGATGTCCAGCGTTTCCTTGAGGCCCTCTGGCGTGATGGCTTGCGGCACGTCCTTCAGGGGCAGGTGCGTGGTGGCCAGTGCCACGCGCAGGCCACCACCCACCAGCATCATGACCACGCGGGGTACGCCCAGTTGCCGGGCCAGGTATTCGGTATGCCCGGTGAAGGGGACGCCGGCATCCACGATAGCGCTTTTCTGCAAGGGCGCGGTGACGAGCGCCTGCAGGCTGCCACCGCGGCAGGCCTGGATCAGGCTGTCCAGGCATTGCAGCACATAGGGGCTGTTGGCGGGATTGAGCACGCCGGGCACCACGGGGGCCGGGGCCGGATGGTGCCACAGGCTTGCCTGCCCCGGGCGGGCTTCTTCGGGATGCAAGGGGTCGAATTCGGCAAA
>JAJZEH010000012.1 GCA_021805725.1 Pseudomonadota bacterium | reverse complement strand
GTACCGGGCATGCGCGAGCTCATGGGAGGAATATTTATTGTCGTAGCCGGTCTGCTCTCTTCACTCATAGTGCCGCCTTTGGCACTGTCGCAGCAACACAATCTACCAAAGTAGTTGATGCACCCGGCAAGACGCCTCAGGTTTGATTTTCACCCAGCAAAATTACGGAGAGTGCCCAAGAAAGGATGCTGTAGAGGACAGCGCCACCCACGGCTGACCAAAAGCCGCCGACATGGAATCCTTCCACAAAAGACCCAACAAACCAGAACAGCAGTCCATTGATTACAAAAATGAACAAGCCGAGAGTCAGCAGTGTTGCTGGCAGTGTGAACAGTATCAGCAGCGGTCGGATAAAGGTGTTGACGAGCCCCAGAACGAGCGCAGCGATGAGCGCAACGACGAAGGAATCAACCTTGATTGAAGTCATCAGATAAGGTAGGGCAAACAGTGCAGCTGCATTAATGAGCCACACAAATAACAGTCGCATTCGATTCTCCATGTGATGAACGTCGCTGAATGTTTCAGGGGTACATGCCGCCGCTTCTTGCAGGCCTCGCGTCTTCTTTGAGCCAGTTGGTTGCTCCCTGATGTTCAGCCCCGCCAGGCCCTCCACGCTAACGACAACCAGCCCGCCATCATGAGCAAGCCGCCAATCGGGGTAATCATGCCCAACCAGTGCAACCCTGTTAGTGCAAGCAGGTAGAGCGTTCCGGAAAAGATCAGGGTGCCCACAGTAAGCAGTGAAACGGGCAGTGTCAGTCGCTCCATGCGGCATGATCCCAGACCGATCAGCCCGAGTGCGTGCCACATCTGATACTGAACTGCGGTATGCCACCAGTCCAGTTGAACCGGGTCGAGAATGTGGCGGAGTCCGTGACTGCCAAAGGCGCCGAAGGCAATTCCGAGCGCTGCCATAATGCTTCCGATGATCAGGGTCGTGGCGTGTTTCATATCAGTCAGTGGAACCCGAAAAGCGGTCCAACCCCTTCGTTGATTTGTTTGCCGGAAATGAGCAGGGCGATGGATTGTCCGTAGATAAAGGGCATGCCGAGGTCGGCTGTGCCGGGTGAGCCAGGGTCAATGATGTCATTGAAAGCAGTGAATGATGCAAAATTCAGCATATTGGTATTAATCATGCCCAACTGTATGGAGATTGGTGGACTGGAGGGCACGCTATTGGAAGTTAACGTCCCGGCAAGTGTGGTGTAGCCCGGTGGAGCATAATCTCCGTAGATGTTGGTATTGTAGCCCGGTAGCGTCATGAAGTTATAGTTCGAACCGCTGTCGATGAAAGACTGCGTGTAAAGCTGTCCTGAAATGGTCGCAGTGAAGTTACCCAAGTAGTCTGCAGGAAGGATCTTGTAGCCCGCCACCGAGTTGTTGGCCTGGGTGTCAATGCCGAAAGTCAGGGTTCCCGTGGCACTTGATTGTCCGTATATGGAAATGGCAGGCATCTGCAGGATGACGCCATTGTTGTCCGTGGCAAAGTACGATACGGGGTTGCCGACCTGGTTGGAAGGCGCAACCAAAGTTGGGCTGCAGCTCCCGCTGGGTCCGTTCACGCACGAAAAATAGCTGCCCTGATCTTCCACGAACTGCCCCACACCCAGCAAACCGTTACCACCAATACCGTTAAGGTTGCCAATGTCGCTGCCCCTGTTCTGGCATTGTATTGGTGCGGTACTGGGCAGACTGGAGTCACCAATCAATTCGACTGGAATGCTTGAAGCCGTTTCTTCGGCGATCTTGACGGTGGCACTGTGAACACCACCCCACATGAAGCCGCCAAGGAACGTGGCGCATTCAGCCAGAGCCCCGCCAGCTACTATTGTCGATATGGGCAGGTTAAGAGAAGTCACTGCGCTGGCCAGGATGCGCAAACCGTAAGAGCCTGTATCTACTACGACGTGATCGACGGTCTGGCAGCGCCCCGTTTTATCGCACAGGGTCACGGTGACATAGGGCAAATTAACCGTAGGAAAGGTGTTGATGGCAGGCTCTTGTTCTACCGTCATGGCCACTTGATTAGGAAGGTTTGGCGGAATGGGGGTGTTCGTGGTGCTGCTGCCACCGCCACCGCCACCGCATCCGCTCAAGAACAAGGTGGCAATCGAAACTGTCAGGGAAATTCGCAAAACCGGGCGGTTCAACGATCTACTCCCAAGGCGTTCAAATTGAGACCTGCGGGTGCAAGACCGGGAGCATAGGCCGAACCTGAAAAAGCGCGCATGTGGCCGCTGGCATGGACCGCGAGATTGGGTGTGACGATGGCAATCGGTTTGTTGCGGATGGCAGCAGCGGGTAGGGGCATGTTGGTGGCGTACTGTGAAAAATAGCTTCCCAGCAGATGCGACAGGTCAGGCATGACCGGGCCAGACCAGCGAATGGCAAAAACTACGCCCTGCGCAGAATATTCGGTGACGGTGACATTTTCTGCCGTTACTACAGATTGTTGTTGAACGCCCTGAATTTGTTGTGCAAGTTGGTGTCCATTGGCAATCACAGGCAGTCCGTCTTGCGCTACTGTAGCCGCACTCCCGCCCAGAACGGCCCATGAGACATGCGGTTGCAGTAGAAGCAGCATTAGAAAACTGGATGCACGTCGCCAGAAACGGAATTGCATCACCCTGTACTCCATGCCCTGGGGCGTTTCATGCCCGCAATTTTGCAGGCTTGCTTGACATAACCGTACGGGAACAACTGAAAAAGGGCGTTGCGATCGGCACCATGTTCTGCGTTCAGAAACCGGATCACGAAACGCGCATCCGGGGCGATCTGGTGATCAGCGTAATAGTCACGCATGAAGCGAATGGCGCCCCAATGCATGTCAGTCAGTTCGATGCGTTCCTGTCGGGCCAATTCTGCTGCAATTTCTTCCGTCCATTCATTGGGTTCGATCAGATAGCCTTCTTCATCCATCCTTGCGGTAAGGGGGTCGGCTGCCATGGGCTCCTCCATGATTGTTTTTACCGGGGTCGCTGATACTTGTACCATAAACGGTTTACGCTTATGGGGTCAACGACCTATCATCCCAAGCCGTTGGGCAATTATCAGCAAAGGAGAAAGTTTCATGAAACAGTGGTTGATACTGGCGCTGCTGGCAAGTGCAGCGCTACCGCAAGCATTCGCCGACATGGGAGTGGCAGTCAGCGTGGGGCAGCCCGGATTTTACGGCATGATCGAACTGGGTAATGCTCCGATGCCGCAACTCATTTATCCCCAGCCCATCATCATGCAACCCGTGCCTTACGGGGTTGCGCTGCCGCCACCCGTGTATCTGCGGGTTCCTCCCGGTTACGCACAACGATGGCGCTGGCATTGCCACGAGTTCAACGCTTGCGGCAGGCCCGTTTATTTTGTCCAGGATGGCTGGTACAACCGGGTTTATGTTCCATTTTACAGACGTCATGGTGAAGGCTGGGGGCAGGGCGGTGAGCGAGGTGGTTTTCACAATGAAGGCGAACACAGGGGGGAGGGCAATCGTCACGCCCATGAGGGACGGGACTAGGCCTTGAGTTGCCCTCCGGAGCCCAAGCGCCGGAGGGCTGGAATGCAATGGTTTAGAAGCGGTAACCCACGCCCAGGAAACTGATCGTATTGCCCAGTTTGAGGTTGGTGGTGGATGCAGGTCCCAATGGTGCAGGGTCCACCAGATTGTTGACGTGCATGGTGGTCTTTGTGTCGATGTAGGTCAACGAGCCTGTCAGGAAATAGTTGGTGTTCTTGATGTCGTAGTTGAATCCGCCGCTCGCCACCCATCCCCAGGCAGAGTCGATGCTCGCCCCGTTGGGTGCAAGCCCTTGCCCCACACTATTGAGCGACAGGCTTTTGAAGGCGGTATAGGTGACGCCAGCCCCCAAATAGGGCCGGAATGCCGCACTGGCGTCCAGAAAATAGTAGCGTCCTACCAGCATGGGACTCCACAATTTGACTGAACCAATATCCTGAACAGTGCCCTTCGTCAAGATGGTTTGGGACATGGAGATGTTTGTTGTGGGCGGGATACCAATGTCCAGCACCAGGCCCAGGTGATCGGTATACATGTGTCCCAGAATGAGCGCTGCCGTTGTCGTTCCGGAGGCAGAAGCTGACGAGATGGGCAGTGGACCTGGAAGAGTGTGCTTAGGCAGGTAGACGTTGCCGGCGTAGGACAGGGAGTCTGCGCTGATGTCGGGGCTTACATAGGCAGCACCGACGGCTACGAAATTATCCCCTGATTTCAATGCCCAAGCCGAAGATGCAGACAGCAGTGAAACTCCAAGAACAATCGAAGCAACAATCCGGGATTGAACCATGTCGTCTCCTCCATATTTGTTTGAGTAATAATTGGGTCGAACGTCATAACATTTCGCCATCAAGCCGTAGCATCCTTTAATTTCACTTGAATTTCAAGCCCCTTCACCTAGTTCTTCAGGCCGTTGTTGAAGGGTGACCAGGGCTCCAAAGGCATAACCGCCTCCGCGGATGGTGCAAACGGGATCGGTTCCGGCGACGGCGCGCAATTTTCGGCGAATGTTGGAGATGAGGGTGTCAATGGTCCGGTCTGTCGTGCAGGGATCGCGGTCATGGATGGCCCGCAATAGCACTTTCCTGCTCATGGGTCTGTTGCCTGATCTTGCCAGACAATGCAGCACATCAAATTCCTTCCCTGTTAACGACACCATTCCAGCGTCGCAGTGGCTCAGAACCCTCGCCAGGGGGTCTAAAGAAAAACCCTGAAATTTCAGAATATTACCTTTGGTCAGTCGCATCATGACATGGGCTCTTGCGGCGAGACGTGCTGCCCGAATTGAGACTTCACGAGGGTCCAAAGGCTTGGGCACATAATCGTCTGCGCCTGATTCGAGGCCGACGATGCGATCGATCGGTTGGCTTTTGCCACTGAGGATGATGATGCCGATGTCAGGGTAGTGGATGCGGGCAAAGCGTACCAATTCCAGTCCGTCTTCCGACTCCAGCATCCTGTCTATCAGAAGCAGATCGAAGTGCTCCGTGTTCAGCTGGCGATAAGCGTTCTCCAGGGTTTTGCAATGAGACAGATGTAGTCCTCCTCTGGAAAGAGGCCCATGCAACAGCTTTGCGATCAGGATATCGTCATCCAACAAAAGAGCACGTGTGACCATGTCAGCGCCGCTCGAAAAACTGAAAAAGTAGTAGACTAACCGCAGTTGATGACCCTAGCAACCATGTCTTTCGGCAACGAACCACTTATTGACCGACATGTGCATCACTACCTGTCGGAACTTCTGGGACCTTCAGACTACCTCGATCTGTTGAGAAGCGCCGTTGTTCAACTCATCGATGCAACTGACTGCCTGCATCAACCGCTTGGTAGGGCTGAACTGGCGGCATTGGCGCACCGCATCAAGGGCTCTCTGGGTTCAATGGGGCTGGCACGCCTGGCGCTGATCGCGGCACAGGTTGAAGGCCGTTGCAAGCAAGAGCTCGACGATGCCCAGAATGTGCTTTTGCTTGATAGCGTCATTTTGGAAACCCGCAGGGTGCTTGAAAGTTTTCTGGCACAACCGCTTTTCCCTCATCCATGACCACGATGTTGTTATTGATGGTTTGTTTGTTCTTGGCATTTACGCTAGCGCAAGCGCATTTGAAGTTGCGTGGCACACGTCGGGAAGTGGCGGCGATGCAGGTCACTCACCGTGTCGCTGAACGTAACGAAGCGCGTTTCAGGGCCATGTATCAGCAGTCTTCGGTGGGCATTTTTCAAAGCGATGCTGAAGGGTTGTTGATTGATGTCAATCCCAAGACATGCGAGATCCTGGGTTATGCTCCCGGTGAATTGTTGGGGAAAGGCATGCCAGACATTACTCATCCTGACGATGTGCCTGCTGACCAGCAGTTGATCGGGCAGTTGACTACCGGAACGATGCCCTACCTGCTTCGTTTGAAACGTTACATTCACAAAGACGGTTCAGTGATCTGGGCCAAAGCCTCGCTATCCCTGATCCGTTCCAGCGACAGCACTCCACATCAGTACTTTGGGGTCATTGAGGACATCTCGGGGCGCAAGTATGCCGAAGAGAGCCTGGTACAAAGTCAGTTGCAGCTCGATCAGGCGCGTCATGCGGATGAAGCCAAGTCGAAGTTTATGGCTAATATGAGTCATGAAATCCGTACGCCACTCAATGGAATGTTGGGGTTTTCCACGTTGCTGGAACAAAATTTGCCCGATGGAGAAAATCGGCGTCATGCGCGCTGGTTGAGGGAATCCACCGAAACGCTCAACAAAATACTGAGTGATATCCTTGATTTTTCAAGCATCGAATCCGGCAAGATCAAGCTTGAGATCATCCCCTTTGATCTTGGCGAAGCCATCGCGCAATGCACCCATATGTACGCATTGCTGGCCCGACAGAAGGGTTTGGAATTGAAGGAAGAGCTTGATATGGAAGGCTTGCCGCTGCTTTTGGGTGATCCCAACCGGGTTCGGCAAATCCTGCAGAACCTGCTTTCAAATGCAGTGAAGTACACGGACGAGGGGCAGATTACCCTCCGTGTAATTCGGCAGGATGGCCAGAATGGGGTGCTCGAAGAAATCAAATTCCAGGTGGAAGACACGGGTATCGGCATCAGGAGAGAACAACAATCAGCGCTGTTCAAGCGATTTTCCCAGCTGGAATCCACTCCTGCCCGTCGTAGGACGGGCACGGGGTTGGGCCTCGCAATCGTTAAGGGGTTGGTGCAGGCGCTCCAGGGTCAGCTGAGCCTGGAGTCTGTGCAAGGTGAGGGAACTCTGGTGAGCGTTACCCTTCCTTTCAGACGGGCGCTGACACCCTGTCATGATACCAGCGCGACAGGTCCAGATTGTCACCGGGCCCTGTGTGTACTGGTGGCGGATGATGAACCCATCAACCGGCTGTTGCTACGCAAGATCCTGCAGCAGCATGGGCATGATGTTCACGAAGCGGCGCAGGGCTCTGAAGCGTTGGCGAAGGCACTGAACCAACGTTTTGACTTGATTCTATTGGATGTCAGCATGCCGGTGCTGGATGGTTACGGGTGTACCCGTCGGATCAGATCGTTGCCGGGACCCAACCAGCAAACGCCGATCATTGCTGTGACGGGTCATGCTTTTGACGAAGACAAATCTCTTGCAACACGGATGGGAATGAATGGGCACCTTGCCAAACCCATCCGCTTTGCTGAGTTACATCGCCTGATTGAACAGGTTCAGCAAGGCGTCGTGTAGACGACCTCCAGATTCGTAATGCACAATGTCGCCATGTCAATGCCTGTGATGACCATTGCCCTGGTTGTATATAACCTGAGGGTCTTTTTGATCATGAGGTTTTCTCTGGGAGTACGGGATGTTACGCCCCCAATGCTGCTGTATTGGGGAGGAAATGCGGCACCCTTCACCCTGGGTGTGGGGCAGTATTATCGACAGCTGACAGCAGCATTCGTCCATGCCAGTCCTGCGCATCTGCCCTTGAACATGTTTGCGTTCTACCAATTGGGGTTTATCGTTGAGCGCATTGTCAACCCCTGGAAGATGCTCAGTCTTTATCGCCATGTATACCCGTAATGTGGACCTTTGGGGACCCTTGGGAGGGGTGCTGGGAGGCATGGCGTTGGCCTTTTTTAGGCTGGCCGCGTCAGCAATGATGCCATGACAAGCGCCATTGATCCGGATCTCCTTGCCATCTACCAGAAAAGCGATTATCGGGTGCTGGGTGAGGGTGAAAACGATTTTGTGATGCACATCGGCAAGCCCTGCCC
>JAJZEH010000096.1 GCA_021805725.1 Pseudomonadota bacterium | reverse complement strand
CGCCGACGATGAAAAATAACTGGACGAGGGGCATGTGCAGCAATACCCTCGCATGGAGGGTCACAACCTCCCGTGTCATTTCCTGTTTGAGCGAGGCGTGAGGGGAGACGTTCGTCGATGCCGGGGCTGGATCGAACCAGGATCGCAGCCAACAGGAAAAGCCCTTCATTTCATTGAGGACGCAGGTACAGGAGGCTGGTTCTGGTGATGGCTTCGACCCGATTTTTTACCCCGAGGACCCGGAAGAGATCCGAGATATGATTCTTGACCGTGTATTCGGAGAGCGACAGTTCCCGGGCGATTCGAATCTGATCTTTTTCAATACGGGCAGTCCGCGTTCCTGCCTGAGATTGAGATCGAGGAGACAGAGGGTCAAATCTGGGTGTTCCTGCAGCACGGACAACGCATCGGCGACGGTATCTGCCTCGAATAGAATGGCATCAGGACGGATAGAGGAGAGCAACAAGCGTAATCCGTCACGAAACAGTGCATGATCATCCACCATGAGTATCTTCATGGAATCCTCCATTTTTTTTCCCTATCCACCGTCATTGCTTCTTTATGGAATCACCAAAACTTCAAGCAAGTATGATGCCTGAATTCTCAATGCCTTGAAAAAAATGGAATAAATTTTATCTCTCGGAAGAATGTCGGCCATAAATGTAATAAAAACTGACACTTCTTCCGGGTCACTGCGTCTTGTCGTGCTTCTGAGTTACCGAAAATCGCTTCGAGCAAGGAGAGGCTGTCGCAGGTCGCGAGGGCGATCAGCGCGGAGGCATCCGAAACCAGAATCATGTTGGGTTAAATTCAGCCAGTTCTTCCAGCAACTCATCGCGCGTGATGTCGATGACGGGTATCCGGTTTGGCGCAATCTTCCCCCTATCGCGCCATTTAAATGGCGCGTATTTTGACAAAACGCGCCAATAAGACTAGTCTTTTGGCACGATAAATCGATTATCGCGCCAAACAAAGCCTAATCATGCCAAAAAAGCTCCTCGAAAATTTAACCGAACGGATAGAGAGCGAGATTGCTCGGCACCCTGATGGTGTGGGCATCGACGATCTGCACGCTGCCCTTGTTGGCATCGTTAGCCGTCGTACCTTACAGCGGCGCTTAAGTGAGTTG
Organism: Pseudomonadota bacterium; assembly: GCA_021805725.1. The sequence goes on along the minus strand of JAJZEH010000096.1, from coordinate 27,504 downwards.
GTTAGCCAGAAAAATATTGCCCCAATTGGCAAGGGGCCGCGCCTACGTTACCGCGCACCCGTCATCATCGAACTCCAAAGCCATATGCATGGCAGCGGGAAGGTGGAGGGGGGCTTGGATGGTTACCTCCCTGTTTCTCAGGCAGGCCAAGAAGTCCTTGACTACGTTCGCCAACCCATCCAGGGACGCAAGCCTGTAGGATATGATCGCGAATTGCTGGAATCGTATCACCCTAACGAAACACGCTACCTTGCGCAGGATATCCGCGATCACCTGCATAACATTGGTCGTTCTCCCGATGGCGCGCGACCAGCTGGTACCTATGCACGTGACATTTTGGGACGCCTGCTGATTGATCTGTCCTGGGCATCAAGCAAACTCGAAGGCAACACCTATACCCGACTCGACACGCAGAATCTGATCGAACTGGGTCAGTTGGCCGAAGGGAAGGATCGCCGGGAAGCGCAGATGATTATGAATCACAAGGCAGCGATCGAATTTCTGGTGGAACAGCCTGAGGACATTGGCTTCAATCCATTTACCTTTTTTAACCTGCATGCCCTCCTGTCGGAAAACCTGCTTGCAGACCCGAGCGAAAGCGGGCGGTTGCGCCAGCGCATCGTGGAGGTAAGCGGTACTGTATTTCATCCGCTGGGTATACCGCAGCAGGTCGACCATTATTTCCGCATGACCCTGGAAAAAGCTGCTGCAATCGAAGACCCTTTTGAGCAGGCCTTTTTCGTTATGGTTCATATTCCCTACCTGCAACCATTTGTGGACGTCAATAAACGGGTATCCAGGCTGGGTGCCAACATCCCGCTGATTCAACATAACCTCTGCCCACTCTCGTTTATCGATGTGCCAGAACGCGCCTACGTGGAGGGCACACTCGGCATCTATGAGCTCAAGCGCATGGACCTGCTGCGTGATGTATTCGTCTGGTCATACGAGCGTTCATGCCAGCGCTACATGGCCATCCGCGAAACCATCGCCGAACCGGATCCTGTTCGACAGCGCTACCGTGAGTCACTGGTATCGGTGGTTTCGGAGATCGTGCGCGCGCTTCAGGTGCCAACTCCGCAGACGGTACGCACCGTGGCGGGGAGCCTAGTACCGGCGGAAGTCCTCGATCGTGTGGTTGAACTAGCACTCGCCGATCTGCATGATCTGCATGATGGAAACATTACTCGCTACCGGCTCCGTTTATCCGAGTACCGAGCGTGGCAGCCGATGCAAGACTCGGCGGAATCACTCTAAGTGGAAGCAAATTGGAACCGAGTCGGTGTTGCGTGAGCGTTAGTCAGGCAAAGTGACCCTGCCCCGCATCACTCCGCAGCATTACTCACCAGCTGAATTAGTCGGATTCACATTGGCAAACCATACGCCACCATTTCTTCAAGGCCAGATTTTCTCTGGCCTTTTTAACGTCCCGCGCCGGGCCAGTGCTGGTGGGGTTTCGGGGCATAGGGCACACTGTTACGCGCAATTCCAAGATCCTTTGCTAATGTGCGCAGCGCACTGTCCGGTTGAACGGTATGCTGGCATCAGCGGGAATCGGAAATAACGCCGCTCAGCGTCTTGTCGTGCTTCTGTTGCAGTGCTTCCCAGCGCTGGAACGCCTGTTCCAACTGGTGGGTGAGTTCGCTCTGCCGCTGGCTGAGGCGCTTTATCTCGTCGGGCGCGTTACGGTAGAGGGCGCCATCGGCCAGTTTTTTGGCCAGTTCGGCTTCCTCGCTTTCCAGGCGGGCGATGGTGTCTGGAAGGGCATCCAGTTCCTTCTGCTCCTTGTAGGACAAGCGTTCGGCGGGGGCTTTACGCGGTTTGGGCGAAGCGGGCTGGTTCGTTCTGGCAGGTTCAACGGCGGAACTGGGGAGTTGCTCCATGTTTTGTTGTGTTTTTTTTCGCTGCGCCAGATAGCGGATCCAGTCGCTGTAGCCGCCGGCATTTTCCGTGACGACGCCCTGACCCTCCAGGACGATGACCTGGGTGACCACTGCGTCCAGAAAGGCGCGATCATGGCTGACCAGGAACAGGGTGCCGGGATATTCGATGAGCAGGGATTCCAGCAACTCCAGGGTTTCGATATCCAGATCGTTGGTGGGTTCGTCCAGAACCAGGACGTTGGAAGGCCGGGCAAACAGGCGCGCCAGAAGCAGGCGGTTGCGTTCCCCGCCCGACAGGGAGGCCACTTTGGCCCGTGCCCGCTCGGGCGGAAACAAAAAATCGCCCAGATAACTGATGACATGTTTGCGTGTACCGCCGATCTCGACGAAATCGGATCCCGGACTGATGGTTTCCACCAGGGTGGCCGACGGGTCCAGTTGTTCTCGCCATTGGTCGAAGTAGGCTATGTTCAGGCGGGTGCCGCTGCGCACGGTTCCTTCATCGGGTGCGTGCAATCCCAGCAAGGTCCGCAGCAGGGTGGTTTTTCCTGCGCCGTTGGCCCCCATGATGCCGATCTTGTCGCCACGCTGGATGCGGGTGGAAAAGCCCTGCACGAGGATCTGGTTTTCGTGGCGCAGGGTGACCTCCTTCAATTCGGCGATCAGTTCCCCGGATCGATCACCGGAATCCAAGGCCAGACGGACCGACCCCATTTGATCCCGGCGCAGGGCACGTTCGCGACGCAGTTCCTCGAGGCGTCGTACCCGTCCCTCATTGCGGGTGCGGCGTGCCTGGACCCCCTTGCGAATCCATACTTCCTCCTGGCTGAGCAACTTGTCGAAACGACGCTGTTCGAGGGCTTCCGAGGCCAGTTGTTCGGCCTTGCGGCGCAGGTAGTCGGTAAAGGAGGTCCCAAAAGTCGATAATTTACCCCGATCCAGTTCCACCACACGGGTGACGACCTGATCCAGAAAATGCCGGTCATGGGTGATGAACAGTACGGCGCCGGGGAAATTTCTCAAGGCTCCTTCCAGTCGTTCGATGGCCGCCACATCCAGATGGTTGGTGGGTTCATCCAGGATCAGCAGGTCGGGTTCGCTGACCAGTGCGCGGGCCAGGGCGACACGTTTTTTCCAGCCTCCGGACAGTTGGCCGACCCGTCCCTCCGGTTCGAGTCCCATCTGGGACAGTTGCCGCTCCACCTGATACGAGGCCACGGGCAATCCGCACTCCGTCAGCCCCTGGGCCACCGCATCGAAGATCGACGACTCGGGGTCCAGTTCGGGCTCTTGCGGGACGTAGCCCATTCTGAGGCTAGGCTGGCGCCAGATCTTGCCCTCATCCGGCGCAAGAATCCCCAGCACGAGGCGCAGGAGGGTGGATTTTCCGCCACCGTTGCGACCGATCAGTCCGATCCGTTCGCCGGAATCGATCTGGAAATCGATGTGATCGAGCAGGGGGTCCAGCCCGAAGGCCAGGGAGACAGCATCCAGGGTGATGAGGGGCATGGGCAAGTAATCAAAAAATATTCAAAGATGGGCAATGACGCGCGCAGGGGAAGTATGGTACCGCAATGGGTGGAATTTTGTTGGAGTGTGGCATTCAATTCGTCGGGATTGAACGGGAATTACCATTCAATCCGACCAAATTTGGTCTTGATCAAGCGGCATAAAAAACCCGAGAGATCACATCTCTCGGGTTGGAAGGTACAGCACAGGAGGCGCGAGGTCTCCTGAACGTGACCTTTACTGCATGACGTGCACTTTCTTTTCTTCACGAACCGTATAGCGGACTTCCACATGACGGTTCTGGGCACGACCTTCGGCTGTCTTGTTGGAAGCCACGGGGTTTTCCATGCCATAACCCTTGGTATGGATACGATCCGCCGCCACACCATGCTTGACCAGATAGGCCTTGACGGCATCGGCACGACGCTGGGACAACTTCACGTTGTAAGCCTTGGGTCCGATGTTGTCGGTATAACCGTCCACGTTGATATCGGCTTCAGGATATTGCTTGGAGAAGTCCACGACCTGTGTCAACTTTTCGTCGGCGGTCTTGTTCAACACGGCTGAATTGAACTTGAAGTTGGCCCCATCGAGGCTGACGGGTTTCTCTTCGGTGATGATGCGCCACCGTTCCGGTGCCGGGGCAGGAGCCGCCACGGGTTCAGGTGCGGGGGCAACTACGGGTGCCGGCGCTGCGGCAGCGACGTGGTGGGGCGGTTTGGCTGCGCCGAAGTAGTAGTTCACACCCAAGGTATAGACATTGTTGTTCATGGTGTTGGAGTTATTGGACACCGACATGGTGTTCCATTCGCCCGCCACACTCCAATGGGGAGCAAACAGATACTCGACCCCCAGTCCGCCATTGGCCCCATTACCCGACAATCCAGAGGCAGAACCGGTTCCAACCAGGTGACCATAGCCCAATTTGGCGTAAGGCATCAACTTGTCGGTGACCGGGATCCCAAACTTCAGGCCCAGGCCGTAGTCGTGGCTACCATAACTCTGGTTTCCGGAAAAATAACTGGAACGACCGGTTCCGTTGTAGCCATACCCGGCATCGATGCCCAGAACAGTACGGCCCAAGGCCCAGCCGTAACCCGCTTCGAGCCCAAGGGCTGTGCCGTAGTTTTGATTGTTGGGGATCCCGGGGGTTGCACCGCCTGTCAAGGCGCCGGGGTTACCCACGCCCATGTTGGAGTCGTTGACCCCAGCCTTGGCGCCCACATAGGCCCCGGTGAAGGGACCATGGTAGCGGGTCAGGAAATTATCCACATCACCCATGGCATCCTTGGCGCCGTTTTCAACTGTGGTTCCGGCGGTTTCAACGCCATTGACTACGGTGGTCCCAGCGGATTCCACTCCATTGACCACGGTGGTCCCTGCCGATTTGACATCACTTTCGGTGGTGGACAATACGCCGTCGGCAAAGGCCGAGGCAACGGGCAGACCCATGAGGGCCAACACCAGCAATTTTTTCTCGAATTTCATAAAGTACTCTCCATAACTTGGTTGTTGTGACGCTAAGACTACCGCCAGCAGACCGTAGGTGATCGGCTTCTGGCTCATTGCCTCTTTACTGGGTGCCGCTGTCGGACAGCCCCAAACTTCGTCACAGTGTAAAGACTTTCCACCTGTGATGCCAGCCACATATGCCGATCGGTGCTTTTGAGTGGGGGGCTCTGTTGTATATTTACAACAATCAAAGGGGGTAAATATCCCTTTAATTTTTCGCCCCGGCATCCAATGCGGGATTCCTCTGTGCAGTGACAGAGGCGAGATGATGATAGAATGCGCAGGCGTGTCCCCGTAGTTAAATGGATATAACAGCCCCCTCCTGAACATCATTGGGCACCGGTCGTCGAAAGAGGTCGGTGAATGCATTCAAAGTCGGTGAACCCCCTGTGCCTGGCACGAGGCAATACCGAGCAAAGTTCCAGAGCGCTGGAAAATGTGTAGAGACTTGACGGATGCGGCCTGTCATCCCCGTGCGGGATTAGGGTCAAGGTAAAGTCCAGCCCACGAACGAAAGGATTTTCGGCGGCGAAAGCCGAAGTGGGATGAAGGGGCAGTTACAGGTTCGATTCCCGTCGGGGGCGCCACAATCGGAAGTTTTTTGCTTCCATTTACGCTGGATTAACGCGGATTCTGACAGCTATCCACACGTAAGAGGAGATATTTGGCCTATCATGCCGGAAATCGTCGAGCAACAACCGGGTAGCCCCTTCACCAGCGAAGAGGCGATCGCCCTGAAAGCACTTGCCAGAGCACCAGAAAAGAAGTGGTGGTGGGACTACCGGTTCCTCATCGCGTTGTGCGCGTTTCTGTTGTCCCTCTTCACATCGCTCATCTCTGCGTATGTAGGCCACCTGCGTGATGTCCATGACCAGCAGTCGCGATTTACGGTTGCGCTCGGAGCCTTGCAGGACCTGAATCTGAAGCGGGTTGAGTTACTCAAGCAGTACAGGAACACGGTTTATGAGGGCCAGGTGTCCGAATTGATCACCACCCAGGTGAATGATGCCCTGCACACTGCCTCAGAACTGGGCTTGCAACTCGGAACCAATGCGTCAACGACCGACCTCGTGGGCCTCGCCACGAGACTGTACGACACCGGTGAATCTGCGACTGCGGAGAAACTGCTCAAGTTCGCGCTGGGTGCTGCCCAAAATGCCAACGATGAATCGCTCGCGCTGCGCGCACTCGGCTTCTATACGATACGGATGGGCAGAGGGAGCACGGCATTGAAGACTGGCGAGGGTTACTTTGAACGGGCCCTCGATCTCGACCAGAAATATGACTTGGCCGATCATCCCCACCTTGTTGCATGGATTCGCTCGAGTGCCCAGATCGGGTGGGCAGGTGCATTGGCGCCGACCGATTGTGCCGCAGCGCAGAAGCACTTTGGCAAAGGCGTAAAGATTCTGGCCGGTGTGCCAAAAAGTGTCAACTTTGATCGTGCGCGGGCGGGTGCGAAGCAGCAATGGATTACCGGGATCGGCGGCGTACCAGGTTGCCGCCCTGACGCGGGTACTCCACCGTTGCCGTAGAAAGGGCGACCGACCTCAGCATATTCGCGGCAACGGATCGTCTTCCAGCTCTTCCAGCATTCGATGACCCCCCAGTTCGGTTTCCAGCACCGCATGCGCCTGTCCCTCGCAGAGGTTGCCGATGATCGCGGCATCGCAACCCTGCGGTAGCGCCTGCCAGCGCGCCAGCGCATCGTTGGCCTGGGCGGCTTCCACCACCGCCACCACGCGCCCCTCGCAGGCCAGGTACATCGCATCGTAGCCCAGCATCTCGCACACTGCTGTGACTTGCTCACGCACCGGGATGGCGGGTTGATTCAATCGCACCTGCAATTTCGTCGAACGGCAGATTTCGTGGATCACCGTGGCCAGTCCGCCGCGCGTCGGATCGCGCATGAAGCGCAGGCCGTTCAACCCAAGCAGCGCCTGCGTCAGCGGCAGCACGTTCGCCGCATCCGAGCGCAGTTCGCCCTGCAAGCCGAACTGCTCGCGCGCCAGCATCACTGCGATGCCGTGGTCGCCCACCGGGCCGCTCACCAGCACTGCATCGCCGGGACGGATACGCTCGGGGCCGAGTTGCAGATGTCTGGGACGTACGCCGATGCCGGTGGTGGTGAGATACAGGCCGCCGCCTTCGCCGCGCCTCACCACCTTGGTGTCACCTGCCACCACGACGACGTTCGACGCGCGCGCAGCCTCAGCCAGGCTGATGACGATGCGTTCGAGTTGCGCAATCTCGAAGCCTTCCTCGATGAATGTGCTGAGCGTAAGGTAATGGGGCACGGCGCCCGTTACTGCAAGGTCGTTCACCGTGCCATACACCGCGAGCGAACCTATCGTTCCGCCAGGAAATTCCAGCGGTTGTACCGTGAAGCCATCGGTGGTTACCATCAGTTCGCCCTCCATTTCGGGCAGTGCTACAGCGTCCGTATCCACATTGAGCAACGGGTTGGCGAGGTGGCGCACAAATAACTTCTCGATCAATTCGCGCATGTAATGCCCGCCGTTTCCGTGTGCGAGGCTGATGTACCCATCATTCATTTCAACGTCTCATATTTTTTACAAATCCAAAACGCGGAAGTCAATCACAGATTCCGGATACCCATTTTTGATGCTGTTTCGATCAATTGACCGAGTGCCAGACTGCCGTCGTTGCATGAAGCCCGCTGTGGCAGATATGCCTCGAATCCGGCAGCATTCAGTTGCCGTATCGCCAGTTCGGCCAGCAGTTTGTTCTGGAACACGCCGCCGGTCAACCCCACGGCCTCGAATGCCCTGCGGGTGTGGATGCGTTCTGCCTGCGCGACAATGGAATGCGCCAAACTCAGGTGGAACTGCATCGCGCGGTGTGCCACCGGCACCTCGTCGCGAAGCAGCGCATGCAGCAGCGACGTCCAGTCGGCGACGAGCAAACCTTGCCCGTCTTCATGAAGCGGCAAGTCCAGGGATTCAATTACCCCCGTGGTCTGATCAAGGGTTGCAGCGGCTTCCAGCCGCATCGGCCCCTGTCCCTCATGAGTTGCCGTGTCGATCAGTCCAAGCAGGCAGGATGCGGCATCGAACAAGCGGCCCACCGCAGTAGTGAGCGGCGCATTCACGCCATGCTGCCACGCGCTTTTCAGCAATAACGTATCGCGTCTTTCCGACGGCCAGTCGAGTCCGCTCTCCCAACAGAGTGCGGCAGCCGAGCGCCACGGTTCGCGTCCGGCGCGTTCACCGCCGGGCAGGCGGAACGGCTTGAAACTGACAACGCGTTGCCACGCGCCTGGTTTGCCGTGCAGCGCTTCGCCCCCCCACAGAGTACCGTCCTCGCCAAGTCCCACGCCATCCCAGGTGAAGGTCAGCCAGGTTTTATCCAGACCGCCCTCAAATGACAGCGCCGAGGCATGAGAGTGGTGATGCTGGACGCGCCGCAGCGGCAAGTCCTGTTTCGTCGCCCAGCGGCTGCTTGCGTAACCGGGGTGTGCGTCGCAGACGATGGCCTGGGCCACGACGCCGTATAGTTTCTGCAGGTCTTCGACCACCTGAGCGAAGATTTCCTGGCTGCGCGGCGTGTCGAGATCGCCGATGTGCGGCGATAGTACTGCGCGGTTATTCCAGCCCAGTGCGATGGAATTTTTCATGTGGCCACCGACTGCCAGGAGCGGTTGCGGTAATGTGTAGGGCAGATCGAATTCCAGCGGTGCGATGCCGCGTCCGGCACGCAACAGGCGCGGTTTGTTCGCGACCACGCGTACGACGCTGTCGTCCGCCGGGCGCGCGATCGGACGGTTGTGGTGCAAAAAGGCCTGTGCCACCTTGCCCAACCTCGCCTCGGCTTCGGCGTTATCGGTCAGCACCGGTTCGCCACTGAGATTGCCGGAAGTGGCGACCAGCGGCGATCCGAAACTTTCCAGCAAGAGATGATGCAACGGGCTGTAGGGCAGCATTGCGCCGATTTCGCGCAAACCCGGCGCAATGACATCCGGCAAGGTTGAGTCCGCGTGCCGTGGAATCAGTACGATGGGGCGTGCGGCATGACACAGCGCGGCTTCAGTCGCCGGGTCGAGCAGCAACTCCTCGCGTACGCGCTGCAAACCATCTTTTCCCAGCCACGGGAACATCACGGCCAGGGGCTTGTGCGGCCTGTGTTTGCTGGCGCGCAGTTGTGCGATGGCGGTGGGATTCAGCGCATCACACATCAGGTGATAACCGCCTATGCCTTTCACCGCCACGGTTTTACCGCGACGCAAGGATTCGATGCACGCCTGCAATGCCGTATTGCCTTCGCTGCGTTCAGGCGCCGCGACGAAACTCAGTTGCGGTCCGCATGTCGGGCAGGCCAGTGGCTGAGCGTGGAAACGACGGTCATGGGGGTCTTCGTATTCCGCACGGCAACGAGGACATAACGGGAAATCCGCCATCGTTGTGTGTGCTCTGTCGTAAGGCATGGCGGTGATCAACGTATAGCGCGGCCCGCATTGCGTGCAGTTGATGAACGGATAGCGGTAACGCCTGTCGTCTGGATCCCGCATCTCGCGTCGGCAATCATCGCAAAGGGAATAATCCGGCGGTATGTGTATGTCGGGTTGCGAAGCGATGGCGCTGGCGCTGGCCAGGATTTCAAAACCGCGCAAATCGCGAACCGGGATGAGTTGACAGGAAATGACGTGCGGTCGAGCCAATGGGGGGGCGCTTGAAATCAGGGCGGCGGCGAAGGCGTCCAGTGTGGCGGGTTCACCCTGCGCTTCCACCCGGACTTCGCCGGTGAGATTCTGCACCACGCCCGTCAATTTGAACTGTAGCGCCAGATTGAATACGAAGGCGCGATAGCCCACCCCCTGCACCCGACCGCCCATCACCCAGCGGCGGGCTTCACGGGAGACGGGTCGGGAAGAAAGAGGTTGGTCGACAGTGTTCATGCAGGTTTCAGGGTGGAAAATCGCTCAAAAAGTGCTTGGGACGACAGAACCATACAGCATTGGGCACATCAGGTTCCATTGTACCCGCTCCAGACACAACGATTGGTGCGAACGGCAGGAACACGGGTTTTGCACGGCAGAGCGGGGCAAGGAGTTGCCAATTTTTTCCTATGGGTTCAACATGAGTTGCCATGAGAGAGACTTGCCATGCATGAAATATCGATCGCAGAGAGCGTGCTGCAGATCATCGAGGATACGGCTCGGGCTGAGGGGTACGCAAGGGTCAAGGTGGTGTGGCTGGAGATCGGCCAGTTGGCTGGCGTGGAGACAGAGTCGCTGCGCTTCTGCTTCGACGTGGTGGCGCGCGACAGTATTGCCCGGGACGCGCGCCTGGAAATCATCGAGACCGCCGGACTTGGCTGGTGCATGGAGTGCGCCTGCAACAGGGTGGTGACCTCCCGTTATGAACCTTGCCCGGATTGCGGCAGTTTCCGGATGGAAGTGACGGGCGGCGACGAGATGAGAGTCAGGGAACTGGAGGTGGAGTGATGTGTACGACATGCGGATGCGGAAAGGGTCAAACACTCGTCGGAGGCCGTATGCCAGGGGGTGGCCATGCTTTCGCCCGACAGCACAAACCCGGCAAGGAACTGCGCTATCGAGCACCTGAAGAGGGTGTGATACGGGCACCGGTGCGCGACCCCGCACTTTTTCCTGACACCCTCGATTTCGGGGCCGGACCGGCAGGTACGCATGCCCCCGGCATGAGCCAGGCACGCATGGTGAAAATCGAGCGCGACATCCTCGCCAAGAACAACGATTATGCCGATGAGAACCGTCGCTACTTTTCATCCCGAAGAATCTTTGCGCTCAATCTGGTGTCCAGTCCAGGATCTGGAAAAACCACGCTGCTGGTCAAAACCATCACTGCCTTGAATGGAATGCAGCCCCTTGCCGTTATCGAGGGCGACCAGCAGACCGACAACGATGCCGCGCGCATTCGTGCCACTGGCGCACCGGCGTTGCAGATCAATACCGGCAAGGGTTGTCATCTGGATGCGCACATGGTGGGGCAGGCCATGGGACGGCTGGCCCTGAAAAACGACAGTCTGTTGCTGATCGAGAACGTCGGGAATCTGGTTTGCCCGGCGGGTTTTGATCTGGGCGAAGCGCATAAAGTGGTGATGTTCTCGGTGACGGAGGGCGAGGATAAACCGCTCAAATATCCCGACATGTTTCGTGCCTCCGACCTGATGCTGCTCAGCAAGTGCGACCTGTTGCCCCACCTTGATTTCGACGCCGACCTGGCCATGGCCAATGCGCGTCGCGTGAATCCGGACATTCAGGTAATCCGGGTTTCCGCAACCAGTGGTGAGGGTTTGGGCGAGTGGCTGGAATGGATCAAGGCCGGTTGTCATGATGCAGGAGCAGCGAGACAACCGATAGGGTGAGAAGGAAACCCTGAGATTTTTCTGCCGATTGTTGCTCGTATTCAACTGCGCGCGTTCACCCCTGACGGGGGCACTCTCGCCCCCGTCGACCGCCAGATCCGGCAGGCGCCTTCCTCCGACACCATGCATGGCCCCACCGGTGTGCGCGGGGTGCAGGCAGTGCCAAAAAGTTTGCATTCATTCGGGTAGATCTTTCCCAGTACCACCCGCGCACAATCGCAACCTGGCGGCATTTCGCCGACACGCTTGTGCCTTCCCGTTTCAAACGCGCCAAATTTTTTGCGCGCATCGTGTCGCTCGAAGCGCGTTGCGAGTGCAAAGCCTGACGCCGGAATGATCCCAATGCCGCGCCAGTTCGCATCGCTGACCTGTAGCGCCTGTTTGAGTTGTGCCCGTGCTGTTGCGTTTCCGCCGGGACGCACCACCTCGGGATAACAGTTGTCCAGAAAGAATTTTTTTTCGATCAGTTGGCGCAATACTGAATACATCGCCGCCAGCAGCGATACGGGGGTGAATCCGGCGATCGCCGTGGGAATGGCATGCTGCTCCACGACGAAGGCCCATTCCTCCGGCCCCATCACCGTAGCGACATGGCCGGGCGCGACCAGCGCGTCGAAACCGGGCTTTCCCGAGTCGAGCAGCATCGCGACCGCAGGCCAGGTAAGGCGGCACGACAGCAACAAAAATAGATTGTCAGGAATGCCTTCGATCAGCATCGCCGCCACCGGTGCGGTGGTGGTTTCGAAACCGGCGACAAAGAATACCACTGGCCACTGCGGATTTTCTCTGGCGATTTTCACCGCCTCCTGCGGGCTGGACACCGGCCTTATGTCGGCGCCAGCGGCCTTGGCCTGCTCCAGTGAGCGCGGCTCGGATTTTGGCCCATTCACCGGCACGCGCAGCATGTCGCCGAATGCAACCAGAATCACGCCTGCGTGCAACGCCAGTTGAATGGCATGGGATACATCCTCTTCAGGACACACGCACACCGGACAGCCGGGGCCGGGGATCAGTTCGACATTCTGCGGCAAAGCGCCGCGCAGGCCCGCCATCGTGATCGAACGCTCGTGGCCACCGCACACATTCATGATGCGCACGCGGCCGGCCAGCGGCAAGGCGCGGATATTTTCCAGCCAGTCCCTTGCGCTCAAAATGATGGTCAGACCTCAAGCACTGTGCTGGTCTGGATCACAGACCGACACTTCATCGAGCAACTCCCAGGTCGAACGCGCTTCCTGCTCTGTCATTTTCTGTAATGCGTAACCCACATGCACCATCACGAAATCATTCACAACGATTGGTTCATCCTGTAGCATGAACAGGCTGACCTCGCGCATCACCCCCCTGGCGGTGCAGCGCGCGTTGTAGCCGTCGATTGCGACGATTTGCATGGGAATACCAAGACACATGGCCATTGATGGATCATGAAGGTTTCTCAGTATAGTACCGAGTGGAGAATCTGTTTGATTTTATGGTTGGATAAATCGGTTGGTTGAAATTCCCGGATAAAAGTAATAGGCTGACTCCAGTCAGGCGACGCAATATGCAGGGGGTGAGTCGGGACCCCTCGGAATTGCAGACGTCGGGAAGGCATTCGAAACAATGTCCGCGCACATCACGCCGGAGGGAGCGCCATGAACGAAACGACACCCCTGTTGTCACCCCGCTTTGCCGCGATTCTTGCCCAGGCAAGCAGCCATCCTCCCCTGCGGGTGGCGGTGGCGAATGCGCAGGAAGCACATGTATTGGCCGGGGTGGTGGAAGCCAGCGATCACGGTTTGATCGAGCCGGTACTGCTGGGACCGCGGGCACAGATCGAAATCGTGTGCCGGCAACTGGGGTGTCCCAGCGATCGTTTTCCCATCGTCCATATGGCGTCGGCTCTGGAAGCGGCCGAGGCGGGCGTGCAACGGGTGCTGGAGGGCAAGGCTGAAGCCCTGGTGAAAGGCTGGATACACACCGACGAACTGATGAGGCCAGTATTGCGTCAGTTGCGCACGGCGCGGCGCATCAGTCATGTCTTCGTGGCAGATTTACCCAGTTACCACAAACTGCTGTTCATCACCGATGCCGCCATCAACATCGCGCCGGATCTTGCCACCAAGGCGGAGATTCTGCAAAACGCCATCGATCTGGCACGTATCCTGGGTGTGGACAGGCCAAAAGTCGCGGCCTTGTCGGCGATCGAACTGGTCAAGCCGAGCATTCCGTCTACTCTGGACGCCGCCTGCCTCAGCAAGATGGCCCAGCGCGGCCAGATCACCCATGCCGAGGTGGACGGCCCGCTGGCTTTCGACAACGCCATTTCGCACGATGCCAGCATGGTCAAGCAGATCAACAGTACCGTGGCGGGCGAGGCGGACATCCTGCTGGCGCCAGATCTGGATGCCGGCAACATTCTTGCCAAGAATCTGGAATACCTTGCCGGTGCAACCCTGGCAGGTGTCGTCATCGGCGCCAGAGTACCGTTGATGCTTACCTCTCGTTCTGATCCCCCCGCTGCCCGTCTGATCTCCTCCGCCATTGCCGTGTTGTTGCATCAGCATTGGGACGGTGAAGGTGTATCGGTCACGGGCATACCTGATACGGGAGATGAATCATGACTGCCGACGAACGCCTCACATCGTCTGTCAAACATATTCCTATTGCATAAGGGGCATGACATGAACAAGGTCTCGCACATCCGCTGGTTCAACGAGATTGGCCTCGACGATGTACCTCTGGTCGGCGGAAAGAATGCCTCGCTGGGGGAAATGTACCGGAACCTGACGGCCGAGGGTGTGCGCGTCCCCAACGGATTTGCAGTGACCGCCGAGGCCTATGCCTATGTGCTGGAATACAACAACGCATGGCGGTTGCTGCATGCGGCTCTCGACGGGCTCGATCCTGATGACGTCAGAGATTTACAGGCTCGTGGAGAAAAAGCCCGGGCGATTGTCTACGGCTGTCAGATTCCTGATGATTTAAAGGCGGCCATTTTACAGGGCTATGCCCAGCTCAAACGCGAGTATGGGGACAAGATCTCCCTTGCGGTACGTTCTTCTGCCACCGCCGAGGATTCGCCGGAGGCCTCTTTTGCAGGACAGAATGACACCTATCTCAACATCGCCAGTGACGCTGCGCTGCTTGACGCCTATAAACGCTGCCTGGCGTCCAACTTTACCGACCGTTCCATCCATTACAAATACGACAATGGGTTTGACTACTACAAGGTCCACCTCTCTGTGGTGGTCATGAAAATGGTGCGCAGTGACATCGGCGCCAGCGGTGTGATGTTTTCACTGGACACGGAAACGGGATTCAGGGATGTGGTCTTCATCAATGCCGCTCTGGGGCTTGGTGAAAATGTCGTCCAGGGAACGATCGACCCGGATAGTTTTTATGCGCATAAACCCGGCTTCATCAAGGGATACCGCGCCGTTCTGAAACGCCGCCTGGGCAGCAAGGAAAAGAAGATGATTTTCACCGATATCCTCAATACCGGCAATATCGCGGTGGAATACACCAGGAATATCGATACCAGCAGCGAAGAAAGGAACCACTATTGCATCACCGATTCGGATGTCATGGTGCTGACCGACTATGCCATCAAGGTTGAAAACCACTATTCCAGGAAAGCCGGTCAGTACAAGCCCATGGACATGGAGTGGGCCAAAGACGGACTGGATGGGCTGCTGTATCTGGTGCAGGCGCGACCGGAAACAGTGTCCTCACAAAAGAAAGGCACCGTCCTGGAGATTTACCATCTCAGGGAAAGGTCGACTGTCCTCCTCCGGGGCAGGGCTGTCGGTACCAAGATTGGTGCCGGGAAGGCGCGTGTCATCCATGACGTCAAACACCTGAGTGATTTTCAACCGGGAGAAGTGCTGGTTGCCGATACCACGACACCGGATTGGGAACCTGTGATGAAGACTGCCGCTGCGATCGTGACGAACCGGGGGGGCCGTACCTGCCACGCCGCCATTGTGTCACGCGAACTGGGTATTCCCGCCATCGTGGGAACCGAAAGCACGACGGAGGCAATCCGAAACGGCCAGGAGATCACCATCAGTTGCGCCGAAGGCGAAACCGGGAATGTTTATGACGGCCTGCTGGGTTTTGACGTTCAGCAGACGGATCTCAGCCAGTTGGGACACCCCAGGACCAGGATCATGATGAATTTGGGTAATCCGGACCAGGCCTTCAGTCTGGCTTCGTTGCCTGTGGATGGCATCGGACTGGCGCGTATGGAATTCATTATCAATGAATACATCAAAGTTCATCCAATGGCGATCAACTGTCCTGAAAAGGTGGATGCCGCAACGCGCGCGAAGATCGCCGCGCTGAGTGCCGCTTTTGAAAACCCGGTGGATTTCTTCGTCAAGACACTGGCCGAAGGCGTCGCCACGATTGCTGCGGCAGTGTACCCCAAACCCTGCGTGGTGCGTATGAGCGACTTCAAGAGCAATGAATACGCCACCCTGCTGGGCGGAACATTTTTTGAGCCGGAGGAGGGGAACCCGATGATCGGTTTTCGCGGTGCTTCCCGTTATACACATCCCGCTTACGCCGCAGGATTTGCGCTGGAGTGCGCGGCGATGAAACGGGTACGTGATGAGATGGGACTGACCAACGTCAAGTTGATGATTCCTTTTTGCCGTCGCGTGCAAGAGGGCGAAAAGGTCCTGGAAGCGATGGCTGCGCATGGCCTCAGGCGCGGTGATAACGGACTGGAGGTTTACGTCATGTGCGAGATCCCCAACAACGTCATCCTGATCGACGCCTTCGCAAAACTGTTCGACGGTTTTTCTATCGGCTCCAATGATCTGACCCAGTTGACCCTGGGGGTAGACCGCGATTCCGAGATCGTGGCCTTCGATTTTGATGAGCGCGATCCCGGCGTGAAAGAGATGATCCGCCTGGCGGTGGAAGGGGCAAGGCGTAACGGCCGCCATTCCGGTTTGTGCGGACAGGCACCGTCGGATTATCCCGAGATGGCCGAATATCTGGTGGAACTGGGCATCGACTCCATGAGCCTCAATCCGGATACGGTACTCACCACCACCCGGCTTGTACTGGAGGTGGAACAGCGCCTGTCACGCAATCCCGGATAGCGGAGCCGGCTTTCCGGGAAAGGCGCAGCGCAACACCGTGGAAGGAGAGGTTCGTTGAAATTTCAGAGGTGGGAACGGTAAGGTGAACCAGCCATGAATTCGGTCGGCAGAACAGAGCGCACTGAGCCCTTGAATGTAACCGTTGCAGGTGCCTGCGCTCAGTCCAGGCACTTGCTGGAGGTTCTGTGCATCCTCCAACAACAACTTCTGCACCTTTCCGACCAGACTGTGTGCGCAGTTTCCGAACATCTTGGTCTGCCGGTCGGCCAGGTCGAGTCTGTGGTCGAGTTCTATTCGTTTCTTTACAAAACACCGCGTGGAAAGTACCACATCCTGTTCAGCAATTGCCCCAGTTGCGGGTTCAGGCAGGACGGCAAGAATCTGCTGCATGTGCTCTGTGACCGCCTGCATGTGGTTTCTGGTGAGACGCGTGCCGATGGGTTGGTCAGCGTGGATGAAACATCCTGCATCGGCATGTGTGATCACGGTGCTGCCTTGCTGGTCAACGGTATGCCGATCACCCGTCTGGATTCCGTAAAGATCATGCGTGTGGCTGAACTGGTTGAAACGGAAGTTGCGCTTTCGGACTGGCCTGCCGAATGGTTTCGTGTTGAGGACAATATCCGCCGTGCGGGATTGTTGCTCAAAAATGGCTTTGCTGCAGGTGCTGGTATTCGCGCGGCTTTGGTCCGTGGCTTTGATGCCACCCTTGCCGAAATCACCCGGTCAGGGCTGCGCGGGCGGGGTGGCGCAGGATTCAGCGCCGGCATCAAGTGGACGCTTTGCCGTGAGGCGCAGGGGACGGCGCATTACGTGCTTTGCAACGCCGATGAAGGGGAGCCCGGCACGTTCAAGGATCGTGTGCTGTTGCATAGCCACGCCGATGAGGTGTTCGAGGGAATGACCCTATGTGCTGCCGTGATTGGCGCAAAACAGGGATTTCTCTATCTGCGTGGCGAGTATCGCTATCTGCTGCCGCAATTGCAAACCATGCTGATGCACAGGCGGGAAGTGGGCTTGCTGGGTAACCATATTCTTGGTCAGCACGGGTTCGATTTCGACATCGAGATCGTCGTTGGGGCAGGTGCCTACATTTGTGGTGAAGAATCCGCGCTGATCGAATCATTGGAAGGAAAGCGCGGCGTACCGCGCAATCGTCCACCCTTTCCGGTGACCCACGGCTATCTCGGTCAGCCCACCGTTGTCAACAACGTCGAAACGTTTGCCGCTGCCGCTCATATTTCTCTGCACAGCAGTGCATGGTTCAGGGCGGTGGGCACGGAAAAATCGACGGGCAGCAAGATTCTGAGTGTGAGCGGCGACTGTTCTGCCCCCGGGATTTACGAATATCCTTTCGGTGTGACCATACGACAGGTACTGGACGATTGCGGCGCGAGGGATGTTCAGGCAGTGCAGATCGGCGGTCCTTCCGGAACGCTGATTGGCAGCGCGGAATTCCATCGCACGCTGGGCTTCGAGGATTTGCCCACCGGTGGTTCGTTCATGGTGTTTGGCCACGAGCGCGACCTGCTGGCCATGATCGTGAACTTTGCCCACTTTTTCGCCCATGAAAGTTGTGGCTTCTGTACGCCTTGCCGGGTGGGCACGACGCTGCTCAAAAACGGACTCGACAGGATCGCCAACGGTCATGGCACGCAATATGACGTGGATGAAATGAAACGTCTGGGCATCCTGGTCAAACACCGTTCGCATTGCGGATTGGGGCAAACGGCTGCAAATCCCATTCTGGACTGTTTGCATCGCTTTCCGCATGTATTCGAGCAGCGTCTGGCGCAGGACAGTCATGAACCCTGCTTCGATCTGGACGCGGCGCTGGAAGAGGCTCGACGGATCACGCATCGCGATGACGCGGCCGCCCACCTGGACTAGCGGGAGAATGACATGAGCGCCGGTGCAAACCAACCAGAGTTCAGCCCGAATACCTTCACGATGGACGGCATCGAAATTCCGTTCAAGGACGGACAGACCCTCATGGATGCGGCACTGGCTGCCGGTGTCTATATTCCCCATCTGTGTCATCACCCCGGACTCACGCCGCACGGCAGTTGCAAACTGTGCATGGTCGATATCGGCAGCGGGCGGGCATCGTCCTGCACGACCCCCGCCGTAGCCGGTCAACAGGTCAGCAATAACACGCCTGCGCTGAATGAAGCGCGCAGGACCCTCACGCAAATGTTGTTTATCGAAGGCAATCATCTGTGCCCATCCTGCGAAAAGACCGGCAACTGCACACTGCAGGCAATGGCCTATCATCTCGGTATGCTGGGGGGGCATTTTCCTCAGTTCTTTCAGCGCCGCGAAGTGGATGCCTCGCATTCGACCGTGATGCTGGATCGCGACCGCTGCATACTCTGCGAGTTGTGCGTGCGTGCCAGCCGTGAAGTGGACGGCAAGAACGTGTTTGCTGTTGCCGGGCGCGGCATCACTGCACGCTTGATCGTGAATTCGCCCAGCGGAAAGTTGGCTGACAGCGATCTTGAAATCGACGACCTGGCAGCGCACATTTGTCCGGTGGGCGCGATTCTGATCAAGGCGCACGGCTATGAGATACCCATCGGGTGGCGCACCTTCGACCTGCACCAGGTCGGCGAGATCGGTCTTGAAAAAGTGATCCAGGCCAGGGTGGGGCATACCGATGACTAAGATCAGGATTGCCACGACTTCGCTCGCCGGTTGTTTCGGCTGCCATATGTCCTTTCTCGATATGGATGAACGGCTGGTGGAATTGCTGGAACATGTCGAGTTCGATCGCTCGCCGCTGAACGATATCAAGCATTGCGGGCCGTGCGACATCGGTTTGGTGGAGGGAGGACTGTGCAACGCGGACAATGTGCATGTGCTGCGTGAGTTTCGCGCCAATTGCCGGGTACTGGTCGCAGTCGGCGCCTGTGCCATCAATGGCGGCATCCCCGCGATGCGTAATCATTTCGGTCTGGGTGCATGCCTTGAAGAGTCCTATCTGAACGGGATCGGCGTGGAGGATCCGCAGATCCCCGACGATGCGGAATTGCCACTGCTGCTCGACAAAGTGCATCCCATCCATGAAGTGGTGCGGGTGGATTACTATCTGCCGGGTTGTCCGCCGTCACCAGAGGGGTTTCTGAGCGTGCTCGGCGATCTGCTGGAAGGCCGGGAACCCGTGCTCCCAAAAAAACTGCTGCATTACGACTGAAGATGGCCCGCCATGAAACAGGACACGACAGTTCCATCCGGCAATAACCACCAGCCCGGTTTAAGGCGCGTCGCCATCGACCCCATCTCGCGGGTTGAGGGGCACGGCAAGATCACGCTGATGCTCGATGCAGAGAACCACATCCATGAAGCGCGCCTGCACATCGTTGAATTCCGCGGCTTCGAAAAATTCATTCAGGGGCGTCCCTACTGGGAGGTGCCATTCTTTGTACAGCGTCTGTGCGGAATCTGTCCGGTGAGTCATCAACTGGCTGCAGCCAAGGCGGTGGATCAGTTGGTGGGTGTCGAGCAACTCACGCCCTCGGCCGAGAAATTGCGCCGTCTGCTGCATTTCGGCCAGGTTCTGCAATCGCACGCCCTGCATTTTTTCCACCTGTCATCGCCCGATCTTCTGTTCGGGTTCGGCAGCAATCCGGCGCAACGCAACATCGTCGGCGTGCTGGATAAATATCCGGAACTCGGGCTGAAGGGCGTGAAGTTGCGCAAGTACGGACAGCAGATCATTGCGGCAATTTCCGGCAAGCGCATCCACGGCACGGCCACCGTGCCGGGGGGCATGAACAAGCCTCTCACCGTTGCCGAGCGCGACACCCTGCTGGCCGGTATCGATGACATTCTGACATGGTGCCAGGACGCGGTGGGGCTGAACGAACAGATACATACCGCACACCCCGAGCACCATGGTTACGCCGCCATCCGCAGCAACTTCCTGAGCATGATCGGCAGTGGCGGAGAACTGGAACTCTACCATGGCGGGCTGCGTGCGAGTTTGCCAAGCGGCGCGCATATTTTCGATCAGTTCGATTACCGGGGTTATCAGCAGATCATCCGCGAGGAAGTACGACCATGGAGTTACATGAAGTTTCCCTATCTGGTCGAACTGGGCAAGCAACAGGGCTGGTATCGCGTCGGTCCGCTGGCCCGGATGAACAACTGCGACATGATTGCCACACCCCTGGCAGAAGCATCGCGCAGGCGTTTCAAGGAGTTCGGTCAGGGTGGTTTCGTGCATGACACGCTCGCCTACCACTGGGCGCGCATGATCGAAGCCCTGCATTGCGCCGAATCCATCAACCAATTGCTGCGGGATCCGGAAATCACCGGAATCAAACTGAGGGCGGAGGCGGGCGAAATGCGCAGCGTCGGTATCGGCGTCATCGAGGCGCCGCGCGGCACGCTGTTCCATCACTATCAGATTGACGAACAAGGCTTGGTGGAGAAGGCCAACCTGATCGTTTCGACCACAAGCAACAATCAGGCGATGAACGAATCAGTGCGTTTGGTGGCCCATGAATATCTCGACGGTCACGAGATCACCGAAGGTTTGTTGAACCATCTGGAAGTCGCCATACGCGCCTATGACCCCTGTTTGTCCTGCGCCACGCACGCGCTGGGCAAGATGCCATTGCAGGTTGAACTGGTCGACCCGGACGGTGTGTTATTGGACCGGTTGACCAAGGGCGGCAATGGCCTGATCGAAAGAATAGTCTGAACGCCATGGCCAACCTGCTGATTTTCGGATATGGCAATCCTGGGCGCGGAGATGACGCACTTGGTCCTGCGTTGATCGAACGCATGGCGCGATTGCAGCTTGCCGGGGTCGAGTGCCAGAACGACATGCAATTGCATGTCGAGCACGTCACCGACCTGGACGAGTGCAGGCGGGTATTGTTCATCGATGCCGACACTTCCTGTACCGAGCCATTCGAGTTTTCCGAAATCGGCGCGATAAAGGATGACAGTTACACCAGCCATGCGATGACCCCGAATGCCCTGTTGTACGCCTATCGTCAGGTGTATCAGGAATCGGCACCGCGCGCATTTTTGCTGCGCATCCGAGGCTACGATTTTGAATTGGGCGAAGAATTGACCGACAAGGCATCGGCCAATCTGGACGCGGCAATGAAATTGCTGGTCAACTTATGCGCGACATCAACCTGCCTGTCTGACGGGGATGGTTGGTAAACGCAGGGTAATGGAGTAAGGTTAGGACATCTGGGCCAAAAGGGAAATTGGATATGTTTGAGTTGCGCATACATGGTCGAGGGGGCCAGGGCGTCGTGACGGCGGCAGAGATATTCTCGGCTGCGGCCTTTGCCGAAGGACGCAATGCCCAAGCCTTCCCCAGTTTCGGTTCGGAGCGCATGGGCGCGCCGGTGGTGTCGTTTTGCCGCATCTCGGACCGGGAAATTCGCCTGCGCGAACCGGTCATGGAACCGGATGCCCTCATCATCCAGGATACCACGCTGCTGCATCAGGTCGATGTGTTTGACGGGCTGAAGAAGGATGGCTACATCCTGCTCAACACCGGGCGCAGTTTCGAAGCGTTGGGGTTGGGCGAACTGGCCGCCGACAGTTTACCCGAACGGCTACGCACTTTATCAGCCACTGAAATCGCTCTTGAACATATCGGTCGTCCGATACCCAATGTGCCTTTGATTGCCGGTTTTGCTGCCCTCTCCGGGCTGGTACGCCTGGAGTCGGTGATCAAGGCTATTTCCGAAAAATTTTCCGGCAAGGTTGCGGATGGCAATATCGCCGCAGCCACTGAAGCCTACAACCGGATCAAAGCCCGTGCCCTGGAGGTTACCCTGGATGCTTAAGCAAATCGAAGGCTCTCGTGCCGTAGCTGAAACCATTGCGCTGTGCCGTCCCGAGGTGGTCTGCGCCTATCCCATCACACCCCAGACACACATCGTCGAGGCGCTTGGGGAAATGGTGAAGAGCGGGAAACTGACCGGGTGCGAGTTCATCAATGTGGAAAGCGAATTCGCCGCGATGTCGGTTTCGATCGGCGCATCCGCCACTGGCGCACGCGCTTATACGGCGACCGCCAGTCAGGGCCTGTTATTCATGTCGGAGGCGGTCTACAACGCGTCCGGCCTCGGTCTGCCCATCGTGATGACGGTGGCAAACCGTGCCATCGGCGCACCGATCAATATCTGGAACGACTATTCCGATGCCATGTCGCAACGCGATTCCGGTTGGATGCAGTTGTTCGCAGAGACCAATCAGGAGGCACTGGATCTGCATATTCAAGCCTTCAGACTGGCTGAGGAATTATCACTGCCCGTAATGGTGTGCATGGACGGTTTTGTACTCACCCATGCCCACGAGCAGGTAGACCTGCCGAGCCAGCAGCAGGTTGATGCCTATTTACCGCCTTACGAACCGCGCCAATTGCTGGATCCTCGAGAACCGGTCTCCATCGGCGCGATGGTTGGGCCGGAAGCCTTCATGGAAGTGCGCTATCTGGCCCACGCCAGGCATATGCAGGCCCTGGAGCGTATCCCGCAACTGGCGGCTGAATTCAAGCAGGTGTTTGGGCGCGATACGGGTGGCCTGATCCATACCTATCGCACCGAGGACGCCGAGACCATCGTGGTGTCCATGGGCTCGGTGCTGGGTACCATCAAGGACACCGTCGACGAGATGCGTGATGACGGTCACCGGATCGGCGTGCTGGGCATCACCAGTTTCCGCCCCTTCCCACTGCACCTGGTGCGCGCTGCGTTGCACAAGGCCAGGCGCGTGGTGGTCCTGGAAAAGAGTCTGGCGGTGGGCATCGGCGGAATACTTTCCAACGATGTGCGCATGGCCATGTCCGGGTTGCACATGCCAGGCTACACTGTGGTGGCCGGGCTGGGAGGTCGCGCGATCACGCGCAAGTCCCTGCACCAATTGTTCCGGAAAGCCGAACAGGGCTTGCTGGAACCGCTGACCTTTCTGGATCTGGACTGGAATGTGGTCAACAAGCAGTTGGCGCGGGAACGCAGCGTACGCCGCTCCGGGCCTGTGGCGGAAAACATTCTGCGCGATATCGGTACCGTCGCCTCCAAAATTGCATAAGGAGACAGCATGCCATTCCAACCTGTCAAGTTTTACCAGACCGGCACTTTCACTGTCGGCAACCGCTTGCTGAAACCTGAAGACCGCAGCGTCCAGTCGCATCGGGATCGCAGCAATGCCATCAACTCGGGACATCGCGCCTGCCAGGGATGCGGGGAGGCTTTGGGCGCGCGCTATGCGCTGGATGCGGCGATGGAAGCGACCAAGTCACAATTGATCGCGGCAAATGCCACGGGTTGCCTGGAAGTGTTTACCACGCCCTATCCCGAAACGTCATGGCAGTTGCCGTGGATGCATTCCCTGTTTGGAAATGCCGCAGCGGTGGCGACCGGCATTGCGGCGGCGTTGAAGGTCAAAGGGCGCAACGAAATCCGGGTGATCGCGCAGGGCGGCGACGGTGGCACCACCGACATCGGACTCGGCTGCCTGTCCGGCATGTTCGAGCGCAACGATGATGTGTTGTACATCTGTTACGACAATGAGGCGTACATGAATACCGGCGTGCAACGCTCGTCAGCCACGCCTCCCGCAGCACGAACGGCAACCACGATGCCGGTAGGTCCGAATCCCGGCAATCTCTTCGGGCAGGGAAAATTCGTTCCTGCGATCGCGATGGCCCACGAGATCCCCTATGTTGCGACGGCCACCGTGGCCGATTTGCACGACCTCGAAGCCAAAGTGAAGCGCGCGATGGAATTTCGCGGTGCGCGCTACATCCATATCTTCGTACCGTGCCCGCTGGGTTGGGGAACGGCTTCGCACGATACCATCCGTATCGCGCGGCTGGCGCATGAAACCGGCTTGTTCCCGATATTCGAGGCGGAGCATGGCTTGCAAGTCAGCGCATTGCCGATACGCAAGCAACTGCCTGTCGAGGAATATCTGAAACCACAAAAACGCTTTGCCCATTTGTTCGGCGCCAAACCTGAACTGGAGGTCATCGCGCGCATACAGGCGCGTGCCGATCGCAATATCCGCAAGTACGGGTTGGTGAAGCAACAGGAGACACCATGAGGGACAAACCATTTGCCATCACGCTGGATCCCGGCTCCTCGCTGGCCAATCACACCGGATCATGGCGTACCATGAAACCGGTTTATCTGGACAGGTTGCCGCCGTGCAATGCAGGCTGTCCTGCGGGAGAAAATATCCAGGGCTGGTTGTTCCATGCCGAATCGGGAGATTACGAACAAGCCTGGCGTGTGCTGACCCTGGACAATCCGCTGCCTGCGATCATGGGGCGGGTCTGCTATCACCCTTGCGAAGATGTCTGCAATCGAGGCCATCTGGACAGTGCGGTCGGCATCAATTCGGTCGAACGATTTCTCGGCGATGAGGCGATCAGACACGGCTGGAAATTCGATAAGCCCGCCGCAACATCCGGCAAGAAAGTGCTGGTGGTCGGTGCCGGTCCATCCGGATTGTCCGCCGCCTACCATCTTGCGCGTCTCGGACACCGCGTGGAAATTCACGAGGCCGGTCCGCTGTCCGGCGGCATGATGCGTTTTGGCATTCCCAAATATCGTCTGCCTCGCCAAGTGCTGGATGCCGAAGTGGCGCGTATACTCGATTTCGGCGTGACGCTCAAACTCGATACCAGAGTGACGAACATCGAGGACAGCATGCACAGCGGTAATTTTGATGCGGCATTTCTCGCCGTCGGGGCGCACATTGGCAAGCGCGCCTTCATTCCGGCAGGCGACGCGGCACGCATCATGGACGCGGTTTCCGTGTTGCGCAGCATGGAGGGTGAGGAGAGGCCGCTGCTGGGCCGCCGTGTGGTGGTTTATGGTGGGGGCAATACCGCGCTCGATGTGGCGCGTACCGCCAGGCGGCTGGGAGCGACTGAAACCATCATCGTCTATCGTCGCACGCGAGAGAAGATGCCGGCACATAATACCGAGGTGGAAGAAGCGCTGCAGGAAGGGGTGATGATCAAATGGCTGTCCACGATCATCCATGCCGGCGAGCATGACCTCACCATCGAGAAAATGGCGCTGGACGAAAAAGGCTATCCGCAGCCCACGGGAGAATTCGAAACCATGGCGGCGGATTCGCTGGTGCTGGCGCTCGGGCAGGATGTCGATCTGTCTCTACTGCAAAACGTGGCAGGCCTCGAGATCAAGGATGGCATGGTGCAGATCGACGGCAACATGATGACCGGGCATCCGGGTATTTTCGCCGGAGGCGACATGGTGCCATCGGAGCGTACCGTGACAATGGGAGTCGGGCATGGCAAAAAAGCCGCGCGTCACATCGATGCCTGGTTGCGCCACAGGAGTTATGTGCCCGCCGCCAAACATGAACCGGTTACTTTCGATATGCTCAATCCATGGTATTACTCCGATGCCCCAAAAATCATGCGTCCGGTGCTGGATGCAATACGCCGCCAGTCCGGTTTTGAGGAAGTTCAGGGCGGCCTGGACGAGAATAATGCTCTGTTCGAGGCGCGTCGCTGCCTGTCCTGTGGCAACTGTTTCGAGTGCGATAACTGCTATGGCGTATGTCCCGACAACTCGGTGATCAAACTTGGCCACGGCAAGCGTTTCCGGATCAACTACGACTATTGCAAGGGTTGCGGCATCTGCGTTGCCGAATGTCCATGCGGGGCAATCAAGATGGTTCCAGAGGATGCCTGACGACCCTCTTCGGACCGATTCTGATTTTCGGTAACAGGATGGGTGAGGGCTGCGTGGGAGCGTCGCTTGGGAGAGGGGGCGGGTGAGATTGGATATTCGGGGTCATATGAGCGCGGATGATCAGGCCAAGGCATTGCTCGATATTGCAGGGACCCTCGTTGCCGAATTGCGTCCCGGCATAAGGACGGTGGTGACTCTCGACAGTGCGCTGGACCGTGACATCGGCTTCGACAGTTTGGCACGAGTGGAGTTGGTACTGCGCTGTGAGCGCTTCTTTGATGTGAGTCTGCCGGAGCGGACGTTGGTGACGATCGAGACGCCACGCGATTTGTTGCGGGCCCTGTCGTCCGCCGGTGCCGCACCGCAGCCGTTTGCGGCAGCGGACATCAGGGAGATCGCCGCCGGGGAGGTAACGGACATTCCCGGTCACGCCACCACCCTGCTGGAAATGCTTGACTGGCACGTGTCCGCCCATGGCGGGCGCACGCACATCGTCCTCTCTGAAGAGGCGGGAGAAGAAATACTCAGTTATCAGACCTTGTGCCAAGGGGCGGAGGCGCTGGCTGCAGGGTTGCAACGCCATGATCTGCAGCCGGGCCAGACCGTGGCGATCATGCTCCCGACCAGTCGCGACTATTTTTACAGTTTTTATGGTGTGCTGCTGGCTGGCGGCATCCCTGTGCCCATCTATCCGCCCGCGCGTCTGTCGCAGATCGGGGATCATCTGCGCCGTCATGCGGGTATCCTGAACAATGCCGCAGCCACTCTGCTGATTACCGTACCGGAAGCAAGGCCGCTGGCGCAACTGCTCAAGTCTCTTGTCGCAAGCCTGCGCACCGTTGCGACGGTACAGGAACTTTCCACGCCAGGGGCAGGGCTTGCCCGCCACGTCAGCAGGGCTGAAGAGATTGCCATGTTGCAGTACACTTCCGGCAGCACCGGCAATCCCAAGGGAGTGGTATTGACCCATGCCAACCTGCTTGCCAACATCCGGGCGATGGGACAGGCGGCACGGGCAGATGCCTCGGACGTGTTCGTGAGCTGGCTGCCGCTCTATCACGACATGGGCCTGATCGGCGCCTGGCTGGGCAGTCTGTACCATGCCATTCCTCTCGTCGTCATGTCGCCGCTCACCTTTCTGGTCCGACCCGAGCGATGGCTGTGGGCCATCCATCATCACCGCGGCACCTTGTCGGCGGCGCCCAACTTCGCCTATGAGTTATGTCTGCACAAGATCGACGACCGTGCCATCGAGGGTTTGGATCTGAGCAGTTGGCGCATGGCCTTCAATGGCGCAGAACCCGTCAGCCCAGACACCGTTTACCGTTTTCAGCAGCGCTTTGGCCGCTATGGCTTTCGTCCGGAGGCTCTCACCCCGGTCTACGGCCTCGCCGAGTCTGCGGTCGGTCTGGCCTTTCCGCCTCCTGGCCGCGGACCAAT
>JAJZEH010000028.1 GCA_021805725.1 Pseudomonadota bacterium | reverse complement strand
ATCATTGACGTGGACGACCCTGCGGCCCCGGCCGGAGAGGCACAGGGCAGCATCGAGTACGAAGCGTTCCTGCTGGAAGGAGATCCTGGCTACGCCTGGCAACTGCCCCCCAATGAATGGGATGCCATTTCGCTCAACTATACCTCCGGTACCACCGGCAACCCCAAGGGGGTGGTGTATCACCATCGGGGCGCTTATCTCAATGCCGTGGCCAATATTCTGTGCTGGGGCATGCCCAACCACGCGGTTTATTTGTGGACCCTGCCCATGTTCCATTGCAACGGCTGGTGCTTCCCCTGGACCATGGCCGCCGTCAGTGGTGTCAATGTCTGCCTGAGAAAGGTGGATCCCCAGATGATCTTTGCATTGATCCGGCAGCACCGGGTCACCCATTTTTGTGGCGCTCCCATCGTGCACGGCATGCTTATCAACGCCGCCCATTTCATCCCCCAGGGCCTGGGCCATCCGGTGTCCGCACTAATTGCCGGTGCAGCCCCGCCTGCTGCCATCATCGAGGGTATGGAAAAACTGGGCATCAGCATTACCCATGTGTACGGGCTCACCGAAACCTACGGGCCGGCCGCCGTATGTGTCAAGCATGAATCCTGGGAGCGGTTGCCGCTTGCCGAGCGCGCGCAGCTTAATGGTCGCCAGGGAGTGCCCAACCTGATGGAGGAAGCCATGACGGTACTTGATCCGGCAACCATGAACCCCGTGCCGGCTGATGGTGAGACCATGGGGGAGATCATGTTTCGCGGAAACATCGTCATGAAAGGCTACCTCAAAAATCCCACGGCCACCGAAGAGGCGTTTGCTGGCGGCTGGTTTCATTCTGGCGATCTTGCCGTGGTCGAGCCGGATGGTTATGTGAAGATCAAGGATCGCAGCAAGGACATCATCATCTCGGGAGGAGAGAACATTTCATCCCTGGAAGTGGAGGATGTCCTCTATCGTCATCCCGATGTGCTGGTGGCGGCGATCATTGCAAAACCAGATGAAAAATGGGGTGAAGTACCCTGTGCCTTCGTGGAACTCAAGGAAGGTGCTATGACCACCAGCGATAGCATTCTCGAGCATTGCCGGTCCCGGCTGGCCCGCTACAAGGTGCCGCGCGAAGTGGTCTTCGGCCCGATTCCGAAGACGGCGACCGGGAAGATCCAGAAGTTTGTCTTGCGTCAACAACTCAAATCCGTGGATGCGCTCAAATAGCCGTTTTGTATCACTTTGTTACATATGATCCCTGAAACCAACCCCCTTCATCGGTTGTCTTTACTGCAATAATCAATACTCATCCCTTGTTATACAGGAGCTCAAGATGCGTACTAACCCGATCAAATGGATATTCCTCATCGCTGGCAGTAGCCTGTTGTTGCAGGCAGGCGTCCTCTTTGCGGCCGATGCGCCACCCCCTTCTCCCGGATCGCCACAGGAAAGCTGGACAGGCGCGGCACGCCCTCCCATCAATTGGGCGCAACATACCCAGCGTATGCTCGACGAACTCAAAACCAAGCTGAACCTGACGGGGTCCCAGAAACAGGCCTGGGATGTGTGGTCTGGAGCAGTCCTGAACAATGCCAAGTCCCAGTCAGAAAGAATCAATCACTGGCGCGAGGCGCACATGAAACAGGGGTTCATGGGCGATCCTGCACATGCCAACATGAGCACGCCAGACCGCATGGCCCATGGTCTTGAGCATATGCGCATGGAAATCAAGCGCATGCAGGATCATGTGGCGTTGCTGGAAGCGGCCCAGGCCAGCACCAAGACCTTCTACGATGCACTCGACCCCAACCAGAAAACCATTTTCGACCTCTACTGGCAGCAGTCGTATGAGGAAGGTTGGAGTGGTCATGAAGGCTGGGGGGGGCATGGCATGATGGGTCACGGCGGCCCCTGCCAGAATTATTGAGAGCCAACCCCCTTTCTTTGGAGGCTGTCATGAAGCACGCACCCTTTTCCTACCGAAAGTTTATGCTCCTGCTGCTGTTCGTCTTTGGCATGGGGGTGTCGCATTCCGCAGTTGCTGACGGAGGACATGGCGGGGGAGGCGGGCACGCAGGTGGGGGGGGGCATGGTGGTTATGGCGGAGGCGGCGGGCATTACGCCGGAGGGGGGGGCTATCGCGGCTATGGCGGCTATGGCGGTTATGGCGGTGGACGTTGGGGTGGTGGACGTTGGGGCGGCGAAGGTTGGGGTGGTGGCCGGTATTGGGGCGGTGGGCCCTGGTATCGGGGTGATTGGGGCTGGGGGCTCGGGTTGGGATTGGGCGTCGGTGCCGCTGCCTGGGCGCTGGCGGCAGATCCCCTGTACTACAACCCCTATCCTTGGGGAGTAGGCTACAGCTACTACAATCCGTACCCCGCCACGGTCGTGGTGACGCAACCCGGCCCTCCGGTATCACCGCAGAGCACCACCTATCTCGGGTCGACCCAACAAAACCAGAGTTGGTTTTATTGCGAGTCCGCTCGGGGGTACTATCCGTATGTTCCGCAATGTCCGGAACCATGGCGCGCCGTACCCGCCATGCCTCCGGGCGCTATTCAGCAATAACCTAGCGGTACACCAGCACCGGTATTTCAGAGTGGGTCAGCACCTTCTGGGTTTCGCTGCCCAGCAGCAATCCGGCCAGGCCACGACGGCCGTGGGAAGCCATCATGATCAGGTCGCAACCCTTTTCGCGGGCGGTGTTGATGATGCCCGTATAGGGTGAAAACTCGGTACTTTTGGCGGTGTCGAACGCCACGCCGGCAGCCAGGGCATCCTGGGCAAATTGCTTGAGATGTTGGTCTGCTTCGGCTTCGATCTGATCCATGACGCTTTGGGGTGTGTCCACCGCAAACTCGGTCATGGGTAGGTATTCCACCACGCAGGTGTAAGCGGTGACCCGCGCGCCCAGGGCCTTGGCGATTTCAAGGCCGCCGGCTACGGCTTTGCGAGACAGCTCAGAGCCATCAGTGGGGATGAGGATATGCTTGAACATGACAACCTCCTGGCGTTCAATAGGGCTGTTGACCTGAAAAGGCCATTATATTCCCGGCTGATGTACACTTACGGACTTTCCTGTAAATCGCGACGTTGAAGGCACTGGATGATTCCTGAACTTGGACACTTTTCACTGATTCTTGCACTGGTTCTGTCTGCATCGTTGGCATTCTTCTCACTCGTGGGGGCGCAGAAAGGCGTGGCCGTTTGGATTGGACTGGCGCGACCCATGGCGCTGATGCTATTTCTCTCGGTGGCTGTTGCCTTTGCCTGCCTCGCTTGGGCATTTCTGCACAATGATTTTTCTGTCCTCTATGTCAGCGAGCACTCCAATTCCAAGCTGCCTGTGCAATATCAGTTTTCGGCCGTGTGGGGCGGCCACGAGGGATCGCTCCTGCTTTGGGGGTTGATGTTGACCGGCTGGACAGCTGCGGTCGCCCTGTTTTCAAGACGACTGCCCGATCCCATCGTGGCGCGGGTGCTGGGCGTTCTAGCCCTTGTTGCCCTGGGGTTTCTCCTATTCATCCTGCTTACTTCCAACCCCTTTGACCGCCTGTTTCCGGCGGCGCAGGAAGGGCGCGACCTTAACCCGCTGTTGCAGGATCCGGGGCTTGTCTACCATCCGCCCATGCTCTACATGGGCTATGTGGGATTTTCGGTGGCCTTTGCTTTCGCCCTTTCCGCACTGATCTCCGGCAAGCTGGATGCGGCCTGGGCGCGTTGGTCCCGCCCCTGGACGCTGGCGGCCTGGATTTTCCTGACACTGGGCATCTGTTTTGGCTCGCGCTGGGCCTATTACGAACTGGGCTGGGGAGGCTGGTGGTTTTGGGATCCAGTGGAGAACGCTTCTTTCATGCCCTGGCTTGTGGGCACGGCGCTGATCCATTCCCTGGTGGTAACTGAAAAGCGTGGGGCGTTCAAACGCTGGACCGTGCTCTTGGCGATTGCAGCATTTTCCCTGTCCCTGCTCGGCACATTCATCGTGCGTTCCGGAGTACTTACCTCCGTCCACGCCTTCGCTTCCGATCCTCGCCGCGGTATTTTTGTGCTGGTGTTTCTGGCGCTCGTCATCGGCGGGTCGCTCACCCTGTTTGCCTGGCGCGCCCCGGCAGTCAAGGAAGGCGGGCAGTTCAAGCTGATTTCGCGAGAATCGTTTTTGCTGCTCAACAACGTCCTGCTGGTGGTGGCCGCAGGCTCGGTGTTGCTGGGCACGATTTATCCGATGGTGATCGATGCCTTGAACCTTGGAAAACTGTCGGTGGGCCCGCCCTATTTCAACGCCGTGTTCGCCCCCATCATGATCCTGCTTCTGGTGCTCCTGCCCGTTGGCACCATCGCGCACTGGAAGCGTTCAGAACTGAAGCAGGTCTTTAAAACCGTCCGCGTGGACCTCGTCATTGCCGTGCTGGTGGGCGTTCTCGTGCCGATCCTGATGGGCAGTTTCTCACCACTCTCGGCCCTGGGCATCGCCGTGGCTACCTGGGTGGCGCTGGGCGTGGTGCGCCAGGTCTGGTCCTGGCGCAAGGTGCCGACGATTCCCCTGTGGTTTTGGGGGATGCAGACGGCCCATCTGGGCCTCGCGGTATTCGTGATTGGTGTGACGCTCATCAAGGGTTATGAGCTGGAACGGGATGTGCGAATGGGGCCTGGCGAGACCATCACCCTGGCGGGGACGACCTTCCGTCTGATTGGCGTGGAGCCGGTGCCGGGGCCCAACTACAACGCCATGCGCGGCACACTGACCTACAGCCGCAATGGCGAGATTCAGGGAAAACTGGAGCCGGAAAAGCGCACCTACTTCTCCTCGCCCATGCCCATGACGGAAGCTGCTATCCACTCCAGCGTGGATCGTGACCTGTACGTGTCGCTGGGTGAACCCCTGGACAATGGCGCCTGGAGTGTGCGGGTGTACTACAAGCCCTTCGTCAACTGGATTTGGGGAGGGTGCATCCTGATGGCTCTCGGAGGACTGCTGGCAGCCTCTGATCGGCGTTATCGCGTGCGTTCGTCCAAAGAGCGCAAGGGCGCAGCATGAAGCGTTTCAATCCCTGGTTTCTCCTGCCACTACTGGCGTTTGCCGGACTGGTGGCCTTCATGGCAGTGGGGCTCAATCGCGACCCGCATCTAGTGCCCTCGCCACTCATCAACCATCCGGCCCCCAATTTCCAGTTGCCCCAGTTGCAGGCAACGGGCAAGACCTTCACCCCCGCAGCCTTCAAGGGGCAGGTGTGGATGCTCAATGTATGGGCGTCCTGGTGCGTCTCCTGTCGTGAGGAACATCCCGTCCTGCTGAGATTTTCGCGCACGCATCGGGTACCGCTGGTAGGCCTGGATTACAAGGATCAGCCTGCCGATGCCCTGAAATGGCTGAATGATTATGGTGATCCCTATACGCTCACGGCTGTGGATGCCGATGGTCGTGTGGGCATCGATTACGGCGTGTATGGCGTTCCTGAAACCTACGTCATCGACAAGGCTGGCGTGATTCGCTACAAGCAGATCGGTCCTGTGACGTCCGAAGCCCTGCAACAGACCATTTTGCCGTTGATTGCGGAGTTGCAAAAATGAAGCGATGGATGCTGCTGGCGCTGTTGTGCTTCCCCCTGGCGCTGCATGCCACCGAAGCCAAACCTTTGGCTGAAGATGAGGTGGTGGAGCAGCGCCTGATCAAGATCGCTGAGGAAATGCGTTGCCTCGTGTGTCAGAACGAATCCCTGGCTGGATCGCGTGCTGATCTTGCCGAAGATTTACGACGCGAGATTCGGGTGCAAATCCGGCAAGGAAAATCCGACCAGGAGGTGATGGAATTCATGGTGACGCGCTATGGGGATTTTGTGCGTTATCGGCCCCCGGTCAAACCCACGACATGGCTGCTGTGGTTTGGACCATTCCTGCTGCTTGTCGCGGCCGTGGGGCTGTTGGTGCGCGTGTTGCGTCGACGCAACCGATTAAGCCCCGAAACACCGCTCACTGCCGAACAAAAACAACAAGCCGAAGCGCTGCTGCGCGATAAATCATGACTTCATTTCTGATAGCTGCGGGCCTCCTGCTCGCCCTGGTCCTGGCCGTCCTGTTCTTTTTCCTGTTCCGTCGGCGCGCTGATGTGAGCGACAACCGCAAGGCCCTCAATGCAGCGGTTTACCGTGACCAGTTGGTGGAGCTCGATGCCGAGCGTCGTGAGGGCAGCCTGGAAGATGCGGACTATGCGCAGGCGCGCGATGAG
This sequence comes from Pseudomonadota bacterium, assembly GCA_021805725.1. The sequence continues at coordinate 1,718 of JAJZEH010000028.1, read as the reverse complement.
GTTCAGCGCCGCCTGCTGGAGGATACTGCCGTTTCCCCCGAGGTGACGGATTACACCCATGGGCGAAAAGTGGCCATTGCCATCCTCTTGGCCATTCCGCTGGCGGTTGTCGGACTCTATGCCTGGCACGGCCAGAGCGACGCGCTCAATCCGCAGCAACAGCAGGCCATGGAACCAAAAATCGAGGCCATGGTGGCCTCGCTGGCCGCCAAACTGGCTGCCAATCCGGACAATCCGGAAGGGTGGGCCATGCTGGCGCGCTCCTACATGAATCTCGATCGGCCCAAAGACGCATTGCAGGCGTTTGCCCATCTGACCCAGCAGCTCAAGGACGATCCGCAGCTGATGGTGGATTACGCCGAGGCGCTGGCTTCGTCAGGCCAGGATCAGGGGATGGTGCAGGCACGGACCTGGGTGGAGAAGGCGCTCGCTCTCGAGCCCGGCAATCCCAAGGGGTTGTTCCTGTCGGGGGGCTTTGCCTTTGCGGACAAAAACTATCGCAAGGCGGCTGCCGTTTGGGAAAAGCTGATGCCGCTGCTCGAACCGGGTTCGCAAGACGCCAATTTCGTTCTGGAAAATCTCAACCGGGCTCGTGCCCAGGTCAAGCTGCCGCCGTTTGCCGCAGACCGGTTTCAACAAGCCACGGGCCCCACTACGCCCCAGGCCAGCAATGCATCCAGCGCGCTGGCCGGCAACGTAGTGCTGGACCCGGCCCTCAAGGACAAGGCTGCACCCACCGACACTGTGTTTGTTTTTGCCCGTGCCGTTCAAGGGCCGCGCATGCCGCTGGCCGTCCTGAAAACCACGGTCAGCCAGTTGCCGCTGGCGTTTGAACTGACCGACGCCATGGCCATGAGCCCGCAATTCAACCTGTCCTCAGCCAGTCTGGTGAGGGTGGAGGTGCGGGTATCGAAGTCGGGAAGTGCCACGCCGGGCAGTGGGGACCTCGTAGGTGCCAGCTTGCCGGTCAAACCAGGTACGCGCGGCATCGAGGTCCATATCAGCCAGGTCCAACCCTGAGCGCAAGGTGCCGGATTGGCACCTTGATGGTCAGGGCTTGAGCGTCTTGGCCGCTTGCTGCGCCTGGTCCACAGCGGACTTGGCTTCGGGCGGCATGTAATTCTCGTCGTGTTTTGCCAGTACTTCGGTGGCCATGAACTGGCCATCGCTGCCTATCTTGCCCTGGGCCACCATGCCACGGCCCTCCTTGAACAGATCCGGCAGGATGCCGCTGAAAGTGACGGGAACTTCCCTGGCCGTATCGGTCACCACAAAGTGTGCGGTGATGCCGTCGCGTGTCAGCGAGCCGGTCTTGACCAGGCCCCCGATCCGGAAGGGTTTGTTTTTGGGCGCCTCGCCATTGGCAATCTGCGTGGGTGTATAGAAGAACACCAGGTTGCTGCGGAAGGCATTGAGGACCAGCGCAGCGGCGATACCCAGCACTGCCAGCGCTCCGATGATCAGGAACATTCGTTTGTGACGCGGTTTCATCATGCCAACTCCTTGCGCGGCAGCCGGGCCAGAATGGCGCGACGCCGATGTTTCAGCATCCAGACCTCAAGTACCATGCCCAGCGCACAGGCGCCGACGCTGCCCCAGACATAAAAGGCATAGCCACCCATCGCCAGAAATTCGCTCATGCTATTCCATTGCATTTTTTTTCACCCATTCGCTGGTCAATTCGCGTTCCAGAATAATGCAGCGTACCCGCATCAGGG
>JAJZEH010000086.1 GCA_021805725.1 Pseudomonadota bacterium | reverse complement strand
ACGGGATTGCGCCGATGATAGTGTGGATTACCCATGCGAAAGTAGGTCACCGCCAGACTCCCCATTCGCCTTAACAGGCTAACAAAAAGCCCCGCTGTTATCTCAGCGGGGCTTTTTGCTTTTACAGACGCCGGCGCATCGTTTTACAAGGAAGCGACAAGGTCGCTGAAGCGTTCGCCCTGGATGCGGATGTGATCGCGGATGCGCGTGACGGTCAGCGCTTCATCGCCCGCGAGGATGGCGTCCACGATGCCTTGATGCTCGGAATAGGAATTCATGACCCGGTTGTGGATGCGCAGCTGCAGGCGCCGGTAGGGGCGCAGGCGCCGCTGCAGGTTGCGCGCCTGTTCTTCCAGGAAGGCATTGTGGCTTGCGTCATAGAGCGCAAGGTGAAAGGATTCATTGAGATAGAAGTAACGGTCGGGGTCCTGGCCATCGCGCGCGGCCGCGCAGGCCTGATGCGCCGCGAGCAGCCGCTGGCGCTCTTCAGGCGTGATGCGACGTGCAGCGAGACGCCCGCACAGGGCTTCGAGTTCGGCCATCACGTCAAACATTTCCATCAGCCGTTGCGGGCTGATCTGGGCCACGATGGCACCCCGCCGCGGGCGCAGTTCCACGAGGCCCGCTGAGGCCAGCTGGATCAGGGCCTCACGAATGGGTGTGCGCGACACGGCAAAGCGCTGCGCCAGTTCCACTTCGTCCAGGCGCGTGCCCGGGGGCAATTGCCGGGTGACGATCTCGTCCTCGATGGTCTCCATCAGGGCTTCGGACAGGCGTGCCGGCGCCTGCGGCGCAGGTGCACGCAGTGCGTTGCCGTGCGTTGGCGTAAGGGCAGGGGAAGGCTTGATGATGGTCAATTCCTGTATACAAGAAGTTTGACAAAGAATACAACCGAAGCTATCTTGCGTGCAAGAGGAGGAACAACCATGAATAACCATCGTCGTCGTATCCTGCAAGGACTGTCCGCTATCCCCGTGGCAGGCGCGCTGGGCCTCTCTCCCTGGGCCGCCGCTGCTACCGAACTGCGCATTTCCCACCAGTTTCCGGGAGGCACTCTCACCGAAGGTGATTTTCGCGACCAGCTCTGCCGGCGTTTTGCCCAGGAGCTTGCCCGGCGCAGCAACGGCAGCCTCACCGCTGTGGTCTATCCCAATTCATCGCTGATGAAGACCAATGCCCAGTTCAGCGCGCTGCGCAAGGGTGCGCTCGACATGTCGCTGGTGCCGCTCAACTATGCCGGTGGCGAAGTGCCCGAGACCAATATCGGCCTCATGCCCGGCATCATCACCAACTACGACAAGGGCACCGCCTTTCGCCATTCCGAGGCGGGCAAGATGCTCTACAACGTCCTTGCCGACAAGGGCGTACTGTTGGTGAGCTGGATCTGGCAGTCGGGCGGCGTGGCCAGTCGCAACAAGGCCCTCATCGAGCCCGAAGACGCCCGGGGGATGAAGGTGCGCGGCGGTGGTCGTGAAATGGATATGGTACTGAAGGAGGCGGGAGCCGCCGTGCTCAACCTGCCTTCCAACGAAATTTATGCTGCCATGCAAACGGGCGCGCTGGATGCGGCCATGACCTCCAGCACAAGCCTGATGTCGTTCCGCCTGGAGGAGGTGGCGAAGCAGCTGACCACCGGGCGCGGCCAGGCCTACTGGTTCATGTTCGAGCCGCTCATGATTTCACGCGTTGTTTATGAGCGCCTGGGTCGTGACGAACAGAATCTCATCATGACGCTGGGCACCGAGATGGAGAAGTTTGCGCTGGACTCATGCAAGGTGGATGACAACCAGGTGGCCAGGGTTTACGTCAAGGCAGGCGGCAAGGCTTACGATCTGTCACAGGCTACTGTGCGCCGCTGGCAGGACATTGCCCGGCGCACGGCCTGGAAAGACTTTGCGGCACGCAGTGACTCCTGTGCTGCGCTCATGAAAGCCGTGGAAAAATCCTTGTGAGTCACGGCGGGGATCTGCCCGGCACGCCTGCCGTCGCCCTCGGACTGATGAGTGATCCGCCGCACAGCGGACCACTGCGCATCGCAGCACTGGTCCTGGGCCGGATCAACCGCTTCGTGGTGGCGCTGTCCATGGTGGCGGTGATCGCGGCCTGTCTTGTGCTGACGGCTGGCGTTGTCATGCGTTATCTCTTCAACACGCCTACGGACTGGCAGGACGAAGTCTCCATGTTCCTGTTGGTGGGTGCCATCTTTACCTGTGGTGCAGCCGTGCAGGCACAGCGGGGGCATATCGGCATCGAGGCGGTGGCGGGCTTGCTGCCCGCTGGCGTCAACCGCGTGCGCCTGTGGCTGTGCGACCTCACCTCGCTGCTGTTCTGTGCCTTCTTTTGCTGGAAATCCTGGACCCTGCTGCATGAGGCCTGGGCCGAGGGCATGACCACTTCCTCCACCTGGGCACCGCCCCTGTGGATTCCCTATGGCTTGATGTCGGTGGGCATGACGCTGCTGTCCCTGCAGCTGCTGATCCAGGTACTGGCGGGCCCGGTGCGCGCCCGGGGGGAGGCATGAGCAACGAATGGGTGAGCGTGCTCTATGGCGTGGGCACGCTGCTCCTCATGTTTACCGGCATGCCCATCGCCTTTGCGCTGGGCACCATCGCCGTGGTCTTCATGTATGGCTTCATGCCGCATTCGGCGCTGGATACCGTCACCCAGAATGTCTACGAGGAAATGTCCAGCATCACGCTGCTCTCCATTCCCCTGTTCATCCTCAAGGGGGCGGCCATCGGCAAGTCGCGTGCGGGCTCCGATCTCTACGCGGCCATCCATGCCTGGATGGGACGCATCCCGGGTGGACTGGGCATTGCCAACGTGCTGGCCTGCGCGTTGTTTGCCGCCATGGCAGGTTCGAGCCCGGCCACCTGCTCGGCCATTGGCAGTGCGGGCATTCCCGAGATGCGCGCGCGCGGTTACTCGCCGGGTTTTGCCGCCGGCATCATCGCTGCCGGGGGTACGCTGGGCATTCTCCTGCCGCCTTCCATCACCATGATCCTGTTTTCCGTGGCGGCCGAGGTCTCGCTGGGTCGCCTGTTTCTCGCTGCCCTGGGTCCCGGGTTGTTGCTGGTGACCCTGTTCTCTCTCTATGCCGCCTGGAATTTCAAGCGCGAATATCGCGCTGCGGTGCAGGTGTACGAATCCGGTGGCGTCCGTTCGGCCTACCTCGACAAAAATGCGCTGAGCTGGCGCGAGAAGATCGCCCTGATCTCGCGCGTGTTGCCCTTCGTGACGCTGCTCACCGGGGTCATGGTGGCGCTCTACGGCGGCTTTGCCACGCCTTCCGAAACGGCGGGACTTGGTGGGCTGCTGGCACTGCTGCTGATTGCCATCATTTACGGGGTGTGGCGCCCGCGCCAGCTCTCGCCCATCATCGCCTCCACCCTCAAGGAGTCCACCATGCTGATGTTCATCATCGGCATGTCGCTGCTGTATTCCTATGTGATGAGTTACCTGCAGATCAGCCAGCATGCGGCTGAATGGATCGTCTCGCTGACGCTCTCCAAATGGTTGCTGCTGTCCGCCATCCTGCTGTTCGTGGTGGTGCTGGGATTTTTTCTGCCACCGGTATCCATCATTCTCATGACCGCCCCCATCATCCTGCCCCCGCTCAAGGCGGCCGGTTTTGACCTCATCTGGTTTGGCGTGTTGATGACCATCGTCATGGAAATGGGGCTCATCCATCCGCCGGTGGGGCTCAACATTTTCGTGATCCGCAACGTGGCCCCGGATATTCCGCTCAAGGCGGTGGTGTGGGGCGTGCTGCCCTTTGTGCTGTTGATGATTCTGGCTGTGGTGTTGCTCTCGCTCTTTCCGGGCATTGTCACGGCCTTTCCCGACTGGGCGCTGGGCCCGAAAATTTAGGACGCCATGAACGCCCCCCAACCCCATCGTGTCTGGAATCAGGAAGCGCAGCGCCGCCAGGCCCGCCTGCAGCGTAGCGTGCCCTTTGCACGGGACAAGGCGGTGGCGCCAGCCGACATGGTGTCCCTGCTCGAAGCCCTGCTGGAACCCGGCGACCGCGTGTGCCTCGAGGGCAATAACCAGAAGCAGGCGGACTTCCTCTCAGAGTCGCTGGCGGCCTGTTCTCCCCAGCGCGTGCATGATCTGCATCTGGTGCAGTCGGTGCTGGCCCTGCCCTCACACATGGAGCTGTTTGAAAAGGGCATTGCGCGGCGCCTCGATTTTTCCTTTGCGGGCCCCCAGGCGCACCGCCTGGCCAGACTGGTGCAATCGCGCAGCATCGAGATCGGCGCCATCCACACCTACCTGGAACTGTTCGGCCGCTATTTCATCGACCTGACACCGCAGGTTTGCCTGATCGCGGCGCAGGCGGCTGATGCCGAGGGCAACCTTTATCTGGGCCCCAATACCGAAGACACGCCGGTCATTGTGGAGGCCACCGCATTCAAGAGCGGCATCGTCATCGCCCAGGTCAATGAACGCGTCGAACACCTGCCGCGAGTGGATATTCCGGCGGGCTGGGTGGATTTTTTCGTGGTGGCGCCCAGCCCCAACCACATCGAGCCCCTCTTCACCCGCGATCCGCGCCACATCACCGAAATCCAGGTGCTGATGGCCATGATGGCCATCAAGGGCATCTATGCCGAATACGGCGTGGAGCGCTTGAACCATGGCATCGGCTTTGACACCGCGGCCATCGAGCTGCTGCTGCCCACCTATGGCGCAAGCCTGGGATTGAAGGGCCGGGTGGCGCGCCACTGGGCGCTCAATCCACATCCCACGCTGATTCCTGCCATCGAGGCGGGCTTCGTGGAACGGGTGCATTCCTTCGGTTCGGAAGTGGGCATGGAGGCCTACGTGGCCGCGCGCCCCGACGTGTTTTTTACCGGGGCCGACGGCAGCCTGCGCTCCAATCGGGCCTTTTGCCAGACCGCGGGGCTGTATGCCTGCGACATGTTCATCGGTTCCACCCTGCAGATGGATCTTGCCGGCAACAGCTCCACCGCAACGCTGGGGCGCATCACGGGGTTTGGCGGCGCGCCCAACATGGGCTCGGACGCCCGCGGACGGCGCCATGCCAGCCCTGCCTGGCTCAAGGCCGGGCGCGAGCGCAGCGGAAGCGGCACACAGGTGCGTGGGCAGAAGCTGGTGGTGCAGACCGTAGAGACCTGGCGTGAGCCCCATCACCCCACGTTCGTGGAGCGCCTGGATGCCTGGCAGCTCATGGAAGACATGGGCATGGACTTGCCCCCCATCATGATCTACGGCGACGACGTCAGCCATGTGGTGACCGAGGAAGGCATTGCCAACCTGTTGCTGTGCCGTTCGCCCGAAGAACGGGCGCAGGCCATTCGCGGCGTGGCGGGCTACACGCCAGTGGGCCGCGCGCGCGATCAGATTCTGGTGGAAAACCTGCGCGATCGCGGCGTCATCCGCCGTCCGGCAGATCTGGGCATAGACGTGCGCGATGCCACGCGTGATCTTCTGGCGGCACGCTCCATCAAGGATCTGGTGCGCGCCTCAGGCGGTCTGTACCAGCCGCCCAAACAATTCCGCAACTGGTAACCGATACGCCTTCAGGTCACTGCCATGGAAACCCTGCACCTCGAACTACCCTCGCTTCAGGACGACACGCTCTTCCCCCAGACGCTGTTGCACGGCGTCGTCTCCTCCGGCAACCTGGAAGTGCTGGTGGAACCAGGACCCGATGCGGCCCGCTGCGTATTCGAAGTGCAGACGGCGGCCCACGGGTTTTCAGAAGTGTGGCAGGCCGTGTTGCGCGACTTCGCCACACGCCATCCCGTGGGGGGCCTCACCTTTTCCATACACGACGCAGGGGCCACCCCGGCCGTGGTCAGCCTGCGCCTGGACCAGGCGTACCAAAGCCTGCGCAGTTCATGATGACGAACCCACCGCAAAGTTTTCGCGAGGCCTCGGCGCGACTGCGCGTGCAGGGGTTGCTCGATGCCGGCTCCTTTACTGAATGGCTGGGGCCTGCCCGGCGCATCACCAGCCCGCACCTCGCGGCGCTGGATGCTCCTGTCAGCTTTGATGACGGCGTGGTGGTGGGGCAGGGGCTGCTCGAGGCACAGCCGGTGGTCGTGATCGCGCAGGAAGGTCTGTTCAACGGCGGCGCCGTGGGTGAAGTGCATGGCGCAAAAATATGCGGTGCCCTGTTGCGCGCAATCGAGATGCGCGCGCGTGCCGTGCTGCTGTGCGTGGATTCGGGCGGCGTGCGCTTGCACGAGGCCAATGCAGGACTCATTGCCATCTCGGAAATCATGCGCGCCCTGTTTGCTGTGCAGGCTGCCGGAATTCCGGTGATTGCGCTGGTGGGCGGCACCTGCGGCGCCTTTGGCGGCATGGGCATCGTGACGCGCCTGTGCGATGCCCTGCTCATTTCCGAGGAAGGGCGGCTCGGCCTGTCGGGCCCGGAAGTGATCGAGACGGTGAAGGGTGTGGAGGAGTTTGATTCGCGTGATCGCGCACTGGTGTGGCGGATCACCGGCGGCAAGATCCGGCGCACGCTGGGAGAGGCCACCATGCTGCTGGACGACGACATCCCCGCGTTTCGTGCCGCCGCCGCAAAAACGATGGGGGACAGACCCCGCCAGCAGGGTCTGTCCCCAGATGCTCTGCAAACCCTCGAAGCAGCGCAGCGGCGTCTCGAGGCGCGTGCAACCCTTGACCCTGGCATTCGCGACGGACAACAGGTGTGGCAGCAAATGGGACTGGGCGAGGAAGTCGCCCTGATGGACCCGGCAGAATTCAACCGTTGCCTGGAGGCGCGGGAGCGATGAGCATGAACGTGAACGTGAGCAAGAAGGCACTGCTGGATCGCCTGTTCCCCGCAGGCCATGCGGTCAGTGAGGTGGGGCAGGTGCTGTGCGGCTGGGGACAGACCGCTACGGGACGGGTTCATGTGATCGGCACCACAGCGCATGCGGCCATCGACACGCGCATTGCGCTCGCTCTGTCCGCTGCCGTGCTGCGGGTCGTCGCCGAAGACGGCAACCATCCCCGCCCTATCGTTTTTATTGCCGACACGCAGGGGCAGGCACTGTCGCGGCGCGAAGAACTCCTGGGGCTCAACGGTTATTTTGCCCACCTTGCCCGCTGCGTCAATCTGGCGCGAAACTCGGGGCACCGGCTGGTAACCCTCATCGATGGCGAGGCCGTCTCTGGCGGCTTCCTGGCCTTCGGGCTGCTGGCGGATGTCATTGTGGCCCTGCCCGGCGCCGAGGTGCGCGTGATGGACCTGCGCGCCATGGCGCGCATCACACGCATACCCTTCGAGCGCCTCACAGAGCTGGCCGGCGCCTCTCCCGTGTTTGCACCCGGAGCGGACAATTACTGGCGCATGGGTGGCATTCATGCGCTCTGGACCGGGGCAGAGGACTGGGCGGCGCAATTGCAGGCGCTGCTGCAGGGCAGCCACGAGGATGATCGGGCACGCCTTGGGGCCGAACGCGGCGGGCGCAAGCTTGCGGCTTCCGTGGCCCAAGAGGTGCTGTATGGGCACGGCTAGCGCAACATTGCGGCGCCACCATTGGGCCTGGCTTAAACCGGATGCCGTGCGGACAGATGCCGGGGTCAGCGCACCGGATCGTACTTTTTTACAGGCCTGGGTGGCCAGCGGTCGCCCGCTGGTGGTGGCGCGCAGCCCCGTGCCCGGCGAATTGCGCCTGGGGGTCACCCGTCCCGTGCCGGGGCCGCGCCAGCGGGTGGGCGTGACGGTGGCTCCGGATGCCGTGTTGCGTGCCATGCCGCCCCTCTCCCTCGCGGCCGTGCAGGCCCACGCGCCGCCCGCCTGGCAGCCTACCCTGCAGGCCCTGCAGGACTTGAGCCGGTGCCACAGCATCGACATCCGGGTGTATGGGTCGCTTGCCCTGCAATACTTTTCCCCCCAGCCCTGCCTCAATCCGGACAGTGATCTCGACCTGCTGTTGGACATCGAGGACGAGGCCACCATTGAGCCGTTGCTTCGTGAACTCGAAGCGCTCCAGGCCCGGCACCCCGTGCCGCGCATCGACGGCGAAATGCGCATGGGCGAGTGGGCCGTGGCCTGGCGCGAACTAGGGGCGCCAGGGCATCGCCCCGGATGGCTCATCGCCAAGTCGGATCAGGCTGTGGCCCTCAAAAAAGGGGGCGTCATGGGCGGTGATGCCACTGGGAAAGCCA
>JAJZEH010000058.1 GCA_021805725.1 Pseudomonadota bacterium | reverse complement strand
GACAACCTGGTGGTGGACAAGCCCAAGCTGGACCAGCTGGCGGCAAAAGGAGAGGAGAAGTGACCGGCTTCCTTGAGGTCTGTCCCCAAAGCGATGCCCCAATTGCGACTATAATTTCACCATGACTCCTGCCCTCAACATCACCGCCGCCTGGAATCGCGCCCACGCCCATCTCCAGCCCCTTTCCGACACGCTGGCCCTGGCCTCCGATGCATTCCGGGGCTGTCCCCAATGCAGCGGCCATCGCGCCTTTCATGTCACGGCCCATGTGCGTTTTGGCGATGCCCGGTGGGTGGAGGGCGCGCAGCCCCTGTACTGCCCCGATTGCCACCAGTACAGCCTGCTCGATGCCCCTGCCGGCCATGAACCCGTCACCGCGGTGGACGCGCGTCTTTGGTCTGCCAGCCCCACTTTTCTCAATATCGAGCCCACCACGCGCTGCAATTTCAATTGCTGGTACTGCGTTGGACGGCACATGACGCAACAGGACATCCGGCTCGAGGACTTTTCGAAGACGCTGGATAATTTTCCCTCGGTCAAAACCATCGCCCTCGTGGGCGAGGGCGAACCCCTGCTGCACAAGGATTTTTTCCCCATGGCGCACATGGCCAAGGCGCGAGGCATCCGCGTGGTCATCATTTCCAACGGTTCGGCATTCAGCCAAAGCGTGATCAAAAAGCTTTGCGATGCCGAAGTTGCCTACATCGGCGTTTCCATCGACTCAACCGATCCGGAAACCTTTGCACGCTCCAGGCTTGATGGCGACCTGCAAAAAATCTGGCAGGGCATTGAACGCCTGTGCCAGTACCGGGACAGCCATGGCTATCGCTTCCCAAAAATCGGCTTGAAGGGCACGCTGTTCAGCTACAGCCAGGACGAGATTCCCGGCATCGTTGCCCAGGCAAAGCAACATGGCGTGGAAATCTTTGAGTCGTTTCAGGCGCTCAATCCCATGCGCACCTACCTGCCCATCTACCCCGACGAGGGGTTGGAGGAAATCGGGCATATCGACGAGGTGGCCCGTGCCATCTCCCGCGACAGCGCCAAAGCCGTTGAACAGATGCAATCGATAGCCGATTTCTGCCAGAAAGAAGCCATTCCGCTAAACGACAATGGGCCCTCCAACGGCCTGCGTAAAAACTGCAACGAAAAATGGCTCTACTCGCTGCTCTCCGGCGATGTAACACCCTGCTGCCAGATCAAAACCCCCATCGACGAGGCGTGGAACCTGTTTCGCCACCCGGTGGAGCAGATTCTCGCCAATCCCCATTACGAAAACATCCGCTTTAATCTCTGGAATGGCCTTTTCCCGGATTACTGTGAAGGGTGCTGGAAAACACGTTGAACAACCCCGGCGCCCCCGTCATTTATCTGGACCGGGTCACAAAGCATTACGATCTGTTCGACCGCCCGCAGGACCGCCTCAAGCAACTACTGTTTGGGCGTTGGCGCCAGTGGGGCCGCCGCTTTTTCGCCACGCAGAACCTGTCGCTGCAAATCTCTGGCGGCGAGGTGGTGGGCATCATCGGGCGCAACGGCGCCGGCAAATCCACCCTGCTGCAACTGGTGTGCGGCACCCTGACACCCAGCTCGGGCGAGCGCAGGGTGAATGGCCGGGTTGCGTCCTTGCTGGAACTGGGGGCCGGGTTCAATCCGGAATTTTCGGGTCGGGAAAACATCTATCTCAACGCGGCCATCCTTGGCCTTTCGCGCGACGAGACTGAAGCACGCTTTGCTGACATCGTCGCCTTCTCCGAGATTGGAGAATTTCTCGACCAGCCAGTCAAAACCTACTCCAGCGGCATGTACGTCCGCCTTGCGTTTTCCGTGGCCGTGCATGTGGACCCGGACATCGTCATCATCGATGAAGCCCTTTCCGTGGGCGACAGCGTCTTTGCCAGAAAATCCTTCGAGCGCATCATGACGATGAAGGCCGCTGGCAAAACCATCCTGTTCTGCTCGCACTCCATGTACCAGATCGAAGCCCTGTGCGACCGGGCACTCTGGCTTGAACTGGGCGAAATCCGCATGGAGGGCAAGCCGGCGGATGTGGTGGCGGCTTACCACAGCTTCATTCTCAATCGCGAAAACGTGCCCGGCCAGGAGGGCATCAAGCCGGCACCCCAGGCGCTTGCGTGGCTGGGAGATATCGAAGCCAGCGTCGAGGACGGCATCTGGACGCGCGAGGCGCACCTCCAAAGCCAGATGGGCCTGTCCATCCGCGTGCGCTTTCACGCAGACCCCTCGCTGCCCGCCCCCGTGGTAGGCATCCTCATCATGACCGAAGACCGGCGCACGGTCAGTTCCTGCAGCACCCAGTTTGACGGGGTATCCCTGCCGGTCAACGCTGCCGGCGAAGGCGAGATCGAGCTGCACTTTCCCGCCATCCCCCTGCTCAAGGGCATCTACCACATTGACACCTTCCTTCTGGACGAATCGGGCGTGCACATCTACGAAGGCGTCCTCTCCTGCGTGCAGCTTCATGTAACTCAAACCGGGATCGAACAGGGGCTGGTCATCCTGCCCCATGTCTGGCAAAGCCATCACGAAAGCCTTCATGGAGCAGGTTAGCGCATCCGCCCGCTGGCGCGCTGCACCGCTTGACGCAAGCCAGGCGGATTTGGTGCGCGGCCTGTTTGCAGAATGCTTTGGCAAACCGCTAAGCCGGGCGCTGTGGGAGTGGAAATACGGCGGCGGCCGCGGCCTTGCCAGCGGCGTCTGGAATGAACGCGATGAACTGGTGGCCCATTACGGCGGATTTCCCCGCAGCGTCATCGATGCCGGAAAAACGCGTAGCGCGGTGCAGATCGGTGACGTGATGGTGCGTCCGGCCGAACGCGGCCTGATGACCCGCAAGGGGGCCTTTTACCAGGCCGTCACGCATTTTCTGGCCAGCCACGTGGGCGATGCTGCCGCCTACCCGCACGCCTTTGGGTTTCCAAACCGGCGCGCCATGACATTGGGACAGCGGCTGGGGGTATACCAGCCCGTCGGCCGCATCATGGAACTTGTGTGGAAGCCCACCGCTGCTGATGGCCTGCCCTGGCTGCAACGACTGGTCCCCCTCGCGCCCGAACATGATGCCGCCAGGATTGCATTGCTCTGGCAGGCCATGTGTCGCGATCTGCCCGATGCCCTCATCGGGGTTCGCGATGCTGCCCGAATCGCCCAGCGCTACCTCAACCACCCCGAGCACCGTTATGGCGTCTGGCTGCTGCAGCATCGCATGACACGACGCGCCATCGGCCTCATCGTCGTACGCCAGCACGAGGATCGCCTGGAATGGCTGGACATGGTGGCGCCCACTGCAGCCTGGGACGAATGCGCGCAAGCGGTACTGTTTCTGGCCCGAAAGCTGGGCCTCGACCGGGTTACCCTCTGGCTGACGCGGCCTTTTCATCAGCATCTGCAACTGCCGCATCAGCTCAACGAAACCGATATTTCCATTCCCTGCAACAGCTTCACCCCCGGGCCCTCCGCCGAGTCGCTGCGCGACCGTTGGTTGCTGATGGGGGGCGACACCGATTTTCTATAGTTTAGGGGGGTTAGGGGGTTTAGGGGACAGACCTCACATGTGAGGTCTGTCCCCTAAACCCCCACCTCCGCCCTACAGCACGTCGGCAAAGCCGCTGCGCAGGCGGGCAAACACCCAGGCACCCGATATCGCCACGATTCCGCAGACCAGGAACTCCAGGGAAAGCGTTCCAATGTCCGGCCATTGCCCCGCAAAAATGGCCGCGCGCGTCTGCTCGATCACGGGCGTGAGCGGATTGATCATCATGACGGACCGAAATAAAGGGGGCACCGCACTCAATGGATAGAACACCGGACTGAGAAACTGCAGCAGCGTCACGGCAAGCCCCAGAACCTGCCCCACGTCGCGCACATACACGCCCAGGGCAGAAAAAAACCAGCCCAGCCCCAGCAACAACGGCAGCAACGGTAACCAGATCAGGGGCAGCGACAACCAGGCAGGCGCAACCGAAACCCCCATCACGAGACAGGCCAGCAGCAACAGCAACACGCCAGGCAGGGCAAAAACAAGCCCCGACAGGCAGTTGACCCAGGCCATGATTTCCACTGGAAACACCACTTTCTTGATCAGGTTGGGCTGCTCCAGGATTAACGTGGGGGAACGCATCAGGGATTCGGAGAAAAATCCGAACACCGTCATGCCGGCAAAGAGCCTCAGGGCAAAATCAAAGCCGGTATCTGCCCCACCTTCCCATCGCAACTTGAATACAAACCGAAACACCAGCGTATAGACCGTCATCATCAACAACGGCGTCAGCAGGCTCCAGGTTACCCCCAGCAAGGTGCCACGATAACGCGCCAGCACCTGCCGCCTGACAAACTGCCGCAGCAGCCCGCCATGGCGCCAGGGCAGACACCAGGCCATCAGGGAAGGGGCATCACTCATGCGAGGCATTGTATAGGGAAGACATGCCGTCCAGCCGCGCCAGCACCTCTTTCGTGCTCAACCCGGTCAGACCATTCTCGCGCCAGACGTAATCGTCTTCGATCAGATACCCGTTCTCACGGTAAAAGGAAGCCACGCTGAGGAGCATTTTCTTCGGGTCGTAGCGCGCGTTCATGTAGCGCTTGCCCATTTCCACCTGGCGCTGAAAAGCCACATGTTCATGCAGAACCCAGGCCGCGGGACAATTGACGTGTCGCAATCCCCTTTTTACGAGCGCAAAGGAAACGCCCACGTCTTCAAACACGTTGGGATAGCCCGCATGCAGGTATGGCGCGGGATTGACCGTAAACAGCGTGGCCCCGATCGGGCTCCAGTCACAGTCCAGAAACTGGGCAGTGGCCAGATCGTAGGTGTTCAGATTGTTGCCATGGAGCCCCAGGCGAATCCGGGGTTTGTCGGGCAGCTGTTCAACAAAGCCGCCCACGCATTGCACGCGGCCGTCAGGAAAGATGACCTTGGCCGTCACCGACCCTATGGAAGCATCCGACCTGGCACGGACCAGCATCTCCTCCAGCCACCCCGGCTGCGCCACTTCGTCATTGTCAAAGAACAAATACCAGGGCCCTCGCGCATTTGCGAGCGCGCGCGCGCGCCCCGCAGCCGGACCCAGGTTTTCGGGCTCGAAAAAACACTTCACCGCAGAAAACCGGCCCTCGATATTTTCCTTGATGAAGGAAACCGTCTCGGCATCCGAGCCGTTGTCGAGCAAAATGATTTCATGGGGGATTTTTACGGTGGCCTGCAGGCTTCTGATCGCCGCCAGCGTCTGGGAATGCTTGCCAAAAGACAACATGATGAACGAAACAAACGGTTCAAAGACCCCGGCCCTGACCTCTGCACGAAGCCGCGCCTCGGCCTGGATCAAACCCGTGAAACGATCCTGTGCCTCACGGGCGGCATGGGTCATCTGCCTGTCGTGCAGGCGATGCCAGTAGACAAACTCGGGAATGTATTTGAAGGCCTTGCTGGGGTAGTGAAAGGCAATCCTCATCAGCAGGTCGTAGTCCTGGGCAGAATTGAATCGCGGATCAAACAGCCCCACCTTGGCAAAGCATTCCCGCCGAATCATCTTGAAATGGGTGGCGTACATGGCCGCCAGGTTTTCGGAAAAATAATCCTGGCGCGGCAGATGGTCGAAAGCGATCCGGCTGACCTCCCTGCCTGCGGCATCGATGTTGATCCGTGCCGAATGACTGTAAACCGTATCCGGCTGCCAGTGTCCCAGACAGAGGGCAACCGCCTGCGGCAGAAGATAGTCATCGCAGTCCAGAAAACCGATCACGTCTCCTTGCGAGGCCATCAGTGCCCGGTTTTGCGCGGCACAGACCCCCTCGTTTTGGGTGTTCCGTATGATGATCAGGCGCTCACGCCCCTCAAAACCGTCAAGGATCCTGCCCACCTCGGGATCGGTGGACGCATCGTCCACCACGACGACTTCCAGCGCTTCGTAGGTCTGGGCCAGCGCGCTTTCAAGGCATTGCGCAAGATACTGCGCGTGATTGAATACCGGGATGATCAGGCTTACTTTCAGATCGACCCGGGGGCGCGGCGGTGCCAGCAGCCTGGCATCGGGTAGCGTACGCAATCGCATCAGTTGATCGCGCACTGCGCGCTTGAAACGAAACGGGATCAGCGCCAGAAAGAATCGCGCCGGGGAACTCCGGTAGAAGGCAACGGCCACGGACCAGAGGCGTTCGATGAAGCGGGCGCGTAACTGCAACAGGGCTTCCTGCACGCCGCCAAGCCTGCGCCGCACCGCCCGCAGTGGCGCCGTGATGCGCCAGGAAAGCGAACCGTAAAGCGCGGCGACCCGATTTTGCGCATCGGCAAGCTGTGCCTGCATTTCCAGGACGGAGCGCGTTTCCTGGCTCAACTTCCCGATGTCGTGGGTCAATTCAAGATTGACCCGGTTGGCCTCACCCAACAATCGCCGCAAATTTCTGGAGTCCGCCACCCAATCCTGCAACTGCTGTGGCTGCCAGCGTGTGTGCCATTTTTCCAGAATCGCCTGCAGGGCGCTCTGCCCAGCCGTGGCATCGGCGCGCACGCCCTGCCCCGACGAGGTGCTGATGCAGTACATGGCAGTGATGCTGGGATGGTGCACAAAGGTCCGGCCAGTGCCCATGCATTGCAGCCAGAAGTCCCAATCCTCAAAAAGATCGAAGTGGGGATCGAAAGCACAGGGGGCTTCTCCTTCGATCAGTTCGCGCCGAAACAGCACCGAATGAATGGGCAGGAAATTTTCGGTCAGCAATCGGACCGGCGACCACGGCTCGTTGTAGACCCTCACGACCTTCCATTCGGTCCCGCTGCGCTCCACGCAGTGGACCCCCGAATAGGCCGCCACAGCTTGCGGGTGATCGCGCAGCGCTCCCACGAGGCCGCTGACGTGATCGGGCAGAATCCAGTCATCGTCATCCAGAAACATCAACCAGCGACCCCGCGCCGCCTGCAGGGCAATGTTGGCCGCCTCGCTGCGCGTACGCCGGCCATCGCCTTGCATCAGACGCAACTCGAAGGGGCCACAGCGGTCCTCCAGGGGGGCATGGTCCGGGGTGGCCGCGACGACCACCACTTCAATCTGGCCATAGTCCTGGGCCGCCACGGATGCCAGTGCCCGGGCCAGGCAAAGCCGGCTCATGCTGCGGATCATGATGGTGACGAGCCCCTGGGGCGCCCCGGTGGCCGCCGGCGCCGCAACGGGCTGGATCACGGGGACCAATTTATCCGGCTGGACGAGATGAAACGCCTCTGCAGCCAGAACGGTGTTGGGCAGCGTATAGGTGCGAAAGCGGTTCAGGGCCTCGACCTGGATGTCGTAGGGCTGATGGGCGAGTTGTGACGCAAAACAGCGCATGGCGCGCCGCTTGGTCTCAAGATGGGGGGTGATGTCCAGAAACAGGTTGGGGTGCAGCGGCATGCCCACTTCATAAAAGGCAATCCTGGTCGCCCCACCCACCCGCCGCACGGCTTCCATGGCGGCCATGGCAAGGGCGCGATGGTCGGGATGGACCTCCTCGGGCGAAGGCGCGTAAACCAGGTCCGATTCGCTGCTGCGCAAGGTTTCGGCAATACGCGCAACGAGCGCATCTCCGTACACCAGTCCGCCATCGGGATAGCCCCAGAACTCCGGCTCGGCAGCGCCCAGCACCTGGGCGGCCGCGCGACTTTCTGAAGCCCTGACCCCGGGATCGGCAAACAGCGCGCCATCCGTAAGGATGATGAGCCTTACCGGAACACCCGCAGCCACATGCGCTGCAATGGCACCACCACAGCCGAATATCTCGTCATCCGGATGTGGCGCCAGGACCAGCGCCCGGCGGCATCTGATCGTAGTCTCCGCCTTGTCAGGGATTGCCATCATTGCTCATCGCCGCTGTTTTCCAGATGAAAAGCCATGGAATATAGCACTCGCATTTTATAAAGGCCAAATTCCGCCATGCCTAGCCCACCCTGCCCATGCGCCTGCCCAGAGCCCGCCCGTAGGCTCGCGCCGGGGCCTCGATGATTTGATGAACCACAAAAGCCACGAGCAGCGTGCCCGAGAGGCTGAGCAACAGCAGGCTCCCCCCCTGGCTGTGCGGCCAGGCTTTCAACACCAGTACCGGCAGTGCGTTGTGGAAAAGGTAGATCCCGTAGCTCAGATTTCCACCCCACTGGGCGGCGGCTTGCAACAGGGCTGGCGGTGACCGAACCCACCCCGCGCAGGCCGCGACCAAAACCGCAAAACTGCAGGCCGCCAGAAGGCTGACGTTGCCGCGCAGCAGGGGCTGTGCAGCGATGCCGTCGTCACCCAGGTGAAGCCAGATGCTGCCCAGCACAAACCATCCCAGCGTTGCGGCAAATACCAGGCCCAGTCGCCACGCAAGGCTCCAGTCGCGCCGTGCCAGTCTCCAGGCCGCCACACCCAGGGCAAATTCTACGCCTCGACCGGGCAGGTTTGCCGACAGCACAAGCGCTGCCCCCGATTCGGCCTGCGCGGGCAAAGCCCAGGCAATGCAAAGGTGCAGCGCCAGCGCGCCCCATCCCAGTAGCAACAGGTTGCGCCTGGATGCTGCCGCTTTTACCAGCAAGGGCAGCACCAGATAAAATTCCATCTCGGGGGGCAGGCTCCAGAAGGCGGGATTGTAGTAGAACGCAATCTGCGTGTTCTGGAGCGTGTGCAACATGAACAGGTGTTCCCCCAGAAACCGCAGGTCCTGACCATTCATGACCTTGAGCGCGGCGTACAACCCCAGTGCCGCCAGGTAAAGCGGGTAAATTCTGAAAATCCTGCGAACGTAATGTGGAGCAAGTTGCAGTGGACGGCCAAAAAAGTAGGGGGCAAAAACAAATCCGCTCAGTACAAAAAACAGGTCCACGCCGGTAAAGCTGAAGCCCAGTAATGAAGGCTGTGTGGTGAGATAGATCCAGTAATGCGCCATCACCACCAACAGGGCGGCCATGAAGCGCAGTCCTTCTATCGTCCAGTTTGTCTGGACGCCGGTAGCGACATCCCGCACCGGCTGCGATGATGGAGGCTTGGCCATGTGGAAAAGGGCCTGCTTCAGGCTGAAGGCGCTGCGGACGCTGGATGTGCGGCAGGCACCAATGCTTCGGTGCCGGCATTGGGCTTGGCCAGTGGCGATTCTTCAACCCCGCTTGCCATGGTCTGCAGCACCTTGGGCTGGAGCACGATGAGGCGGCGATGATCCTTTTCCACCACTCCCTGCTTGATCAGCAGTTGCAGCGCACGCGACACGCTCTCGCGGCTGACGTTGGCCATCATCGCCAGGGCCTGCTGGGTGGGCATGTTCTCGATGACCGCCGTCTTGTTGCCCGGCTGCAGGGTGACCGTGTTGTTGAGCACGGAAAAAATCCGGGCATGGGCGCGCGCCGCACTCAGGGCCGAATGCATTCTCGAAGCGTCCCGGATGGTTTTGCACAGATGACGCATGACGCGCTCGGCCACCAGGGGATGCTTGGTCATCAGTTCGTTGGCGGTAGCCCTGGGCAAAAATCCCACCACGGTGTCGGCCAGCGATACCAGCGAAGAGCTGCGCGGTTGCCCGTCGATGACGGCCACCTCGCCGTAGAAGTCACCCGCCTCCAGAAAATGGATTCCCACTTCACGCCCGTCTTCCGAAAACGAGATCACCTGCAGTCGTCCATGCACCACCAGGAGCAGGGCATCGCCCACCGAACCCTGCTGCAACACCACCTGGCGATTCTGGAAATACTGGAACTTGACGATTCCCTCCAGCTGCTTGAGCAGCGCAGGGTCGAGTCCCTGAAACAGCTTTTGCTGCCGGATCGCTTCTGCGTGGTTGACGACGATTTTTTTCATGAAAGTACCTGGGGACAGACCTCATTCTAGGGGACAGACCTCATTTCTTCAATTTAATACCGTTTTTCATGCGACCTCATGGCAGTGGCTCCCCTTAAATTGGCTGGAATTCCAACCAGAGGAACCATTGCCATGCCTCGTCACGCCCGCTTCCTGATTCCCGGGGTTGCCACTCACGTCATCCAGCGGGGCAACAACCGCTCGCAATGCTTTTATCAGGATACCGACTACGCCTACTTTCTAAAGCACCTGGAAAAACAGGCCAGCCAGCACGGCTGCGCCATCCACGCCTATTGTCTGATGACAAACCACATCCATCTGCTGTTGACGCCAAAACGGCGAGACAGCCTCGGTGGGCTCATGAAAGCGCTGGGGCAGCGCTATGCGCAGTACGTCAACCGCACCTATGAGCGCACGGGAACCCTTTGGGAAGGGCGTTACCGGTCGGGCATGATGAAGGATGAAGCCCATGTGCTGTGTTGCTACCGCTACATCGAACTCAATCCGGTACGCGCTGGAATGGTGAAGCTCCCGGAGCAATACCGCTGGTCCAGTTACCACGCCAACGCCATCGGCGTACGCAATACCCTGATGACCGGACACGCCAACTACGTCCGCATGGGCCAGACCGACGACGAGCGTTGCCAGGCCTACCGCGAACTGTGCAGCCGGCAACTGGAGGCCGGTCTTGTGGAAAACATCAGGAAGGCCACCCGGGGTAATGCGGCAGCGGGCGAATGGGGGACAGACCTCATTTTCCCGTAAAATGAGGTCTGTCCCCAATTTTGCCTCTAATTTGGAGTTCCTTTAGATGAAATCAGCACACGACCTGGTCGTGGCCGCCAAAGGCCGCATTCGCGAAATCCCTGTAGAGCAGGCCGAGCAGGCCATCCGCAATGCCGACATCCTGATTGACGTGCGCGAGAGCGACGAGTATGCCGCCGGCCACATCCCTGGCGCGGTGCACATGTCGCGAGGGATGCTGGAGTTCAAGCTGAGCAGCAATCCCGACATGGTCTCTCGCGATCTCAACCTTGTGGTGTATTGCAAGACGAGTGGCCGTGCAGCGCTGGCCTGCGTCGCCCTCCAGGAAATGGGCTACCTCAACGTCCATTCCATAGCGGGTGGCTATGACGGCTGGGTTGCCGCCGGCAAGTCAGTGGCCAAACCGCCCGTGACCAAGTTCGAATAGGGTTTGACGGTGGCGAATGGATCTGTGGATGGATCTATGGGTGGATCTATGGGGACAGACCCCAAAGTGAGGTCTGTCCCCAAAAACCCCAAAATCGAGTCGCTGTTCGACCCGGCCACGTTTACCCTCAGCCATATCGTTCTGGACCCGGCCACGCGCCAATGCGCATTGATCGACAGCGTGCTGGATTACGATGCCAGTTCAGGTCGTACCCGCACTGACAGCGCGGACCTGCTGATTGCGCGGGTGCGAGAGCTCGGTGCCACGGTGCAATGGATTCTGGAAACCCATGTGCATGCCGACCATATCTCCGCCGCACCCTATTTGGCGCAGCACCTCGGCGGGCAGTTGGGCATCGGGCGCCGCGTGTCCCAGGTGCAGCAGTTTTTTGGCACGCTCTTCAATGCCGAAGTCGCGTTTCGCAGGGATGGCAGCCAGTTCGACCACCTTTTCGACGACGATGAAGTCTTCATGATCGGCAGCCTCGAAGCTCAGGCCTGGCACACGCCCGGACATACACCGGCCTGCATGACCTATGTGGTGGGAGAAACGGCTTTTGTGGGGGATACCCTGTTTTCTCCGGATTACGGCACTGCGCGCTGCGATTTTCCGGGGGGCGATGCGGCCACACTCTATCGCTCGATCCGTCGCATTCTTGCGCTACCCGCCCACACTCAACTCTTTCTGTGTCACGACTATCGGCCGGGTGAGCGCGCGCTCCTGACGCACAGCACGGTAGCCGAACAGCGTGCTCACAACATACATGTTCATGATGGCATTGATGAGGCCGCGTTTGTAGCGATGCGCACGGCACGCGATGCCACGCTTGCCATGCCCGTGCTCATCCTGCCTTCGGTACAGATCAACATGCGCGCAGGACACCGGCCACCGCCGGAGAAAAACGGAATCAGCTATCTCAAGATTCCGCTGGATGCGCTTTGAGGGGAGTTTGGTTTTGGGGACAGACCTCAAATTGAGGTCTGTCCCCAAAACCAACCCCAAACTCCCACACCGGCGCAAAGCCACCTCCCGGCGTGCGGAAATTGGTGGTCTGTCCCTGATACAAACGCGCGGCCACCCATTGCACGGCGCCGTCATACACATAGTTGCGTAAATCGAACTTGAGGGTCTGGCCCGGCGGGGGGTCCGTGATGACACGCTCGCCCGGCAGGACGATCCGCTGCGCGACATAATCGCCCGACAGAATCTCCCGCCATACTCGTTGCGTGAGCTTGTCGCCACGATAGGCTGCCCGGCTACCGTAGCCAGCCACCGGCTTGAAGAACAGGTGACGCCGCTCACGCCACAGGCGCTCGGCCTCTGCCGGGCAAACCACCTCGGTATGCGGAATGCTGCCCAGCAAAATTTCACGCGTGGCCTGCGGCACGCCCCATTCGCGTAACTGCGCCTGATCGGTCAGCAACGCCAGATTGCGCTTGTCGGCAAAGAGGGCGTGGGCACGCGGATGAGGTGTCAGGACGGCGGCGTGGCTCAACCAAGTGTCGCGCAACACTGCATGCGCCGGCTCCTCGAAGGCAAAGTCGGTGAGGCGGTTGTACACAAGGTCGATGGCCAACTTGCCATGCCATAGCCGGCCTTCCTGCAATTGAAGTTCTGCAGGGTCGACGATCACGGCCTGCAGCCCATGGCGCTGAAAATACCGCTGGAACAGAAGGAATTCGGGATAAAGGTACTGCTGCGTGGGCGCATCATCCACGATTGCGATACTTTGTAGCGGGCGAGTCGCCCCTGCAAGGCGCCACTCTTCCTGGAACATGGCAAAGATCTGCGCCTCGAACGCATCTGCTTGCGTGGCTGGCGAAACCAGCGGTGCCATCTCGGGGCAGCAGGCGCGCTGCGCCCTCGCAAGCGCCGCATTGAGCAGGGCTCCTCCCGCATTGGTATTGATCTCGATGAGTCCCACCTCGGCTTCGGTTACATGAAAATCGTAGCCGAGAAATACCCCATGGGCACGGGATTCTCCCTGACGCGCAAGGAGGGGGGCCCGCATCAGGGCCGCGTCCTGGTAAGCGGGCAGGGCCGCCACCGCGCTCACCGCCCGCACGACTTGCGCCATCCTGGCCAGGCGCCCGGCTGACACAAACACCGCGCGCGGGGCGAACAGATGGGGACAATGCTGCTGGACCAGTTCGAACAGGCCGGGTTGGCCAAGCTCGGACTCCAGCGCCCGGCGCAGGGCCTCCTCATCCAGGCTGACGCAGAAACAGTGGCTGTTGAGATCCTGGTAGCCGGGACAGCTGCGGCGGTTGAAATCGGGGACAGACCCTAAATCGGGGACAGACCTCAATGGGTCTCCGCGTTTTGCTTCATTGAGGTCTGTCCCCGATTTAGGGTCTGTCCCCGATTTAGGGTCTGTCCCCGATTTTGCATTCATACCAGCCCTTGCTTGTATTCACCACGCGCACCACCAGCAGCATGACCGGCACTTCGATCAACACGCCTACCACGGTGGCCAGCGCAGCGCCGGAGTGGAAGCCAAACAGGCTGATGGCGGCCGCCACGGCCAGTTCAAAAAAATTGGAAGCGCCAATCAGCGCCGAGGGGCAGGCAATGTTGTGCTTTTCCCCCAGCAGGCGATTCAACCCATAGGCGAGCGCTGAATTGAAGAATACCTGAATCAGGATGGGCACCGCCAACAATGCAATCACCAGGGGCTGGCGCAGAATGGCTTCACCCTGAAATGCAAACAGCAGCACCAGGGTTGCCAGCAGTGCGGCTATGGACCAGGGGCCCATCCTCGCCATGGCGGCATTGAATGCCGCAAGACCACGAGCCAGCAGCGCGCCGCGCCACAGCTGTGCCAAGATGACGGGAATCACGATGTACAGCACGACGGAGGTCAGCAACGTCGCCCAGGGTACCGTGATGGCCGAGATCCCCAACAGGAAGGCCACCAGGGGTGCGAAGGCAAACACCATGATGGTGTCGTTGAGCGCCACCTGCGACAGCGTGAAGAGCGGATCTCCATGGGACAGGCGGCTCCATACGAACACCATGGCCGTGCACGGTGCTGCCGCCAGCAGAATCAGCCCCGCGATGTAACTGTCGATCTCGCCCGCCGGCAGCAACGGCGCAAACCAGTGCCTGATGAACAGCCATCCCAGGAACGCCATGGAAAACGGCTTGACCAGCCAGTTGACGAACAGGGTCACGCCAATGCCGCGCACATGCTGGCGCACTTCATGCAGGGCCGAAAAGTCCACCTTCACCAGCATCGGGATGATCATCACCCAGATCAGCAGACCCACGGGCAGGTTGACCTGGGCAATCTCCATCCTGCCGACGATCTGGAAGAGTTCCGGAAAAAACTGGCCCAGGGCGATCCCCGCGACGATGCAAAGAAATACCCAGAGCGACAGGTATCGCTCGAAGACGCTCATTGCCGTTCTCCCTGACTAGATTCTGGCCCATCGTTTAGCGCATGAAGCCGGGTCTGGAGCGACAGGCGGTCAAGTTTGTTGAACGGCAGATTCAGGAACAACCGGATGCGATTGGCAATCTGGAACTCCGCCAGGGTAAAGGCCCTCAACCGCTGTTCCTGGTCTCCGGTCGCAGCCGCGGGATCGGCAAAGTTCCAGTGCGCCGTCACCGGCTGCCCGGGCCACGCCGGGCAAACCTCACCAGCCGCCTGATCGCAGACCGTAAAGATGAAGTCCATGGCCAACGCATCGGGCGATGCAAACTCTGCCCAGCTCTTGCTGCGTAACCCCCCCACGTCGTAACCCTGATGGCTGAGCACCTCCATTGTCATCGGGTGTACCACGCCAAGCGGATGGCTTCCGGCGCTATATGCTCTGAAATGGCCTCTTCCCAGGTCGTTCATGATGGCTTCCGCCATGAGGCTCCGCGCGGAATTGCCGGTGCAGATAAACAGTACGTTGTAGATTTTATTGTCCATGATGCGAAATCGCTATTGCTCGTTTACAGAATTTCCAATCCTGACCAGCTCCGCCTGCAAGCGCTTGGGATCGCGCGCCAGCGTTTGGAGCGGCAACGCCAGCAACGCCTCGATGCGCCCGCGCAGGATGCGATAGGCTGTCATGAAGGCCGCGTCGATTGCCTCTTCCGTGCCGCTGGCGTGCGCCGGGTCTTCCACGCCCCAATGGGCGCGTATTGCGGGTCCCAGGTAGGCGGGGCAAGCCTCGCCCGCAGCACTGGCGCACACCGTGATGACGATGTCGGGGATCTGCGGTAAATGGTCCCAGGACTTGCTGTGGGTGCCTTCCGTGGGAATCCCTTCACGGGCCAGTAGCGCCAGCGACCGCGGATGTACCTGGCCGGTTGGATGGCTGCCCGCGCTCATGGCCCGCCATCCCGAGCGTGCCAGATGGTTGAAGGTGGCTTCAGCAAGAATGGATCGGCAGGAATTGCCGGTGCAAAGAAACAGGATGTTCAATTGGGGTCAGACCTCGGTATTCGCGATATTGGGGACAGACCTCAATTCGGAGTCCGAATTGAGGTCTGTCCCCAATATCGAGGTCTGTCCCCTGCCCACGCCACACCGTTCGGGATTCCCCGAGCAGCATTCCTCGGTCAGGTAAGCCACAAGCTCGAGCATCAGCGGGATGTTGGCCCGGTAGCGCTGAAAGCGGCCTTCCTGCGTGACCGTGATCAGTTGGGTTTGCGTCAGCGCCTTCAGATGAAAAGAGAGGTTGGCAGGTGGCACTTCCAGCGCCGCACCAATTTCGCCCGCCACCATGCCTTCAGGCCCCTGCTTGACGAGCAGGCGGAACACGTTGAGCCGCACGCCTGAGGCCAGGGAATTGAAAAGTAGGGTGGCAGTGGGATGATACATATTTTGATTGTACAACAAATATTTAAATAACGGAGGTTAAAAAAAAGGGGGGGGACAGACCTCACTTGTGAGGTCTGTCCCCCTTCTTCAATTCACCCGGATTTCGATCTTGCGCGGCTGGGCGTGGGCGGCCTTGGGAATCCGCAATTTCAGAACCCCCTGATTGAAATCGGCCGTCACTTGCTCGCCGTCCAGTTCCTTGGACAGGGTAAACACACGCCGAAATCGCGACACGCCTTGCAGTGCTTCCAGGGCCATGTCGCCTTCAATGGTGAGGGTATTGTCCTCCACCTGAAGCGACAACTTGTCCTTGGGCACGCCCGGAAGGTCGGCAAAGAGCGTGATACCCGAGGCGTCTTCGATCACGTCCACCGGAGGGGTGAGCACTTCCTCCTTTTGGCGGGCTTCTGTGGCCTGGGTCACTGTGGTCTGTTCAGTCATCTCCGTTTCTCCTTACTGAATGCTGATGCGGCGCGGCTGCGCAGCTTCGCGGCGCTGAATGCTGATATGCAGCACGCCATCACGATAGTGCGCGTCCACTGCATCCGGGTTGATGTCGTCCGGCAAGGCAATGACGCGACGGAAGCGGCCCACGAATCGCTCATCAATATGCACGGTGGCCTTGTCTTCCCGGGCCGGCAGCACGCTTTTGCGCTCGCCGGCAATGGTCAACACACCCTTTTCCAGCTGGATTTCAATGCCTGTGGGATCCATTCCGGGGATAAAGGCCTGAATCTCCACCAACTTTGGGGTGGTGTTCACATTCAAACCAGGAAAGCCTCCGCGCGCGAGACCGCGAATGCTGGGTGAAAATTCATAGGCCTGCTGCATGTCCCGCTGCAGGCGGTCCAACTCCGCGAAAACATCGCGGGGAAACAAGGTTCGGTAAATCATCAGATCCTCCTTCGGGTTGTTACAGGTGCCATGCTTCATGGCCTCCCATGCGTGCTATTTGAGGGCAGCCCCGCTTTAGTTCAAGATCTTGATATTTCCCACCTCATCCCCATGTGGTTCTCATGAAATTCAGGGATTATTACGACACTTTGGGCGTGGCGCGTGATGCCTCCGTCGAGGACATCAAAAAAGCCTTCCGCCAGAAGGCGCGCAAGTATCACCCCGACGTTTCCAAGGAAGCGGATGCCGAAGCGCGCATGAAGGAGGTCAACGAGGCCTATGCCGTGCTGTCGGATACTGAAAAGCGGGCGGCCTACGACCAGGTAGGGCACGGCTATCAGTCAGGGCAAGACTTCAGGCCGCCACCCGACTGGGACGCCGGCTTCGAGTTTTCAGGTCGGGGGGGCGCACCCCACGGCACGGGCGACTTCAGCGACTTCTTTTCCGAACTGTTTGGCCGCATGGGCGGAGCTTCGGGCGGCTTCGGGGGACAGGGGCGGCGTTTTGAAGCGCGCGGCGAGGACCACCATGCCAAGGTCATGCTGGACCTGGAGGATGCCTTTACCGGGGCCACACACCAGATCTCCCTGCGCTCCCCCAGGCAGGACGAACATGGCCGCGTGTTCACGGTAACACGCACGCTCAACGTAAAAATACCCAAGGGACTGCGCGCCGGGCAAACCATCCGTCTGGCCGGACAAGGCTCGCCGGGAAGCGGCGGGTACCCTGCAGGCGATTTGCTGCTGGAAGTACATTTCAAACCCCACGCGCGGCTGCGCGCGGAAGGGCCCGATCTTTACATGACCCTGCCGGTCACGCCATGGGAGGCCGCGTTGGGTGCGAGCATTCCCGTTGCCCTACCGCTGGGCACGATCAAGGTCAAGATTCCTGCGGGCACCCAAAACGGAAACCAGTTGCGGGTTCGCGGCAAGGGGCTGCCGGGAAACCCGGCGGGCGACCTGCTGCTTGAAATGGAAGTGGTACTGCCCGCTGCCGACACGCCCAAGGCCCGTGCTCTGTACGAAACCATGGCGCGCGAGATGCCGTTCAACCCGCGCGACTGACAGAAGGGGCTGGAGGGGAGGGACGCAAAAGGAACTGCAAAAAGGGACAGGGGACAGACCTCGAAATGAGGTCTGTCCCCTGTCCCTTTGTCCCCTGTCCCTTTTTCGTCCCTCCCCTGCCTCACTCGCCCATCAAGCCATGGGGATCAAACCCCACGCGCAGGGCGCCCCAGTGCCGGCCACGGATATGGATCGGCATGGACAGATCATTGAGTACTTCGCCGGTGTCGCGCATGTAGGTTTGCAGCAGGAAGGGCTGGGTGTTGCGCGCCGCGCGCAGACCTGTGACGTCGTTGAAAATGCGCTTGTCCCTGCTTGCCAGAACGTCCGCTGCAGCATTACCTGTCATGGGTCGGGAGAACTTGCTGTTATGGGTGGGACCATAACCGTTCACATCCACGCATAGCGCAAAGGCGCCGCCTTGCGTTTCCTCCACCAGTCGGTCATAGAGCGGCTGCATCTGGCGGGCGAACTCGTCATCGTAGGCGGTCTTGTATTTTTGCGGCGTCGTGTTGGGAATCGGGCGGTACTGCTGATCGAAAATCTGGAGGCCGCGGTCAGCCATGGCTTCGATGGCTCGGGCAATCTGGTCCCGGTATTCGCGCACTTTGCCCATGTTGAAGTCGAAGTTTCCCTTGCCGATACGAAAGCGCGACACCAGCTCCTGCACCTGTTCTGTGGATTGATTCAGGCGTTCGGAGGAATCTCTGGAGTCCTTCATGCGCTGGCTGATTTCGCTCGCCATCGTCTGGATCTGCGTCACGTTGTCGTGCGTCAGTTCATTGGAGGTGGACAGTTCGTCCATCGCCGCCGCGATCACGCTCAACTGGTCGCCTGTGGATTCAAAATCGCCCACCATCTCGCTAAAGCGTTCGGATGAACGCCGCACCACCGCCTTGGCTTCCGCCGTGGCCTCGTTGATGGCCTCGGTTTCGCTGATGGTTTCCTTGACGAGGCTGATCATGCCATTGATGTTACTGGAAATCTCTTCCGTCGCACCTTTCACGCGCTCGGCCAGGCGACGCACTTCATCGGCCACCACCGCAAACCCCCTGCCCGACTCGCCCGCGCGAGCCGCCTCGATGGCGGCATTGAGTGCCAGCAGATTGGTTTGATCCGACACGTTTTCAATCAACTTGACGATGTCGCGAATGCCTTCCGAGCTACGGCTTAATCCTTCCACCGTGGTGACGAAATGGGAGAGCTTAAGGCCAATGCCGTCAATCTGGGTCGCAGCGTGCGCCATCTCCGACAACGAAGAACGGGCTTTGTCCAGATTGGCCGAAGTGGAAGCGGAAATCTGCTGCGTATTGCTGCTGACGTCCTTGATGGCTTGCGTTGCTTCATGGCTGGCATTGAATACTGCCTGGGTGAGCGTATCCTGGCGCTCGGTGCTGGTGACCGCGTCGCGGATGATTTTGGACACCCGTGCCGAGTCCGAAGCAATGTTGACGCCGAGCTTGCGCACGCTGTCGATAATCTCCCGCAGTTTGGAAAGAAATCCGTTGTAGCTTTGCGACAGCAGCCGGATTTCGTCATAGGTCATGAGGGGCAGATCGCGCGTCAGGTCCCCTTCCCCCTTGCCCATTTCCTGCAGCAATGTGGCCACCGTCCGGATGGGCCGGACGATGAGGTAGCGCAAATACCACACCATGAATGCGGTAAACAGGAAAATCCCCACCGTCAGGATGATCATGAGTTGCAGGGTGTCCCCCATCGCGCCCATGACCCGGGTCGTGGTGGGCACCCCCACCCCCGCGCCCTCCAGGATGGATTGCACGGTGTTGCGCTCGTCGATGACCAGCCACAAGCAAGCCAGTTGTGCGATGAACACAAAGAAAAAGCTGGAGAGCTTTCGCGTGAGCGTATTCCAAAGCGACTTTTCGGCGCCTTCGTAGAGGGTGTAGAGAAAGGGGACAGACCTCATAAACGGGGGATCACCAAAGGGGACAGACCTCATTTCGTTCGAAATGAGGTCTGTCCCCTGATGTGCCTGATGTGCGGCCTTTTCAACAGTCGTCATTACAAGCCTCTTCAAATGAGCTGATTTTTCCGTGTCTTCCCTGCTATATCGGCAGTCAGGGGCAAAACCGTAGCGCTGGACCCGGTCCAGGGAAACGGCAAACCCTGTGGTCGGCTGCCAGGCGCGCCCCTAGCGCTCCCAGCTCACCCGCAGCAGGTTTTCCTCGGGGTGAAAATGGATTTCAAGGGTGCCTTGGTAGGCATGACGCAACGCCTCGCCCAGGCCGCGAGCCAGATGGATGTCCGTGGTGGTCACGAGTACGCCATCCTCCAGGCTTTCGATGCCCATGATGCGCTGCAGGGGATGTTCCGCCTTCTCGCGGGTTTCATGATGCTGCACCAGGCGAAGCAACTCGTCCCGATGCGCGGCAAAAAAGGCGCCCTTGATGAAAACAAATCCGGCTGGATACTGGTCCTGCATGCGGTGGCAGGCCGGACAGGTATGCTGATGCGCGTTTTCGGGTGCCGGAAGCCATTGCCAGCGCCCTTCGTGGTACACCGCACCGCACCCCGGACAAACGGTAGGCTCGGGCAATTTGCCCCGCATCTTGTAGGAGTCATGAATCAGCTCCAGCAACACGCGATCATGACGGAAGGGTTGGAAGCCGGGGGGAATTTTCATTGAGGCCATGCTGAACTCCTGGGATCAGAGGATCGGATAGAAAAATCATGAGGGCTGGACATCGCGCACGCCCATATTGGGGAACATCCAGGAGAGCACCAGCGGCTTCTTTCTGGAGGTGGCCGCACTCTTGCCGCGAGGCACGCCCACGACAATCGGAGCAATGGCCTTGAATTCAGAGGGAATTCCGAGAGCCGCCTTGACCGTCGACGTGTTCAGCGCCGACAGCGACGACCCTACCACGCAACTGCCCAGCCCCATGGCGCAGGCGGCCAGCATCAGGTTTTCTGCGGCGAGCCAGCAATCGGCTTCCACGAAGGACCCCGACATCTTGGTGCCGATGATGATGAGCGTCCCGGCATCGTGGAAAATGTTGAAATCGGGATGATTGAACGAACTGACCACCCGCGGCGCCGGGGGCTCGGCATGCAGCAACCGCTCGATGAACAACGGCTTGGCGTCATCCGACAGTCGCTTGAGTGCGGATTTGTCCTGCACCACCACAAAAGCCCAGGGCTCTTCGTGCATGGCCGTAGGCGCACGCACCGCAGCCTCCAGCAAGGTTTGGATGGTGGTGATATCCAGCATCCTGGGCTCATAGGTTCGCACGGAACGCCGCGCCAGAATGGCCTGGAAGACGCTAATCTCACGATTCTTTTTATCCGCCTCGGCCATGTCCGCCCCCCGTCAGCATCATCACCCTTGGACAATAACACCAACCTTCCTTGCAGAAAGTCCGTACGAACACCTAGCTGCCTGATTGGGGCCCGGCTGCGGATTCGGCGAGGCGGGCCAGTGCCAGCAGGCTTGCGGCGCCCGTTTTGTGCATGACGCGAGCGCGATGAATCTCCACGGTGCGGTGGCTGATGTTGAGGCGCAGCGCAATTTCCTTGTTGGTCAGCCCCATCACCGCCAAGGCCATGACCTCCTGTTCACGGGTTGTGAGGGTGGACAGACGCGCCAGCAATTCACGCTGGACCTCGGAGTGCTCCTGACGCTCCACGCTCTGGCTCATGGCCTCGCGGACCCGCTCAAGCAGCAGGTTGCCATCGACCGGTTTGGTGAGAAAATCCACCGCTCCCGCCTTGATGGCCTGCACCGACTGGGTGATGCTGCCGTAGGCCGTCAGAAAAATGACGGGGAGAAGGATGCCACGGCGAAGCAGTTCACGATGCAGTGCCGGCCCCTCCATCTCGGGCATTTTGACGTCCAAGATGATGCAGCCCTGTGATTCGGTGTTGCAAACCGCAAGAAACGCCCGTGCGCTGGCAAACCCCTGTACTGCAAAGCCCGCGGTCTCGATCAACAAGGCCAGCGCATCCCGAACCGCGTCGTCGTCATCCACCACATACACTTTGGCGGGCGCGTTCATGAGGCAAGGGGCAGCGTGAGGTGGAAACGCGCTCCGGGACTCTCGCGCAACTCCGCCCAGAGTTCTCCACCATGGGCTTCCATCAACGAACGGCTGATGGCCAACCCCATGCCGATGCCGCTTCTTTTGGTGGTGAAGAAGGGATCAAAAAGCCGTTTCTGGGCTTCGGCACCAATCCCCGGCCCGTTGTCCTCGATCGTCACTTCCACCAGGCGCTTTTCCTTCAGCGTGCTGGCAGTCACGGTCAACGCGGGCTCATTGCCCCCGGTTTCCAGTACGGCCTCGATGCCATTGTGCAGCAGGTTGAGCAGCACCTTGTGGATGTGCATCCGGTTGGCGACCACCTTGGGCAACCCCTGCTCCAGCCGCAGGATTGCGCTGACAGGAACGTCGTGCTCCTGCCGGGCAGCGTTCAGCACTTCCTCAATTTCATGGCCCAGGTCGAAGACCTCCGAGGGAGCGTCGTTCATGTTCAGGAAATCAAGCATTTCGCGAATCGATTGCCCGGCGCGCTGTGCCTGGCGTTCGCTGCCTTCCATGGCTTGCCGCATTTTTTCCGGGTCAGCGTTGCCCTTCTCCAGCATCAACAAGGCCGACTTGCTGTACGAGGCAATGGCCAGAAGCGGCTGGTTGAGTTCATGGGCGATGGCTGCCACGGTCTGGGCGGCGATGTGGTGCTTGTGTAGCGCATCCATTTCCCGGCGCTTTCCCTGGATATCCCGCTCCAGGTTTTTGCGCACGGTAATGTCATGCACGGTGGCCAGCGTGTAGGTCTGACCGTCCGATTTCAGCGGGCTGAGGCTGATTTCCACCGGAATTTCGTTCCCTCCCTGCGTCGTCGCCAGCAGCGCCAGCCCGCCGCCTGCCGAACGCTGGTGCGGCTGTCGGGCAACCTCGTCGCGCTGCATGCGATGGCTGTCGCGAAATCGCAGCGGAACCAGCATCTCGATGGGCTGCCCGTGCAGGGCTTGTTCCGGATAGCCAAACAGCCTGTGGGCCGCAGGATTGGAAAAAACGATCCGGCCTTCGTCGTCGATCAACAGAAGGCCATCCACCATGGCATCAAACAGCCACCGAAACCCCTTGCTCTCAAACAATCGCTCGCTCATGGCCTTTCCGTACGCAGTAGTAGGTGTTTCCCCCTATACGGATTCGACCGTATTTCCTTGTTTATGGTGATTCTATACCCTGACAGGGCATAGCAAGTCATTTCCGATTGGGTACCCATCATGAGGAGACCGCCATGGCCCACACAGCGACGCATGCGTCCAGGAAAGGCGCAAAACACACAGCCCAGACCAAAAAAACCCATCCGGCCCCCGTTCACGAATATTTGCGCGGAGACGGCCTTGACCGGGAGAGCATGATCGCCGAGGCGGCCTATTATCGTGCCGAACGGCGCGGCTTTGACGGTGGCGATCCCGTTGCCGACTGGCTGGAAGCCGAAGCCGAAATCGATGCCATTCTGGGGGATCACGACATCAGTGTTCATTAATTCTTGGAAGGAGAGTCATCATGGCCAACATCTCATTGCGAGATCCCTTTTTCACCCGTCTTAGCCGATTCGACCCATTCCGCGACGACGACTGGTTCAAGGGATTCTGGGTACGCCCCCTGGGGAGTGCGGGCGAAATGGAGGCGGCGCCACAGATCAAGGTGGATCTGACTGAAAACGGCACGACCTACAATGTCCGCGCTGAAATTCCCGGCGCAAGGAAAGAGGACATCAAGGTGGAAATTGAGGGCAACAGGGTTTCCATCAGCGCCGAGGTCAAGCGGGAGAAGGAAGAAAAGAAGGACGACAAGGTCATTCATCGCGAATGCTACCAGGGTGCCAGCTATCGCAGCTTTACTCTCGAGAGCGACGTGGATGAGGCCCGGGCCCAGGCCAAGTACGACAATGGCGTGCTGGAGTTAACGCTGCCAAAGAAAAACAGTAACGGCGCCAAGCAGTTGCAGGTCAGCTGACGCTGTTGAGGTAATACTATTGGGGGGCAGGGGTTAGGACGGCGGTTAGGGGACAGACCTCAAAAATGAGGTCTGTCCCCTAACTCCTAACCCCTAACCCCCGTCCTAACCCCGTCCCCTAACCCCCGTTCCCCGCAGAAACTGGATAAAGGCTCGCAGCGGCGCCGACAACTGGTGACGGCTTGCGTAGTAAAGGTAGTAACTGTGGTAGGGCGGCGACCAGTCGGTCAGCATCGCCGTAAGGTGCCCTGACCGAAGCTCCTCG
This sequence comes from Pseudomonadota bacterium, assembly GCA_021805725.1. The sequence continues at coordinate 6,155 of JAJZEH010000058.1, read as the reverse complement.
ACAATGTAGGCTTCCACCACGTAACCGATGCCCACCCCGGCAATGGCTGCCTTGACCATGAGGTCCACGTCGTTGACGATGAGCGGTCCGTTCACCGCAATCTCGATTTTCTTTTTATGCCGTTCAAACTCCCAGGGCACCATCTGCTGGTTGGCAAGCCGGTAGCGGATACAGGCATGGCCCTGTAACTCCTGGGGTGTTTTCGGCAGCGGATGGCGCGTCAGATATTCGGGCGAAGCCATGGCGATGATTCGGGAGGGGGGGCTGGCCGGCACCAGCAGCATGTCCTGGGCAATGCGCCGGCCGTACCGGATGCCCGCATCAAAGCGCCCCATGGCAAGCTCGCTGGTGCTGTTGTCCACCGTGATATCCAGGTGGATGGCCGGGTACATGGCCAGGAAATCCTTCAGCAAGGGGGCCAGAATCAACTGTGCAGGAATGGTGGATACGCTAAGGCGCAGCGTACCCATTGGGGTATCGCGGAAATCGTTGATGGACTCCACCGCAGCACCCAGCGCATCGAAGGCGGGCCTGATCCTGGCAAGCAGGCGTTCGCCGGCTTCCGTGAGCGAGAGGCTGCGGGTGGTCCGGTGCAGCAGGCGCACCCCCAGTCGCTCTTCCAGGGCGCGAATGGTTTGACTCAGCGTCGATGGCGCCATGTCCAGCGAGGCGGCCGCCCGCGCAAAATTGCCCCGCTCCACCACCGCCATGAACGCCTTCAGTTCGGCAAACTCCGACCCCCGCATTATTCGTTCCAATTGAATAGTGTATTTTGATTATGCGTCTTTATCGAAGTAATGAACACCCCTTAGACTGTGTCGATATCACAAGAGACTGGGAATCCCGTTCATGAATGAAGAGAGCCTCAAGGCAAGCTGGCTGGAGCGGCACCGGCGCCTCCTGCTGATAGGTGGCCCGGTGCTGATCCTGCTGGCAGCAGGAGGGATCTACCTCAACAGCATCCGCTACATCTCCACCGACAATGCCTATGTGGGTGCGGCACGCACGGAAGTGAGTGCCAACATTGCCGGACGCGTGGTTGAAATCGACGTCAGGGATAATCAGGCCGTGCACCCCGGGGCCGTGCTGTTCCGGCTGGATGACCGCGATTTTGCCATTGCCCTGGCAGACGCCAAGGCACGGCTGGCCGCCACCCGGCTTCAGATTGCCGCCCTGCAGGCCACCTACCGGCAACATCAGGCCGACGTGGAAGCCGCCCGGGAAGCCCTGACCTACTCCGATCAGGAGTTGCAGCGCCAGAAGCGCCTTGCAAGCCAGGGCATTGCCTCTCAGGCACAGCTGGAACAGGCACAACACGACTGGGCCCAGGCCCGGCAAAAGGTCCTTGCGGTGGAACAGCAACAGGAAAACACGCTGGCCGCCCTCGACCACCACCCCGAGCAGGAGGTCGACACACACCCGTCGGTGCGGCAAGCCCAGGCCGCCCTGGACCGGGCCGCCTTAAACCTTTCCTATACGGTCATCACCGCCCCGCAGGAGGGCATTGTCACCAAGGTGGAGCAATTGCAGGTGGGCGACTACGTCAACGCCGCCGCGCCGGTGTTTGCCCTGGTCTCCAGCGGCAAGGCCTGGGTCGAGGCCAACTTCAAGGAAACCGAACTGACCCGCATGCACCCCGGGCAAAAGAGCACGATCGAAGTGGATGCCTATCCCGGAAAAACCTTTCACGGCCATGTGCAAAGCATGAGTCCGGGCACGGGATCGAGTTTTTCGGTGCTGCCGCCTGAAAACGCCACCGGCAACTGGGTCAAGGTGGTGCAACGCTTGCCGGTGCGCATCAGCATCGACGATCCCGACCCCCAGATGCCCTTGCGCGCCGGATTGAGCGCCACCGTGGAGGTCGACATCCGCCATGACCGCGACCAGCACTGATACCGCCACGCTCAATCGTCCGCTGATCACCGCTTCGGTGATGGCAGCGACCATCATGCAGGCGCTGGATTCCACCATCGCCAACGTGGCGCTGCCCAGAATGCAGGGCACGCTCTCCGCCACGCAGGACCAGATGGCCTGGGTGCTCACCTCCTATATCGTGGCCACCGCCATCATGATTCCCCTCACCGGCTGGCTGGCCCAGCGCTTTGGCCGCAAACCCGTGTTCCTGATTTCCATCGTGGGCTTCACCGTGGCCTCGGCCCTTTGCGGCATAGCCACGAGTCTGCCCGAGATCGTGCTGTTCCGGCTGTTGCAGGGCATCTCGGGGGCGGCATTGGTGCCGCTCTCCCAGGCCGTCCTGTTCGACATCAACCCGCGTGAAAACCATGGTCGGGCCATGGCCCTGTGGGGCGTGGGGGTGACCATGGGCCCCATCATCGGCCCTGCCCTGGGTGGCTGGCTCACGGACCATTACAGCTGGCGCTGGGTGTTTTACATCAATGTGCCGGTGGGCATCCTGGCCTACCTTGGTTTGTCCATGTCGATGCCCAACACCAAAAAGATCATCGGGGATTTTGATTTCTTCGGATTCACGGGCCTTGCGTTGGGGATTGGCGCACTGCAACTGCTGCTGGACCGCGGTGAGCTCAAGGACTGGTTTGGCTCCACCGAAATCATCCTGTACGCACTCGTGATGTGCCTGGCGTTTTACCTGTTCATCGTGCACACGCTCACGCACCGGCACCCTTTCCTCAGCCCTTCCCTGTTTGCCGACCGTAATTTTCTGGCCACCAACGTGTTCATTTTCCTGATCGGCGTGGTGCTGTTTGCCACCCTGGCCCTGGTCCCCCCCATGCTGCAACACGAGATGGGCTATCCCGTGCTGCTCACGGGGCTGGTTACCGCACCACGGGGTGCGGGCACCATGCTGTCCATGATCGTGGTGGGGCGCCTCGTCGGAAAATTCGATGCGCGGCTGATCGTGGGCGCTGGGCTTGGAATGACCGCACTGTCGCTGTGGCAGATGACCCGGTTCGACCTGCTGATGGATGATCGCCTCATCATCACCACCGGCATCCTGCAGGGCTTTGGCATTGGCCTGTCCTATGTGCCGCTGTCCACCATTGCCTTTAGCACCCTGCCCTCGGCGTTGCGCAACGAAGGCACCGCATTTTTCAACCTGCTGCGCAACATCGGCAGCGCCATCGGCATTTCGGTGGTGCAGACGCTGCTGACCCGCAACACCCAGATCATGCATGCCACGCTTGCCGAACACATCACGCCCTATAACCTGCCCCAGGGCATTCACGGCACGGCAGACCTCCAGGCCTTAAACGGCACGATCACCCGGCAGGCGGCCATGATTGCCTACAACAACGATTTCAAACTGATGATGTTCGTGACGCTTGCCGTGATTCCCCTGCTGCTGTTCATGCGCCCCCCGGCGCGGGCTGCGGGTGCGCAAGAAGTCGCGATCATGGAGTAGCCTGATGAAACACCCACGCCTGCTCGTGCTCATCGCAACGCTGGGGCTTGGTGCCTGTAGCGTCGGCCCCGATTTCACGGTACCCGATCCGCCCGCCACCAGAACCTACACTTCAGAAAAGGAAGTCCTGACCCCGGAGCGGCGCATTGCACTGGGACAGCACATTGAATCCGAGTGGGGCGGGCTGTTTGCCTCGACACCGCTCAGGGCCCTGATCCACCAGGCGGTGGCGGACAATCACGACATGGCGGCCGCCCGGGCCACTCTGGCGCAGGCCGAAGCCGCCGTCCAGGCCTACAGCGGCAGCCTGATGCCACAGGCTTCACTCAATGCGCTGGCTGGCCGTCAGAAATATGGCGTGGCCCTGTTCGGCCCCTCCAATTTCATGATCCCGCCCTTCACCTACTACGAGGTGGGTCCGTCCCTGAGCTGGACCGTGGATTTGTTCGGAGGGGGGCAACGCCGGGTGGAACGCCAGCAGGCACTGGCGGAGTATCAAGGCCACGAACTCGATGCCATGGTGGTGGTGCTGTCGGGCAACGTGGTGTCGCAGGCCGTGGCGCTGGCCGCAGTAAACGCAGAAATCACGGCCCTGCAGCGGGTGCTGGCGGCAGACGAAAAATCGCTGGCCCTGGTGCGGGCCTCCTTTGAAGCAGGGGCTGCAACGCGCATGGACATTCTGGCAGCAGAAAGCCGATTGATGGCAGATCGTGCACAGCTTCCACCGCTCAAACAGCGCGCCAGCCTGAGCTACCATACCCTCGCCGTACTGGTGGGCAAGGCTCCGGCCGACTGGTCACCGCCCCAACTGTCTCTGGAACAACTGACGCTCCCCGAAAAACTTCCGGTGAGCCTGCCCTCCGAACTGGTGCGCAAACGCCCCGACATACTGGCGGCCGAAGCCAACCTGCATGCGGCCAGCGCCTCGGTGGGCGTTGCCACCGCCAACCTCTACCCCAGCCTGACCCTGAGCGCCGACATGCTGCAGGAAGCATTGATGCCTTCCCGTCTTTTTTATGGCGCCAGCAATGCCTGGGCCCTGGCAGGGGGCATCTCCGCACCGATCTTCAATGGCGGTCTGCTCGCGGCCGAAAAGCGGGGCGCGGAACAGGCCTATCAGGCGGCACTGGCCCAATATGAAGAGACGGTGGTGCGTGCGTTCAGCCAGGTGGCAGACGCGCTGACGGCGCTCTCCCATGACGCCGAAATGCTCGACACCCTGAATGCGGGGCTTGCCACGGCCAGCGCGTCGCTGGACCTTGCCCGGAAAAGCCATGATGCGGGGAGCGTTGGGGTGTTGCAGGTGGAAGCCGCACGTCGCGAATTGGCGCAGGCAGAACTGCATCTGGTGGAGGCCCAAAGCCAGCAGCTACTGGATGCCACCCAGCTGTTCGTGGCGTTGGGGGGATCGCCGAACGGCTAGGGGAGAGAAAAGGGGACAGACCCCTTTTTGGGGTCTGTCCCCTTTTCTCTCCCCTTTTCTTCCCCCGTTTCCATCGCCTTCTCCATCACTCGCCGAAACAGCGCCGGAAAATTGGCCAGCGTTCCCATGACAGCGTATCCGTAGGGCATCTGCGGCGCCTGCGGTGTTTGTGCCAGCGCATTGAGGTCCCTGCCGGGATGGATGTGGTGGTCGGCGTGACGACAATTGTTGAACGAAACGAGCGTCGTGATCCAGTTGCGACAATCCCAGGTGTGTTGGGGGCCGACCCTTTCAAAGCGGTCATTGATCTGTTCCCGATGCAAGGCCCAATGCTGGATGAAGGTAATCGAGGCATCCACGGTGTACATCACGATGGTTTGCACCGTCAGAAATGCCACGCCTTTCCAGCCCGCCAGAAAAAACATCCCCAGATTGAGAAGACCGTAAAAGAAAATGGGGCCGAGCACTTCGGACCACAGGTTGCCGCGTGCACGGGCAATCTCCACCCCCAGGCGAAACTGCCTGATCATGTTGCGTCGGGAAAACGCGGCCAGGGTATCCGTGACGTGGGTGAACAGGCTGTCGCGCGGCGTACCCACCAGCACATGATGGCCTGCCCCATGCTCCTGCGTGTAGTGGCCGAAACACACCGTCGTGAAAAACCATTTGGCAAGGCGCCGGTCCCACGCCAGACGACTGTGCCCCAGCTCGTGCCCCAGGGCATTGCCCGAACCGCCGGCGGCATAGCCCGACCCCGCTGCGGCCAGAAGAACGAGCCCCCAGGAATAATGCTGGGACAGATAGGCCCCCACCAGACCCTGCAAGGTAATGCCCGCCAGGATGATGCGCAGGGCCCAGAAATTCCAGTAGGGAATGGGGCCCTGATAGTTCCCCGCGGCCAGCTCCAGCAGCGGCAGGCCGACCAGGCCGATGAAAAAGGGCCAGCCTGGATGGTCCAGGGCAAGGCATAGTGCGGGAAGCCAGGCAAAACCGAGGGCCAGCAAGCCACCCAGAAATGCCTGCGGATGGGCAAGGGATGCACGGGATGATTCCATGCGCTTATAATACCAAACCAAGTGGGGGGTTAGCTCAGCTGGGAGAGCGTCTGGTTCGCAATCAGAAGGTCGGGAGTTCGATCCTCCTACCCTCCACCAAAAGCTGGTCTAAGGAAGTCCAAAGAAGTTCATAACCCCATGTAATTTAAGCGCTTATATTGCGCCCCCTTCCAGGGAAGTCTAGAATAATTCACTGAAATCCGAGAAAAGTATGGGTAACTTTATGGGTAACTTTCAAGTTACCCATAAACCCTCAAAAAAGTTACCCATACGCGGATGAAACGACCCTGGAGAC
>JAJZEH010000054.1 GCA_021805725.1 Pseudomonadota bacterium | reverse complement strand
TGAACGGATCCACCGCAGCAACCTGGTGGGGATGGGTGTGCTGCCCTGCCAGTTCAAGGATGGCGCCACGGCGCAATCCCTTAATCTGGATGGCAGCGAAACCTTTGACATCAGCGGCATCGATGGCGACATCAAGCCGCAGCAGGATGTCGCCCTCACCATCCATCGCAAGGATGGCACCCGCGACACCGTATCTGTTTTGCTGCGCATCGATACCCCCATCGAAGTGGATTATTTCCGCCACGGTGGCATCCTGCCCTACGTGTTGCGTGAACTGATGTCCGCCTGACTATTTACCCCTAGGAGATTGATCCCATGAAACAACCTGTGCGTGTTGCGGTCACCGGCTCTGGTGGCCAGATTGGCTACAGCCTGCTGTTCCGTATTGCCAGCGGCGAAATGCTGGGCCCCGATCAGCCCGTGATTCTGCAATTGTTCGACATCACCCCATCGCTTCCCGTCGTACGTGGGGTAGTGATGGAGCTCGACGATTGTGCGTTTCCCCTGCTGCAGGGTGTCATCGTCACCGATGACGTGCGCGTAGCCTTCAAGGATGCCGACGTGGCCCTGCTGGTAGGCAGCCGTCCCCGTACCAAGGGCATGGAACGCAAGGACCTGCTGGAAATGAACGGCGCCATCTTCACAGAGCAGGGACGCGCGCTTTCAGAAGTGGCCAGTCGCGACGTCAAGGTGCTGGTGGTGGGCAACCCGGCCAACACCAACTGCCTCATCGCCATGAAGAATGCGCCAGAACTCAAACCGGCCAACTTCAGCGCCATGATGCGCCTGGATCACAATCGCGCCCTGTCGCAAATCGGCACCAAGTTGGGCAAGCCTGTGGCCAGCGTGAAAAGGGTGATCGTCTGGGGCAACCACTCCGCCACCCAATACCCCGACCTGTACCATGCCAAAGTGGATGGGCAAGCCGTATCGCACCTCATCAACGATCAGGCCTGGGTTGAAAACACGTTCATCCCCACGGTGCAGAAGCGCGGCGCCGCCATCATCGAGGCCCGCGGATTGTCCTCAGCCGCCTCGGCGGCCAATGCCGCCATGAACCATATCCGCGATTGGGTACACGGTACTCCTGCAGACGACTGGGTAACGATGGGCATTCCCTCGGATGGCAGCTATGGCATTCCCGAGGGCGTATTGTTTGGCTATCCCGTCACCTGCTCGGGCGGGAAATATAGTATCGTGCAGGGTTTATCAATCAGCGAATTCAGCAGGACCCGCATCAAGGCCACGCATGACGAGCTTCTGGAAGAGCGGCACGCAGTCACCCACTTGCTGGGTTAGTAAGGGAGAGAGGAAGGAAGAAAAAAAGGAAGGGGGCAGGCCACAAGCCTGACCCCCTTTTGTCGACAGGACCACTCCAACGCTAGTTTTTCGGGTTGCTCGCGGCGTTATTTGAAGCGCCCGTATCCGTCTGTGTTGTATAGGCAACGGCGCCATGGCTCCCGGAAAAGATCCGGCTGCTGCCTTCCTTGACATGCCGCAGGACAACGCCGAGCTGTTGCCCGGATAGCCTGTAAAATGCGGCAAGACCCGTCCCTGAAACAAGTTTTTGTACCACCGTGTCGCCCAAAATGCTTTTGACCTGGCAGCTTTCGGTCGTCCCAGCGGACATTCGCTGTTCCTCGAGCACGAGTAATTCAGCCTGCAGGTCCTGAAGTTTTTTTGTCTGGTCCTCGACGCCATGCAGCAGCGGGGCGTATCGGGCCACCAGCTTGCCCCACCCTTCCTGCTGCTCGGCCGACAGGTGCACCTTACCCGCCTCGACCTTTGCCTTCAGGGCCAGATAATTGGCGAACCCATCGTTGGATTGGGTTTCGATGAGCCTGCGCAATTTTAATTGCCTGTCCTGCTGAAGCTCTGCTTCATGCGCTTTCAGCTCGGTGAGTTGTCGATCCAGGGCCGGGAGGTCGGGCAATACGACGGAAATGACGGTTTCGTTGAATTTGCGGATGTTGGATCGCTCGACCTCAATCACCTTGCCAGCCAGGGCGCATCCCTCAGCGAGGCCAATCTGCAGCTGCTCACCGACAATTTCGCAATTCACCGCATGCGCCACGGTGATGTGGCGACCCATGATCGTACATTCCTCGGCAATGTGCAGGTGGATTTCTCCTTCAAGAGCCTCGATCCTGGCGTTGATGGCCTTTTGCTTGATGTTGATGTGGCCATTGATGGCCTGGGCGCGACCTCCGGAGAGGTTGCCATTGATCTCTATGGTGCCGTTGCGTGAAATGACCGTACCGAACACGGAAGAATTGAAGGTCAGGTTGACGCCTTCAACCACCCGCTTTTCCTGAACTTCACCGAATTCGGTAAAGTCTTTCACATCCAGGCTGATGTCCCCTCCCGTGGACTTGATGCTCACCCCTTCCCGATTTTCGATTTTGGTGGAGACGCGCAGTTGTCCGCTGTGGGTGTCGACGCTCAAAAAACCATCCCTGCTGGCCAGCAACATGTCGCCTGCCGGGGTATGTTCGATTCTTGTCCCTTCGCCGGCCAGGGTTTCGAGGCGGATGTCCTTTGGTGGGCGCGGCGCGATCACCTTACCTGTGACGCTATACCCCGGCAAACCCAGGCGACGGGGAATCTTTCGCAACAGCAGCAGGTCTTTGCTGACTTGTGGAAACCGGTTTTTAGCCCTGCGAATATCGATTCGCCCGTTTGGAAGGACGAGCGGCGACCTGTCCTGATGCAAACGGTCGCTTTCCTCCTTGATTTCGGCATCCTTGCTGTCGGTGGGCAAGCGCTGGGTGGCAATGTTGACCCGACCGGTCATTCCGGTTCTGATCGCTTCGCGAACAACCTTCTCATCAATCCCGAAGCGCAGCCCCTTCAGCCACAGACTGGCGACGAACTCATCGAAGTTGATCCTGGCGGGGACCTGAACGATGGTTCGACGGTACTTGATGATGGGCGCCACGCCCTCCTTGTCCGGGAGCCCATAGACCGGTTCGTCCTTTCCGGTTTCGATAAAAACCGGCTCGAAAAGATATTCTGCCAGGTTGCCACTCCGGTCGATCTTGAGCCCTTTGTACAACCCTTGTCGTTCATCAGCAAAAATGGCAATGCTGTCGGCAATTTTGACATCGTCCGTGCCCTTTCCCAAAGTTGCCAGTGGCTCACTGCCATAGAGCAGATCCATGAAAACGGCATAATGGAGCCCGACAAAATAGGAGCCGTTGGTGATGACCCGGTCTGCAAATTCGCGCAAGGTTTCCTGGGATGACACGTTGGAGATGCTGATGAATACGCCTGCCTCACGCAAGGATACGTAGGATGTGGCGTAAGCATTCTGTGGGGTTGAGTCTGCAAGATCAGTCATTTCAGGGACTATAGCCTAGAAGTCATTCATGAGGTGCACCGCTACCCCCAGTAGGAATGCATCACCGAGGTTGCCGGTCATTCGCAGGAGCCCCCACGGGCAAGAAGGCAAACGTCACGGCGCCAATGACCACCATCCCCCCGATCAACTGGACCTGCGTGGGCAGCATGCCTTCAAACGCCGCAATCACCAGCGAGGAGACCAGCACCAGATTCAGGAAAATTGCCGCCTGCGAAGCGCCCAGCCGGGCTATGCCGGCATTCCAGAACAAATAGGCCAGCACCCCTCCACCTACGGTCATCATCAACAATGCACTCCCTGCATGCCAACTGGGCAGTACGAAGTGCTCACCGCTGAACAGGGCCGCTGCAGTGAGGGCCATGGCGCCGACCACCATGATGCCTGTCGTGCTGGCAATACCGCTGGTATCCGTGGGCATCCACTTGCGTGCGAAGACCGTGTAGAAAGCCCAGCTCAGGTTTGCAGCCAGGATCAGCACATCACCACGGGTCACATGCACCTGGGCACCTGCCCCCAGAACGACAATTGCCACGCCGATCACGCCGATGGGAAAACCCAGCATTTGACGGTAACTGGGTTGCTGCCCCAGGAAAACATAGGCCAGCAGGCTGGTCAGTATTGGATTGATGGCCATGATCAAGGCACCATTGGTGGCCGACGTACTCTGCATGCCCAGGAAAAAAAACAGGTTAAAACCAAAAACCCCCATCAGACCCAGAATGACATACGTCTTGAGATGGCGTAACGGAATGCATTCCCTACGGTATTGGGTGACAAGCAGCATGATGGTGGCGGCCATCAGGTAACGGGTTGCGCCAGCCACATAAGGATGCATTTCCGCAACCACGGGTTTTGCCAGGTTGAAGTTTGCTCCCCATAAAATCGCAGCAAAAGCGGTCAGTAAATAGGTGGTGATGCGCCCCATTGAATCCACGCCTGGATAATAAAAGTCACAGAGACTACCAAAAATTGACTTTACTAGGGCTCGAATCGGTGTAAATATCTGCACCACCATCGTCCTCACACCGTGTAAGGAGAAGAACTGCCATGCGTCGCACCCTGCTTTTCGTTGCCCTGGCGTGTTTGTCCGCCTGGTCTTACGCCGACGGTTTCACGCTGACCAGTCCTGAAATCAAGGCCAATGGCAAGATTCCCAAGCGTTTTGAGTACAACGGGTTTGGCTGCTCAGGCGAAAACAGGTCGCCCGCGCTTCAATGGAGCGGAGCCCCCAGTGATACCAAGAGCTATGCCGTCACCATGTATGATCCCGATGCCCCCACGGGTTCGGGTTGGTGGCACTGGATCGTCATCAATATTCCGGCCGATGTCACCGAACTGGCTGCGGGTGCGGGCGCAGTCAACAGCACCCTGTTGCCCCACGGTGCAGTGCAGGGAAGGTCTGACTTCGGCGCGCCTGCCTGGGGCGGCACCTGCCCACCCCTGGGGGATGCACCACATCGGTACATTTTCACCGTATACGCCCTTAAAACCGGCAAGCTTGAAGTGCCTGCTGATGCCACGGCTGCACTGACCGGGTACATGATTCATGCCAATGCCCTGGACAAGGCCAGCTTCACTGCCACATACGGGCGCTAGTCGCAAAAGGCCGTGAAATGAAAACCATGTATTGGCTTGCAGCCACCCTGGGACTGATCTGCCTGACCTGGACTGGCGCTGCCCTCTCGGCTGAAATGCCGCAGGTGGGGCAGATCGCTCCGGAATTCAGCGTGGCAGACCAGAATGGCACGTTGCAACACCTTGCGGATTATCGGGGAAAATGGCTGGTTTTGTATTTCTACCCCAAGGATGAAACGCCTGGCTGCACCGCAGAGGCCTGCGCTTACCGGGACGATATCCAGAAAATTCAGCGGCTCGGCGCCGCAGTGCTGGGTGTCAGCATCGATGATGCCAGCAGCCACGCAGATTTCGCCAGGAACCACCATCTGCCTTTTCCGCTCCTGGCTGACAAGGATGGCACCGTCTCGCAACAATATGGTTCAGAAATGCGCCTGTTGGGGTTCAGGATTGCCAAACGCAACACCTTCATCATCAACCCTTCAGGACGCATTGCTAAAGTGTATGAAAGCGTTGACGCAGAGCGCAACCCCGCCCAGGTCATCACCGACCTCGCCATACTGGAAGGCGGTCGCTAGCCGGCCGTGCCAACCCGGCCATATGGGGATTACCCGGGTTATTTCTGGTCTTGTTTGCCGTCCTTTGAATCATCATCGCTGCGATCTCCAGTAGTCGCCACAAAAATCACGGCGCACAGAAAAAGCAGTCCAATAATCGTTTCAATCATGAAGCGTCCCTCTTATGATTTGAGTGATCTGGTAAATACTTCCTGCAATGACAGGCGTTCGGCACGATGCAGTCGTGCCAGCTTTTCAAGGCAGGCCTCCCCCTTTTGCGTCAATCTCACCTCAACCCGCCGCAGATCGCTGCTGCTGGTGCTACGCTCCACCAGAGCGGATTTTTCGCAGCGGGTAATCAAGGCCACAATGCCATGATGTTTAGCTTGTAACCGCTCTGCAAGTTCAACGATCGTGGCCCAATCACGGCCTGGAAAACCCTTGATTTGCAGCAGTAGCTGGTACTGCAGCGGTGTCACGCCTTCCCTGCGAGTCAGTTCTTCACTGAACCGAAGAAAGCGGCGCAACTGATAGCGAAACTGGGCGAGCCGCTCGAATTCCTCTTTCGACATGCCGCTTTCAGTTGATTTCGTTCGCCCGTTAACCATGGTGATAATATATCATGCTGTGATGATTTTCCGGAATCGCCTGTCATGGGACTGCCCTGCCCTACCATTATTGAAACACCCTTGGCGCAACACCCATTACGCCTGCTGCTGCGTGCTTTGATTCACGCCAACATCGTACTGCAACATCTCAAGGACGACGAGCTGACCGAGCTGGAACGGCATCTGGTGATCGCTGAGGTTAAAAAGGGCGACGCCCTGCTCATCCAGGGCGCCACTGAAATGAACCAGTATTTCATCCTCGAAGGTGTGCTAAAACGGGTGGTAACCACTGCCGAAGGCAAGGAAATGACCCTGCGTTTTGCGCGCGAAACGGAAATTGAAACCAGTTATGCCGCCTGGCGCCTTGAATGTCGGGCGCCCTACAGCATCTGTGCAGTAACGAAAGTTCGCGTGGCCATGTGCCCCATCGAGGTGTGGGCCGACTTCATGAATGGCCATCCTGTCCTGAAAAAGGAATTTGAATACGAAGTCATGCGATTGATGAGCGAGATCATGGCCGACACCATTGCCCTCCATCTGCTTGATGCCGCAGGGCGGATGGAACGGTTTCAACAAAAGAATCCTGAGATGGCCATGCTCCTGCCCAGAAAGGAATTGGCCCTGCACCTCAACATCAGCCCGGAGACCCTAAGCCGGGTATTACACCATTAGCATCATTTCCAGTTTTTTTGCGAGCCCCCAGCGTGCCTACATCTCAAGATTCAGTTCTGCCACCATACCCCGGAATCCGCTTGTCTGACGTCCATCTTGTGCAATCTGCAGCTGATGCTGCAAACGCGCTGACAGCTTTGCTGGATAGGGATGCCATTGGTTTTGATACCGAATCCAGACCCACCTTTGCCAAGGGAGAAGTGTCTACGGGACCCCACCTGGTTCAGCTGGCTACCGATGAAAAGGCCTATCTCTTTCCCATCACGACCCAGCCCGCCTTGAATGAACTACGCATCATCCTGGAATCGCCTCAGGTACTCAAGGTGGGCTTCGGCCTGCGCGACGATTTGCGACGCCTGCAATCCAAGCTGGCCATCGACACCCTCCCCGTTCTCGACCTGGCCATTGCCCTGCGCCAGGAAAGGCGATGCGATATGGGTGCCAAGGCGGCCGTAGCTCATTTTTTTGGCCAGCACCTGCAGAAATCCAAAAGAACGTCCACCACAAACTGGTCAAACCGCGTACTGAACGAAAAGCAGATACTGTATGCCGCCAATGACGCGCATGTGGCTTTGCGCATTTACCGTTCCTGGCAGCTCACGCAGCCCTCTGACCATGGCAGTTCAGGTCCGCAGCGGATGTAACCAGACAAACAGGGCCTGGCCTTCAGCATCGGCGCGTTGAGCCAATTCGCACAGTTCGGCCAACATCACGGTCACTTCCTCTTCCGTCCAGCCTGCCGTCTCAAAATCTTCCGTGGCACACAATTCAGAAGCCACCTGGACGAGCATCTCCTCGTCCAGATCGATCAGGCGCTCCAGCACTTCATCGGCAAGGCGCAAAACCATTGCCCCTTCAACGGGCGATACGTATAGGGGCTCATATTGAATCACTGCATCATCAAACAACTCGCCGGTCAGCAGGCAATGCAGCGTCGTAATCCTGGCCGTATCTACATCGCGGACTTCAAAACCGCTCCACTCCTCTACGGGGTGCAGCGATTCGCCAATGGCTTCAATCTCGCTCTCATCTGCCACGACAATGTTCGTTAAAATAGCCATTCCCTTCTCTCCTTGAATTTCGTACCCTGTCCTGATGGTCCATCACAGAAAAGCCTTCGGAGCAGAGACGAGCTTCGCCAACACAAGGAACCCCCATGAAAATCAGCAAAATTGCTTCAGTTGCCATTCTGTTATGGGTTGCAAGTTTAGCCGTTGGCACCTGGTTTTTCATTCGCGGCAACGTTGAGCGTGGCTCGGATAACCGCACGGCCATCGTACTCAAGTCAGGAGAACGGGACCTGATCCTGCAGGAAATGCGTGCGCTGCTTATGGCAACTCACGACATTCTCGACGGCATCAACCGTAACGACATGGCGTCCGTTGCCAGGACTGCGCGTTCAGCAGGCATGGCCGCTGCGGCGGACGTCAACCCTGCGCTCATGGCCAAGCTGCCCTTGCCCTTCAAATCCATGGGCATGAGCGTTCATCGCAACATGGATGAAATGGCCCATGCAGCCGAAAGCGG
>JAJZEH010000045.1 GCA_021805725.1 Pseudomonadota bacterium | reverse complement strand
TTCCCTTCGATCTCTCCGATGCCGATGAACCGCGCTTCCAGGCACTGGCCCAGATGATTGAACGGGAAATGGGACGACTCGACGGCATCCTGCATAGCGCCAGCCACTATGTAAAGCTGGGGCCGCTCTCGCAACAGCACCTCAAGCAATGGCAACCCGCCTTTGCCACCAATGTATTCGCACCCTTTGGCGTGACGCAGGCGTGCCTGCCGCTACTCAACCAGTCTCCGGACGCGTCGGTGTTGTTTACTGCGGAAGAGCACGGCCTGAAGCCCGCCGCCTACTGGGGCGGATTTGGGGTCAGCAATGCAGCCCTGATTGCACTGGCCAGAATTTTTGCCGATGAATACGTCAACCAGCCGCACCTGCGCTTCAACATCATGATTCCAGGCCAGGTGGCCTCGCCCATGCGCAACCGCACCCACCCAGGCGAAGTGGGCGAGCTGCTGCGCCAACCTGCAAGCCTGATGGAAACCTATTGCTACTGGATGGGGCCTGAAAGTACGGGGCGCACGGGCGAGATCATTCGCCCCTGAAAATTGCGGATACTGCACGGTCCACGCGGTCCACTGCAGTGATCTGAATCCCCTCGATGGGCTGGCGTGGCGCATTGCCTTTCGGAATCAGGGCATGGGTAAACCCCAGTTTGGCGGCTTCCTTCAATCGCTCCTGGCCGCGCTGCACTGGCCGCACTTCGCCCGCCAAACCCACTTCTCCAAACACCACCCACTTTTCCGGCAAGGGTTTGCCGCGCAGGCTGGAGACCACCGCCAGCATCACGGCAAGATCCGCCGCGGGCTCGGCAATCCGCACCCCCGAGACCGCGTTGATGAAGACATCCTGGTCCGCGCAGGCCACCCCGGCATGGCGATGCAGCACGGCCAACAGCAAGGCCAGGCGATTCTGCTCCAGGCCCACAGAAAGCCGTTTGGGCGTGCCTTGTTGCGATTCATCCAGCAAGGCCTGGATTTCCACCGCCAGCGGACGCGTGCCTTCCAGGGTGACCGTAATGCAGGAACCCGAGACTGGGGCGTCGTAGTGGGACAGAAACATGGCTGAAGGATTGGTGACTTCGCGCAGGCCCGTTTCGGTCATGGCAAAGACGCCCAGTTCGTTGACGGCGCCAAAACGGTTTTTTGCGGCGCGCACCAGGCGGAAGCTGGAACTGCTGTCCCCCTCAAAGTACAGCACCGTATCCACGATATGTTCCAGCACGCGCGGCCCCGCAAGGGCGCCTTCCTTGGTCA
Source organism: Pseudomonadota bacterium (assembly GCA_021805725.1). Next base: position 102,130 of record JAJZEH010000045.1, on the reverse strand, counting down.
CATGGCCCACCAGTACCAGGATGGGCCCCTGCCCTTTAGCCGTGCGCGTCAGTTGCGCCGCGCATTCGCGCACCTGGGACACCGAGCCGGGCGCCGATTCCAGCGCATCGCTATAAATGGTTTGTATGGAATCGATGACCACCAGCGTGGGGTGGTTTTGCTGCACGGCCTGGAGAATTTTTTCCAGCTGGATTTCGGGCAACAGCGCCACGCGGCTGCAATCCAGCTTGAGGCGCTGCGCGCGGGAAGCCACCTGCTCGGGGGATTCTTCGCCGCTGACGTACATCACGGCGTGATTGCGGCTGACTTGCGCCAACGCCTGCAGCAGCAGCGTGGATTTGCCGATGCCGGGGTCTCCGCCCAGCAGCACCACGCCACCCGGGACGAATCCCCCACCCAGCACCCGATCGAATTCAGAGATGCCGGAACTCAGTCGCGCAGTGGCCTCGGCACGCACGTTGCCCAGCATCTGCAATGGCCGGGATTCGGTCAGCGGGGAGTAACGCGAGGGGGCTGCGGTTTCGGGACGGGACTCCACCAGCGTATTCCATGCCTGGCAATGGGGGCATTGGCCCTGCCATTTCGTGGATTGCCCACCGCATTCGGTGCAGACATAAATGGCTTTGATGCGCGCCACGGGAATCAGTAATCGCTACTCTGGAAGTTACCGCCCCCATGGGCAAAGTTCTCAAAACGCGTGTAATGCCCAAGGAAGGTCAGACGCACGGTGCCGATGGGGCCATTACGCTGCTTGCCGATGATGATTTCGGCCACGCCCTTGTCGGGCGAGTCCTCGTTGTACACTTCGTCGCGATAGATGAACAGGATGACGTCGGCATCCTGCTCGATGGCGCCCGACTCGCGCAGATCCGACATGACCGGACGCTTGTTGGGACGCTGCTCCAGGCCGCGGTTGAGCTGCGAGAGCGCCATCACGGGCACGTGCAATTCCTTCGCCAGGGCCTTGAGCGAACGGGAGATTTCGGAAATTTCCGTGGCGCGGTTTTCCCCCGACTTGACGGAGGTCATCAGCTGCAGGTAGTCCACCACGATCAGCCCCAGCCCGCCGTACTGGCGGTGCAGGCGCCGCGCACGGGCGCGCAGGTCCATGGAGTTGAGTGCGGCGGACTCGTCAATGTAAATGGGCACATCGCTCAGCTCGCCCATGGCCCGGGTCAGGCGGCCAAAGTCTTCGCTCTTCAGACGGCCGGTACGCAGGTCCTGCTGGTTGAGCCGGCCGTGCGATCCCAAAAGACGCATGGCCAGCTGGCTTGAAGACATTTCCATGCTGAACACGGCCACCGGCAACTTGGTGTTCACCCCCACGTTACTGGCAATGTTCAGTGCAAAGGCGGTTTTTCCCATGGAGGGACGGCCCGCCACGATGATGAGATCGCCCTGCTGTAGCCCCGAGGTCTTTTCGTCCAGATCCACAAAGCCCGAGGGTACCCCGGTGACGGGATCGTGATTGCCCGAGCGGTACAGCTCATCCACGCGCTCCACCACTTCGGCCAGCGGATCGCGCAGGGGGCGAAACCCCTGGGTGGAGCGCGAACCGCGCTCGGCGATGTTGAATACCTTGGCTTCTGCCTCATCAAGCAGCGCACGGGCATCGCGCCCCGAGGGGGACAACGCGCTCTCCGTGATCTCGGTGCCCACTTGTACGAGGCCCCGCATCAGGGCCCGTTCCCGGACGATTTCGGCGTAACGGCGAATGTTGGCAGCGCTGGGCGTATTGTGGGCAAGCGCCCCCAGATAGGCCAGTCCACCCACGCTTTCCAGCTCGCCGCGTAGCGTCAGTTCTTCGGTAACGGTAAGAATGTCGGCCGGACGCGAACGGTCCAGCAATGCCATGACGGCACGGTAGATTTTGCGATGATCATCGCGGTAGAAGTCGGACTCACTGACCTGGTCGCCAATTTTGTCCCAGGCCAGATTGTCCAGCAGCAGACCACCCAACACCGCCTGCTCCGCCTCGATGTTATGAGGCGGAACCCGGAGCGCGTCCATGGCGGCATCGTCTGCCATAAGGCGTTGGATCAGCTCTCTCCCAGCACCGAAACCATGATGTCGGCAGAGACATCGCCGTGCAGTGCCAGCGTCACGGGGTGATCGCCCACGGTCTTCAACGGACCATTGGGCAAACGAACTTCCGCCTTGGTGGCTTCAAAACCCTGGGCCTTCAGTGCTTCCACGATGTCGTGGTTGGTGACGGAGCCAAACAGGCGACCATCCACACCCGCCTTCTGGGTGACTTGCACCAGGAGGCCGGCCAGCTTTTCGGCGCGTGCATGTGCGGTGGACAGGGCTTCCTGTTGCTGCTTTTCCAGCTCGGCGCGACGGGCTTCAAACTCTTTGCGATTGTTTTCAGTCGCGCGCTTGGCCTTGCCCTGGGGAATCAGAAAATTGCGTGCGTAGCCTTCCTTGACCTTGACGATGTCGCCCAGCTGGCCCAGGTTCACTACTTTTTCCATGAGGATGACTTCCATGGTGAATCTCCTTAATGCAAATCAGTGTAGGGCAGCAAGGCCAGGAAGCGCGCGCGCTTCACAGCGGCGCTCAGCTGACGCTGGTAGATCGCCTTGGTACCGGTAATCCGGGCCGGGATGATCTTGCCGTTTTCATTGATGAAATCCTTCAGAAGATCCACATCCTTGTAATCCACCCACTCGATCTTCTCGACAGTAAACCGGCAGAATTTGCGACGGCGGAACATTCCGCCACGGTTGCTGTTGCGTGCATCTTTCTTGCCATCTTTCTTTTTGGTAGGACGAGCCATTTCACTCTCCGTCTATTAACTTGAATTGTTCGGCGCGCATGACAAACTGGCGGCTGTTGCGGCTTTTTCTGGCCAGAAACCCTTTCAACATGATTCGGGTTCCCGGGCCCAGGCGGTCCATCTGCACCGCCGCTTCTCCCAACACGGACACAGCAATGTCAAGCTGCGTCCTGAATGTCTGGCCGGCTTCCTGCTGTTCGGATTCGTGTTGCAACACGAAATTCAGCAAGGGAAGACCTGCCGGGGTATAGCGCAACAGGTCGCGAGTTGCGATGACGCCACTCAGGACCAGTTCGTTCCGGCTCAAGAGGCCGGCGCCGCCTCCGCCGCGGGCTCAACGTCACGAAGGCCATCTTCGCGGGGCTGTGCACGCTTGTCTTCACGCATCATGGGCGAAGGTGCGGTGACTGCAGCCTTCATCTGGATGGTGAGGTGACGCAGTACGGCATCATTGAAGCGGAATGCATTCTCGAGCTCGCTGAGCACGGCGCTTTCGCACTCGATGTTCATGAGCACGTAATGTGCCTTGTGAATTTTCTGGATGGGATAGGCCAGTTGACGGCGGCCCCAGTCCTCCAGGCGATGGACGATGCCGCCGCCCTGGGTGACCATGTTCTTGTAGCGTTCGACCATGGCGCCCACTTGCTCGCTCTGGTCGGGATGTACGATAAATACGATCTCGTAATGCCTCATTAAGCTCTCCTTATGGATATGCCGCACTGGTGCGACAAAGCCTGTACTGATGAGTACAGTGACAGGCAAGGTTTCAGGGAGCGGACATTCTATAGAAAAACCCTCGTCAAATCAAGGCGCCCGGCGCCGCGACTCATACAGGCATATCCCTGCAGCCACTGAAACATTGAGGGACTCCACCGAGCCGAACATGGGGATGCGCACCAGCTGGTCGCAGTTCTCCCGGGTCAGGCGGCGCAGCCCAGCCCCCTCGGCACCCAGCACCCAGGCCATGGGCCGCTGAAACTTGGCGGTAAAGAGGTCTTCCTGTGCCTGGTCATCCGTTCCCACCACCCAGACCGCATGGTCCTTGAGGTCCCGCAGGGTGCGCGCCAGATTGGTGACCGTGATGTAGGGCACCGTCTCGGCTGCACCCGAGGCCACCTTGGACACCGTGGGCGACAAGGACACTGCCCGGTCGCGCGGCGCCACCACGGCGTGTGCTCCCATGGCGTCCGCCACGCGCAGACAGGCTCCCAGGTTATGCGGGTCCTGTACGCCGTCCAGCACCAGCAGCAACAGGTCCTGCCCTGCCGCCTCCACAAGCTCGTCCAGGTCCACGCGCAATGCCACGGCATCGGCCTGTGCCACCACCCCCTGATGTCGGGAGGTGCCGGCCAGGCCATTGAGGCGTTCGGCAGGGACGGCATGCACCGCAACGCCGGCGGTTTCCGCCAACGCCAGGAAATCCCGGGCACGGGGGTCTTTTCTGGAGGCCTCCACATAAAGCTCGTGGATGGTTTCCGGATGATGCCGCAAGCGGCTTGCCACGGCATGAAAGCCGTAGATGACTTTGAGTTTGGCCATGAACTTTTATCGCTTTCTGGATTGAGGTACGGACTGCGGCACGAAATCAATTTTGTTGGTTTCCATGTCCACCCGCACCAATTGCACGGCGATGCGATCCCCCAGGCGATAGCGTTGCCCGGTGCGCTCTCCCAGCAATTGATGGCGGGTTGCATCGAACTGGAAATAATCGCTGCCCAGTTCTGAAATATGCACCAGTCCCTCCACATACACCTCATCCAGCGCCACAAACAACCCAAAGCCCGTGACGGAACTGACCGTTCCGCTGAACACGTTGCCCACCTTGTCCTTCATGAAGAAGCATTTCAGCCAGGCTTCCACGTCGCGCGTGGCCTCATCGGCGCGACGCTCGGTCATGGAGCAATGCACGCCGATGGCTTTCCAGTCTCCCGGCGCGTAGACCTCATTGCCCAGAACGGCACGAATGGCCCGGTGCACCAGCAAGTCGGGATAGCGCCGGATGGGCGACGTGAAATGGGCGTACGCGGCGTACGCAAGACCGAAGTGCCCCACGTTTTCAGGGCTGTACTGCGCCTGCTGCAACGAGCGCAACAGGACGGTCTCCAGCAGGCGCTGGTCGGGTCGACCCTGAATTTTATGAATCAGCTTGGCATAGTCTGCAGCCTTTGGCTCGTCGCCTCCTGGCAGATGCAGCCCCAGTTCACCCAGAAACTCCCGCACGATCTCCAGGCGTTCGGGTGCCGGTGATGGATGGATGCGATAGAGCGTGGCGTGGTTATGCTCCTGCAGGAAATGCGCGGCACTCACGTTGGCCGCCAGCATGCATTCCTCGATCAGGCGATGCGCGTCATTGCGCTCTACTGGCAGGATGGTTTCAATCTTGCCGCGGTCGTCAAACACCATGCGCGTTTCATCGCTGGCGAAATCAATGGCCCCGCGGTCTGCGCGAGCCTTCAAAAAAATACGGAACAGGGCTTCCAGTTGCTGCAGGTGGGGCACGATGGGGCGACGAGCGCTGTCGGCACGCTCCGGGCGCTCCAGAATGGCAGCCACTTCCGTATAGGTCAGGCGCGCATGGGAGTGCATGACGGCAGGGTAAAACCTGTACATCCGGATTTGCCCCTGCGCCGAGATGGTCATGTCGCAGACCATGCACAGCCGGTCCACCGCCGGGTTGAGCGAGCAGAGCCCGTTGCTCAACGCCTCGGGCAGCATGGGAATGACCCGGCGTGGAAAGTACACGCTGTTGCCCCGCTCATAGGCGGTCTGGTCCAGCGCATCCTTGGGCCGGACATAGTGGGAGACGTCGGCAATGGCCACCACCAGACGATATTCGCCGCCCGGAAGGGGTTCGGCATAGACCGCATCGTCAAAATCCTTGGCCGTCTCGCCATCGATGGTCACCAGCGGCAGCTGGCGCAAATCCTCGCGCCCCTTGAGGTCGGACTTGCGCACGACGTCGGGCAGCTTGTCGGCCAGCGCCTGGGCCGCGGGAGAGAACTCATGCGGCAGTTCGTGCTTGCGCAAGGCAATCTCCACCTCCATGCCAGGATCGGCATAATTCCCCACGATCTCCACGACCTTGGCGATGGGCTCGGCCTGGCGACTGGGCTGTTTTACGAGCTCGACCATGACCACCTGGCCTGGCCTTGCACCGCCTTCCTGTCCTGGCGCCACCAGAATGTCCTGGCTGATGCGCTTGTTCTCGGCCACGGCAAACAACACGCCCTGCTCCTGGAACAGACGCGCCACGAGACGCGTGTTGACGTGCTCCAGAATCTCCACGATGACCCCTTCGGGGCGTCCGCGCTGGTCCACGCCGGTGGTACGCACCATGACCCGGTCGCCATGCAGCACCCGCTGCATTTCGCGTGCTCCGAGGAAAATATCGCTGCCGCCATCCTCGCGAATGGCAAAGCCGAACCCATCGGGGTGTCCTTCCACGCGCGCCTTGATGAGATCGAGCTTGGCGGGCAGGCAGAGCGCATTCTTGCGATTGCGCATGATTTGGCCTTCGCGTTCCATGGCGCGCAACCGGCGCGAAAACAGTTCGCGTTCGTTTGCATGGATGGTCAGGAGGCGTTCCAACTGCTCCACCGCGAGGGGAACGCCTTCGCGTTCCAGCAGGTGCAAAATGAATTCGCGGCTGGGCAAGGGATCGGGATACTGCGCCTTTTCACGCTCCAGAAATGGATCCTGAAGCCTCAAAGGAATTTTTTTGGTTGACAAAATAAGGGGATCCTTTAAAATTCTGAGATTCGAAGTTCTCGATTGTACTGATCACTGATCAGTCGGTCTTGTAAGTTTCGTGCCGAGATGGCGGAATTGGTAGACGCACCAGGTTCAGGTCCTGGCGGTGGCAACACTGTGGAGGTTCGAGTCCTCTTCTCGGCACCACCCTCGGCCCTAGTCGCGCAGAAAACTCCTACAGCAGGTTGCTAGTATCTCACTTACCCCTGCTGCTTGCCACGACTATCAACAAGCAATGACCATGGCCCCACCCTTGCGGGTAGCGCCATGGGCTATTCATCGAGCAGAATTTTCCCGATCAGACGTAGGCGACGCCGTGCTGCGCGAGCCCTACGAGGCCGATATGGTCCTGATTGACCTGGGTGGTAGCGGCCATCGCCAGAAGACCTGCCTGTGTAAAAGTGCCGTTATCCAGCAATCCCTTGAAGGTGGCAAGGTTGGCGGGGTCGATGGGCGTCCCCACCACGTTCTGCCACACTGCCTCTACAAAGGACGCGTTGTCATGCAGCGCACTCACTGCCCCCGTATTGATGGCCAGCTGTGCCACCTGCGTCATGGTCATGCCCGAGTCGAACAGTTGCAGTCCAATGCCCACATAGGCTGGATTCTTGGCAATGGATGCCGCGCCAAAGGCAGCACCCAGTATTTCTGCAGTTTGTCCGCCAGACTGCGTCGTTCCCGTATCGAAGGCCAGGGAGACATCCGCAAACTTGATGCGCTGGATGTTGGTCAGCGTGTCCGTACCCTGGGCCCCGGTGGTGTCCTGCACCGTCAATCCGCTGGCTGTGTGGGAAATGGCAAAGTTGGCAGCCTTGCCGTTATAAACCACCGTATTGACCCCCCCGCTGCCCCCCGTGAAGCTGTCATTTCCCGGACTGCTGGTAAAGGTGTTGTTGCCGGGTTTGCCAATAACGTTAAATGCTGCCCCGACGGTTAGATTGAAGGTGTCCGTGACGCTGAGGTTGAGCGAATCCGTCATCTTGATGCTGATGCTGTAAGTGCCTGCACCGGGTGGGGTGCCGCTGAGCGTGTCGGTGGCCGGGTCAAAGGTCAGCCAGGAAGGCAATGCAGCACCACTGGACAGGGCAGCGCTGTAGCTGGGGGTTGCGCCCACATTGGCATCACTGAAGGTGCTGGCGGGAACCACCAGCTTGAAGGGCATACCGTAGACCGCAGACTGATCGGCAATAAGGGTCGCAACCGAAGGTGGCACGGTGCCAAAGTAGGTATTCAGGTTGACAGTGACGGTATCGCTGTTGAACTTGAGGTACTGGATATTCTTGAGCGTCAAATTGTATGGGCTGCTGGCCCCTGAAACCGAATCCACGGTCACTGACTTGTCAGGGTTTTGAATGATGGTGAAATTGGACTGTAGCCCCTGCAGGAAATCCACCGTGTTGTTGGTGAAGGAGGCATTCCCGATGATGGTATAGGTCAATCCTCCCGGAGGGATATTCGCAAGATTTTGAGCGCCAGTGAGTTGGAGTGTCGGCATGATCGTGTCCTCATGAAATCAGATGAAAGTTCGCTTCAAAGTGCGAGGTAATGGGTCAGGTGTTCCAGGAATTTGTCGGGTTGTTCATACCCGATGACCCTGCTGTTGGGGACCTCCCTTCCCGTGGCATCAAAAAACAGGATCCCGGGCGGGCCAAACAAGCTGAACTTCTTCATCAGCGCGCGATCGTCGTCATTGTTGGCCGTGACATCCACCTGTACGAGCGTAATGCTGCGCAAGCGGCTTGCGACCACTGGATTGCTGAACGTGAAACGCTCCATTTCCTTGCACGACGTGCACCAGTCCGCATAGAAATCCAGCATGACGGGGCTCTGTGCCGTGGCCAGGACCTGGTCCAGTTGGGAAAGTGACGTAATGCGGCGAAACGGCGCCGCTTTTTCGGGCACGGTATTGCCGGTGGCCAGCGCCTTGAACCCTTCCAGGGGACGCAGCACATCGTCCCCGCCCGCGACGGCTCCAGCCAATTCAAAAGTGCCAATGATGAAAACCAGAATGCCCAGTGATTTTGAAAAACGTCGCGCCACCGAAGCCTGCTCGGAGATTCCATCGAATACGCGCAGGAACACCGAACACACGATGGCAAAGGCCCCCCACAGCGCCAAGGCAGCCGGTGCCGGCAGAATGGGCTGAATCATCCAGAGTGCTACCGCCATCAACATCAACCCGAAGGTGTGCTTGACCGCAACCATCCAGGCTCCGGCGCGAGGCAAGAAGCGCCCTGCAGAAACCCCGATCAGCAGCAGGGGAACGCTCATGCCCATGGCCATGGAAAAGAGGGCGATCCCCCCCAGCACCACATCATGGGTTTGGCTGATGTAAATCAGCGCGCCAGCGAGTGGTCCAGCCACGCAGGGCCCCACGATCAGTGCGGAAAGCCCGCCCATAATGAATACGCTCAGCGTTCGTCCGCCCTGCAGGCGATTGCTGAGATGGCTCAGGCCGCCCTGCAAGGCACTGGGCATCTGCAACTGGTACACGTCAAACAGGGACAGCGACATGGCAAGCAGCAACGAGGCAAACAGCAGCAGCACCCAGGGCTTTTGCAAAGCACCGGCAAGCCCCTCTCCGGCCAATCCAGCAGCGATGCCAAACAGCGTATACACCAGCGCCATTCCCAGGCAGTAGGAAAGCGCCAGTGCAAAGTTGCGCGTGCGACTTGCCTCACCCTCGCCTACCACGATGGCGGCCAGAATGGGAACCATCGGCAATACGCAAGGGGTGAAGGACAGCAACACGCCGAAGACCAAAAAAGCAAATCCAATGGTCCACAGGCTGCCACTGGCAAAAATCTGACGCACCGATGTGGTTTCTTCCTGGACAGGAACATTGCTCTGGGCGACGGGATGGACTACGGCGCCCTCCGCTCCCAGTGCGGCCAATGCGCCAAACTGTCCGGGGTTCACTCGAAATCGTTGCTCCAGGGGCGGGTAGCATAAGCCGGCCTCGGCACAGCCCTGGTATGACACGGCCATGAGGGCGGCTTTGCCGTGCAGATCCAAAGGTGTCACCACATCGAGTTGTCCGTGGTAAATCTCCACATCCCGGTCGAAATTGTCGTCGTGAACCCGCAGTCCTTTGGGTAGCACGGGATCGGTCAGGGTCGCCGCACCATCTACGGCAGCCAGGTGAATGCGATCCCGATACAACTTGTATCCTGGCGCAATTGCCCAATGCAGCAGCAGCCGATGCTCTGGCGTATAGCTGGCACTCAATCGAAAAGCCGATTCCGGATTGAGAAATTCGTCAGAGGCATGGGTGAAACTGCCAAAAGCCTGGGCCAGAATCACACCAAACAGGGCAATGCGGAGCAATGAGATGTGTCTCTTCATGAGCGATCAGGCTGTGGTAGCCGGTGTGGGTTTGGAAGGATTGGGGGGATTGCGAAATGTATTTCCTTGCTGATCGATGGCGAAATAGGAGAAACCTGTCTCGTTCAGAAAAGCCAAGCCACTTTTTTCCTTGAGCATGGCGATGGTGGTGCAGCTGCCAGCAGCAATGGCAAGCGGGGCCATCACGCTTACCGAACGCCAATGGGAGGCCGGCCGACCCGATTTGGGATTGAGGATGTGGCAATAGCGGCGACCCTCGAGTTCAAAGAAGCGCTCGTAGTCGCCACTGGTGGCCAAGGCGCCGCCGGACATGGGGATGGTGGCAATGATCCGGTGCTCCCTGGGGTGCTGTATTCCGAAGGACCAGGCGCTGTTGTCGGGCTTGGGTCCGATTACGCGGATGTCTCCGCCCAGGTTGACGTAACCATGCCTGATGCCGGCTTCGACAAGGATCTGGGCTGCGCGATCGGCGGCGTATTCCTTCCCAAATCCACCAAAGTCGATTTCCATGCCAGGCTTTGGCAACCGGATGTTCTCGTTTTTCAAGTCCACCAGGGGCCAGCCTATTTTTTCCAGCAACGGCTTTAATTCATTCTGTGCCGGGATATGGGGAGTATTAAAGTTCCAGGCCCTGCGCAAAATGCCCGAAGTGATGTCGAACAATCCGCCGCTCGTTCGGTACAAGGTATCGGCATATTGGAGTAATTGCAGTGTCTCCCCGTCACAGGCCACCCAGCCCATCCCCGCCGCTGCATTTATCCTGGACACCACGCTGTCCTTCAGGTATCGGGAATATTTTTTCTCGATGCGCAGCACTTCATCGATGGCAAGTTGAGCCTTCGAATCAGGCTTCTCTTCCGTGGCGTCAGCGAAGGTGACCTCGCATGCACTGGCCATGGCCTTGAATTGACGGGTGATGGTCTTCATCCTAGAACAGGCAAGACAATCCAAATTGAATGCTGCGTGCCCGGAATGGGTCGAGCGGGACGCTATTGCCCATCACGCTCCAGTTATTGCGCTGTTCGTACTGCTCGTACTTGATGTCAGCCAGCCAATCAGAGCCGATTTTTTTGGAGACCCTCAGGCCTAGCGTGATGGCTCCAAAGGAAGACAGGCGCTGATCCAGCGAATAATAAGTCGTGCCATAGCTTGGAAACGTTGGGTAGGGTCGCGCCGCGGGATCGGGCTCGAGGTAGAACCATGCCGCCGACTGCGAGTAGAGCCGGACCTCGGGGGTCAGCGTCCATCCCGAGGAGGTGGGCTGATCGTAGGCTGCGTCCAGGGTATGCGCGCGGATGTCGTAGGTGTCGCTGTAATACCGGTAGGACAGATGCCCCGTGCCCTCCGTGGCATAGAAATAATGGTTCCAGCGTAGCAGGGCGGTGGTATGGATGCGTGACCTGGGGCGATTATCGAAGATCTTGTAGGGATCAGAAAAGTACCCTTCGCCCATGGAGTGCCCCAGATCGAACTGGGCAACGTCCTGGGGTGTGAAAATCTGGGTCATGCCTGCGATCACTTCCAGAACATGCTTGCGTTCACCGATCACGATCTTGTTGACCGGATTGATTTCGTCATTGGAGACGGCCGTTCCAAAATTGAAGGTGGTATTCTTGTCCTCGGTGGAAAGCGTGCCCTGTGCAGACAACCCTTGGGAAATGTAATCCGATTCCTTGGAATACGAAGCGCCCACGGTGGCCGTACCTTGCGAAAAATACCGCGTCAGCGAGACGTCCTCGGCACGACGCAAATCATGCATCTTGGGAAACCTGCCGTTGCTGTCATAGGTGTAATAACGCGGTGAAGCGCCCGAGATGGAGTCCGTGGTATAGGTACCCGTCACTGCCCATTCACCCGCCAGAGGCACCATGACCATGGCCGAGGTGGCGCCCACATGAATCCTGTTTTCACCTGGCTGGCTATCTTGATAGTCGAGGTAGCGCAGGCTCATGAGACCGCGATCAGGAGCGATCTCCGCCACGGCGGACTTTAGGGACATCAGGCTCATTGCAGCGAGCAATATCGCCGGACCTGTGGCATTGTTCGTTTGCACCCTGGCAGGCTTTGAGAGAAGGCGCACCTGCTTCAATTTCCTCAATTGCATCCACAACCTCCACCGCCTACGCCAGCGCCGCCAGAGGCACCCTCCTTGCTCGAATAAATGTGTTCGGTAAAGGCCGTATCGAGGGGATCCTGCCCAAACATCATTTCAGGGCGCGCCAAATTCCCCTTTTCCCAGGGTTGCACCGGAGTGGTTGAAGCGCATCCAGAGAGCAGGGTCAAAAGCGCAAATATCAGCCCACCTGGAAAGGCAAGGGTGCAGCGGGCACTCAATTGCGCTGCTCCAGGGCAGAGACGATCGTGCGCTCAAGCGCGTCGCGATCCCTGTGGTTGAAGCCCATGTGCTCCGAAATGATTTTGCCGTCGCGGCCGATGAGCACGCTGGTGGGCATGCCCTTGACCTGATACTTTCGGGGGGTATCGCCCGTGGGATCAAAGGCCACAATGAACTGCGCGGGTGTGTCTGCAAGGAATCGGCGGCCATCCTCCGATTTCATGTCAAGGTTGACACCGATCACCTGGAGCCCCTGCTTTCCGTATTTCGCCTGCATCTCGTTCATCCAGGGAAAGGACTGCTTGCAAGGTCCGCACCAGGAAGCCCAGAAATCCAGATAGACCAACTTGCCATGGTACCGAGCCAGATTGACGGTGCCGTCCATACCGGCCAGTTCAAATACAGGCGCTGGCCCGGCTATTCCTGCCGCGCTCACATCCAGCGGTGCAAGCAGCCCCAAATTAAATGCTATCGCCATGATAAATAATGATATTTTTTTCATTTTTTGATTTTCCTTGAGCGCCCAGAGCCACATTGCGGGGCTGGGTAATCGCTTCAGCGGGTTTTTATGGGATTTTTTCCCATTATAACCCGTTGCAGCAATGCGTCAAGAAATCTTTCAATTTGTGAAGAAAAATAAGCGGGCGCACACGAAAAAACGCGCACGATGCGCCCAGGGGGCATCGTGCGCGAGAACGCGTCAATGAACTGCTATGGGGAAGGGGCTAAGTGCGGGGAAGAGGCGGGATGCTCACGCATCAAAGGGATGGCGCAACACGATGGTTTCGCGACGGTCCGGCCCGGTGGAAACCATGTCGACAGGAACGCGGCAGACCTCTGCCATACGGTCAAGATAGCGTCTGGCATTGACCGGCAGCAGCTCCATTTGCTCCACGCCCACCGTGCTTTCTGACCAGCCGGGCATGTCCTCGTAAATGGGTTTGCATTCTGCAATGGCTTCAGCCCCCAATGGCAGAATGTCAGTGATGGAACCGTTGCGACGATACCCCACGCAAATCCTGACGGTTTCAAGACCATCCATGACATCAAGCTTCGTCACGCAGAGGCCAGAGACACCATTGATCTGGATGGCGCGCTTGAGCGCTGCGGCATCAAACCACCCTGTGCGGCGGGGACGCCCGGTCACTGCACCAAACTCATGCCCGCGGGTGGCCAACTGCTTGCCCACTGCATCATCCAGTTCGGTGGGAAAAGGCCCTGAACCCACACGGGTCGTGTACGCCTTGGTGATGCCCAGAACATAATGCAACTGCTGGGGGCCCACGCCGCAACCCGCGGAAGCGGCACCCGCAATGCAATTACTGGAAGTGACAAACGGATAGGTTCCATGATCGATGTCCAGCAGCGTGCCCTGCGCCCCTTCAAACAGGAGGTTCTTGCCTTCCTGGTTGGCCTTGTAGAGCAGGCTTGAGACATCGGCCACCATGGGGCGTATGCGCTCGGCGAGTTGAAGCGCCTGATCGCGAGTTGCCCCAAGATCCACAGGGTCCGTCTTGAAGTACTGCGTCAAAACGAAATTATGGTAATCGAGCACTTCGCGCAGCTTGTCTTCGAACCGGGAAGCATAAAAGAGGTCCTGCAACCGAATGGCGCGTCGCGCCACCTTGTCTTCGTAGGCTGGACCGATGCCGCGTCCGGTGGTGCCGATCTTGCTCTCACCCTTGGAGATCTCCCGCGCACGATCGATGGCGATGTGGTACGGCAAGATCAAGGGGCACGCGTCGCTGATGCGCAATCGCGCTGCCACCGACACGCCGGAGGATTCCAGCATATCGATTTCCTTCATCAGCGCTTCGGGGGACAACACCACGCCGTTGCCGATGAAGCATTCCACGTGCGCTCTCAGAATACCCGCGGGGATCAGGCTCAACACCGTCTTTTTACCACCAATCACCAGCGTATGACCGGCATTGTGCCCGCCCTGAAATCGCACGACGCCAGCGGCATGGTCCGTCAACCAGTCCACCAGTTTGCCCTTGCCCTCATCGCCCCATTGGGTCCCTACGACTACAACATTTCGTGCCATGAAGAAAAAGTCTCCAAAATTTCTGAATGGGTTAAGGAATGGCCTGACTGGATGCTCAGGCTTCCGGAAGGGAGGGCATCAGTTCGCGCAGATCCAGGCTGAATCCGGTGGCGGGCCTGGCGCGTCCAAATACGCGCCCGATTTCGTCGTAGCGTCCGCCTCGGGCCACCGCATCGGAATAGCCCGTTGCGTAGGCAGCAAACACGAGTCCGCTGTGATAGTGGTAGCCGCGCAGTTCAGCCAAGTCAAAGTTCATGGGCACGCGACCCTCGAAGTGGTCTGCGACCGCTTCGAGCTGCGCCAATGCTGCTTGAATTTCCGGAACATCCGGCAATTGCCTGCGGGCCAACGCCAGCACGCTGCGGTCGCCATTCAGCTCGGGCAAGCGACACAACGCTACGCCCACCGGCGAGTTCAATGCCCCCGCCAGGGCGTGCAAGGCGGGAACATCCTTGTTCTGCAGCGCTTCAAACCAGACAGCTTCCGTTTTTTCATCGAGTTTCGCCAAACCGGACAGCCCGCGAAACAGGCCCACATGGCCCACATCCAGCGTCACCTGAGGCAACCCTGCCCGCTTCAGGGATTCCAGCATCAGCTCCTGAATTTCGACGTCACCCGCCAAACCTTCCAGCCCGTAGATTTCCGCCCCGAGCTGGTAGGGTTCACGCGATTGATTGAGCCCCTCGGGGCGCGTGTGCAGGATGCTGCCGGCATAACACAGCCGGTTGACCCCCTGATGATTCATGCCATGGGCATCGATGCGCGCGGCCTGGAGGGTGATATCGGCGCGCAACCCCAGTTGGCGTCCGGTGAGCTGGTCCACCAGCCGGAAGGTCAGGAGATCCATGTCGCGACCCGTGCCGGTTTGCAGGGATTCCACGTATTCCAGAAGCGGGGGCATCACCAGCTGAAACCCACGCTCGCGGAACAGGTCGAGCATCTGCCGCCGTGCCATTTCAACACGCCATGCATCGGGGGGGAGGAGATCTTCGATGTATTCGGGGAGCAACCAGCGATAGGTCATCGTGTCACCTGCATCAAAATGACGCCCAACAGGATGGCGCCCAATCCCAGAAAGCGGATTTGGCCATCGCTGAACTGACCAATCCGCGTAATGGTTTCACGCCAGCGGGCGGGTGCAATGAAGGGCATCAAGCCTTCCAGAACGAGCACCAACGCCAGTGCGGTTAACAAAGACTGCATGGAAAGATTCACTTTTTACCGGAGGCGCCCGGCGTGTTCTTGAAATACCTAAAGAACTCGGACGAAGGGTCGAGCACCAGCACATCCCCCTTCCCTTTCAACCCCTGCTGGTAGGTTTCCAGACTGCGATAGAAGGCATAGAACTCGGGATTGCGGCCATAGGCTTCGGCGTAGATAGCGGAGGCTTTGGCATCACCAGAACCCTTGATACTTTGCGCTTCGCGGAACGCTTCCGCCAGGATGACTTCACGCTGACGCTCGGCATCAGCCCTGATTTTTTCTGCTTCACCGGCACCCGTGGAACGCAATTCGTTTGCCACGCGCTTGCGTTCAGCCTCCATGCGACGGTAGACCGACTCGCTCACCTCGGGGGTGAGCTCGACGCGGCGGATTCTGACATCGAGAACCTGGATTCCAATCTGTCGTGCATCATGATCGGCACGGGCCCGCATGGCTTCAATGATATTGGCCCTTTCGCCCGATACTGCCTCGTGCACCGTGCGCTGCGCAAACTCCGAACGCAAATCGCCGTTAACGGTCTGGCTCAAGCGCACCTGGGCACGCCTCTCGTCCCCACCGACACTGACATAGAACTGTTTGACGTCGGCGATCTTCCACTTGACAAAATAATCCACCAGCAACGGCTTTTTTTCGGACGTGATGAATCGTTCGGGATCCTTGTTGTCGAGGGTCTGAATGCGGATGTCAAAGAATCTGACATTCTGTATCAGGGGAATCTTGAAATAGAGTCCCGGCGCAGTGCGCACGGCAACCACTTCACCCAGTTGGAATACCAGGGCCTGCTGGGTCTGGTTGACCGTGTACAAGCTGAACATGGCCAGCAACGCAACGATGATAAAGCCGATCAGGTAGGCACCCACATCCTTCATCATGGCCGTGGCTCCCTGTCACGAGTGCGGAAGGCATCGCGGGAACGCCCCTCCTGCACTGCATCCACCTGGGGCGGTGAGGTTGGTGACGTACTGCTCACAGGGGGCAGCGCCGGCGTTACGACAGGCGCATTGCCCGCGCGCGGTGTTGCCGCCGCCGAATCGGTTGCGCCATCCACAGAGGCGCTGCTGGCCTGAATCAGCTTGTCGAGTGGCAGGTACAACAGGCTGGTTCCCGATTTCTGGTCTGCCACCACCTTGGTGGTATTAGCCAACACCTGCTGCATCATGTCCTGGTACAAACGCTGACGCGTCACCTCGGGGGCTTTGGCGTATTCCACCAGCACTTGCTTGAAGCGGCTGGCATCGCCTTCTGCGCGAATCACCACGCGCTGGGCATAAGCCTTGGCTTCTTCCAGCAAACGGGAGGCCGTTCCCTTGGCGCGGGGCACAATGTCATTGGCGTATGCCTGCCCCTCGTTGGTCTGGCGCTCCCTGTCCTGCCCCGCCTTGACGGCGTCGTCAAAGGCTGCTTGAACCTGTTCGGGGGGTTGTGCGTTCTGCATGTTGACCTTGCTGATGGCAATGCCCGTCTGATAGCGATCCAGGATTTCCTGCATCAACCTGGCCGACTCATCCGCAATCTGGGTTCGTCCCTCGTACAGCACAAAATCCATTTTATTGCGCCCCACCACCTCGCGAATCGCCGTTTCTGCCACCTGCATGACGGCCTCATCGGGATCGCGGTTGTTGAACAGAAAAGCCTGCGGATCCTTGATCGTGTACTGGATGGCGAATTGATTGTCGATGATGTTTTCGTCATCGGTCAGCATGAGGGATTCGTGTAGGACCTTGGACTTGAGATTGGTGCGATAGCCCAACTCCACGGTACGCACCTGCGCCACGTTGAGCGGGCTACCCGTAGCCTGGGTCTCAATGGGATAAGGCAAATGCCAATGGGGGCCTGGTGCCGTGGTTTCCTGGAATTTGCCAAAGCGCAGGATCACGCCGATACGCCCGGCGTCGACAATGTAAAAACCGGACAGCAGCCAAACCACCACGAGGCCCGCCAGCAGGGCCATCAGGGCGTTTTTTCCACCCGGCAAGCCTGCTCGACTGCTGCCCCCCCCAGGTCCCGGGGGGGTCGCCCCAGGGCTGCGCGGGGGCGCCTGGCCGGGTGCCCCCCTGGACTTCAGCTTTTGAACAAGACGACGCCAGATCTCGTCGAGATCTGGCGGGCCTTCGTTATTGCTCTTTCCCCACTGGGGGTCATTCTGTGCCATTGGGATATTCAGTCTGTCTCTCGATGGGAGCATTGGGTTGCCCGGCTAGCTGTCGTTGGGATTGGCACATTTCTGCAAATGCCTGCCGGATGTACTCCATCCCGGCACCCGTCAACGCACTTGCCCGAACTGCTGAAATTGTACCATAGGCATCTCGCTCCATCCCGGCTCCAACCAGCGGCAAACGATCCACTTTGTTGTAGACCAGGAGTTGCGGCACCTGATCCGCGCCGATTTCTGCAAGCACGGCGTTGACTGCCCCGATCTGCTCATCGCGATCGGGATCGGCACTATCCACCACATGCACCAGCAGATCGGCATCCCGGGTTTCGTCGAGAGTGGCCCTGAATGCGGCCACCAGGGTATGGGGCAAATGGCGGATGAATCCCACCGTGTCCGACAAAACCACCGTTGCATCCGGCCCGAGGTAGAGTTTACGGGTGGTGGTATCGAGGGTGGCGAATAGCTGGTCCGCGGTATAGGCTTTGGCGTGAGTGAGCCGATTGAACAGGGTGGACTTGCCGGCATTGGTGTAGCCCACCAGGGAGACCTGCAGCACCCCTGCCCGGCCGCGGGCCGATCGCTGCGTGCGGTGACTGCGCCGTACCTTGGCAAGGCGTTCCTTCAGGGTCTTGACCCGCTTGCCCAGCAGCCGACGATCTGTTTCCAGCTGCGTTTCCCCTGGACCGCGCAGGCCGATACCGCCCTTTTGCCGTTCCAGGTGCGTCCAGCCTCGCACGAGGCGCGTGGAGAGCCGTTCCAGTTGAGCAAGCTCCACTTGCAGCAACCCTTCGTGACTGCGGGCGCGCTGCGCAAAAATATCCAGGATCAGGCTGGTGCGATCGACGACCCGGCAACCCAGGACGCGGGCCATATTGCGCTCCTGTGCGGGGGAAATGTCATGGTTCAGGATGACGAGGCCCGCCTGCTCTGCGGCCACGCGCTCGGCCACTTCAAGCAGCTTGCCGCTCCCCACGAAGGTACTCGAATCTGGCTTAAGGCGCTTTCCCAGTACGGTTGCAGCCACGGTCAACCCGGCGCTCTGGGCCAACAGCGCCAATTCGTCCACGCTGTCGGGGTCCCGACCCAGATCAAGGCTGACCAGAATGGCACGCTGGGGATCTCCGGCGACCTGCTCTGTGGTTTCCAGAGCACCGACTGCTTCAGGCTTTCTGGGTGGGGACTTGCGACCCCGGCCCACCAACGGGCCAGAATCCGTCATTGCAGCATCAGCTTTCGGAAACGGAATCAGTCGTGGGCATGGACACAGAACGCGCCGGAACAACGGTGGAGATTGCGTGCTTGTAGACCATCTGGGTCGTGGTGTTTTTCAACAGCACGACATATTGGTCGAAGGACTCCACCTGCCCTTGCAGTTTGATGCCGTTAACCAGGTAGATTGAAACGGGAATATGTTCTTTACGGAGTGCGTTGAGAAACGGGTCTTGTAAGAGTTGCCCTTTCGTACTCATTATTCTTGTCTCCAGAAGACTTTGTTTTAAAAATGATTGCCCCATCGTGAAATTGTACTACTTATCGTAAACAATTGCCAATAAAGGGATTTTTACTGCTTTCCAAACAGCTTGCGCCCACGCCGGCGCGCGCGTCGCAACTGATTCTGCTCGGATTCGGTCAGTGGCTTGGGTTTGCGGTCCGCAAACGGGTTGTGCCCCTGGCGGAACTCCACGCGCAAAGGCGTGCCCTTGAGCTCGAAGGCGTTTCGGAACGTATTTTCAAGGTAGCGCCGATAGGATTCAGGAATGTGCGCAATGGCCGATCCGTGCACCACGACGATGGGTGGGTTATGGCCCCCCTGATGCGCATAACGCAATTTGGGACGAAAGGGACCCGCCTTGGGAGGCTGGTGCTGGGTCACTGCAGCTTGCAGGACGCGCGTCAGCTTGGGCGTGGAAAGCTTGGCCATGGCAGCTGCATAAGCCGCGTCCACCGCTGGCAAAAGCCCCTTGACGCCACTTCCATTCAGGGCCGAAATGAACAGGTAGTTTGCAAAATCCAGAAATCCCAGCCTGCGCAGCAATTCATTCTTGACTGTGTCCCGGCGGTAGGTTTCAAGCCCGTCCCATTTGTTGACGGCCACAACCACAGCCCTTCCCGCATTCAGGACATACCCGGCAATGTGGGCATCCTGGTCGGAAATATCCTGTTGTGCATCCAGGGTGAGAACGACCACGTTGGCATCTTCGACGGCCTGCATGGTCTTGATGACCGAAAACTTCTCGACGGCTTCAAATACCTTGCCACGTCGTCGCAACCCCGCAGTATCGATCAGCGTATACCGTTTTCCACCCTTTTCAAAATCCACATAAATGCTGTCCCGCGTGGTGCCCGGCTGGTCAAAGGCAATCATGCGTTCTTCGCCCAGCAACTGATTGACCAGGGTGGATTTCCCCACGTTGGGCCGGCCCACGATGGCAATGCGGGGGATCGTATCATCGCGCGGAGGTGCTGCTTCCTGATCAGGAGAATACCCCTCCAGCACCTGCTCGACCAGGCTCGATATGCCTTCGCCATGTGCTGACGAGATGGGGATTGGCGTTCCCAGGCCCAATTCGTAAAACTCGGCGGTGACCTGGTCGCCGGGCATACCTTCAACCTTGTTGACGGCCACCGTTACGTGCTTGGCCCGCCGACGGAGTTCTTCTGCAATGCTACGGTCGCCCGGTGCAAGACCGGCACGGCCATCGGTCAGGAAAATGATGCGATCCGCCTCGTCCATGGCCTGGAGTGTCTGGCGTGCCATCTCCACCTGGATTCCTTCGCGGATCACGGGCTCGAAGCCACCCGTGTCGATCACCAGATATTGCAGCTCACCAAAGCGCGCACGCCCATAGTGGCGATCGCGAGTCAATCCAGGCAAGTCGGCAACGAGTGCCGCACGGGACTTGGTCAGGCGATTGAAAAGGGTGGACTTGCCCACGTTGGGGCGGCCCACGATAACGACTGTTGGGAGCATGGTCAGGACGCCATCATTGGGGGCCCAGGGCAAAAACCCTGCCATTCCGGTTTCTCACCAGAACAAGGTTTTCGCCAATCACCAAAGGCGGTTCGGTGATGGGGACGTTTTCAGTTTTACTGCGTCCGATTTCAGCCCCATCGGCGCGTGACAGGAAATGCACGATGCCTTCGATATCTCCCGCCACCACATAATCCTGGGTAACCGCAGGGGGCGCAAGATAGCGCCCTTGCAGGGACTCTTCCTTCCAAGCCACAGTACCACTGGTGCGGTTGATGGCAAGCACATTTCCCTTCTCATCCGTCAGGAACAGTTTGTTGCCTTCGGCTGCCAGCGCGCCGACGGGAGGAATATCCCTTGACCAGAGCACCTGGCCTGACGAGGCATCGAGGCAGGCTGTTTTCCCCTGGTAGGTGGCGCTGCAAACGTCTCGAAAACCCATGATCGGATTGCCCACGACGTCATTGACCCGCTCAAGTTCGGTGGACCCCTTGGGTACCGAGACCGAAGACTCCCAACCCACATTGCCGTTGGTCAGATTCAATGCCAGCAATTTCCCGCCTGGCATCCCGATTATGGCGGCACCGCGACCCAGAGTGATGCCGCCGACGCCGCGCAGCACCAACACCGGCATGGGGCGAATCACCATCCAGCGACGCTTGCCATCCGAGGCATTGAGCCCGTAGATGTGCCCATCGGCGGTACGGGAAACCACGATGCCTTCCTCGGCCTGTGGAGACACCATCAGTTCGCTGGATAATTGTGAGCGCCACAAAAACCCGCCCTTCAAGTCATAGGCCAGCGCTTCCCCCTTTCGGTTGCCCAATAGCAGCATGTCCTGACCAGAACCAATGCCTGCGGAAAACAATTCCTTGGTTTTGATGTTCCACAATTCCTTGCCGGTGAGAGGCTCCAGCGCGCGCAGTTCGCCCGCCTCATTGGCAACGTATAGCGTGTCCCGATAAAGCAACGGGGTCATGAGCCCTTGGGTTTCCGCCGTTAAATATTGCAGGGGTGACCAGATCGAGCGCTCGGTCGAACTAAAATCCTTCTTCCATTTAACATTGATGGCCATGGCTGAGTGCAGGGGCTGCAACGGCGTAACGGGAAACGACTCCGTACCGCAACCTGCCAGCACCACCCCGATGCCCAGGAAGACACAAAAATGACGTAACGCGCGACCCACACCGTTCATGGTCATCCTCATTTTGGATCCCCCAAGGCTTCAAGCTTGCTCTGGGCAATCTGGTGCAGCACATCATCGGGCGGGGACTTTTCGGCGGCCATTTTGTATGCCTCGCGTGCCTGGTCCGTGCGTTTCAAGGCGAGCAGGATATCCCCGCGAAGATCTGCCGTGAGCCCTGCAAAGTCTGATTCATGGTTGGCGTCGAGCAGGCGCAACGCATCTTCGTACTTTTTGTCATCGGCCAGCAGTCCGGCCAGACGCAACCGCGCAAGATCGGCCAGCGCAGCTTCCCTGGTATGGCCGATGACCCACCCCAGTTCGGCCTGGGTTGCCGCATTGTCTGCCTTGGCGTGGTTCACCGCGGCAGCGATCAGCGCCCCCCGCGTGGCCAACCCACTGTCCGGCTGGGCCTCCTGCAACACCTTTGCGGCCTGCAGCGTTTTTACGGCATCGCCCTGCCGGGCGGCCACACGCACTGCTTCAAACAGAATGCCCGCCTTGGCAGCCTGGTTTCGCTGGTAGTAATGCCAACCCCAATAACCGGCGTTACCGACGGCCACGGCAAGTACGGCAATCCACACCCATTGGCCGTAATCTTTCCACCAGGCCTTGATGGCATCGACTTTTTCCTGCTCTTCCAGATCGTACATAAGACTTTCCTACTTCAAAAGTTGAATCGCCTGTTGCAGCGATAAGGTTTGTTGAGGGCCCTGGCCTCGCAATGGTTTGATGCTGACCGTATGCTGCCGCACCTCATCCTCACCGACGATGAAGGCAAAGGCGGCCTTGCAACTGTCTGCGCGCTTGAGCTGGGCTTTGAAATTGCCACCACCACAATGCAACACCACGACATGTCCTGCAGCACGCAGGGCATCGGCAATCAGGAAAGCAGCTTCCTGCGCACCTTCACCCTGGTGAACCACGTAGACTTCCGGCCCTGCCACCGGCATGGGCTCGGAGCGCGTTTCATGCAGCAAGGCCAACAGGCGCTCCAGCCCCATGGCAAAACCACATGCTGGCGCGGGTTTGCCCCCCAGTTGCTCCATCAGGCCGTCATAACGGCCGCCGCCACAGATGGTGCTCTGGGCACCCAACAGGGGCGTGACCCACTCAAAGACAGTGGCGTTGTAATAGTCCAGGCCGCGCACCAGTCGCGGATTGATGCGGTATGACAATCCAGCTGCCCGTAACAGGCTCTGCAGCTTCTCAAAATGAAGTGCTGATGCCTCATCCAGGGTGTCCATCAAGCGCGGCGCACCTTCGATAATGGGTGCCAGCGCAGGGTTCTTGCTGTCCAGTATCCGCAATGGGTTGGAATGGAGGCGTCGCTTTGCATCCTCGTCCAACGCATCAAGATGACCTTCAAAATAGGCAATCAATTTCTGGCGATGCTGCTGGCGACACTCCAGGCTTCCGATGGAGTTAATTTCCAGTGACACTTCCCGCAACCCCAGCATTTCCCAGAGGCGCGCTGTCATGACGATCAATTCCGCATCGATGTCGGGGCCGGCAAAACCCAGTGCTTCGGCTCCACATTGGTGAAACTGGCGGTAACGCCCTTTCTGCGGACGCTCATGGCGAAACATGGGCCCCAGGTACCACAAGCGCTGCGGACCCGCATAGAGCAGGTTGTGCTGCACGGCCAGACGCACGCAGGAGGCCGTCGCCTCAGGGCGCAACGTCAGACTC
Source organism: Pseudomonadota bacterium (assembly GCA_021805725.1). The sequence goes on along the minus strand of JAJZEH010000045.1, from coordinate 78,649 downwards.
TCGCCGTTCAACCCGTCCACGAAAGTGTACATCTCCTTTTCAACGATGTCGGTCACTTCGCCGATGGAGCGGATGAACAACCCCGTGGGCTCCAGCACTGGCGAGCGAACCTCGCGGTAGCCGTATTGGTTCAGCCAGCGACGCAGCGTTTCCTCAAGAAATGCCCAGGCAGGGGTGTCGTCGGGCAGAATATCGTTCATGCCGCGCACGGCCTGAAATTTTTGTGGATTCATCAACTAACCAAACCGGCGTTGCACATATTCGAACACAATGGCTTGAAACTCCTCAGCAATATGGTCCCCCTTGAGTGTGACGGTCTTTTCCCCGTCCACATAGACCGGTGCCACCGGCCGCTCGCCCGAGCCTGGCAGGCTGATGCCGATGTCGGCAAGCTTGCTCTCACCCGGGCCGTTGACCACACACCCCATGACCGCCACATGCAGGTGCTCGACACCAGGATAATCAACGCGCCATAGCGGCATGCTCTGGCGCAGGTAGGTCTGGATGCGGCTGGCGAGTTCCTGAAAATAGGTGCTGGTGGTACGCCCGCAACCCGGACAGGCCGTCACCATGGGAGTGAAAGCGCGCAGGCCCATGGTTTGCAGGATTTCCTGGGCCACCACGACTTCCTGAGTCCGATCGCCATTGGGCTCTGGCGTGAGCGAGACCCGAATGGTATCGCCAATCCCCTCCTGCAGGAGAACTCCCATGGCAGCCGTGGAAGCCACGATGCCCTTGGAGCCCATCCCGGCTTCAGTGAGCCCCAGGTGCAGCGGATAATCGCAACGCGCTGCAAGATCGCGGTACACGGCGATGAGGTCCTGCACACCGCTGACCTTACAGGACAGAACGATGCGGTCGCCGGGCAGTCCCAACTGTTCCGCCAGTGCGGCGCTTTCCAGGGCAGAGGCCACCAACGCATGGCGCATGACCACCTCTACCGGTCTTGGCGCGGCGAGCTGCGCGTTGTCATCCATGAATCGGGCCAGGACTTCCTGATCAAGGCTTCCCCAATTCACCCCAATACGCACGGGCTTGCCGTAACGACAGGCCAGCCCGATCAACTGGGCAAACTGTTCGTCGCGACGGGAGCCGCGACCCACATTGCCCGGGTTGATACGGTATTTGTCCAAAACCGCCGCGCATTCGGGGAAATCGTTGAGGAGCTTATGTCCATTGAAATGGAAGTCTCCCACCAGAGGCACCCCCACCCCGCGACGATCCAACTGACGACGGATCTCGGGCACAGCCGCTGCAGCCTCGGCGGTATTGACTGTCACACGCACCAGCTCGGAACCTGCTTGTGCCAGGGCCGCCACCTGTTCAACCGTACTTGCCACATCGGCGGTATCGGTGTTGGTCATGGACTGCACGACGATGGGAGCAGCGCCGCCAATGGTCACGCCTTTGACCTTGACCTGACGGGCCGCGCGTCGCGCTGGATGTGGGGCGTCTGTGGACATCATGGCTCTGGAGGGCGATTGGCGGCAGGATCCGGAGTGCTTGCGGGCGCAACGGGTTGTATTGCTTCATTTTGCGAAGCACCCACTTCGGTAGGGGCTTCGTCAAGGTGCCATACCCAGGCGCCAATCAGCGCCAACGCCAATAGGAGCAGTGCTGCAATGATCCAGCGTCGGTTGCCCTCGCGGACCTCGCGAAAAAAGGCAACGCCCTCGCTCGGGACAGAAACAGGCTGCACCACCATCAGGCGTGGCACGGCATCGGGACGTTCGGCTTCCAGCGCAGCAATCAGCAGCGCAGGATCGGATTCCAGAAAGCGCGCATACGCCCGGATCATGGCGCGCACGAAGGTCATGTCCGGAAGGGCGCCGTATTGGCCCTCTTCCAGCGCGGTGAGTTGCCTTGAAGAAAAGCGCAGTCGCGTCGAAACATCTTGAATGGACAGTCCCTTTTGTTGGCGCAAGGCCGCCAATTGCTTCCCTACGCCCGCCGAAGAAGGAATGGATGCGCTGGTTTCAGTCATACGATCTGGTTTGGAATGTGAACGTTGCGACGACTTTTATCGACCACCTGTCCAGCCAGTTGACCGCACGCGGCATCAATATCATCACCGCGGGTTTTGCGCACGGTCACGACAAACCCCGACTGCATCAGGATGTCGCGAAAGCGTCGCACCGCTTCGGGGCGGGAGCGCTGATAGCCCGAATTGGGGAAGGGATTGAAAGGAATGAGGTTGAACTTGCAGGAGACGTCGGCGACGCAGGCAATCAATTGGCGCGCATGCGCCTCGGAATCGTTGACGCCGTCCAGCAACACATACTCGAAAGTCACAAAATCGCGAGGCCCGACCTCAAGATAACGACGACAGGCCGCCATCAGCTCCTTGATGGGGTATTTTTGATTGATGGGCACCAAAACATCGCGCAACGCATCGGTAGGTGCATGCAAGGATACGGCCAGCGCCACCGGCGCCCGCTCCCGCAACCGCTCCAGTGCAGGCAAGACACCTGAGGTGGACAGGGTAACGCGACGACGGGACAATCCGTAGCCAAAATCGTCGAGCAGGATGTCGATGGCCTTCACCACAGCGTCGTAGTTGAGCAGGGGTTCGCCCATGCCCATCAATACCACGTTGCTGATGATGCGCTCACCCTTGGGATCGTGCCCCAGGGCTCGGTTGGCCCACCATACCTGCCCTATGATCTCGGCCGTGGTGAGGTTGCGGTTGAATCCCTGGCGCCCTGTGGCACAGAAAGTGCAAGCCAGGGCGCAGCCCACCTGCGATGAAATGCACAGCGTACCGCGATCATCCTCAGGAATGAAAACGGTTTCGATGGCGTTGCCAGGAGACAGCTCCAGTAGCCACTTGCGCGTGCCATCTTCCGAAACTTGCTCTGAGAGCAAGCGAGGAACTTCCACGACGGCATGATCCGCAAGTAGCTCACGCAGCGATTTTGCGATATCCGTCATGCTGCCAAAATCGGATACGCCAAAGTGGTGAATCCAGCGCATCAGTTGACGGGCTCGAAACGGCTTCTGGCCCAGCCCTTCCAGGGTCTGTTCCAGTTCTTCGCGATTGAGGCCGAGCAGATTGACGCGCATATTGAAAGAGAAAGCCTCTCCTTAGCGAGCGTAAACGTTCAACGCGGGGAAGAAGTAGGCAATCTCCACCGCTGCCGTTTCAGGGCCATCCGAGCCATGCACGGCATTGGCATCGATGCTGTCGGCAAAATCTGCACGAATGGTGCCGGACGCCGCCTTCTTGGGGTCCGTAGCGCCCATCAGGTCGCGGTTCTTGAGGATGGCGCCTTCTCCCTGCAACACCTGGATCATGACCGGCCCGGAAATCATGAACGAAACCAGATCCTTGAAAAATGGACGTTCGCGGTGCACGGCATAAAACCCCTCGGCTTCGGCTTTTGAGAGCTGAACCATGCGTGCGGCGATGACTTTGAGGCCTGCCTTTTCAAAACGGCTATAGATTTCTCCGATGACATTCTTGGCAACTGCATCGGGTTTGATGATGGACAGGGTACGCTCGATCGACATGGTGTTGGCTCCGCTAACTTGATGTTTGTAAAACGGAACATTCTAACATGGCGAGGCTACCTAATGTGCGGCCTCAGGCATAAAAGGTTCCCATCGCAATTGCAGCCCCGGCTCCCCTGGCCCCGCTTGCGCCGCCGCATCCACCGCCACACCGGGAACGCAGATCAGGGTATCACCGCGAAATACCAAGGGGAGCGCATCACGCCACCAGGGAGGCAGCGCCGACTCCTGAAAAAGATGGCGCAAGGTTCGGGTGGGCCCCCCTGCCCTAGGGCGCAGCCGCTCCCCCCCCTGACGAGTGCGCAGTGAAATTTGGCCCTGTGCCAGGAGTTCCCTGCGAATCCCCGACCCCGTTGCCGGCTCCTGGATCAACCGCCCTGCCCCGGGGATCTGGATAGTTCCTTCGGGCCAGCACGACAAGGTCGGCAACACCCAATCGCCATCGATGGCCCGGTGCAGCTGCCAGGATCCGGCGAACCTTCCCAGCACCCAGCCGTTCCAGGCGAGCTCGGGCGTGCGATCGGGTGCCGCATGGCCCTGGCGCAGCCATTCCTGCAATTGTCCCTGATGGCAGGCCGGCGCTCCCTGCCTGCGCAGCCACCAGCGCAGCAGATTGGTTGCACGATCCTCTCCCAGCGCCAACGCGTTACCGACCCGAATGCCCTCGGCGTTGCCGCATGCCGCAAAGTCCTGCTGCGCCAGAACATCGAGCAGAGCCTGCGCCTGGGAGAGATGCCCCAAGGAACGTGCGACTGTGGCCTGCCAGGATGGAAAACGGGCGTTCAGCACGGGCGCCACTTCATGACGCAAAAAATTGCGCACATAGGCGCGCTGATCGTTGGAGGGATCGTGGATCCAGCGCAAACCGAGCGCCTCAGCGCACGCCTGCAGGTCCGTGCGTGCCACCTGCAGCAAGGGGCGCAGCAAGCGGGGTGCGGTGCCGCGCGGATCGAGGGGTCGCATTTCCGGCATGGCGCACAACCCCTGCAGACCTGCGCCGCGCAGCAACTGGATCAGGAAGGTTTCAGCCTGATCATTCTGGTGGTGCGCCAACACGATGAAGTCTGCGGGCTGCCGGGCGAATGCCGCGTAACGCGCGTCACGCGCCACCGCTTCGAGGCTCTCTCCGCCCGTGCGGTTCAGATCTACGCGTTCGACGCTGCAGGGAATGCCCTGCTCCAGGCAAAACTGCTGGCAAAATTCCTGCCAGCGATCCGCTTCAGGGTGAATTCGGTGGTTGACGTGCAGGGCCGAAAGGCGACACACACCGCGCGGTGCGAGTGCCTGCAACAGGGCAAGCAGAACCATGGAGTCCAATCCCCCGCTCAACCCCACACAGAGATGATCCCCTTCCCTGATGTGCCTCTGGAGGGCCTGCCAAACCGTGCTTTGGACTTCAGCGAGCAGCTGTTTCCTTGAATTTGCCATAGCCCATGAAGCGCTCGAAACGCCGCGCCAGAAGCTCATCCGGTGAAAGCGCCTCGACTTGCTTCAGCACTTCCTGCAATGCGCGTTTGAGGTTTTGGGCCATGGCCTGGGGATCGCGATGCGCCCCCCCAAGCGGCTCGGGGACGATCTTGTCCACCAACCCCAACGACTTGAGCCTTGGCGCCGTAATACCCAGCGCTTCGGCAGCTTCACTGGTTTTTTCGGACGTTTTCCAGAGGATTGCGGCACAGCCTTCGGGTGAGATCACGGAGTAGATGGAGTATTGCAGGATGAGCGTGGCATCGCCGACGGCAATGGCCAGAGCGCCTCCCGATCCACCTTCGCCGATGATGGTGCAGATAATTGGCGTTTTGAGCGCGGCCATCTCGTACAGATTGCGTCCGATGGCTTCGGACTGACCCCGCTCTTCAGCACCAATGCCAGGATAGGCCCCTGGAGTGTCGATAAAGGTCATGATCGGCAGGCCAAATTTTTCGGCAAGACGCATGAGGCGCAATGCCTTGCGATAGCCTTCGGGGCGCGCCTGACCAAAGTTGCGATAGATACGGTCTTTGGTATCCCGCCCCTTTTGGTGCCCGATCACCATGACCGGGCGCCCCCCAAAGCGTGCAATCCCCCCCACGATGGCCGGGTCATCGGCAAAGCCGCGATCCCCGTGCAACTCCTCGAAATCGGTAAATAACGCCTCGATGTAATCCAGCGTGTAAGGGCGCTGGCTATGCCGCGCCACCTGGGCAATCTGCCAGGACTTCAGTCCGGCATAGATTTCCTTGGTGAGGGACTGGCTTTTCTTCTGCAGGCGCTCGATCTCCTGGGAAATGTCCACGGCAGAGTCTTCCTGCACGAAACGCAAATCTTCGATCTTGCCTTCCAGCTCACCAATCGGTTGCTCAAATTCCAGAAAAACTGTTTTCATAAGGAAGCACCCGTCAAAAGGGTTGCAGTATCCAGAAGCAAACGGGCATTATAACGACCCTGTCACCGCAACCACAACGATTCTGAACTCTGACACAACTATGGGCCACCGACTGACTCGCATCTACACCCGTACCGGCGATGACGGCAGCACAGGGCTGGGGGATGGCACGCGCGTCTCGAAAGACCACGGGCGCATCGAAAGCATGGGGGACGTGGATGAGCTCAACAGCGTCATCGGTTTGCTTTGCACCGAGGTCCTGCCCCCCGCAATCCACCGCTTGTTGACCCGAATCCAGCATGACCTGTTCGACCTTGGGGCCGAACTGTGCATTCCGGGGCACCAAGTCATTCCCGAGGCGCGCGTGGGTGAGCTGGAGGAGGAAATCGACCGGTTCAACAATGAACTCCAGCCGCTGAAGGAGTTCATCCTGCCGGGCGGCTCGAAGGCCGCTGCGTTATGCCACATGGCCCGCACGGTCTGCCGGCGAGCCGAACGCCGGCTGGTGATGCTGCATGCGGATCAGCCGCTGGCCCCCACGCCAATGCATTACCTCAACCGCCTCTCCGACCTGCTTTTCGTATTGGCGCGATACCTTAACCGTGAGGCAGGCGTTCCCGACGTTCTGTGGCACCCCGGCTATAAGTAGGCCAGCACTGCCGTGGCAATGCCTGCCAGGGCGCCCACCCCCGCCGGAATCATCAACCAGCGTCGATTGGTCAGGACAGTCACCGAGGCCAATGCAATCGCGATCTGGATGAAGGTCATGGCCAGAGCCAGGGCGTGGTGCGGATGAAAGGCCTTTTCAGCCAATTCGTTTTCCTGCCGGGACTTTTCTTCAAACTCCTCGGCCTTGGCCTTGATGTCCTTTTTTTCCTTTTCGTAGCGTGCTACGTCGGCTTCATACTGGGCCCGACGCTCCTTGCTGGGCGAGAGCTCTCCGGCAATGCTCATGATATGGCCCTTGGTGCTTTTGGCCTGATAAAAGCTCCATTGATCGCTGGCGTGCGCCTTGTACAACACAGCCTCGTTCTTGTGAAACAACGCTTCGTTCTGGGTATTGCCGCCCAGGTAGCTCACCACGGCGCCCACGGCGGCCAGAAGGGCCGTAAAAATGGCCACCTGCTGGGCCAGGGCAATACCGTGATGCCCTTTACCCTGATGACCACCCGTGGCCGCGTGTTCCACTTCGTGTTCGTGGGCGCCATGAACATGAAAATGATGTTCCATCTGCGTACTCTCAGTTACGGTTTGACAATGCTCAGACTTCGGTCGCTTCCAGACGGCGGCGGCGCACCGCTTCACCCAGTGTGGCAATTACCGACACCGTGTCGTCAAAGGAGATGCAGGCGTCCGTAATGCTTTTACCGTATTCCAGTTCGCGTCCTGCCACGAGGTCCTGTCGCCCACCCTTCAGATGGCTCTCGATCATCACGCCCATGATGCGCGACTCTCCAGCCACCAGTTGATCTGCCACGTTCTGCGCAACCTGCAATTGCTTTTGCGGATCCTTGAGGCTGTTGGCATGGCTGAAGTCGATCATGACGCGCGCTGCAAGCCCCGCAGTTGAAAGTTCCCTGGCCGCGGCATCCACGCTGGCAGCATCGTAATTGGTGGACTTTCCCCCACGCAGGATGACGTGACAGTCTTCATTGCCGTTGGTGGCCACGATGGCCGAATGGCCTGCCTTGGTCACGGACAGGAAATGATGAGGTTGCTGGGCCGCACGAATGGCGTCCACCGCAATGCGCAGATTACCATCAGTGCCATTTTTAAACCCCACTGGACAGGACAGTCCCGAGGCCAGCTCGCGATGGACCTGGCTTTCCGTGGTCCGTGCGCCAATGGCGCCCCAACTGATGAGGTCGGCAAAATATTGGGGGGTAATGAGGTCCAGAAATTCCGTGCCTGCGGGCATGCCCATCCCGTTAATTTCCAGAAGCAGGCCGCGGGCCAATCGCAGGCCATCATTGATGCGGAAACTCCCATCCAGGTACGGGTCGTTGATCAGGCCCTTCCAGCCCACCGTGGTGCGCGGCTTTTCAAAATAAACCCGCATGATGATCAGCAGTTCTTCAGCCCACTGATCCTTCAGCGCCTTGAGACGGCTTGCATATTCAACGGCAGCCTTGGGGTCATGGATCGAGCATGGCCCTACGATGACCACCAGACGATCGTCGGCGCCATGGAGGATGTGATGGATTTGGCTACGGGTTTCATAGACCACCCGCGTGGCTTCTGCGGAAAGGGGAAACTCGCGCAACAAATGCACGGGGGGAAGCAATTCCTTGATTTCGCGAACGCGAACATCGTCGATTTTTTTGGGCGAAACAGTCGTCATGGTCGGGGTTTCCTGTCTTTCACGCCGTCACAGTCATTAAAAACCGGCTATTTTATCAGACCCTAGGCCGTACCGCCCACTGTCAACCCATCAATACGCAAGGTCGGCTGCCCCACACCCACGGGAACACTCTGTCCTTCCTTGCCGCAAACGCCCACCCCCGGATCGAGCGCCATGTCATTACCGATCATGGAAACCCGCGTCAGCACGTCCGGGCCATTACCAATGAGGGTTGCCCCCTTGACCGGGTAGGTGAGCTTGCCGTTCTCGATCATCCAAGCCTCGGCCGCGGAGAACACGAACTTGCCGCTTGTAATGTCCACCTGTCCGCCGCCGAAATTGACGGCATACAGGCCATGATCCACCGACGCAATGATTTCTTCAGGGTTACGGTCCCCTGCGGGCATGTAGGTATTGGTCATGCGCGGCAGCGGAATATGAGCAAAAGATTCACGTCGGCCATTGCCCGTCAGGGGCATGCCCATCAAACGTGCGTTGAGGCTGTCCTGAAGATATCCCTTGAGAATGCCGTCTTCGATCAGCGTGGTGCATTGGGTTGGGTTGCCTTCATCGTCCCGATTCAACGAACCGCGCCGGTTGGCGATGGTGCCGTCATCGAGCACCGTTACACCCTTTGCAGCGACGCGCTCGCCGATGCGTCCGGCAAACGCAGAGGTGCCCTTGCGATTGAAATCGCCCTCCAGGCCGTGGCCGATGGCCTCATGCAGCAATATCCCCGGCCAACCCGAACCCAACACCACGGTCATCGTGCCGGCAGGGGCCGGGCGGGCGCCCAGATTGGTGATGGCCTGATCCACGGCCTTGCGGGCATAGTCCTGCAACAGCGCATCGGTGAAGTATTCAAAACCAAAGCGGCCCCCGCCTCCTGCAGAGCCCTGTTCCCGCACCCCGCCCTCTTCGGCGATGACCTGGATGGAAACACGAACCAGAGGGCGGACATCCGCGCTGAGATGACCATCGCTACGCGCCACGAGGACCAGTTCGTACTCGCCGGCAAGGGAAGCCATGACCTGCGTCACGCGCGAATCGAGCGCCCTCGCGAAACGTTCCAGGCGTTCCAGCAGACTGACCTTTTCGGCATCCTTGAGGGTGACCAATGGATCGTTTGGCACGTACAGGCGCGGCGTTTCAGGGTTGCCGCGCAAAATCTGCTGCCGGCCATTTTGGCCTGAGCGTCCAATGGCGCGGGTGGCCTGGGCTGCCTGCTCCAGGGAAGCAATCTGAATGTCGTCGGAATAGGCAAAAGCCGTTTTCTCACCGCTGATGGCGCGAACTCCCACTCCCTGTTCTATATGGAACGAACCCGACTTGACGGCCCCTTCCTCCAGGTTCCAGCCTTCGCTGCGGCTATACTGAAAATACAGATCTGCGTAATCCACCTGGTGTGTGAGGATCTGCCCGAAAATGCGATCCAGGCTGGCGCTATCGAGCGCGTAGGGCTTGAGAAGGGTCGCTTCGGCAATGGCAAGGTCTTGACCAGACATCATTTGTTTCCTGTTTTGGTTTTTCTGGGCGTGGCAAGGCCCAAGGTACGATGAGACAGTGCCGGCAGGCTGGTACGCAACTCAGCCTGGTGTACCGGATTGACACCAGCAATGACTACTCCGGACCCGCGCGGCAATTGATCCAGCACGACGCCCCAAGGATCGACGATCATGGTGGAGCCGTGGGTTTCCCGGCCATTCATGTGATAGCCCCCCTGCGCCGGTGCCACTACATAGGCGATATTTTCGATGGCGCGGGCGCGCACAAGCGTTTCCCAGTGGGCTTTCCCCGTGGTTTCGGTAAATGCAGACGGGATGAAGATCAGATCGACCTGTCCCATGGCCCGGTACAACTCTGGAAAACGCAAGTCGTAGCAGATCGACAAGCCGATTCGGCCAAAGGGGCTGTCAAAGGCAACCACTTCGCTACCCGGCAGGATGGTTCGCGCTTCATCGTAACGCTCGGCGCCCCGCTGAAAGCCAAACAGATGAATCTTGTCATAGCGGGCCACGCAGTGGCCATCAGCGTCGTAGACAAGGCAGCTGTTGCGGATTTTGTGAGGGTCGCCGGATTTGATCGGAATGGATCCGCCCACGACCCACACGCCAAAGCGCTTGGCCGTGCGCGACAGGAACTCCTGGATCGGCCCATTGCCGAAGTTTTCGGCCACTTTGACCTTGTCGTCGTCGTGCATGCCCATGATGGCAAAATATTCCGGCAGGCCGATGAGTCCCGCACCCTGATCTGCCGCCATTCTGATGAGGCGTCCGGCTTCAGAGAGATTGGCTCCCACTTGCGGACCCGAAGCCATTTGAATGGCGGCCACACGGAAGCTTCCCGGAAGCGGTTTGGCCTTGCCAAACCCGGAATCTGGCGCTGCTGCAGCTTTTTTTACGGACGTCATTGCGTCATCCTATACGATTCATTGACTTGGCGTTGCCGAGACGGCGGAAGGTCCCATGGGCTTGATTTTGGGATCATCCCAGCTGCCTTCAATGGCGTACTCATAGGTCAGAGCCTTGTCGATCGGGTTTTTCAACAGTTTTTGCAACAGGTAGGACGCCGCACCCGCGATGGGCCCCCCAATCACCGTCGTAGCCAGAGAAACACTGCTTCCCACCGCCGGTGACACCCTGGCGTTCAACTCTGTGGTTTCCGTTGCAACGTCCAGGGTTCCAGAAAGCATGACCCTGGCGGCGGGCCCCGTCATGTCAAAATCACGGGTGGAGAATATTCCACGATTCATGGCGATATTCGCGGTTAGCGTATCAAATGCAAAGCCATCCGAGAATATGTCATGGAAATCCAGCGTGATGCGGCGCGGCAGGGTTTGCAGGCTGAGCAATCCGATGAGCCTGCCAGCCCCACCAGGCTCAACCTTGGAAAACTGCCCGTCATGCAGATCCAGCGAGAATTGGCCAGCGGCGCGCGACAACCTGAAGTCCTGCGGATTACCTCTCCAGTTCAGCTGACCGCGCACCTCGCCCTCGCCACGCGCAACCATGTTGGGATATCCAAGATCGGACAACAGTTTCCCCAGATCAGTTGCCTTGAGATGCAAATTAAGCTGGGTTTGTGGTGTAGGTGCGCCCGTCCAGCGCCCATCCCCATCGATGGCCCCCTGCGCCGACACCAGCGAAAAGTGGTCCAGGCGCCACACGCCGCCATCGCCCGCACCGGCAACCTGCAGGCGTCCCAGAGCTTTGCCCATGGCCCCAAACCGTTCGGCAACCAGGTCCAGGGAGGGCATGTTTTTCTGGGCATCCACATTCACTGGCGTCTCGTCGGCGGTCCCGCGTGGCGGGGCCGTTGGCACCACGAGCTTGGTGAAATGCGCCCGAATGCGGCCGGAACCTTCGGGGAACCAGGTGATTTCCCCTTCGGCTTCGGTGCCACGGCTCTGAATTTGCCAGTGCCCGCCCTCTTGCGAGGCCGTGACGCGGTGAGCACCCCAGGTCCTGCCACCCCACCGGGTGTCCTCCAGCCCCAGGCTGACCCAGGTAACCGGTCCAAAAAATCCGTCATCGGGCGCACCTCCGGGAGCATCGCCCCACATTTTCTGCCACTGATCGAGGTCGGCATGACGCAACGTGCCAATCACGGAGAATCCGTCGGGAGGCAAAGTCGAAGCCTCCCCTCCAAAATTGATGACCCCGCGGCGTGCCTGCAATGCATCGCCCTTGGCCGACGCCACATAGGCCACGCGCACGCCCAGCCAATTGTCCAGCGCCGCGTTGAGCTGGCGCGTACTGCCCTCGGCAGTCCAACTGAGGCTGAAGGGCAGCAATGCGCGCGCCTCCTTATGGAATGGCTCGGGAAAATCGATCGCCACGCCGGACAGGCTGGAAGTGACCGTGGTCCGCATCCTGGCCCCTTCCTGTTCGATCCGCGCACGCCAATCCGTCGCTCCACTGGCATGATCTGCGAGACTGTTGTAGCCCAGTCGACGCAACGACCCAACAGCCACCTTTCCGGACAGGTCGGCCAGCAGCTTGCCCCGGGAAGACCCGGATATCGCAATCTTTGCTGGTTCCTGAAAAACCAGGGCTGTGCCATTGATGCTGACTTCGTCGCGTCCACCTGAATGCACAAAGACATGCCCGTTCCAATTCACCGGACCGTCCAATACCTTGATCAGCTTGACGGGGTAACGCTTCGTCAAGCTGGCCTGGGAGGTTTTGCCCTTGAGGGCAACATCCAGCGTGCCGTCCTTGAGCGTGGAAACCCTGACGGATACAGGCTCGCCCAGATAGGCTGCCTGGGATTCCAGTCGGATATCAGTGAACTTCTCGGAGAAATTGAATTCGCCCTTCCATTCCTCCTTGCCTGAGACATCCGCAAGAACCTGCTGGTGGTAGACCTTGATGAGATGGGACATATCCGCATTGCCATGTGCGACCACCCGGGTTGCGCCCGAGGGCAAGGTGGATAATTCGAATGCGGCGGGCCCGCCCATGACGGATGCCGTCAGGCCCTGGGATGCGAGCAGCTTTTCTGTAAACGATAAATGCCCCTGGATCTGGGTAATGGGGGGAATGCCCGCATCGCCGTCGTCCATGCTGGCATCAAGGAACTGGTAGTCTCCCTTGACCTTCGTATCCTTCACATGGCTCAGGGGAATTTGCAGCTCGAGACTCAACTGCCCGGCACCCTCGCCCTGCAGGGTATCCGTGAAGTGATTGATGAACTTTGACACGGGACTCCTGGCAATGAAGTTCAACCCGTCATGCACGCTGCCTTCAGATTCGCCCGTGACTGTGAGCAGTGGGTCTGCCTGGGTCAAATCGGTAATTTGAGCATGGGCAGCCTTGATTTTTGAACCCATGATCAATCCATCGGTTGCTGTCACCGAAAGCGCTTCACCCTGAATCAGGAGATTGGCCTGAATGCCTGTGATGACAGGCCACTCCGGATCGTAACGCAGCACGGCATCGGCAATTTGCGCCGACACCATGAATTTCCCCCCCTGATCGTGAGGAAAGGGAAATTTTTGAAGATCGCCGTTGACATCAAAGGCCACACGACGCGCCGTGCCCCCCACCAGGGCGCTCTGGAGCCAGTCGCGGGCATCGGCCGAGACGCCCAGCGGCATGTAACGCCACACCGCGGCGGGAAGCGCGCGTTGCAACTCCCCAGTGAGCTGGCTATCGCCTGGACCCTCGGGACCCATCGATATCTTCCCGGCCATATGGCCCATGAGATCCGCATTCTCGACCTCGAACCGATTGAAGCGGATTTCCGTTTGTGCCTGCTGATGCGTCCAGGAAACATCAAGGTTGTAAGTGCGCACTGGAATCGGAACGGCAAAGATTTTGGGGAAATTGAGCACGGTATCCGTTCCCTTTCCCTTGAGCTGCCCACCATCTGCAGAAGCATCCAGATGCCCTGAAAACCCTCGGATGGCCGGCAGCAAGCCCCGCGGGTTGGCCTGGAAATCGGTGAAATCAGAATGCACTGCGTAATCGGAGGGTTGTGCCTGGGAACCCTTCCATGTCAGGTCAAGATGGCTGACCCGGCCCTTGAAGCCTGCCTCATGCCATCGCGCGCGCTGTTCTGCTGAAAGCGGCAAAGCATCGGCAAGGCCCGACAATTGGGCCAACTCCAGTTGATTGACCTGCAGCGATCCGCCCGTCTCGGTGTACAGCAAATGCATGTCCAATGGCACGATGGTTTTGAGGCTGGCCGACCCGTTCACCACCAGTTTGTCTGTGGCGACGTCAAAACCACCAGCAAGCGCCTTGAATGACATTCCGCCGCGCAACCGATCAAAATGCAGCACGGGGAGCCCTGCCGCAAGTCGCGCTTCAAGCTCGCTAACGTCGCCATCGGCTTGCAGCCCCCATTGCTGCGGGCTGCTCATTGCAAGCGTGAGTTTGAGCTTTCCGTGCCCGCTCTCCAATTGTGAAAGCTGCGGAACCCAAGGTTTAAGGGCGCCCAGATCCATCCGGGCCGACTGGGCAATGATGGAACCATGCCAATCCCGGAAGTCCGTCACGTCCTCGCCGTAAAAATCCCCCTTGAGCGTTACAGGATCTGAAATGCGGTTGGGGGGCGTAAAAGCCATGTCCACCCGATGGTGCGATCCGCTGTTGCGAATCCGGATGTTTCCCTGCGTCAAGAGCAGTGGCTGCCTGTTGAGCATGTCATCGATCCAGCGAATCGTGCCCTTGGTGATCCTGATCTCCCCCTGGTTGACCAGCCACTCCATAAACTGGCTGGGACCGCTGTCGGGGCGTGGTAGTGGAATGCCCGACAGAAAAAGCTGACCATCCTGGGCGCGTCTGAGCGTCAACGAGGGCTGATCGATGATCAGCGTGCTCAAATCGACGCGCCCGCGCATAAACCCCAGGATCGAGATGCGCCCTTCCACATGATTCAACACCAGGCCAGGCCGCCCCTCAGGATCGAAAATCGTGACGTGGTCGAGTACGACGGTGGGCAGCCACTCAAACCGGGCGGAGGTCATGCTGCCGATTTCAACCCGTGTGCCGGTGGCTTTGGAAAGGGCCGCCACCACTTCGGGTCGATAGCGTCCCACGTCGTTAAGAATGATAATCTGGAGCGCCAGCCACAACAGCAGCAGCGTGACCGCAAGGAGGCCGCTTCCCCAAAGGAGCGCCCGACGAGAGAGATGCAGTATTGCCCGGTGGCTGACCATAACCTTGAAATTATAGCCTCTTTGCCTCGACCGATTACGTCCGGCGCCAGTAATCTTTGTAGTAACCGGTTTTGTGGCCCCCTTCAACATCCGCTAGAATGGAAGTTTTGCAGAACGGAGCACAACAGATGTCGATGTCTGATCGCGATGGGCTGATATGGCAGGATGGGCAACTCGTCGACTGGCGTGATGCCAATACCCATGTACTCACCCATTCCCTGCACTATGGATTGGCCGTGTTCGAGGGCGTTCGTGCCTACAAAACGGCCCAAGGTACCGCCATTTTCCGTCTTCGCGAGCATACCGAGCGCCTGTTGCGTTCTGCGCACATCCTGCAGATGCCCATGCCCTATGGGCTGGAAACCTTGATGCAGGCCCAGATCGACACGGTGGTCGGCAATGGACTGGAGGAATGCTACATCCGTCCGCTGGTGTATTTTGGCTCGGAAAAGATGGGGGTTTCCCCCAAAGGCGCCAAGACCCACGTGGCCGTGGCCGCCTGGCCCTGGGGTGCCTATCTGGGTGAAGAAGCCCTCGAACAGGGCATCCGCGTCAAGACCTCGTCCTATACCCGGCACCATCCCAACATCACCATGTGCAAGGCCAAGGCCAGCGGCAATTACATGAACTCCATCCTGGCCAACAACGAAGCGACGGCCGACGGCTACGATGAGGCGTTGCTGCTGGACGTGGACGGCTTTGTGGCAGAGGGTTCGGGCGAGAACATTTTCATCGTCAAGCGCGGCGTCCTCTACACCCCCGACCTTTCCAGCGCCCTGGAAGGCATCACCCGCGACTGCATTTTTCAGCTGGCAGCCGAAGCCGGCCTGACCGTGCTGGAACGCCGCATTTCACGCGACGAACTCTACAGCGCTGACGAGGCGTTCTTTACGGGTACTGCGGCAGAGGTCACGCCCATTCGCGAGGTGGATCGTCGTACCATCGGTGCCGGGCATCGGGGACCGATCACCGCGCAACTGCAGGCGATGTACTTTGACTGCGTCAAAGGTCGCTCCCCCCAGCATCAGGACTGGTTAACCGTCGTCGGAGGTTGAAATGTCGAACGCTGCCGAATTGAACCAAAAAGCCGTCGAGGTCACGGAGCAGGATCTTCCGCTGCACTGCCCCATGCCCGCAGTCAAACTGTGGAATACCCACCCTCGCGTATTTCTGGATGTAGCACGCACGGGGACCGCGCAATGCCCGTATTGCGGCACACGCTACATTCTGGCGGGGGGAGCCCGCAGCGCGGCTCATTGAGCAAAATCCTCATCATCGGCGCCTCCTGGGTGGGGGACGCCGTCTTGTCCCAACCGCTCTTCGCTGCCCTCAAAAAACGCGACCCGGGCTGCGAACTCGACGTGCTGGCCCCGCCGTGGACCCACGGCGTACTGTCGAGGATGCCCGAAGTCACGCGCATCCTCAACAACCCCTTCGGCCATGGACAACTGCAATTACTGTCCCGACGCGCCCTGGGCAAACAGCTGCGGCAGGCCGGCTACCAGCAGGCCATCCTGCTCCCCAACTCCTTCAAATCCGCCCTGATCCCCTGGTTTGCCGACATCCCCCTGCGCACCGGCTATGTGGGAGAGCTGCGCCACCTGCTGTTGAACGATGCGCGTGTGCTGGACCGCCAGGCCCTGCCCTTGATGGTGGAGCGCTTTGCCGCCCTCTCCTTACCCAGGGGCATGGTCCTGCAACGGCCGGTGGACGCCCCGCGGCTTTCACCCAACCTGGAACAGCAGGCTGCATCACTGCAGCGCCTTCACCTGACACTGGACCTACCGGTGGCGGTACTCTGCCCGGGTGCGGAATTCGGGCCTGCCAAGCGCTGGCCCGCGCGCCACTTCGCGGCGGCAGGAAGGCAATTGATCGCACAGGGCTTTCAGATCTGGCTGCTGGGCTCAAAAAAAGACGAGCCCGTTGCAGCTGAGATCGCCCTCGACCTGCCGGGTCCCGTGCATAACCTGTGCGGTGCTACCGATCTGGCTCAAGCGGTGGATCTCATGGCAATTGCGCAACGGGTCATCAGCAACGATTCTGGACTGATGCATGTGGCAGCTGCCCTGGATCGCCCCCTGGTGGCAGTCTTCGGATCATCCAGCCCGGAATTCACCCCCCCGCTATCAGCGCGGGCGCAAGTGGTCCGGTTGGGCCTGTCTTGCAGCCCCTGCTTCAAGCGGGAATGTCCGCTGGGTCATCTGAAATGCCTGGAAGACCTGATGCCGGAACGCGTCATGGCTTGCTGGTAGCCGGTCCGGACCTGCGCTGCCAGTCGGCGGGCACGTCAATGTCCAGCAGGATGCCCGGATCTTCCACCTCCAGCCAGCACACTTCGCCTGGATACCGTTCCAGCAGGCCGCGCGCCCCCTGGTCGCCCTGCAGCAACATCAACTCAGCCCTGAATCGATGAGAGAACCCCACCGGATTACCGCGCTGCCCCCGATAACGACAAGCCACGATGGCAGCCCCTTCGAACAAGGACTGGCGTATCGCTGCCACCGTACCAGGTGTGACCTGCGGCATATCAGCTAGCGCAATGATCCAGGCCGCAGCTTCTGAGGTAGCCTCCAAACCGGCGCGCAGGCTGTCTGACAAACCTAATGGGGCGCCGGCAACGGATGCGCCAACTTCCGTCACTGCGAGGCCGAATTCCTGAAACAACGCACGCAATGCGGAGTCGTCGTGGGGAATGACTGCCAGGGAATGCTCCAGCGCGCTCAAGCAATGCGCCGCCTGGAGTGCCAACGGCGCTTCGCCCGGAGGCGCGTGAATCAGCTTGTTGCGGCCAAAACGCGTGCTGCGACCCGCAGCCAGCAGAAGGCCTTCGATCATGAATTCACCGGACGCCGTGGCGAACGGCAGTGATTTCGGCCAGAATGGAAATGGCCATTTCGGGTGGGGTGCGACTCCCTATGGGCAAACCTGCCGGCCCATGCAGCGAGCCGATCTGCCCTGCGCTGAGATCAAACAGGGCAAGGCGTTCACGCCGCTTGGCCTGGGTAGCCTTCGAGCCCAAGGCCCCCACGTAGAATGCATCGGATTTGAGGGCCTCGAGCAACGCCAGGTCGTCCTGTTTCAAATCATGGGTCAGGGCAACAATGGCGGTGTGGGGATCGGGTCGCTGGGCAATGATGAAATCGTCCGGCATGGCTTCATCCACCGCGAGCGCCCCGATCTGCCAGGAATTCTGAAACTCCGGTCGTGGATCGCACACCAGGACCTGATAGTCCAGCGCCATGGCCATCTCAGCCAGGTAGCCACTGACCTGACCCGCGCCGATGATCAGGAGGCGCCAGCGGGGACCATGAACGGAACGCAATTGCACCTCCGTGCACACCAGGGTATCCGTGCGG
This sequence comes from Pseudomonadota bacterium, assembly GCA_021805725.1. The sequence continues at coordinate 60,413 of JAJZEH010000045.1, read as the reverse complement.
TTGGCAGGAACCACATCAACCAGTCCGCTCTGCAGGTCCAGCACTCGGGCCACCACCTGCTGTCGGGATACGGCTTCCAGCAACTCCTGTATTTTGCTCCCGGGGTGCAGCGGCTCCAGCACCAGTTCCAGCGTTCCGCCACAAGGCAGCCCGAAGCGACTGGCCTGCTCTGCCGTCACGCCATACATCATGGTCTCTGGAGCAGTTGGAAGGCCCCGATGCATCCTGGCGAGGAGGTCATCCTCGATGCAGCCGCCGGAAAGGGATCCCACCAAACGACCCTCCGTGGTCAAGGCCAGCAGTGAGCCCACGGGTCGGGGCGCCGAGCCCCAAGTACGCGTGAGCGTTGCCAGCGCCACTTCGGCGCCGGCTTCCTGCCAATGCGTCACGGTTTTGAGAACTTCGAGATCTGTGCTGTCCATGGTGCGAGGATCATACCGCGAGTGATGGAAAAATTAAATCATGCGTCGTAATAGATGCAACAGCCAGAACAATGGGTAGGTAGTCGCGGCAGCGAACCCCAGGGTGGTCATCAGCGGCCGGTCATACAGTTCCTTCAGCAACGCCCACCAGCCTTGTCCGAAAAACGAGCGTGCCAGGAGTTCAGGAACGGGAAAATCAAGTCGCGCCTCGTGATGTAATTCGGATCGTTGTATTAGGGCCTGAAACAATTGCTGCTGCTGGATATCAGACAAACCTGGCAATCTTATTCGTTTCACGGCCGATCTCCGGAGCGTCCTTCGCTTCTGCCATAGGCCCGGATTTGTCTGGCCATCCAGTCATTGGCTTTACCGATACGGTTGTGGATGACCCGGCTGGACTGGGTTGCGAACCCGGTATCCACGCGTGCGTGACCCACCAACGCGGCAGCGATTTGAGGGACGTGGCTCGTCAGATAGGCAATGATGCTGGCCGTAATGATCAGGAGCACTGCCAAAGCCATGGAATCTGTCGGCGTGGCGTTGCCCATGACGGTCGCGTTATCCGTCATCCATTGATGCAACAACACAAAGACGGGCTTTGTCATCACCAGGACCGACACGGATATGACTCGATAAAAGCAGGCAATGAATAAAAAACGAACCCAGGCCATGAAAAATTCCTTCGTCAGATCCCATAGCAACCAGGGGATAAAAAACGGTCCCAGCGCCAATGCCAACCCCGCCAAGGCACTTCCCATGACATGAATGACGGCCAGAATGGTGAGAGCCACGATGAATACGCACAAGGCAATGAAAAGCAAAGCGACGGTAACCATCCAACCGCCCAGTGCTCCCCAGAAGGCCCATGACATGGGGCTTGCACCACCCAAATAACGCTCTGGGCTGCCTGCGATGCTGTCCCACACCGTGACGATGACATCACTGAAAACGCTCCAGGCCGAGGCAAACCCCTGTGCGCCACCATTGGGACCCGCGATGGCAGCCGCCACGGCTTCGCAGCCTTGATAGATGCCCTCATAAAAGATGAAATCGTAGGCCTGAAGAAACCAGGCGACGAGCCCCGCCAAAAACAAAAACCGGATCAGTTGCGACAAGACCTTGCCCAGATTGTCTCCAACCATGGATTCCAGAAGGATGTTGACACCAGACCAACTAAAAGTCAGCAGCAAAAGCGATCCATAAAGGCTGTCGGCAACGCCAGACAGGTTGCCATGAAGGGCGCGCCCGCCATCCAGGAATAACTGGCCGAATTGATCAATGATGGCTGGATTAAGGGTGATCATGGCCCCGCTAATGCCCTTGACTCATGATGCCCCAACCCATGCTCGACTCCTGGTCACGAAGCTGCTGGTGCAATTGCTGCACCTTTAGCGCTTCATCCTGGTGCCGTTTTTGAATGATCTCACCCGCCATGGCGTTGGCTTTGGCCTCGTCTTGCAGGCGTGCCGACGCATTGGCCTGGTGACCGGCAATCAAACTGATCAACTGGGCGTTCTGGCCGGCCAACAGGTTGAGATGCTGGTTGGTCGTCTGGAAACTCTGCTGCAGGCCGCTGCTCGCTGGAATTTGTTCCTGCAACTTGCGAATCCTGGCGTACGAATCGTTGACCGACTGCATGATGCCCACTTCGTTTTGATATACCGAACTGATGCTCTGCCCACGAAATTGCGCAATTTGCATTTCGCGGTCCATGTACTGGTTGGGCGACAGGCCCATGGCCGCCATCTGCCTGAATTGCGCCGTAAAACTATCCTGCAGGTTGTTGATCTGGCTGAGCGTGCTCCCCAGCGTTTGCGACAGGGACTGTGCCACGGCGATCTCGTCCGTGTAGGAATTCAGGACCTGGTCCAGCGTTTCCTGAGGCAGCCGCTTGAGATTCTCCAGTTCGTTGAGATACTGCTGGATCTGCAGGGTATAGGCTTGCACCATCTGCGCTGTCTGACGGACCGCATTGGCCGCCGTCAATGCGGTTTCCGCGTGGTTGGTTGGGTCGTACACGATGGTACCCATGGCCCCCCCGCCTCCAGCCCCAGCCGGTTGCGCCAAACAAACGCAGAAATTGAGCATTACGAGCATCAAGTCAAGAAATTTGCGCTTCATTTTGTCTCGGCCACAATGTCATTCAGATAAGCATTGACCCAATCTGCGCGAGCCGAGGTGCGGTGCTGTTCAAACAATGCCTGGGCTCGGGCATCTGATCGCAGCCACGCCAGCAGCTGCGGCGAGAACTTGACATCGAGAAGATGGTTTTCTTCGGGGGTGCTGACGTAGTAGTGGCATTTTTCTGTTGCCTGCTCGATTCTTCCGATCTGCGCATCGTTGAGGCCAAACTGCCCATGGTAGAGAGCCCGATGAACCCGCGCCTGGTGGTTTGGCAGAAAAATACGGGTGGGGATGTTGTCTGCGATCGTGGAAAAAATGTCCGAGCCTGACAGGTCGTCCAGGGACTGGGTTGCCAGTATGAGGGAACCCAGCTTTTTAGGGATCGTCTTCAGCCAGTCCCTGATCCTGTTCGAGAAGTATGGATCGGATAACATAAACCAGGCTTCCTCAACATAAATCAGCGTGGGAACACCTTGGTGTGCGTCCAATGCCTGCTCGATCCTGAAAAATGCGTACTCCAGAAAGGCCCTTGCCACGCGATGGTCGCGCAGCACCGGGCCCATTTCGATGCAGGTAAAGGGTGAAAGGACGAAGTCATCCTGTGCGTGGTCAAAGTGCCCGCCAAGAATGCCCCCAGCAAGCCAGGGTTCGAGTTCCACCCTGAGATGACGGGGCAGCAATCCATGCAGACTCTTGAGCTGATGTAGTCTCGGAGACAAGGCAGCCAGGCCGTTCAGAGATTCTGCGATGACCCGATCGTCGTCAGCAGACAGGACCCGCCCGCGCGCGCAAAGCAAAATCTCAAGCCAGCGAGCCAACCAGCTGCGCTGTCGTGGTTCAGCCACCAATGAAAGCGGATTGAGTTGCAACGACGACTGTGCAACATCCACGCATTGACCACCTTGCAGCAGCGTGGGAATCCGGCAGGAGCGGTCCTTGTCGAAAATAACGGTACGCACCGGATGGTATTTCTGGAATTGGCTGATCAGGAAATTGACCCATACCGATTTCCCGCTGCGTGAAGGCCCCACGACGAAGGCATGTGCCAGGTCCTGATGGTGCAGATTGAAGTAATAGGGACTGCCGGAACGGGTCGAAAACAGTGAAAGTGCCGGAGCGGGTCTGCCAGTCTGCTGGGACAAATAGCGATTGGCGCGCAAGCCCGATCCCGACGAGCGGATTGGACTCAGATCGGACCAGTTGGCTGTGCTGATGAAATGCCATCGAACCAACTCCCCCCATTGTCCCGGGAGCGTGCCAGACCAGGCCGAATTGAGGTGTAGCCGTTCGCGCAGCAGCAGGTAACCCTGGGTTCGAATGCTGGTTGCCACGGTTCCCAGGGCCTCGTCCAGAGTGCCGGCGTCACCGGAAAAGACCAGCACGGTCAAATTGTGGTAGCCAAAAACACGCTTGGCCGCCACGATATCCGTCAGCGCAAGGCGCGCATCCTCCGCAGATACGGCGCGCCCGGTATCGCGAACGACGCTTTCTTCGCCTGACACGGCCTCGCGGATATAACTGAATAGCGATTTTTGCAGGTTCAGGTGAAAACGCTGGACATTCTTGATGTAACGCTTGGCTGCGTCCTGATCCACGAAGCGAAATACCTGCGACAGGGTCAATTCTGATGGTGCCGTCAAAATGGCATCGAGCATGCCCGGGAACGTGGCACTTGGCCACCCCTTGACCGCCAACGCTGCGGCATAACGCGGCGTTCCCACACCTTCGAAGCGCAGATGATCACCCTGGACGATGACCCTGTCCTCACCCAGCGTGGTATCCAGGTACTCATTCGGAGATGGCTCTGGTGGCTGGGTACGGTGCGTTGCCGGACTCGTCATTTCATGAAGAAACCCCGTCAAGGTGGAATCCTCCAGGCGCTCCGGCCCCAATTGCTGCAAGCCCCCTACCCACTGGGACAGCATTTCCTCAAAGAGGGCGATGCGCTTTTGCAGCATCTTCTCATCATGACGAAAAGCACTTCCATGAAACAGTTGATGAGAGGCCGTGCTCCATAGGCGCTGAAACAGGCTTCCCTCTGCCTCTCCTGACGCCTGGGCCAGCGTTCCGAAAAAACCATCCCTGACCTCATCGAGGGAAAAAAGGACACTGACGAAGTGCCTGTTTGAAAAATGCCGTTTGGCCTGCATCTTCTGACGATGAAGCGCATCGATCGCCGCACTTCCGGGGTTTGAAAAGGTTCCCTGGGGATAATCCCGGCATTCCCGCCTCAGAACGGTGGACCAGAGCGTAAAGCGATGATCCAGACTTCGTAACGCCTGTTCAAATGCATCGGCACCACGGTCAATGGCCGTCGCTTCACAGCCCTCCACATTCATGCCCCGCAGGAAAAAGCAGGCTAGAAGGCTGCCATCCTTGTTGAGAACGATCCCTGGGCGAATCAACACGAGCCAGGGCAGTATCTCGGAAAGACCGCGCGAGCGGGAATCAAATCCAATGGCCACACGCTTGAGGTTCAACATGCCATGCCCCTGCCAAACCCAATGGGGCGCCGCCCACGGGATGTTCTGACATGGGGCCACGGATCGTAGCTGTCGGCCTGGCGATTGTATTTGACATAGATTTGCCGAGTGAAAGGATCGTCCCTGGTGATGCGTCGCAGAATGAGATGGGCCAAGACGGCAATGGGCAGCCAGCCAAACATGTGCAGGTCACCCACCAAGGCAATGGTCAATGTGGCATTGACGATGGCAAACGGCTTTTCAACGCCGGCAATCAACATGGGTTCCACCAGTGACTGGTACAACGGCGAAATACGCTCCTGCCCCGGTTGGCTCATAAACACCCCGGCATGGTCACTCCAGGAAACAGGGCTGTGATAATACTGACGACGGACAGTGCGCAGGACATTCCCAGCAGCCAACTTGCAATCCTGGCCACGATGCCCCCGGTTTCTGCGTACATGAACATGATGCCGATCATGATGGTCGCCACCACGGACAACACCACGGCCACCTGACCCTTGAGGCTGCTTGCAACGGCACAAATGGGACCTTCCCATGGCATGGGCGTGTAAAGTGCAAACGCTCCAGAGGACCATACGAGTAGCCCCACTGCCAACCCGCCGAGCAGGAAGTCAGGTTTGCTGCAATAAAGTCTGGGTCTGATAGGTGCCATTTCGATATCCCTCCACCTGAATCATGTCTTCAATTTGGCGCACACCACCGATGCGTGACAGGTGGATCACGCCGTCAATGCAGCTTGCGATTTGGCGCGCAATGGCCTCAGAGGACCAGTCCACGCCACACTGCATGACCATCTGTTCCAACCGGCCCAGCGCATCGAAAGCACTGTTGGCATGCAGCGTGCCAAGGCAGCCATCATGTCCCGTGTTCATGGCCTGAATGAGATCAAAAGCCTCGCCACCCCGAACTTCTCCCACCACGATGCGATCAGGACGAAACCGCAAGGTCTGGCGCACCAGATCCCGAACTGTGACGGCAAGAGATGCGTTGGCTTCGAACGACACATGATTGGGCAAATCCACGATCAGCTCGCGCGTGTCTTCGATGGTAATCAGCCTGTCAGAAGCCGGCATCACCCGAATCAAGGCATTGAGGAAAGTTGTTTTCCCCGTGCTAGTACCGCCGCTGACCAGAATGTTCATTCTGGTATTGACCCATTGCTGGAGGCGGCCGTTCATCATTTCGGGAATTTGAAAATCTTCATTCCAATTCTGCTTCGTGGCAGAGCTGGCAACAGCAGTTGTCGAAGATTCCGGGAGATAATCAGAGAGCGACTTGGTCACGCCAGCGAGTTTGCGGATACAAAGCGCATGCCCCTGGGTGGCGATGGGTGAGAGTACGGCCGAGACGCGCATGTTTGAAAAGGCGGCATCAAGCAGTGCCTCCCCAGCACGCGTCCCTACCTCGCGATCCGTCATGGTTGCGAGAATCTGAATTGCATTGCGTGCGTCGTTCCTGGAAAACCGGCAGGCTGTCTTTTCAAGACGACCATCACGCTCTATCCAGACATTGTCTTCGCCATTCACCATGACTTCGCGAATGGCGGCGTCGTCCAGCAAGGGCATCAACCTGGAAAATGCATCCTGGAGCATCGCGGCAAGATGCTCGTTCATGTCGTAATTCATGACAAGGATGCTACCGTCGGCCGCTCTTGCGGCCGACGCAAACAACATCAGGATTTTAGGGTTTTAGGAATGCTGGACTGCGGCATGGTACTGGATGGGTGCCCGCCTTGCGTGGCACAGCAATTCGTAGGCTACCGTACCGGCGTTTTGGGCCACGGTATCGACGGTCACCTGATCCCCCCATAACTCCACGGGAGCGCCCGGCTGGATCTGCGGCGCATCGGTCAAATCCACCGTGATCATGTCCATGGAGATGCGACCGATGATCGGCACCAATACCCCCGAGACGGCCACAGGGGTGCCCTGAACGGCGCTGCGCGGGTAACCATCCGCGTACCCGCAGGGGATGACACCCACCCGGGTGGGCCGCTCTGCCTTGAACAGGCTGCCATAACCCACCGCCTCGCCCGGTGCGATCGTGCGAATGACGGATATCCGAGAGACCAGCCGCATTACGGGCTGCAAAGCCTGGCGCGGGGCAATGCCGGGCACACCTGGGTCAATGCCATACAGCATCAGCCCAGGGCGGGCCCAGTCGCCGTGCGCCGAAGGGTGGCCCAGGATTGCGCCGGAATTGCACAGGCTGGTGGAAACCGGCAACCCTTGCGTGGCGTTGCGAAAACGCAGCAGGGGTTCGTCAAGAGCCCCGGCAGAAGGGCTATCCGCATTGGCAAAGTGGGTCATGACGGTGATGTCTCCCACCTGCCCGCTTCCGCGAAGCCTTTCATGGATGGCGTGAAGTTCATCCGGCTGGAATCCCAATCGGTGCATACCGGTATCGAGCTTGATCCAGACCGGCGGGGGAGCCGGAAAACGGGTACGCAGCAGTGCCTCGATCTGCCAGGCAGCATGGATGACAGGCGTCAGACGATGGGCGACGACCTCCCGCATCTCCATCTCATTGAACACTCCCTCCAGTAACACAATGGGGGCTTTGATGCCGGCCCCACGCAGGTGCAACGCCTCTTCAAGGGTGGCCACCGCGAAGCCGTCAGCCACGGACCCCAGGGCCCCGGCACAGGCCAGGTCCCCGTGGCCGTAGGCATTGGCTTTGATGACGGCCAACACGCGTCCGCCGTGCAAACGCCGTGCCGTTTTGAGGTTACTGACCAGCCGGTCGAGATGAATGTGGAAACACGTGGGGCGAGCCATGTCGATCAAACCGCGCAGAGGGCGTACAGCGACGCCCAAATATGCGCATAATAGCGACTTTTTAGCCCCTCTGGCGCCTTTTCATGACCCCATCGGCAATGTTTCAAGCGCCATTCTGGTTGACCAACCGCCACGCCCAAACGCTTTACGGCGCACTCCTCGTGCCGGCCGAACGCCCCCAATGGCGGCGCGAGCGCTGGGCCACCCCGGATGAAGACTTCATCGACGTGGACTGCCTCGATGGGTCGAGTGGCGCGCCCACGCTGGTGATTTTCCATGGCCTGGAGGGCAGCACGGACTCCCGCTACGTGCGCACGCTGGCCGAAAACGCGCACCGTGCGGGATGGCACGTTGTCGCCCCCAATTTCAGAGGTTGTAGTGGCGTCATGAATCGCCTGCCCCGCTCCTACCACGCGGGCGACAGCGCCGAAATCCAGTGGATCCTGACTCGTGTCAGCAGTTCCCAGAACCACACCCGGCTTCATGCCGTGGGGATTTCGTTGGGCGGCAACATGCTGCTCAAATGGCTGGGCGAGCAGGGCCTGCAGGCCAAAAGCCTTCTCACCAGTGCTGCTGCCGTCGCAGCGCCTTTGGATTTACACGCGGTGGGAGATCATCTGGCCCAGGGATTCAACCGCTTTTACACGAATCATTTTCTAACCACGCTCAAGCAAAAAGCCCAGGCCAAGTTCAACCAGCATCCTGGCCTTTTCAATCTCGCCGCCACGCTCAAGGCCCGGAATTTGCGCGAGTTCGACGATCATTTCATCGCGCCGTTGCATGGCTTTGCCAATGTGGATGACTACTGGACCCGCTGCAGCAGCAAACCCTGGCTGAGCCGCATCCAGCTTCCTACATTGCTCCTCAATGCCTGCGACGATCCATTCGTGCCTGAGGGTGTGCTTCCAGGACCAGAGCAGTGCTCCGGCCATGTCACCCGCGACTTTCAGACCCGAGGGGGACACGTGGGATTCGTTTCCGGTCATTTTCCAGGCCAGATTTCCTGGATGCCGCAACAGGTGATGCAGTTTTTTCAGCGGGCCGGCGCCGCCCCGCCATATTGATTTTGGGAGTTATGCGATAATTTCCAGACCAAAATAATCACACTGCAAAGTAAAAAGCGGGGGGCCCATGAATTCCAGAAGCACATACTCCTTTCTTTTCGGAACCCTCTTCGCGTCTTGCAGCCTTGCGCTCGCTATCGCCGCCCACGCTGCCGATGACTACATCATTTATTCGCCGCGGGTTACCCAAGGTCAGACCGAGGTGGAACTGCGCGGCTTCAATACACGCGATGCCAATCCGGACATCAACCAGACCGGCATGTTTGGGGCTGCCATCGCCTACTCGCCCACATCCTGGTGGAAGACGGAAATTTACAATGGCCCATTCGTCTACGGTCCATCCATTGCAGGAACCAATTACAGTGGCTGGGAATGGGAAAACTTTTTTCAAATGGCGCCGCACGGCGCCTATTGGGCTGACATTGGTTTCCTGGTGGCCTATGTTCGCAACAACCAGGCCGGCGTGTCGAACTCCCTGGAACTGGGACCGCTGCTGGAAAAGGAAACCGAAACCACCTTGCAACGGCTCAACCTGATCTGGGAAAAACAAGTGGGGGTGGACCTGGTGGGCAAATTCAACTTCCGCGCCACCTACATGGCCGATTACAAGCTGGAAGACGCCTTCGCTCCCGGCATTGAAGCCTACTACCGCCCTGCCGACAACGCCCATCAACTGGGTCCCGGATTCTCGGGAGAAGTCCACTTCGGGCATGAAAAAAGTCTCGAATACAGTTCGGCGCTTCTTTATGGACTCAATCAGGCCGCGCCTGCCCGAACCTTTGTGTTTCGCGTGTCTTCGGCATTTTGACCCCTTGCAGGATCGCAACGAACCATCGCAATTTCACACGATACAGAGGAACAAAACGTGATTCCACCCCGAGAAATCTTTAAGGCATACGACATACGCGGCATCGTTGACAACACCCTCACCGCGGCAGGAGTGGAAGCCATCGGGCAGGCCATTGGATCGGAAGCGCGCGTCCGGGGATTGTCGCGGATAGCCATTGGCCGCGATGGACGCCTGTCTGGGCCTGCGCTGAGCGCCGCGCTCTCAGCTGGCATTCGTCGTAGCGGCGTGGACGTGGTGGACGTGGGTATGGTCACGACCCCGATGCTGTATTACGCGGCCCACGAGCTTGCCCATTCCTCGGGAGTCATGGTCACGGGATCGCATAACCCTCCTGACTACAACGGCCTGAAAATGGTCCTGGGAGGCGACACGCTCTCGGGTGACACCATTTTGTCCCTGCATGAGCGCCTGGTGAAAGGAGACCTCTTCAGCGGACAAGGTCAATCCAGCACAGCCGACATCGCCGAAGCCTATATCAAGCGCGTCGTCGGAGGCATTTCACTGGCACGCCCGATGAAGGTGGTCCTGGACTGCGGCAATGGCATTCCCGGGCGCTTTGCGCCAACGCTGTTCCGCAACCTGGGTTGTGCCGTCGTCGGGCTATTCTGCGAGGTGGATGGGCATTTTCCCAATCACCACCCCGATCCCTCACAACCCGAAAACCTGAAGGACCTTCAGGCCGCGCTGGCCGCAGGGCAAGGCGAAATCGGGCTTGCTTTTGACGGAGATGGCGACCGCCTGGGGGTGGTGACCCGTAGCGGTCATATCATTTTTCCTGACCGCCAGTTGATGCTGTTTGCGGCCGACGTGCTGTCGCGCAACCCCGGTGCAGAAATCATTTTTGACGTGAAATGTACACGGAACCTGTTTGGCTGGATCCGTGATCACGGCGGCAAGCCCACCCTCTGGAAAACTGGGCATTCTCTGATCAAAGCCAAGATGAAGGAAACCGGTGCGCTTCTTGCGGGCGAGATGAGCGGGCACACTTTCTTCAAGGAACGCTGGTATGGGTTTGACGACGGACTCTACGCCGGCGCGCGGCTTCTCGAAATCCTGAGCCAGGTTGCCGACGTGGAAGGAACACTGAACGAACTGCCCGACGCCATCACGACCCCGGAACTCCAGATACGGCTGCGCGAAGGAGAAAATTTTGCCGTGATTGCAGAGCTTCAGCGCTCGGGTCGATTTGAAGGCGCCCAGAACATCATCACCCTCGACGGCGTTCGGGTGGAATTTGCCGATGGATTTGGTCTTGCACGTTCCAGCAACACCACGCCGGTGATCGTCCTGCGTTTTGAAGCGGATAGCAAGGAGGCATTGCAACGCATCCAGAAGGATTTCAAACAGCAGATCCTTAAAATCAAGCCGGATGCCGTCCTGCCTTACTGATCCACCCTTGCAAGCAGGCAAACCGCCTGGGCGGCGATTCCCTCGCCACGACCGGCAAATCCCAGCCCTTCAGTGGTGGTCGCCTTGATGTTGATGGCCCCTGCAGGAACCTCCAGATCAGAGGCCAGATGGGCCACCATCGTGGTGATGTGGGGTGCCATCCGGGGAGCCTGCGCGATGATGGTGGCATCCACGTTGACCGGCGTAAATCCGGCCGTACGAATCAGCCCGACGACATGACGCAGCAATACCCTGCTGTCCGCATTCTTGTAGGCCGCATCATGATCTGGAAAATGACGACCAATATCGCCCAGGCCTGCCGCCCCAAGCAGGGCGTCACAGATGGCATGCAGCAGAACATCGGCATCCGAATGACCTTCCAGTCCCAGCGCGTATGGAATTTCCACGCCTCCGATGATGAGGCGACGCCCCGGAACCAATGCATGCACATCAAAACCCTGACCAACTCTCATGGCGCCTCCAGAAGTTTTTCCCTCGCGGTGAGAATCCACTCCGCCAGCAACAAATCGGCGGGATAGGTTACCTTGACATTGGTGGACTCGCCCATCACCAGCAATGGTGCATAACCCATGGCCTCCATGGCGGAAGCCTCGTCGGTGTGGGACTGGGACCGTCCCAGAGCTTGGTGCAGCAGGCCATAGCGGAACATTTGCGGCGTCTGGGCACCCCACAGGCCTTCGCGGCTAACGGTTTCCTGAACATGCCCGGCGCCGTCCTGGCGCTTTAGGGTATCCGCCACCGGCACCGCAAGCAGCCCCCCCACCGGATCATCCATCAAGGTATCCAGCAGGCGCGTCAATGCGCCACGCGAGAGGCAGGGCCTGGCCGAATCGTGCACCAACACCCAATCGAGAGGCTCAAGTCCGGAATGCAACGCGTTGAGCGCATTCAGAACGGTTTCGGCCCTGGATTCCCCAGCATGGGCGAGCGGCCGAACCCGACCTTCCCATCGGTTCCACTCCACCTCGTTGTGTTGCCCGGGGGCAAGCACCACGTATACTGTTTTCACACGGGGGTCCTGCAGCAGGGACTGGATCGCATGAACCAGCAACATCTGCCCGCAGAGCAGGGTAAACTGCTTGGGGCGTCCGGTTCCAAAACGGGTTCCAAACCCGCCTGCCGGTAAAATGGCAACACAGCGATTCATCATTCAATGACCTTGATCAACTTCTGAACGGATGGTAACACAGCGACACCACCGCACCCTTGGGCACCTCGTTCTGCGCTCCCTGCTCAACGGGCCGGAACGGATTTTTATCGCGGCCCTGACCCTGATGGTATTGGCCGTGTTGTGGTCATATCAGCGCACGGTGGACCGCGATGGTGCAGCGATTCTCTCCCAGTCTCCCATTCTCCATCCGGTCAACACCCTGGAAGGCATAGGCGAGCTGGTGGTTGCCACGCGTCTGGGCCCCACCACCTATCTCATCCAACCTGACGGTCGAACCGTTGGCCTTGAACACGACCTGGCTCTCAAGTTTGGCGAGTTTCTGGGAAAGCCCGTGCGCTTTCTGGTGCTGGACAACATGAATCAGGTCCTGGAAGCTGTGCGCTCGCACCGCGCGCATTTGGCGGCTGCGGCGGTGCACGTTTCACCTCAACTCAAAACGCAATTTGATTTCACCCTGCCCTACCAGCGAAGCAGGCCCCAGGTCGTATTCAACGCCTCCTTAACCCCCGCCCCTGAAAACCCTGCAGATCTCGTGGGAAAGAGGGTGGGTGTCGTGCCGGATCCCGTCCACCTGGAAATCCTGAAAAAGCTCAAGGTACAGTTTCCGGCCCTGACCTGGCAGGAATTTCCGCACGGTGATCTGGATCTCGATCTGCTGCAAAAAGTGTTTGAAGGGAGCATTCATTACGCCATCAGCGATTCCAACACCATCGCCATCGCCCAGAATTATTACCCGGACCTGACGGTTGCCTTTGACCTCGGCCCGGATGAACCCATTGCCTGGGCCTTCCCGCATGAGGAGGGCAGTCCGCTCTTTCAGGCCGCCCGGGACTATCTGGCAAGCCTGGATCGCTCGGGGGGGTTGTCACGCGCCGTTGAACGCTATTACGGGCATATCAATGCGCTCGATCACGAGGATGCCAGCGCATTCCTGCAAAAAATAGTGTCCCGCCTTCCACGATTCTCGGAGAATTTCAAACGCGCCCAGGATGTCAGCAGTCTGGACTGGCGTCTACTGGCAGCCATCGCCTATCAGGAATCGCGATGGGACAATGATGCCGTCTCGCCGACTGGTGTGCGCGGCATCATGATGCTGACCGCCGACACGGCAGACCGCTTGCACGTCAGCAACCGAATGGACCCCAACCAGGCCATCCCTGGCGCAGCGCGCTACCTGCAGCAACTCAAGGATATGGTCCCGCCACGCATCCCCGAGCCGGACCGGACCTGGCTTGCACTGGCGGCGTATAACGTTGGATTTGCCCATCTGGAGGATGCAAGAATCCTGGCACAACGCAACCAGCTCAACCCGGATTCCTGGAACGACATCAAGAAGATGCTGCCCCTGCTCAGCCTGCCCGCGGTTTATGAATCCACCAAGTCGGGATTTGCGCGCGGCGGCGAGCCCGTCAATTTTGTGGAAAACATCCGCGGGTACTACGACATCCTGGTGCGATTTGAAAAGCCGCACCACGCCATGGCAGGCATGGTGGGCGGCTTACCCCGCCTGATCAGCCCCTAGGTGGACTTGCGCCCGATGAAGGTAGCGCCACCCATGTAAGGCTGCAGCACGGCAGGAATCCCCACAGTGCCATCCGCATTCTGGTAGTTTTCCAAAACGGCAACCAGCGCCCGACCCACAGCCACCCCCGACCCATTGAGGGTATGTACCAGTTCAGGTTTGTTCTTTTCATTGCGAAAGCGCGCCTGCATGCGTCGCGCCTGAAAAGCCTCGCAATTACTGCAGGACGAAATTTCGCGGAAGGTGTTCTGCGCGGGCAGCCAGACCTCGATGTCGTAGGTCTTGCTGGAACCGGCCCCCATGTCGCCTGTGCATAATACGATGACGCGATAGGGCAGCCCCAACAGTTGCAGGATTTTTTCGGCATGGCCCGTCAATTCCTCCAACGCTGCATAGGAGTGTTCGGGATGGACAATCTGCACCAACTCAACCTTGTCGAATTGGTGCTGCCGAATCAGGCCGCGCACGTCTTTTCCGTACGAACCCGCCTCTGAACGAAAACAGGGCGTATGTGCCGTCAGGCGCATGGGCAGGTCCGACTCCTGGAGAATGACGTCGCGCACCACATTGGTAAGCGGGACTTCGGCAGTTGGAATCAAATAAAACTTGCCCTGCTCCCCCCTCGGGACCGAGAACAGGTCGGCTTCAAATTTGGGCAGTTGCCCCGTGCCACGCAGGGTTTCCGCGTTGACCATATAGGGGACGTACATTTCCGTATAACCATGGTCACGTGCGTGCGTGTCCAGCATGAACTGCGCCAAGGCACGATGCAGTCGGGACAGTTCGCCCTTTAGGATCGAAAAGCGTGCCCCGGAAAGTTTGCTTGCCGTTTCAAAATCCAGCAGTCCCAGCCCCTCTCCCAGGGCCACGTGGTCCTGGACCGGAAAATCGAAGATACGCGGCGTTCCAAACCTGCGCACTTCGACATTATCGGCCTCGGATTTCCCCACAGGAGCTGAGGGGTGCGGAAGATTTGGAAAATCCAGCAAAAATGCCTCCAGGCGAGCCTGGATGTCGCTCAGGCTGGCCTCGTCTTCCTTGAGGGCCTCGTTGATCCTGGAAACTTCCAGCATCTGCACACCGGTATCCTCGCCCTTTGCTTTGGCCTGGCCAATGGCTTTGGAGGCCTGATTGCGCTCCGACTGCAAGGTTTGCGTGCGCACCTGAATGCGCTTGCGCTCCTCTTCCATGGCGCGGAACCGGGCCGCGTCAAACTGGAAGCCGCGAGTAGCCAGGCGAGCCTCGACCTGATCGAGGTCCGTGCGCAATAATTGAATGTCCAGCATAAGGAGGGTCCTCTCTAACAGGGGCTAACGCGACGTGGGTCGTCGCTCCAGCAGCGCTTGCGCCAGCGTTCCGCTATCCACGTATTCCAGTTCACCGCCCACAGGCACGCCGCGGGCAATGCGGGTAACCCGAAGGCCCTTGGGGCGCAGCAATTCACTGATGGCATGCGCCGTGGCTTCACCTTCAGCCGTAAAATTGGTGGCCAGAATGATTTCTTCCGTCACGCCGTCGGTGGCACGATCCAGTAGCCTGTCCAACCTGATTTCCTGAGGACCGATTCCGTCCAGCGGGGACAGACGACCCATGAGCACGAAGTACATTCCACGGTAGGCATGGGTTTGCTCCATCATGAGCAGATCAGCAGGCGTTTCGATGACGCATAACAAACGCGCATCCCGTCTCTCGGAATTGCACAGTTCACACACGGTGGCTTCTGTGAAATTGTTGCATTGAACGCAATGCTGTATGGTCTGCAACGCCTCGGACAGCGCCTGAACCAGGGTGCCCGCCCCGACACGATCGCGCTGCATCAGGTGGAAGGCCATGCGCTGCGCAGACTTCGGGCCAACACCGGGTAGACAACGCAGTGCTTCAATCAGGGTTTCGAGTCGCGTAGGCGTGGTCACACTCACAACCAGATCAGAAAGGCAGCTTGAGTCCCGGAGGCAGTCCCATGCCCGCCGTAAAACCGCCCATGCGCTCTTGAGTGACCGATTCAACTTGCCGATGTGCGTCTTTCAGGGCAACAACCAGAAGATCTTCCAGCATGTCCTTGTCGTCCATGACCGATGCATCGATGCTGACCCGCTTGACGTCGTGATCGCAGGTGAGCACCACCTTGACCATCCCGGAGCCCGCCTGTCCCTCCACCTCGCGCTGGGCCAGTTCGGCCTGGGCCCGGCGCATGTTTTCCTGCATCTGCTGGGCCTGTTTCATCAGGCCAGACAAACCACCTTTCATCATCAACGTTCTCCCTGATCCTGCTCGTGTTTGGGTTTTATGGTGGATTCTACCAGTTTGCCCCCCAAAGTCCCCACCACGGTTTGCACGAAAGGATCATTGCGAATGGCATCTGTAGCCTCCTGCAGCGTTGCGGCACGAGCTTTTACTTCAACGGCGGCCACGCTCTCTCCAGCGCTCTCCCCCAGCTCGATCGTGACCCTGATGTCTGCATCGAGCAAGGCTTCCAGCGCCGTGCGCAACTTTTCCTTGTAGGGCATCAGATGTTTATGGGTCGGTTCAAGCAACAGCACCAGCGTCCCTTCGGCATAACGCACCAATTCGGAATGACGCGCCAACTCGAAAGCCATGCCGCCGCCGGACAAGCGACGCACCAGGCCCGGCCAGTCTCCAAGCGCTGGGGGAATTCCCTTTTCGGCCACAGTTTTGATCTGAGCGGCGGGTACCGGTGTTGCTGGCGCAGGCCTGGCAGCTTTACCAAGTGGTGCCGCCACTGGCACGGATTGCGCTGATGCACTGACCTGCCGCGAAGGTTGGGAAACGGAATGCGGCGGTTTGCGCTCCCCAGCAGGTGCGGTGGCCGGCTGAAAAGCCAGCATGCGCAACAATGCCATCCTGAACCCCGCAGCATCGTCTGGCGCCAGGGGTAAATCCTTGCGGCTTTGCACGGCAATTTGATACAGCAGTTGAAGGGTCTGCGCATCCCAGCGCTGAGCCAAAGGCTCCAGCGCCGCTTCGATACCGAGATCTTCGCGCTGCCCAGGCAATGCACCTAGCAACGCCAGATCGTGCAACAACGCAGACAAATCCTGAAGCGCCTGTTCAAACGACAGGCTGCGCTCAGACATGCTCCGGGCCACCTGCATCAGGGTGGCACCGTCCTCCGCGCTCAGTGCACGCAGGATTTCCAGCAGGTAATCCTGCTCGATGGACCCCAGCATGTCGCCCACTTCAGCACATTTGACCTGGCCCCCGCCGTAGGCAATGGCCTGATCCAGCAGGCTCAGACTGTCGCGCATGCTGCCCTGGGCCGCGCGTGCAATCAGCGGCAAAGCTTCGGGCTCGCACGGGATATGTTCCTGCTCAAGAACGTACTTCAGGCGCGACGTAATCAGATCGGGTGGCATCTGCCGCAAGTTGAACTGCAGACAGCGTGACAGAACGGTCACCGGGACTTTTTGCGGGTCCGTCGTTGCCAATATGAATTTCACGTGCTCCGGGGGCTCTTCAAGGGTCTTCAGCATGGAGTTGAATGCCGAGCGGGACAACATGTGCACTTCATCGATGATGTACACTTTGAAACGTCCGGATACCGGCATGTATTGGGCGTTATCCAGCAACTCACGCATCTCTTCCACCTTGGTATTGGTGGCAGCATCCACTTCCAGCATGTCAGGAAAACGGCCGCTATCGATATCGCGACAGGTGGCGCAGACGCCGCAAGGCGTTGCGCTGAGCCCAACCTCGCAATTGAGGCATTTTGCCAGGATGCGGGCAATCGTTGTCTTCCCGACACCACGAGTACCGGTGAACAGGTATGCATGGTGGAGTCTGCCGGTCTGGAGCGCATTGCCCAGCGCCCGCACGACATGCTCCTGGCCGACCAGATCGGAGAAGGAGCGGGGCCGCCATTTGCGCGCCAGTACCTGGGAAGTTTCCATATCCTGTCGGGTGCGTTAGTACCAGTGACTGAGCCGTATCTGATAAAAATTAATGCCCGGGTTGGGATTTTGCAGGCCGGCATTGGAGAGGTGCTGCAAGCGCAGCATCACATCCCAATCATGGTGCTCACCCAGGGTGAGCCCCGCCCCCACATGGTCGCCGAACTGAAAATGGGTACTCATGTCGCGCCCTGCATAAATCTGGTGGTCACTGATGTAGTGGAAACCCACGGCTGCTTCAAAAAAAGGAGTAATCGCACCGTAGTATTGCGAGGGACGAAGACGCCAGACCGGGGTCAGGCCAAAATCCGTCACGTCGTGATTGCCACCAGCAGCATTGTGTGGCGACCACCTTCCCAAAGCCACATCCCAGTAGCCTCCCAGAACCCAGGGGGCGTCGGCAAACCAGTGCTGGTCCCATGCCCTGGACCATGCAACCCGCCCCATGTCGGTGTGATAACCATACCCAGCCTCAATGGAAACGGCATCGGCAGCCCATGCTCCGCGGATGGCAAGCATCCCAAAAATCAAAAAAACAAAGATTGATCTCACCATCGTCTTCCCTGATTTAGCGTCGTGTGAACATCATTAAAAATAGGGTGGCGAGCCTTACCCCCGGCACTTGCAGGACGTAGCTGTGGCTGCTTCCTTCCGGACCTGACCAGGTTGGCTACACTGCAATGCGGGGAGGCCCGCCAATGAGAGAGGATGCGTTAAAACGCGCAGGAATTCAAGAGTTGGCGCTTATTACCCCTGCCTTACGAGAGAGCGATCCTGAAATCGCAGCCTGTCTTGGCCTTGACTTCCTCCAGCGTTATTCCTGGATGAATCTCGGTCAACACAAGCCCCTCACCGGGCTCCACCTGAAACACGCAAAGCTCGGTAATGATGGTATTGACCACACCCTTGCCAGTAATGGGCAAGGAACAGGATTTGAGAATCTTGGGTGCACCATGTTTGGAAGCATGCTCCATCAGCACGATGACCCGCCTGACGCCCGAAACCAGGTCCATTGCCCCCCCCGGTCCCTTGACCATCTTGCCCGGAACCATCCAGTTGGCCAGATCGCCATTTTCTGCAACTTCAAGCCCCCCCAGGATGGAAAGATCCACATGACCACCACGAATCATGGCAAAGGAGTCCGCGCTCGAGAAAATGCTGGAACCCGGCAGCGTGGTAATGGTTTGCTTGCCTGCGTTGATCAGGTCGGGGTCCACGGTGGCCTCCGTGGGAAACGGCCCGATCCCCAACAATCCGTTTTCTGATTGTAGCGTTACCTCAATCCCCTCTGGAATGTAGTTGGCCACCAGCGTGGGGATACCGATGCCGAGGTTGACATAAAATCCATCCCGGAGTTCTTTCGCTGCGCGTTGCGCCAGAACCTCGCGCACCGAAAGATGATGCTGGTGTACATGGTGCCCACCCGAGAGGGTGCGGAACTCGATGCGCTTTTCATAATGCGCCCCCTGGATGATGCGATCCACATAGATGCCCGGAGTATGGATGTTATCGGGGTCAAGCTGACCTGCCTCCACCAGTTCTTCCACCTCCGCCACGGTCACACGGCCGCAGGTGGCAATCATTGGATTGAAGTTGCGCGCCGTCTTGCGAAATACGAGGTTGCCCGCCGTATCGCCCTTCCATGCCTTTACGATGGCAAGATCCGTCTGAATGGCCTCTTCCAGCACATACTCCCTGCCATTGAACTCCCGCGTGGGCTTGCCTTCTGCCAGCGGTGTCCCCACAGCAGTGCGCGTGTAAAACCCGGGGATGCCGGCCCCGCCTGCACGCAATTTTTCCGCCAGGGTGCCCTGTGGCGTCAATTCCAGTTCCAGTTCACTGGCCAGGACCTGACGCTCGAATTCCTTGTTTTCGCCCACATAGGAAGCAATCACCTTCTTGACCTGGCGCCCGGCCAGGAGCAACCCCATGCCAAAGTCATCCACCCCCGCATTGTTACCCACGATGGTCAGTTCCTTCGCACCACTCTCCACCAGAGCGGCAATGAGATTTTCGGGAATGCCGCTCAAGCCAAAGCCGCCTGCGGCAATGGACATGCCATCATGAACGAGCCCTGCAAGGGCGCATTTTGCATCAGGAAATACTTTTTTCAGTGCCATGGAATCTGCCAATCAGGTTAAAGGGGTTATTGAGCTGTCCAGCCGCCATCAATGCTGAGACTTGAGCCGCGCATCTGGTTGGCTGCCGGGGAACAGAGAAAGACGGCCAGGGCGCCGATTTCCTCGGGCGTTGCAAATTCCCCAGAGGGTTGTTTTTCAAGCAACAACCGCTGTTTGGCCGCCTGCACGGAAAGCCCTTGTTGTGCTGCCAGCGCGTCAATCTGCTTTTGGACGAGCGGTGTCAGGACCCATCCCGGGCAGATGGCGTTGCAGGTAATTCCTGTCTGTGCCGTCTCAAGAGCCACCACCTTGGTCAAACCCACGATGCCATGCTTGGCAGCCACGTATGCCGCCTTATGTACAGAGGCCACCAACCCGTGGGCTGAGGCGACGTTGATGATGCGACCCCAGTCGTTTTTCCTCATCAGGGGCAACGCGTGACGTATGGAATGGAACGCCGAAGACAGGTTCACGGCCATGATGGCGTCCCAGCGCTCTTCAGGGAAATCTTCCAGCGGGGACACATGCTGAATACCCGCATTATTGACCAAAATGTCCACACTGCCCCAACGCCTGGCAGTTTCTGCCACCAGTGCGGCAATTTCGGCGGGGCGCTGCATGTTGGCTTCCTGAAACCCTACCTCGACGCCAGCGGTCTGGGCCAATCCAGCGCGTATCGCTTCAATTTCCACAGGGTCTCCCAACCCGTTGAGCATCACCCGCACCCCTGATGCCGCCAGCGCTCTCGCAATGCCCAGGCCAATTCCGCTGGTGGAGCCTGTCACAATGGCCGTCTTGCCTTTCAGCATCGCGTATTTCCTCTCAGGGTTCCGATATTGATGAGCACAGGGGGCATTCTACTGCAGCGCAGCAAGATTGTCTGGACATGGTTGGCGATCCATACCTGCTATTCGGTCAGGTCGAGCAAGTGCCCCAGACGCTCCTGCTTGGTTTTGAGATAGCGCAGCGTTTCCTGATGCAGTGGCACCAGGAGCGGCACGCGTTCAACAACGACGAGTGGAGCCTGATTGAGCTGCGAGATTTTTTCCGGATTGTTGGTGAGTAACCGAATTGTCGTCAGACCGAGTTGGGCCAGAATGGCTGCAGCAGAATCGTAGGTTCGGGCATCGATGGGCAACCCAAGATGCAGGTTGGCGTCCACCGTATCCAGTCCATGATCCTGAAGCCGGTAGGCCGCAAGCTTGCTGGTCAAACCGATCCCCCGCCCTTCATGGCCCCGGAGGTAAACCAGCACCCCCCGCCCGGCCTTGCCGATGGACTCCAGGGATAATTGCAATTGCGGACCGCAATCACAGCGCAGGGACCCCAGCACATCCCCCGTCAGGCATTCCGAGTGGATGCGTACCAGGACATTTTGCTGGCCCCTGACCTCCCCCAGTTGCAGCACCAGATGTTCCTGCTCGCCGCAGGAAAAGGTCCGCACACGAAATTCTCCATGACGCGTTGGCAGGCGCGCCCACGAGTCCGTCTGTTCACTATCGGGAAATTCAGTCACTGGGTATTCCTCCCGTCAGGAGGCATCATTGATAAACACTCCTCAATGATACCAGAGCGCGCAATCTGGCCTGAAGGCACCCCATCAGGCATAATGCCACCCCATGACCCAGCCTCGCCTGTCCATCGTGGTCGCCATGACCTTAAACCGTGTCATTGGCGCCAACAACGCCATGCCCTGGCATCTCCCTGCAGACCTGGCCTTTTTCAAGACGACGACACTGGGACACCCCATTATCATGGGCAGGAAAACCTACGAATCCATCGGGCGTCCCCTACCCGGTCGGCGCAACATCGTGGTCACCCGGGATCCTGCATTCAAAGCGCCGGGATGTGATGTGGTGCACTCTGTCGAGGGGGCAATGCTGCAAGCAGGAGAAGTCCCTGAAATTTTCGTCATCGGCGGGGAAGCGCTGTTCTGTTCCTTTCTCCCCGCGACCCGGCGCATCCATCTGACTCAAATTCATGCGGAAATCCCAGGCGACACCTATTTTCCGGAAATCGACCGGGCGCAATGGCAGGAAGTGGCACGCCTGGAAAAACCCCGCGATGCGCACAATGCCTATGACCTCACTTTCCTGACGCTGGATCGCCGCCCGTCCTGACCGCGGCGTTGCTCAACCCGTTTATCGTTTTGGAGAATTCTGCTTCTTGCCAGCAGCATCCGGTTTTGCGGCATGCGTTTCAACGCCCTTATCCGCGCCCATGAAGGCCCATGGCCAAAGCGCAGGGTTGAGCATGGGATTGTCCAGTGGTGGCGTATTCGAGGATTTGCCCGACTCACCACCTTGGGCAGGTTGCAGCAGGGCGCGTTGATACTCCAAGGTCTTGATGGTCAATTCCAGCATGCCCACGTTGCTGTTGAGCCAATGCTTGACGGTGGTCAACTCGCTGACCTTTTTGTCAATTTCTTCCACGCCAAGCCCCGACATCATGAGGCTTTGCATGGGAAATGCCATCGGGTTGATCATCTTCTGGAACATTTCGAAGATTTCTCCGGTTTTTTTTTCGTCGGCCATGGTCAATACACGCCCTCAATGAACCTGCGGATTTCAGGGTAGATGGTTTCGCGAAAGCGGCGCCCACTGAAGATACCGTAGTGTCCCACTTCCCGGGCCAGTAGATGATGCCGTTGCGCTGCCGGGATGTTGACGCACAGTTCGTGCGCAGCCGCCGTCTGACCATTTCCGGAAATATCGTCAAACTCGCCCTCCACCGTCAGCAGCGCGGTCCTGGTGATGGCCTCCGGACGCACGATCTCGTCACAGGACACCAGGGTTCCCATGGCCAGCGCGTGCCTGTGAAAGACCCTGTCGAGCGTTTCCAGATAGTATTCAGCAGGAAGATCCATCACGGCATTGTATTCATCGTAGAACTTGCGATGCGCATTGGCGCTGTCGCCATCCCCCTGCACCAGGTGCCGGTAGAAATCGCGATGCGAATCGATGTGACGGCCGGGGTTCATGGCCACAAAGCCTGCGTGCTGCAAAAACCCGGGGTAAACCCGACGCAGATAACCCGGATACCTGACCGGCACACGATAAATAACCTGGTTTTCAAACCACACCAGGGGCCTTTCCTTGGCGAAATTATTGACGGTCGTCGGATTTTTCCGGGTGTCGATGGGGCCGCCCATCATGACCATCGAACGGGGCCAGACAGGTTCTGCCCGGGCAGCCATCAGGGCCACCGCGACCAGGGTGGGAACGGTGGGCTGGCATACCGACACCACATGGACGTTGGGACCCAAAAATCGAATGAATTCCTGAATGTACTGCACATAGTCGTCAAAATGGAAAGCGCCTTCCGAGAGCGGAACCATTTTGGCGTCACGCCAATCGGTAATGGTGACATCAAAATCATGGATGAAAGACCGTACGGTATCCCGCAGCAGGGTTGAAAAATGTCCCGACAACGGCGCAACGATCAAGACTTGAGGCTGTCCGGAAAAATTGCCCACTCGCACAAATCGACGCAATTGGCAAAAGTGTTTCTCCAGGGTGACCTGCTCGACGACCGGAACGGTAACTCCATCGATGACCGTGTCCTGGATTCCGAAGACGGGCTTGTCGTATCGCTGCGTGGTTCTCAGAAGCAGTTCAGAGCCTGCAGACACCATGCGCCCCACAGGGGTGTAGCTAAGCGGGCTATAGGGACTGCCATACAAACTGGCCGCGGATTTGGCCCATAGCCTCAAACTCATGAATGAAGCATGCTGCAACTCGTGAAGTTCGTATAACATTCAGTTCCTCTGGAACGATTTCATAAGAAACATGATACCCGAGATGACCCCCCTGGAAAATTTGAATCCCAAGCAGCTGTCCGACCCGCTTTATCCAAGAATTGACCCGTATGACAGCGGTTGGCTGGCGGTCACCCCACCGCACCAGATTTACTGGGAGCAATCAGGTAACCCGCACGGCATACCAGTGGTATTTTTGCACGGCGGGCCAGGCGCGGGCGCGGGCCCAATGCACCGACGTTTTTTTGACCCCGCTTTCTATCGCATCATCATTTTTGATCAGCGCGGCGCGGGGCGCTCCCGCCCCCTGGGCTGCATCAGCGACAACACGACGCCCCTGTTGATCGAAGACATGGAGCGCTTGCGCAAAATGCTCCAGATTGAACGCTGGCTGGTGTTTGGTGGCTCCTGGGGCAGCACGCTTGCCCTCGCCTATGCGGAGTCCCACCCCGAACGCTGCCTGGGACTCATCCTGCGCGGCATTTTTCTATGCCGCCCCCCGGAAATTGACTGGTTTCTGTACGGATTGCGCGCCATTTTTCCTGAAGCTTGGCGCACCTTTGCGCAATTCATTCCCGAAGGCGAACGCGCAGACCTGCTGCAGGCCTATCATCGTCGCCTCAGCAATCCCGATCCTGCCATCCACATGCCTGCGGCCAGGCATTGGGGGTCTTACGAAGGTGCCTGCTCCACGCTACTTCCCAGCGCGGATACGGTGGCACACTTTTCGAGCGATACGGTGGCCCTGGGACTGGCAAGAATCGAGGCACATTATTTTACGAACCATATCTTTTTGCCTGAAAACAGCCTGTTGGACAACATCCGCCGTATCGCCCATCTTCCGGCGGTGATCGTGCAGGGACGGTATGACGGCGTCTGTCCCATTGTGACCGCCGATGATCTTCATCAAGCCTGGCCCGAGGCGGAATATATCGTCGTTCCAGATGCAGGGCATTCCGCTTTCGAATCCGGGATTCTGCGCCAGTTGGTGCTGGCCACGGACCGGTTCAAGAACCGCCTTTAGGGCTTCTGTGCAGAGAGAACCTGGTAGAGGTCTACCAGAATGCCTGCGGTGGCCCCCCAAATGTTGTGTTGCTGCCAGGGGATGGCGTAATACTGGCGCATGCGCCCGTCTTTGACGTCCTGCTGCAGGATGTGCCTGGCGGGATTGAAAAAATAGGCCAGCGGCACTTCAAACACCTCGGCCACCTCGAAGGAATCGATGCTCAACTGAAACGGGGGGTCGATCCAGCCTATAACCGGCAAGACCCTGTAACCCGTTGGGATGAAATATTCACGCAGCGTCCCCAGCAGATGGACATGATGGCGGGGCAAGCCGATTTCCTCTTCGGTTTCACGCAGGGCGGTATTCACTTCCGAAGTGTCGTGAGGCTCCACACGCCCCCCGGGAAAGCTGATCTGGCCGGCATGATCGCTAAGATGATCCGTGCGGCGCGTCAACAGCACCTGCACGCCTTCCGGACGTGCCACGAGCGGGACCAGCACCGCTGCGGGTATGGCGAGGGCACAAGCTTCGGGCGTCATCATGATGCGCCCGTCAAAGTGTGGCACATCGGCAGGCTCGCTCAAACGGCCCTTGAGCCATTCCTTCAAACCATGCCGACGGGCCGAATCCTGACCCAACCGTTCAATCAGGGCAGGTTCAGGATTCACTTCAATGCAGCAACGGAACGATCATCAGTGCCACGATGTTGATGATCTTGATCATGGGATTGACTGCGGGGCCGGCAGTGTCCTTGTAGGGGTCGCCCACCGTGTCGCCGGTTACTGCAGCTTTATGCGCATCAGAGCCCTTGCCACCAAAGTGATCGTCCTCGATGTACTTCTTGGCATTATCCCAGGCACCGCCACCGGTGGTCATGGAGATCGCCACAAACAACCCGGTGATGATGGTCCCCATCAATACGCCACCCAGGGCTTTTGCTCCCAGCAGCAATCCCACGACAACGGGTACCAGCACCGGCAACAGTGAAGGAATGATCATTTCCTTGATGGCCGCCTTGGTCAGCAAGTCCACAGCCCGGGTGTAATCCGGCCGTTGTGCCCCGGTCATGATCCCCGCCATTTCGCGGAACTGGCGACGCACCTCAAGCACCACGGCTCCCGCAGAGCGTCCCACCGCTTCCATGGCCATGGCTGCAAACAGATAGGGAATCATGCCGCCAATGAACAGCCCGACAATGACCATGTGATCGGACAGATCGAATATGGTTTCCCGACCCAGGGATCCCGCCAACTGATGCGTATAGTCGGCAAACAGCACCAAAGCCGCCAGGCCGGCAGAACCGATGGCATACCCCTTGGTGACCGCCTTGGTGGTGTTGCCCACCGCATCCAGCGGATCGGTGATGTTGCGGATGGACGGTGGCAAGCCAGACATTTCTGCAATACCACCAGCATTATCGGTAATCGGACCGTAGGCATCCAGGGCCACCACGATGCCAGCCATGGACAGCATGGAAGTCGCTGCAATCGCGATGGCATACAACCCGCCCAGGGCATAGGCGCCCAGAATGCCCAGACAGATCACCAGGACGGGGGCCGCCGTGGCCTTCATGGAAATACCGAGGCCCGCGATGATGTTGGTGGCATGCCCGGTGGTTGAAGCCTCGGCAACCGTTTGCACGGGAGAATACTCCGTGGCGGTGTAATACTCGGTGATCACCACAAGCGCCGCCGTCACGGCGAGGCCGATGAGGGATGCCAGCCACAAGTTCATCGCCGAGATGCCGGCCGGATTGGCCCCCATGAGGAAGGTTGTGATGGGATAGAACGCTACGGCAGCAATACCCCCTGCCACGATCAACCCCCGGTAGAGGGCGTTCATGATCTTTCCACCGTCGCGCGCCTTGACGAAATAGGTACCGATGATCGAGGAGATGATGGAAACGCCCCCCAGCGCCAGCGGGTAGGTCAACGCATTCTCGAAGCCTTTCATCACCAGGGCGCCTAGCAGCATGGTCGCAATGATGGTGACCGCGTAAGTTTCAAATAAATCTGCTGCCATGCCGGCGCAGTCGCCCACGTTGTCACCCACGTTGTCGGCAATTACGGCGGGGTTGCGCGGGTCATCCTCGGGAATGCCTGCCTCCACCTTGCCCACCAGGTCGGCGCCGACATCTGCACCCTTGGTGAATATCCCCCCCCCAAGGCGTGCAAAAATGGAAATGAGCGAACCACCAAAGGCAAGTCCCACCAGCGGCGTCGCGTCCACCGTGGCACCCGCGGGAGTCATGTATTGCAGGATGGCGTAGTACCCGGCCACCCCCAGCAACCCCAGCCCAACCACCAGCATTCCCGTGACGGCTCCGCCGCGAAAAGCCACGGCGAGAGCGGCATTCAATCCATCGTGCGCTGCCTGCGCGGTGCGCACATTGGCCCTGACTGACACGTTCATTCCAATGAACCCGGTGGCGCCGGATGCCAGTGCGCCGATGGCAAATCCGATGGCCGTCTTTGCCCCCAGGGCAAAGAGAATCACTGCAAAAAGAATGGCGCCCACCAACGCGATGGTTCTGTACTGGCGGCTCAGGTAGGCGGAAGCACCCTCTTGAATGGCGGCCGCAATTTCCTGCATGCGCGCATTGCCATTCGATTTTGAAATAACCCACTGATAGGAACTGAGACTATAAACAAGAGCCAGAACTGCGCAAACCAGGGCAAACAAGACACCTTGTGACATTTTTATCTCCCTATTGTGATGCTGCAGACGCTACACCTTGAACGTGGTCTTCAATTTCTTCGGGACGGCTATATTCCTTAAAGTGACGTAGTCGGGTAAACCGTTTTTGAACGGCGGAAAATCCTCACCTGCGATGAGGGGCTCGAGATAGCGACGGCATTTGGCTGTAATCCCGAAACCGTCGGGAGTGATGAAGTCGCGCGGCAGCATTTTTTCCTGATTGGCCACATCGGCAAGCGACACCATGCCAACCTTCCAGACATAGGGTTTGCTGGATTTTCGAACCACGATGGGCATGATGGCGTTATGCCCCTTGAGGGCAAACTCCACGGCTGCCTTGCCCATGGCGTAGGCTTGGGCCACGTCCGTTTTGGAGGCGATATGGCGTGCCGCGCGCTGCAGGTAGTCTGCCACCGCCCAGTGATATTTATAACCCAGATGTTCGCGCACCAGGTTTGCAATGACGGGTGCCACCCCGCCCAACTGCGCGTGGCCAAATGCATCGCGCAGCCCGCTTTCGGAAAGAAACTTTCCGTCGGCATCCTGCAGCCCTTCGGATACTCCGATGACGCAGTACCCCTTTTTCTTGACGGTCTCCTCGACTCGCTCCAGGAATTTTTGCTGGTCGAACGGAATTTCCGGAAAGAGCAGGATGTGCGGTGCAGCACCGGATTTGTCCGCGGCCAGTCCGCAAGCTGCGGTGATCCAGCCTGCATGACGCCCCATCACTTCCAGAACGAACACCTTGGTGGAAGTCCTGGCCATGGAGGCCACGTCAAAACCTGCCTCGCGAATGGAAGTAGCGACGTATTTGGCCACCGAACCAAATCCTGGGCAGCAATCCGTCAGGGGCAGGTCGTTATCCACTGTTTTGGGAATGCCCACGCATTGAATGGGGTACCCCAACTGTTCGCCAATTTGCGAAACCTTATAAGCCGTATCCTGCGAGTCACCTCCGCCGTTGTAGAAAAAATAGCGGATGTCATGGGCACGAAACACCTCGATCAGGCGCTCGTATTCGGCACGATTTTGTTCGAGGCCCTTGAGCTTGTAGCGGGCTGAGCCAAATGCCCCGGACGGAGTGTGCCGCAAAGCGCGGATGTCCGCGTCAGATTCCTTGCTGGTATCAATGAGGTCTTCGGTGAGCGCGCCCAGAATGCCGTGTCTTCCTGCATACAGCTTTCCGATTTTGTCCCGATGCTTGCGCGCGGTTTCAATCACGCCACAAGCGCTGGCATTGATGACGGCTGTTACACCACCCGATTGGGCATAAAACGCATTGGGTTTAGCCATGAAGATTTCCGGTCCTCGTCAATCAGTGTTTGAGTGCCTCAAAAATGGCATCGCGGATGGATTCAACGGCACCGGTGCCCGCTACCTTGACATAGCGGGGTGCATCGCTATTTCCTTTGGCGGCCCATTGTGAGTAGTAGTCCACGAGGGGGCGCGTCTGGGCATGGTAAACCTCAAGGCGCTTTCGAACGATTTCCTCGCGGTCATCCTCGCGCTGCACCAGCTCCTCGCCAGTCACATCGTCTTTTCCCGAAACCCTGGGTGGGCTGTATTCGGTGTGATAAACACGCCCCGAAGCCACATGAACCCGTCGCCCAGACATGCGGGAAATGATTTCGGCGTCCGCCACATCGATCTCCACCACGAAGTCCAGCTTGACGCCGGCACTGCGCATGGCCTCGGCTTGGGGTATGGTGCGCGGAAATCCGTCAAACAGAAAGCCCTGGGCGCAATCCGGCTGGGCGATACGATCCTTGACGAGACCGATGATGATGTCATCGGAAACCAGCCCTCCGCCATCCATCACTTTTTTGGCGGCAAGACCCAGTGGTGTTCCCGCCTTCACAGCGGCGCGCAGCATGTCACCGGTTGATATCTGGGGAATCCTGAAATGCTCCTTGATGTAACCCGCCTGCGTCCCCTTTCCGGCGCCAGGCGCCCCCAATAAAATCACCCGCATATCCACTACTCCCTGGGCCTACTCTTGTTATGGTTAGTCCGAGAACCTACCCGGAAACCGTGCGATGGTCAAATAAAGCGCGGACACGCTCCAGATCTTCTGGAGTGTCCACGCCCGGGGCCGGCGCACGGTCCGTGGTGACGACCGCGATGCGGTAGCCGTGCCATAGCGCGCGCAACTGTTCCAAGGCTTCGAAATCTTCCAGGGGGGAGCGGCTCAGCCTCGTAAAATCCTCGAGAAAGGACACCCGGTAGGCATACAACCCCATGTGGTGCCAGGCAGGTAAACCGGGGGGCCATGACGATACATTCCCGGCAAAGGCATCGCGCGGCCAGGGAATGGGGGCGCGGCTGAAATACAGCGCCTCCCCTGCCTGATTGAGCACCACCTTGACCGCCGTGGTGCTTTCGAAATGCGCCCGGTCATGGATCGGGTAACAGGCCGTTGCCATCGCGCAAGTAGTGCTGGCGGCCAACCGCTCTGCAACGCGCCGGATGACGTCAGGGGCCATCAGGGGCTCGTCGCCCTGCACGTTGACGACGATTTCACCCGCAGGGAGCCTGAGCAAACGCACCGCCTCGGCCAGCCGATCCGTTCCGGTTTCGTGGTCCGCGTGCGTCAAAACCACTTCAAGGCCTGCCGAGCGCACTGCGGCGGCAATCTCCTCATGATCGGTCGCCACGGCCACCCGCGTGGCCCCGCTGTCGCGAGCCCGCAGGGCGCAATGCACCACCATGGGCAAGCCTGCAATCTGCGCCAGCGCTTTCCCCGGGAATCGCGTGGAACCCATGCGCGCCGGGACGATTGCGGTGAATGAAGCAGGCACCCTCAGACTTCCTCGCTATCGTCCAGGCGACGCGCTTCTTCTTCCAGCATCACCGGGATGCCGTCGCGCACCGGAAATGCCAGACGGCACGGAGCACAGATCAATTCAGCGCGTGTCTTGCGATGTATCAGCGGGCCTTTGCACAGCGGGCACACCAGAATTTCAAGTAATCGTCCGTCCATGTCACCTCCGCTGCAGGATATGATCAACCAGAGCCTCAAGGCCAGGATCCAGCACTGCACACACGGGCAACATCCAAGCCGCAGGCAGTCCAAATCCCTGGCATTTTATCCCATCTTTCTCCGTCATTAGCAGGGGTGCTGACAAATCAAAGCGCAATTCTTCGGGCGCAAAGGCATGATGGTCAGGAAACGCATGGGGAATCACCGTAATTCCCAGTGTTTGCAGATACTCAAAAAAACGCTCTGGGTGGCCGATGCCCGCCACGGCGTGACAGGTCTGCCCGCGGAAATGATCCAGGGCCACCTCACGGGCGTCGGGGCTTAAGCTGACCCAGGCGAGCCCCTGCAACGTCATCCCAAACTGCGGAGACCGGGTAGGAATGACATGCCGCAAAGCTCCATTGAGGACCACGGCATCCACCGCATCCAGGCGAGCTCTTGGCTCGCGCAAGGGACCTGCAGGGAGCAAGGCACCGTTGCCCAGTAGTCGCCGACCGTCCACCACGGCAATTTCCACGTCGCGCGCCAACGCAAGATGTTGCAGGCCATCGTCACTGATCAGCAGGTTGATCTCGGGATGCGCCTGCAACAACGCGCGCCCCGCGCTTGCCCTATCCTTTGCAATCCATACCGGAACCCTGGCACGGCGCGCCATGAGCACCGGTTCGTCCCCTGCCTCGAGCGGATCGTCCGCCGGGAACACCTCCCGGACGCCAGGCACCACCGCCCCATAACCACGACTGATGATGCCCGGACGCCAGCCGCGCCGCCGCAGCGCCTCCACCAAGGCAAGCGTCAGGGGGGTTTTGCCTGTCCCCCCTACGGTGACGTTGCCTACGACCACAACCGGCACCGGAAGCCTGCAGCTGGAAAGCCATCCCAAGTCTGCCGCCCATCGGCGCAACACCAGAATCAAGGCAAAAACAAGGCTGAATGGCAACAGCCAAAGCGGAGGAGAGGCGCGCTGGTACCACTGACGCTGCAGCCACTGTTCCATGCAGTCAGCGTACCGGAACCCGGGTCAGGACCGTCATCCGGTGAAATCCGGCGCCTTGGGCCGCTTCCATGACCCTGACCACGCTGCCATGAGTGGCCTGCGCATCCGCGCTGATGACCACGGGAACATCCCTCTCGCCATGAGCCGCGCGTTGCAGGGCCTCCTGAACCGAGGAGAGGCTCGGTGAGGCGATCAACTGCTGATCAATGAGCGTCTGCCCAGAGGCTTCGACAGTCACTTCAATGACGCTGCCAACAGGCGGAGGGGGGCGCAAGCCGGAGTTTCCTTCCGGCAGGTTGACGTGCAGACCCGCATACCGGTTATAGGTGGTGGTAATCATCAGAAAAATCAGGATGACCAACAAGACGTCGATCATGGGGATCAGATTGATTTCGGGCTCTTCCCTGGTCCTTCCCCTGCGAAAATTCACGGAAGGCGTTCTCCATGAAGGACTTCCACCAGCTTGATGGCTTGCTGCTCCATCTCCGCCACCAGTCTGTCGATGCGCGAACGGAACAGGCGGTAGAAAATCATGCTGGGTACGGCCACCACCAATCCAAAGGCTGTATTGTATAGCGCTACAGAGATGCCTTGGGCCAATTCCGCAGGACTGGCCCCGGCTGGGTTCTGGCTGCCAAACAACATGATCATGCCCACCACGGTGCCAAACAGCCCCAGCAAGGGGCTGATACTTGCAATGGTGCCCAGGGTTGAGAGGGAGCGCTCGAGATCCACCAGCACGGCGCGACCCGCCTCCTCGATGGATTCCTTCATGGCTTCGCGAGAATTGCGCTCGTTGCGCAACCCTGCGGCAAGGATTCGCCCCAGGGGCGAGCCCGTTTCGATTTTATCGATCAGATGGGGCGAAATGCCCTGGTCCCGAACGCCTGCCAGAACGTCGTTGAGCAATCCTGGGGGCAATACCCTGGATGTGCGCAGGACCACCAACCTTTCAAAGATGACGGCAAGCCCCACAATCGAAGCAATGACCAGCAAAACACTAGGCCATCCGGCCGCCTCAATCAGATGTGGCACAGCCACTCCCCACTGTTATCAACTGGGTGGTAGTGTAATGGATGGCGCAGGGATTGGCGACCCATACAGAGTTGTCCACAAAGTCTGTGGATAACTTTGTGAACAGTATCCTTTGATTCATGACAACCCTATCATCCTAATGAACTTTTTTTGGTTAGCGCATTTTTTGAACAGCAAAAAATTATGTCTTTGCTTAACAAAATTTTAAAAAAATCGCCATTCACCAAGGCGCAGACGGGCTTATGAAACCACCCTCTAAATCTGATGCCACTCTCGAAGGGGTTTTGCCTCAATTGCCCGATAGCATGGAGATAATCCTTACCGTTTCCAGCTTTGCATCGCGCATCCAACGGGTTTTGGAAGAAGCTTTGCCCGCCGTTTGGATTCAAGGTGAAATATCCAACTTTACCGTGGCCACATCAGGCCACTGGTACTTCAATCTAAAGGATGCCAACGCCCAGATACGGTGCGTCATGTTCCGCTCCAGAAACCAGCGCCTGGACTGGCATCCTCGCAATGGCCTCGCAATCGAACTCAAGGGCCCCACCACCTTTTACCCCCCCAACGGCTCGTGTCAGATCACCGTGGAAACCATGCGTCAGGCCGGTGTCGGAAAGCTGTTCGAGGCCTTCACCCGACTGAAGGAAAGGCTGGCCGGAGAGGGCCTGTTTGACGACGCCCTGAAACAGCCCTTGCCCACCCACCCCGTCACGATCGGCATCATCACCTCGCCCGCCGCCGCCGCGCTGCGTGACGTGTTAACCACCTTGAAGCGACGCAGCCCTGCTACGCAAATCATTCTGTACCCCACTCCGGTCCAGGGAGATGGTGCTGCAACCCAGATTGCCCGCGCCATTGAAACGGCCAGTGAGCGCGCAGAGTGCGACGTCCTCATCCTGTGTCGCGGTGGGGGTAGCATTGAAGACCTGTGGGCGTTCAACGAAGAGATCGTGGCACGTGCCCTGGCCAACTGTTCGATACCCGTCATCGCCGGTATCGGTCATGAAACCGATTTCACCATTGCCGATTTCGTAGCCGACCGGCGCGCCCCTACCCCCACCGCTGCTGCCGAACTGGTCAGCCCCGATCGACAGGGATTGCTGCGTCAACTGGCCGCGTTGGGGCAACGTCTGGAAACCCTGCTGCAAAGACGCGTGGAGCGGGACGGGATGCGCCTGGATCTGGCGCTGCGGCGATTGCAAAGCACGGCACGGCACACCTTGCAACGCGAAGAAATAAAGGTGGGAAGACTGCGGCAACGCCTCATCCATCCCGGCGAACGACTGAACCAGCAAAAAACGGGCCTGGAATCCATGCGCCAGCGCCTGTCGCGCGCCAGCAAACAGCATTTCGAGCGCCAACGACAAACCCTGCAACGCCTCGAAGCAGGACTGACCCACCTCAACCCCCAGGCCGTGTTGTCTCGGGGTTTTAGCATCGTCCGCAACGAAAATGGAACCATCATCCGCGGCAGCCATGAAATCGCCCCAGGACAGGCCATCGAGATTGCCTTTGCCGATGGTCACGCTCGGGCAAAGGTCACTCAAACAGGGTCCTGAATTCAGGACCCTGCGTTCAGAAACCGGGCGACTTCCTGCTCAACCTCACCGGCCACGCCGGATGCCAGGCAATCGAAGATTCGAAGTGCAGGCCAGCTTCTCATCCAGGTCATCTGACGCTTGGCCAATTGGCGCGTGGCGATGATTCCCCTTTCGCGCAGCATGGCGCGGTCGATCTGTCCCTCCAGATACTGCCACATCTGGCGATAACCCACGGCGCGCATCGCGGGGAGATCGGGATTCAACGCATGGCGCTGGCGCAAGGAGCGCAATTCGTCCTCCAAACCAGCCTCCAGCATGGTATCGAAACGCTCGGTGATGCGCCGGTGCAATACGCTACGATCCGAAGGCATCAGGCCGAGGGCCAGCACCCTGGCGTTGAGCGGCCGACGCGAATCCGTGCCATGGTATAGGGAAAGTGGAATCCCGGTGACCCGGTACACTTCCAGGGCGCGCTGTATCCTTTGAGAGTCCCCCGGCTGCAAACGGGCAGCCGTCACCGGGTCCACCCGAGCGAGTGCCGCATGCATCGCGGGCCAGCCCAGCTCCTGGGCCTCCTGATCCAGCAGGGCACGCATCGCAGGTTCGGCGGTGGGCAAATCATCCAGCCCCTGCTGCAGCGCCTTGAAATAGAGCATGGTGCCTCCCACCAGGAGGGGAACCTTGCCGCATTGGGCGATTTTGTGCATTACCTGCAAGGCTTCTTCACGAAAGCGTGCTGCAGAGTAGGCCTCGGTAGGATCGATGCAATCGAGCAGGTGATGCGGCACGCGCCTCAATACCTCGGCGTCTGGTTTGGCCGTGCCGATGTCCATGCCCCGATAGACACTGGCGGAATCCACGTTGATGATTTCCAGCGGAAAACGCGCCGCCAGCTCCAGCGCAATGGCGCTCTTGCCACTGGCGGTGGGACCCATCAGGAAAATGGCACTGGCAAGTGGGTCGGACATCTTGAACGACTACTGTCCGCGCATGAACAGGCGGTCCAGTTCAGCAAGCGTGATCTGGCGCCAGGTAGGCCGGCCGTGGTTGCATTGATCCGAGCGGTCGATGCGCTCCATGTCGCGCAGGAGCGCATTCATTTCCGGCAGGCTCAACTGCCGGTTGGCCCGCACGGCACCATGGCAAGCCATGGTGGCCAGCAACTCATCCTGCCTTTCAATCAGCAAACGGGTGGTGCCGTAATGACGCAACTCGGAGAGGATGCTGCGCGTCAGGGCCTCGGCGCCCTCCGTTGCGAGCAGCGCTGGAAGCGAGCGGATTGCTAGCGTCTCAGGCCCCAACACGGCCAATTCGAAGCCAAACCCAGCGAGGGTCTCGGCATGGGATTCTGCTGCAGCCACGTCGCCCCGCTCCACTTTAAGGCTCAGGGGAATGAGTAGTGGCTGCGACAAGAGTTCCTGACGGGTGACGGCCTCCTTAAGACGCTCATAGAGTATCCGCTCATGGGCGGCGTGCATGTCCACCACGACGAGACCCATGCGGTTCTGGGCGAGGATGTAGATGCCCTGCAACTGTGCCAGGGCGTACCCCAGGGGGGGCGCTTCACCCTCAGGGGGCGCACTCAGGGTGGCAGCACCCATGTCGCCCCCCTGCGGCTGGGAGAGCGGCCCAAACAGAGCCGCATGGAAGGCATCGGGCTCGCGGATGGCAAGGCTATGCTGCATCGGTGAGGGCGACGCACTGCCAAAGCCACGCAAATCATAAGGCCGTTCCTGCGAAAGCGCTTCGACGCGCCCAGGAGCCGTCCCGGCCAGCGCTTTGCTGATGCTTTGAAATGCAAAACGATGCACCATTTGCGGCTCTCGAAAACGGACTTCCGTTTTGGCGGGATGCACATTCACGTCCACCGCAGCTGGATCCATGTCGAGAAAAAGAACATAGGCAGGATGCCGCTGATGATGCAGCACGTCCTGGTAGGCCTGGCGGATGGCGTGAGCCACCAGCTTGTCGCGAACGAAGCGACCATTCACAAAGAGATATTGCGTATCGCGCGATGCCCTGGAGTATGTCGGCCGCGCCACCCAACCCTGCAGGCTGAGGCTGGCAACCCGCTCTTCCACAGGCAAGGCGGCTCCGATGAATTCTTCGCCCAGCACGGAACGCACGCGCAATTCCAGGCTGGAGGCTGGCCAGTGGCGTTGAACGCGGCCGTGATGGGTCAGCCGAAAGGACACCTGGGGATTGGCCAGCGCCAGTCGATGCAGCAGGTCGTCGCAATGGGCGTACTCGGTGCCCTCCGATTTGAGGAATTTCCGGCGCGCCGGCGTCTCTGAAAACAGGTCAGCCACTATGATAGTGGTGCCGGGGTCGCGCGCTGCAGGACAGACACCCTCGGCCCTCCCCCCCTGGCTACGGATACTGAAAGCCCTTGATGATTCCCGCGTCCTGCTGATGATCGTGACTTCTGCAATAGCGGCCATGCTGGCCAGCGCTTCACCACGGAACCCAAGGCTCGACACCGTTTCGAGATCTCCGAGCGAGCGTATCTTGCTGGTGGCGTGCGCTGCCAGCGCAAGCGGCAGGTCATCGGCGACCATGCCCAACCCATTGTCATCCACCCGGATCCGCTTGACCCCTCCTTCCTCCAGGATCACGGCAACGTCGCTGGCCTGCGCATCGAGCGCATTTTCCACCAGTTCCTTCAATGCAGAGGCAGGCCTTTCCACGACTTCACCTGCGGCGATTTGGGCAATCAGGACATCGTCCAGCCGTTCTATGCGCCTCATGGAGTCACGGCAAGGCGACTGCCATTCAGGTCGGAACGTACAGTACGCGACTTGTTCAGAGGAGGATTGGCCGCCAGGTAGCGCTGCAGGCCGGCCAGAATCGCCGCGGCCAGCCGGTCCTGGTATTGGGTATCGTTCAGACGCCGTTCCTCGTCGGGGTTGGTGATAAAGGCCGTCTCCACCAGGATGGAAGGAATGTCGGGTGATTTCAGCACGGCAAAGCCCGCCTGTTCCACATCGCCCTTATGCAGCGCGTTGACGTGGCTGAGTTCGCCCAATACGGCCCGTGCAATTTTGAGGCTGTCGTTGATGGTGGCCGTTTGGGACAGGTCAAACAGGGTTTGGGCCAGGTAGGTTTCGTGCGCATTGATGTTGACCCCACCGATGAGATCGGCGTCATTTTCGCGCTTGGCCAGCCAGCGCGCCGCAACCGAAGTTGCCCCCTTCTCGGACAGGGCAAATACGGAAGAACCGCGAGCATCGCTGTTGATGAAGGCATCCGCGTGAATCGACACAAACAGGTCGGCGTGCAGTTGACGCGCCCTGGCCGTCCGGCCCTGGAGTGGGATGAAGTAATCGCCATCACGAATCAGTACGGCACGCAGGTTGGGCTGCGCATCAATCTGCGCCTTGAGGCGTCGCGCGATGGAGAGCGTGACTTTTTTCTCGAAGGTACCGCCGCGTCCATGGGCGCCAGGATCCTCACCGCCGTGACCCGCATCCACCGCGATGATAATGCGCTGCTGGTTCCTGGATTTTGAAGATGCTGCCGCAATGCCCAGAGGGGGCACTGGCACGCTCGGCGCCGGCATTGCTGCACCCATGGCTGGAATGGCCGATTCTGCGGGTGGCACTGGCACCCCTGCTTCCTGCGGCACCCCGGAGCCTTGCGGCGCTGTAACCTCGGCCTGGGGTGCCGGGGCAGCAGCGGCGGCCTGATGGCTTTCCAGCAGGGCCATCAATGGGTCTGACGGCGTTTCGGGATAGATATCGAGGACGAGCCGGTAACCATATCCTGCGACGGGATCAAGCAAGGAAGTGCTGGCCTTGACCCGGGTCTTGAGATCAAATACCACACGCAGGATACCGGGTTTGAATCGACCGACACGAATCCCCTTGATATAAGGATCGTCCGGCTTAAGGCTGTGCGCCATGGTTTCAAGGGGCGCGCCAAGTTCCACGCCCTCTAGGTCGAGCACCAGCCGGTCGGGGTGCTCCACCGAGAACAGGGTGCTGCGAATGCCGGTTTTCGATTCAAAAGTGACCCGGGTATACTCTTCGGCAGGCCAGAGCCTGACGGAGTGGATGCGGGTGCCTGCCACTGCAGCGGGCGCCCAGAAGACCGCTGTGGCTCCTGCGAGGAGCAGGAGCCATGTCAGGAAATGAAAATACGCTCGAGGCATTGTCGTCCCAAAAGTGAGCCTGCAGTGATGGTCAGCTTTCTCCCTTCCCCCTCCGTACGCAATTCAATGAGGACATCCTCCGCAGGTAGCCAGCCCCCTGCCCGTTCCGGCCATTCCACAAAACACAACCCCGTTCCGCCGAAGCATTCACGAAAGCCTGCGTCCTCCAATTCGGAATGGCTTTTGATTCGATAAAAATCAAAGTGATACAAGTATAAGCTCGAAACATTATAGGTTTCAAGTACGGGATAGGTGGGACTCTTGATATTTCCCTCAACCCCCAAAGCGCGCAACACTGCCCGCACCAGGGTGGTTTTTCCTGCCCCAAGGTCTCCTTTAAGAAGGATGAGCATGCCAGGCTTGAGACAGGCGGCGAATTGTCGAGCCCAGCTCTCGGTGGCAAGGACATCTGGGAGCCCAACTTCAAACCTCTGGGGTGGCATGGCATCTTGAATGTTCAATTCTGACCTCGGACGGCATTGGGGTTGACTTAACCCGGTATCGAAGCATACCCCACGCATCAACGCAAGCGTTGACCTGCTCAGGTATCATGGGCGGTCATGATGCCTATTCCTTCTTCGCCCCACGCCCTCAAGATCGTATTGGCCCAAGCCGCGCTGGACCTGGGCTTTGATGCCGCACGCGTGACGCGCCCCGATCTACAGGAGGCTTCGGCGCGGCTACAAGCATGGCTTGCCGCCGGACATCACGGCGAAATGAACTTCATGAAGCAGCACGCCGCCTTGCGTGCCAACCCGGAAGCGCTGCATCCGGGCACCCTGCGCGTCATCAGCGTCTGCATGCCCTACCTCACCACCCCCCTGAATGACGCCGAAACAACGCTTTCCGATGCCCGCCGCGGCTATATCTCCCGATATGCCCTAGGGCGGGATTACCACAAGGTGCTGCGCTCCCGCCTGCAACAACTGGCCTTTAGGCTGGAACAACATTGGGGCCCCTTCAATTACCGCGTATTTACGGACAGCGCTCCGGTGCTGGAAGTGGAAATCGCCAACCAGGGTGGACTGGGATGGCGCGGCAAGCACACCCTAATGTTGCGCAGGGATGGCGGATCCTTTTACTTTCTGGGAGAAATCTACACAGACCTTCCACTCCCCATCGACGCGCCCGTGCAGGACCACTGCGGTACCTGTCAGTCCTGCATCGACGTGTGTCCGACCCAGGCCATTCTGGGGCCCTACCAACTGGACGCGCAGCGATGCATCTCCTACCTGACGATCGAGCTCAAGGGCTCCATCCCCTTGCCCCTGAGACCTTTGATCGGCAATCGCATCTATGGTTGCGATGACTGCCAGTTGGTCTGTCCGTGGAACCGCTTTGCCCGGCAGTCCTCGGTCGCTGACTTTGCTCCACGCGAAGCGCTCCGCGCAGACCCACTGGTGGCCCTGTTTTCCTGGGAAGAATCCCAATTTAACGACCAGTTGGCCGGCTCCGCCATCCGCCGCATCGGACACGAGCGCTGGTTGCGAAACATTGCCGTTGCCCTGGGCAACGGACCGGCGGATTCCCAGGCCATCACCGCGCTGAGCCAACGCCAGAACCATCCCTCGGCCCTGGTGCGAGAACACGTGAACTGGGCGTTGCACCGGTTGTCGGAGTAAAATGTCCGGCTTGATGCCGATACGCTTGGATGACCTGACCCTGATGAACCCTGCACGCTACCCCCTGCTACGCAACGCATTGCGCGCGCTCTCCCTGGTGGGAACCCTGGTGCTCGCCACCGCCTCGCCCCCAGCAGGCGCCTCGGAAGGACTTCCGTTCAGCAAGCCCGCCTTGCCTGCGGTACTGGCCTCCTCCAGCGCCTCCAAAACCTTCCTGATGCCCGAAGAGGCTTTCAAGATCAACGTCAGTGCAGCCACAGCCCAGGAGCTGGCCGTGGAGTTCACACCCGCCCCCGGTTATTACCTGTATCGCGACCGGATCAAGGTCCTCGGCGCTACAGAGGCGTCGGTGGGGCACCTGGCCTTTCCCCAGGCCGAGAGCAAGGAGGATCCCAGTTTCGGCCGCGTCTGGGTGTATCACCATCCTTTCGCCGTGGACGTGAGTCTGCCCTCGGCACCCCCGCGTGAGCTTGCCATTACCTACCAGGGCTGTGCCGAGCAGGGGATCTGTTACCCCCCCACCACTCAACATTTCGTCCTGGCGTCGCTTACCGGTCGCTACCAACCCGTTGCCGGAGGCTCGCCCCTGGAGAGCGCGCCGGACATCAACTCTGCCAATCCCAACGAGTTTCTGAGCTTTCTGAAAGGGGCCAAACCCTTGCTCGTGCTGACCACTTTTTTCGGTTTTGGGCTGTTGCTTGCCATGACGCCCTGCGTTTTTCCCATGATCCCCATCCTCTCGGGCATCATCGCCGGCCAGGGGACCAGCATCACCAAAAGCCGCGCCTTCGGACTATCGCTGACCTACGTGCTGGGAATGGCGCTGACCTACGCTCTGGCGGGGATTCTGGCAGGGCTTTCCGGCACGCTGTTATCCAACGCCCTGCAAACACCACCCGTTCAAGTGGCCACGGCCCTTCTATTCGTAGTCCTCTCGCTCTCCATGTTTGACGTGTATCAGTTACAGCTGCCACCTGCCCTGCAAAACGGGCTGAACAACCTGTCCAACCGGCTACCGGGAGGAAAATATCTGGGTGTCGGATTGATGGGCGTGCTCTCAGCGCTGGTGATGGGCCCTTGCGTGGCGGCCCCGCTGGCTGGCGGACTGCTGTATATCGCGCAAACCCATGACCTTGCCCTTGGGGGCGCTGCATTGTTCATCCTGGCCTTGGGCATGGGGGTGCCGCTCCTGGTGATTGGAACCTCGGCCGGAGCATTATTGCCCCGTGCAGGGCGCTGGATGGTCTGGGTCAAACGGTTCTTTGGCGTTCTGTTGCTGGGCGTTGCGCTCTGGATGGTGATGCCGCTCCTGGGGTCACGGATCGGCACGAATGGCCCCCACTTTGAACGCATCACCTCAACTGTCGCACTGGACCAGGCCCTCACCAAGGCCGTTGCAGAGGGGCGGCCCGTACTCCTTGATTTTTACGCTGACTGGTGCGTCTCCTGCGTTGAAATGGAAAAGAAGGTGTTTCCCACGCCAGCAGTGAAATCGGCGCTTGAAAAAGGCGTACTGCTGCGCGCTGACGTCACCCAAAACACCCCGGAGGATAAGGCGCTTCTGGCGCGCTTTGGCATGTTCGGTCCTCCCGGGACCGTTTTCTTTGGCAGCGATGGTCGTGAAATCAGCGATGGCCGACTGGTGGGCTATGTGTCGCCACAGCAGTTTCTGGACCACCTCGGCACGGTATTCCGCTAATATTTGATGAAGTGTTCCCGGTAATGCTTGAGTTCCTCTATGGATTCGTGGATGTCCGCCAAAGCCTCGTGTTTACCCGATTTTTTGAACGCCCCGTAAATTTCAGGTTTCCATCGCTTGGAAAGCTCTTTTAGGGTGCTGACATCCAGGTTTCGGTAGTGAAAATAGCGCTCAAGGTTGGGCATGTAATTGGCAAGAAAACGCCGGTCCTGGCAAATGGAGTTCCCGCACATGGGGGATTCGCCGGATGGGACATATTCCTTGAGAAAGGCCAGGAGCAATTCTTCAGCCTTGGCCTCATCCAGTGTGGAGGCCTTGACCTTGTCGATCAGTCCCGAACGCCCGTGGGTTCCCTTGTTCCATGAATCCATGCCGTCCAGCACGGCTTCCGACTGGTGTACCACCAGCACTGGCGCCTCGGCGACCGTGGCTAATTGGTTGTCCGTGATCACGATGGCGACTTCGATGATTCTGTCGCGCGCAGGGTCGAGCCCCGTCATTTCCATGTCAACCCAGATGAGGCGGTTCTTGTCTTGTGCCATAATTCGGTGGTTTGATCCTTTTCCTACTTGCGTTTTCTGACGACATCCATCATTACATGAATGCTTCGATGCTGTTTCATTTGGTTTTTCTGGTGCTGCTCGCGGGCGTGACCGGAGGTCGTTTATGGCTGGCTTACAGGCAGATTCGCCACGTCAAGCTTTACCGCCAAAGCGTCCCTGCAGCATTTCAAACCCGTATCCCGCTGGAAGACCATCAAAAAGCTGCAGATTATACCTGTGCCAAAACCAAACTTCGCATGATACACACCCTGACCGATGCCCTGCTACTGCTGGTCTTTATCGAAGGCGGTGTATTGGAGGGGTTGGACCGGTGGTTATTGGACACTTCGGGTAATGGCGGGTTGCATGATCTGGCGCTGGGCGGCAGCGTCCTGCTGATCGGTGCCTTGGCGGACCTCCCGCTCAGCCTCTATGGCACATTTGGCGTGGAAGCACGCTTTGGATTCAATCGCATTACACCGAAACTGTTTTTGATGGACCTGTTGCGCGAATCCCTGATTACCGTAGGTCTCGGTGCCCCCGTGTTTTTGGCAGCCGTCTGGATGATGAATTCGTTGGGAAGTTACTGGTGGCTCTGGGCATGGGCGGCATGGATGCTCTTCAACGTCGTGCTATTGATGATCTACCCCACCCTGATCGCACCCCTGTTCAATCGGTTTACCCCTTTGCCCCCTGGGGATTTGCGCCAGCGTGTGGAAGCCCTGCTCAAACGCTGCGGCTTTCGCTCCAGCGGACTGTTTGTGATGGACGGGTCAAAGCGTTCGAATCATGGCAATGCCTATTTTACGGGCTTTGGAAAAAGCAAAAGGGTCGTGTTTTTTGACACCCTGCTCACGCGCCTTGACCCTGCTGAAACGGAGGCCGTCCTGGCCCATGAACTGGGGCACTATCATCAAAAACACGTCATTCAGCGCATCATGGTACTGTTTGGATTGAGCCTGGTTTTTTTGGGGCTTCTGGGTTGGCTCAAGGAAATGCCCTGGTTTTATCTCGGGCTGGGCGTGACGATACCGGGAACCGCAATCGCCCTGATCCTGTTCATCCTGGTCATTCCGGTATTTGGTTTTCCGCTGCAACCCCTGATGAGCCTGTATTCGCGTAAGCATGAGTTCGAGGCGGATGCCTACGCCGCGCAACATACCCCAGCCAGGGAATTGATCAGTGCCCTGGTCAAGCTATACCAGGACAATGCCTCAACCCTCACGCCGGATCCGTTGCATTCTGCCATTTACGATTCCCATCCTCCGGCCGCACTCAGAATTGCACGCCTGGAATCCCTTCAGACCGCGTGAACACCCCTCTCACCGGAACAGTCGTCGCAGCATTTGGCCGCCATTACGACGTTGCTCTTCCCGGCTCCGAGCAGCCCATCAGCTGCGTGCGTCGCGGCAAGCGCAAGGACGTGACTTGCGGGGATTGGGTGGACATCCAGATGACTTCCTCCGGACAGGGCGTCATCGAGGCGGTGCACGAACGCCGCACCCTGCTCTACCGCGCAGATGTCTGGCGCGAAAAGCTATTGGCTGCCAACGTGGATCAGGCGCTGATCGTCGTGGCCCCCGAACCCACCTACAGCGACGAACTCCTGACCCGCTGCCTGATTGCCGCCGACGCTGCCGGCGTCGCGCCCATGATCATCCTCAACAAAATGGATCTAGGGACATCGGCTGCCCGCGCACGCTCAGCACTTGAGTACTATGCTGAACTGGGATATCCCCTGGTGTCCATGAGCGCCCTCCAGGACGTGTCGGCATTGCGCCCCTTTCTGACGGGACGAGTCAGCATTCTGGTGGGCCAGTCCGGCATGGGCAAATCCACACTGGTCAACGCCCTGGTCCCCAATGCCCTGGCCCGAACCAATATCGTGTCCCAAGCCCTGGATTCTGGTCGCCACACCACCACTGCCACCCATTACTACGCCATGGATGCGCAAAGCGCGCTCATCGACTCGCCGGGACTGCAGGAGTTTGGCCTGGCCCAC
Organism: Pseudomonadota bacterium; assembly: GCA_021805725.1. Next base: position 16,531 of record JAJZEH010000045.1, on the reverse strand, counting down.
TTGAGCCCCAAGGCCATCGAAGGTTATTTCAGGGAGTTTTCCGGGCTGCTGGGGCAGTGCCGTTTCATGGATTGCCAGCACCTCAACGAACCGGATTGCGCCCTCAAAAACTGGGCGCGCGGAAACGAAAGAAGGGAATTACGGTTGCGCTATCTCACCAGCCTGCAGCAGGCAAAGCGGCATCGGGGCCACAACTAACCCCCCACCATGGCTGCTATCGTCATCAACGCGATGATCAGTAACCACAACACCAAAGTCCGCCAGATCATGCCCTCGGCACTCCTCAGGTGATCTACGTCGGGGGCTTCCCCAACACCCAGATCCAGCCCCCCGTAAACGCGATTGGACGCAGATGAATCGCCAAGACGAATGCCTAGGGCACCGGCAGCGCTGGCCAGGATAATGCGCAGACTGGCGCGGTTACCGGAGGCCTGGGTGCGCCAACAAAACAGGGAATCCTCAAAGTTACCCACGATGGCAAAGGCCAATGCGGTCAGCCGGAGCGGAACCCAATCCAGCCAATAAAACGCCGTTCGGGAAAAGTGCCCGAAATCGGTTTGCGTATCCGAACCCCAAAGCCGATCAAGGCGCATTGCCATCAGGTACAACAGTGCCCCGGTGGGCCCTGGCAACACGCAATACCAAAACAGCACAGCAAGCAGATGGGTGTGGATGTCTATGAGCGCAAGCTCGATCCCACGGGCCACCAGCTCGGCAAGCGCCGGAGCAGTCGGTCCGGGAAAACCCAGGCGTTCCGCCACCTGTTCGCGCTCCATGTGGCGCAGGTCACCCTGCAGGGTGGTGAGGCGATTAAGCACCGATCTGAAGTCCAGCACCAAGGTCAACACCAGCACATCGATGGCCCAGCCCAACCCCAACCCCAGCCAACCCGCCAGGGCATTGAGCGTGCCAATAACAAGCAGAACCGGTGCGACCGCAAGAACCCATGCTGCGATGCCATGGTGCCGCTCGCCAGAGTTGAGCAGGTCATCAAGGCTGCTGGCGTAACGATCAAAGAACGCGAAAACTTTGGTTTGGGTGGAAACAGTGCGGTACTGTTCCAGTAACAGTGCAATCAGAATGGAAAAGAAGTTCATGGTCTTGCTCTGCGGCTGAATTGCGTCGAGGTTAACACAATCTGCAAAAAAAACGGGGGTTGCCACCCCCCGTGGTTCATTTACGCCGGCACTTTTCGGGCGCTCCATATCTTCTTTTTGTACTTGCCCGTACCTACCGGGACCAGTCCGATATTAAACACCTCCACCCGATCTCCGATGTTGATCTGTTCACGCAACAAGGCGCGTTGCAAATCAACACCAATATGCCGAATGGTCCGTACCTCATCCTCAACTTCCGCGAAGAATGTACGGTACTTTCGACCTGAAGGATCCGTACGCTCCACATAGCCGGTTTTGCGTAGCACTCCGCTATGGGAACTGACCACTGGCGGCTTGATCATGTTGGGATACTGCCTGTCCTGACTGGCCAGCGGAACCTTACGTGCCGCATCTTCCGTCCGGATTTCCTCCATGGTCCGCTCGATGGTCTTGCGCCGCTTCTGTAAATCCGTCAATTCGTGTTCCGGTGCGGCGCAAGGGGGAAGAAGACGCCACGGCCTTTTGTTGAGAAGGTTTTCAGGGATTTCCTCCTCGATCAGTGCCCCCGCGTCTTCCAGAGTCTTCTCCATGAGCCGTATCACCCGCAGATCCTGGAGCGATTCAAACTCCAGAAATTCGTCAGGTATGACGATACGACCCCAATGCCTTGGCGCGACGCCTTGCGAGCGAGCCGAACCCCTGGCCTTTGCAACCTGCTCGCCTGCGCGAGTACGCAGCCGTCGGACCACATACGCCCCATGTTTACGCTGAAGGCTTTTGTAATCCAGCCAGATTGCACGAACCACCCGTGAATCACGCCGATAGAAATGGCAAACCACGTTAAAACCCTCGCCATGTCTCACCAGCACTTGCCCCACCAGGAAATCGACATCGGGCACCGGAACCAGGTGCTGGACTGTCGGTGACACCGGTGACACCGGTGATTCCAATGCAGATTCGGGTTCTGCCGGTGCCGTGAGCGCCAACGGCGCCTGAACGGCTTCGGCAGAGGCCATTTGTTCCGCCCATCTCTCTGGCGTCACCTTCCGACTCCAATGGTGTCGCAGCACCACGCCCAGGTAAACCACACTTCGAAACAAACCTTGAACAAAGTCAAATGCAATCATCGCCCATCCTCCAAAAAAATACCGGAGGCTTGCGATGACCCGCCTGACGGCGAGAAGCATGCCGTCCGGCGATTGGGTACTGCTGTTAATCATGGAGGACTTGCACAACAAGACCCACCATGGCACCCCGTAAGAGTTCAAGGAAAAATCCTTTATGCCCGTCCACTGTAATGAGGGATCATGCTGCGTGGCCGATTAAACAAATGAATGCCGCGTGGCTTGTCGGACAGTACAATGCGCGAATGACGACCATTACCCCTGCGGAAGTCCGCTTCCAGGACGGTATTCTGCGTGCACCGGCCTTCAATGACGTGTACCACTCTGCGGACGGCGGCATTGCCCAAAGCACGAGCGTTTTTCTTGGAGGCAATGCATTGCCGGAACGCTGGCTGAACCGACCCGATTTCCAGATTCTGGAAACAGGGTTTGGTATCGGACTCAATTTTCTGGTGACCTGGAACGCGTGGCGCAACACGGTCCTCAACCCGGAGGCCCGACTGCATTTCGTCTCGTTTGAAAAATTCCCCTTGAATCGTAACGACCTGGCCCAGGTCCTCTCCCCCTTTACAACGCTCTCCCGGCTGTCCGAGGCCCTGGTAGCCGCATGGCCCCCGCTGGTGGCCGGGTTCCACCAGATCAGGTTTGAGGGGGGACGCGTGACACTCACGCTGATTCTGGGGGATATCCAGGAAACCTTGCCGCAACTGGCCATGGCAGCAGACGCCCTGTTCCTCGACGGTTTTGCCCCGGACAAAAACCCCCAGATGTGGGATGACTGGGTGATCCGCCACATAGCCCGCCAGATGGCGTATCAGGGCACGCTGGCCACCTGGTGTGCAGCCGGTGCCGTGCGTCGGCGCCTGGAGTCTCATGGTTTTACGGTACAGCGTCGCCCAGGTTTCGGACGCAAGCGTGAACGCCTGGAAGCGCGCTTTGACAAGATTCCAGAGGAGGCCTTCAGGCGCATGGTCACGACTGCGCGCAATCCGGTTCTGGCGCGCATCCATCATCCCGTCACGCAACGCCGCGCGATCATCGTCGGTGCAGGAATTGCAGGATGTCTGATGGCAGAACGACTGGCGCAATACGGGTGGCAGATCGACCTGTTCGATCGTCACGCCGGACCCGCCGAGGAAGCCTCTGGAAACCCTGTCGGTATCTTGCGCCCGGTGCTGTCGCGCGACGACAACCCCACCTCCCGCCTTTCGCGTGCCGCATTTTTTCAAACCCTGCACACCTTGCACCGGTTACAGGCCAGGACCGGCACCATCCGTCACAGGCAAAGCGGCGTCCTGGTCCTGGCCCAGGATGAGGAACAGGCCCTGTTACAACGGAGCGTCATTGCACATCAAGGCTATCCTCAGGACTACGTCCGGTTTCTGGAGCCCTCCGAAGTAGTGGCCCTCTGTGGCATCGCAGTGCAATGGGGCGGATGGCATTTTCCGCAGGGCGGATGGCTGGACCCTGGAAGCCTTTGCGCAGCGGCCCTCCTTGCCGGATCGCCTCAGATTCGTTGTCACTGGAATACCGACGTAAGCCACATCGAGAAGACTGGGGCCTGGCGGGCCCTTGATGCGCGTGGACAGCTCCTGGCAGAAGCACCGGTCCTGATTTTGGCCCTGGGAGCCCATGCTCAATCCCTGCCGCAAACGGCCGAACTTCCAATGACGCTGTTTCGCGGGCAGATTACACTGGTGACGCACGACCCCTTTCCTCCGCAAACGCCGGTACTCTGTCAGGATGGGTATGTGATTCCCGGGCTGGAGGAAGGTCTTTGCGTCGGCGCCACCTATGAGAGCGATCAGGAGGCGGCCCCCCGGCAAGCCAGCACCCTGGAGAACCTGGAACGACTCGCCCGACTTAGTCCCGGCTGGGCGCCAGACCCCCTCACCACCCTGGATCGTGTTGGGTTTCGCAGCGTCTGCCGGGACCGTATGCCGCTCGTTGGTGCCCTGGGCCCACAGGAGGGCCTCTACACCACCATGGGAATGGGATCGCGGGGACTGATCTGGAGCAGCATGGCAGCGGAACTCATTGCAGCGGAACTTGCAGGGACCCCGCTGCCGCTGGAAAAGGACCTGATCAGGGCAATTGCCCCGGCACGTTTCAGTGGTTCAACAATTCGGCAGCATGACGACGCGTCGTCGGGGTGATGGTCACGCCACCCAGCATGCGCGCCAGTTCTTCCACACGCGCCTCATCATCCAGACGCTGAATGGTGCTGTTGACGCCAGCTGCATGCTCCGTTTTGGTCACGCTCAGATGCTGCTGGCCCCTGGCGGCCACCTGCGGCAGATGTGTGACGCAGAGCACCTGATGCCGTTGACCCAGGTCTTCCAGCAGGCGCCCGACGATTTCAGCCACGCGTCCACCAATACCGGTATCCACCTCGTCAAAGATCAACGTAGGCACTGCCGAGACGGTGGAGAGTGCTGCCTGAATGGCCAGGCTGATGCGAGAGAGTTCGCCTCCGGAGGCCACGCGGGCCAGGGGCTCGGGGGTCTGGGATACATGCGCTGCCACCCGAAACTCCACCTCGTCCAGGCCCGACGCATTGGCCCGCTCCAACGGAGTCAGGGCAACCTCAAACACGCCCTTCCCCATGGCCAGTTCGGCCATCGTGTCCGTAATGGTCTGGCTCAGTCGTTTCGCGGCCAGTGAACGCTGTTGCGACAGCGTCCGGGCCTGATTCTGGAACACCTCTCGTGCCGCATGCATGGCCCGCTCCAGGCTTTCTCCAGAGCCTTTGGATTGCAACGCCTCCAGCCGTGCTGCAGACTGTGCCAGACGCTCGGGCAGTTGCTCCGGCTTGAGCCGATGACGACGCGCCACGGCCAGGATGTTTTCCATACGCGACTCCAACTGCCTCAAGCCAGCGTCATCCACTTCAATGCCCATGGCATAGCGACGCAATTCGTGTACGGCTTCATCCAGCTGGATTCCTGCCGACTCGATCAATTCCACGCTGGGCTGCAGGACTGGATCATAAATCACAAGATCCGACAGTTTGGTTCCCACCGCATCGAGCTTGGCGCGGATGGCATCATCAGCCTCAGACAGCATCTCCAACGCAAACCGGGCTCCCTCCTGCAGGCTGGCCGAATGGGCAAGGCGTGTTTGGTCCGCCTGCAGGGCCTGCCAGCTTTCCAGGGTCAGGTCGAGGGCGCCGAGTTCACGCACCTCGTCCTGCAGACGCGCCTTTTCTTCAAGCAACACCTCGGCGTGACTCCTCCACTGTTCCCATTGATCATGGGCCGATTGCCACTGGTTGTAGGCCGCCCGCACCGATTGCGCCAATGCTGTCGTGCCGGCAAACGCATCGAGCAACGCACGCTGGGTGGCGACCTTTTGCAGGGATTGATGGGCATGTTGTCCATGAATGTCGAGCAGCCATTCCGACAGGATTTTGAGCTGTTGCACTGGCACGCTCGATCCGTTGATGAACGCACGCGACTTTCCTGTCCTGTCGAGGACGCGGCGCAATACGCAGCGGTCGTCAGACCAGAGCTCGTTCTCCTGCAGCCATTGCCCGGCAGGATCTGCTTCAGCCACCTGAAACTCTGCCACCACCTCCGCCCGTTCGGCTCCGGAACGCACGATCCCGGGTTCGGCGCGCGCGCCCAGGGCCAGAGACAGCGCTTCGATCAATATGGATTTTCCGGCGCCGGTCTCTCCTGTCAGCACGGTGAACCCGGCATCGAACTCCAGGTCCAGATGCTCGACGATGACAAAGTTACGGATGCTCAAGGCACGCAGCATGAGAGGCGCCCTAGAGCTTGGTTCCCCAACGCAGTTTTTCGCGCAACATGGCGAAGTAACTGTGCCCGATGGGGTGAAGTAGACGAATGCCAGCCTCGGAGGGGCTGATCACCAATCGATCGTCGACCTGGAGTTCACAGTGGTCCTGAACGTCAAAATTGGCAAATGCCCCGGCGCCCTTCTGCAGGATGACTTCCACCGTACAGCGGTCGCTCAGGGCAATAGGACGATTGCTCAAGGTGTGGGGACAGATGGGCACCAGCACGATGGCTGCGAGATCAGGGTGCAGGATGGGTCCGCCACTGGACAAGGCATAGGCCGTGGACCCCGTCGGCGTAGCCACGATCAGACCGTCCGCGCGCAAGCTGTAAACGAAACGCCCGTCTACATAGACCTCGAGGTCAATCATGCTGCCGCGCGCGCCCTTGGTGAGCACCACGTCATTGAGTGCCACAGACCGGCTGACGATGTTGCCGTTACGGACGATCCTGGTTTTGAGCAGGGTTCGCGTTTCTCCCTGATATTCACCATCCAGCACCTGGCCCAGCATGGTTTCCATGGCGTTTGCGGGAATGTCGGTCAAAAATCCCAATTGCCCCAGGTTGATGCCAATCAGGGGGACCTTCTGGCAGGCCAGAACGCGGGCCGCGTAGAGCAGTGTGCCATCCCCTCCCAGAACCACCACCAGGTCGGCGTGCGCACCGATGTCGTCCAGGCTCACAACCGGTGCTTGCGTCTTTCCCACGGCAGCTGCCGAACGATGGTCCAAAACCACAGACAGGCCCCGCCCCTCAAGGAATGCGATGAGCTTCTCGAGCGGCTCTGCCAGATTGCGGCTATCATATTTGCCGACGATCCCGATGCGTTGGAAGGGTGAATTCATGCCAAGAATTAAACCACATTTCAGGTAGAATGATTTGCATGTTAAACGATCGCGCCCGTGCGCTTCTCAAAGCCCTGGTGGAACGCTACATCGAAGAAGGTCAGCCGGTGGGTTCGCGAGCCCTATCCAGGACGTCCGGCCTTGAACTGTCGGCAGCCACCATCCGCAACGTGATGGCCGACCTGGAAGACATGGGTTTCATCGCCAGCCCGCACACTTCGGCAGGACGGATTCCCACGCCGCTCGGTTACCGCTTTTTCGTCGACAGCCTGCTCACCATCAAGCCCCTGGGAGCAGAGACCTTGAGCCATCTGGAAGGCCAGCTGCACCCCGCCGACACCCAGCATCTGGTTTCGGCGGCATCCCAGATGCTCTCCGAGCTCACCGCTTTTGCAGGCATCGTCCAAACGCCGAAGCGCCGTACCAGTGGTTTCAGGCATCTTGAGTTCCTGCGGCTTTCAGAAAAGCGCCTGTTGCTGATCCTGGTCACCCTTGAAGGCAACGTGCAGAATCGTGTCATCTTCACCGAACAGGTCTATACCGCGGCGCAGCTCACCCAGGCCGCCCTGTACCTCAACGAGCATTACGCCGGCTGCGATTTTGACGGCATCCGCGATTCCTTGCGCATCGAACTGCAAAGCCTCAACCAGGACATCCAGGTACTGATGAAGACGGCGCTGGAAGTAGGCGGTGCTGCCTTAAGGCAGGGGCAGGACGATTACGTGCTATCCGGAGAAACCCGTTTGATCGGCCACCAGGACGTTTCCAGCAATATGTCGCAGCTGCGAAGGTTATTTGACGTTTTCGAACAAAAAACTGGATTACTGCAACTGCTGGACATGAGCCAGCAAGCCCAGGGCGTCAAGATTTTCATCGGAGGAGAATCGGGCATCGTTCCCCTGGATGAGTTCAGCCTCGTCACGGCCCCCTATGAGGTGGACGGCCAGGTGGTCGGCACGTTGGGCGTGGTTGGCCCCACGCGCATGGCCTACGAACGCATCATCCCCATCGTGGACGTGACAGCCAAACTACTCTCCAGCGCCTTATCCCAGCATTAAGATGGCACATTATCTCCCCGAACCGGACTTTGCCCATGGCTCCCCCCTTAAAACCGGGATCCTGCTCGTCAATCTGGGTACCCCGGATGCGCCTGAAAAAGGTGCCCTGCGCCGGTACCTCAAGCAATTCCTGAGCGACCCCAGGGTGGTGGAAATTCCTCGTCCCATTTGGTGGCTGATCCTCAATGGCATCATCCTCAATACCCGTCCCGCGCGCTCGGCCCAAAAGTACGCCACCATCTGGACCCCGGAGGGCTCGCCCCTGCGGGTCAACACGGTGCTCCAGTGCGAGGGGTTGGCACAGCGCCTGCGCCAGCACATACCGTCTCCCCTGGCTGTAACGTACGCCATGCGCTATGGCCAGCCCTCCATCGCAACGGCCGTTGCCGACCTCAAGGCCCAGCATTGCGACCGCATTTTGATGCTGCCGCTTTATCCACAGTATGCAGCCAGCACCACGGCCTCCTCCATGGATGCCCTGTTTAGCGCGCTCCGTGCCTACCGCAACGTGCCAGGCGTACGCGTGGTGCGCCACTATCACGACCATCCGGCCTACATCCATGCCCTCAAGTCCCGGATAGAAGCCTACTGGGCCCAACATGGCCGTCCGGACAAATTGGTCATGAGCTTTCATGGTGTACCCCGTTACACCCTGGATAAGGGAGACCCCTACCATTGCGAATGCCACAAGACTGGGCGTCTGCTTGGCGAGGCTCTGGGTCTGCAGCCCGAGCAGTACGTGGTGTCCTTCCAGTCCCTGTTTGGCAGGGCCGAATGGATCAAGCCCTATACGGACCCGCTGGTGCACCAGCTGGCACGGGACGGGCTGCAAACCTTGCACGTGGTGTGTCCAGGATTTCCTGCGGATTGTCTGGAAACGCTGGAAGAAATCGGCATGGAGGTCAAAGCCACCTTCCTGTCCAACGGGGGCCGCGAGTACCACTACATTCCTGCACTCAACGACGATCCCGTCTGGCTGGATGCGCTCACCGAAATTGCCCTGGACCACCTGAGCGGCTGGACCAACCCTCGCTGGACCGCTCAGGCGGCGCTACTTGAAGGCGAGATGGTCCGTAACCGGGCCATTGCCACAGGAGCCACGCACTAAACCCCGCTTCTGGTAATTATTTTTCTGTCACCCCCCTTGAAATCGCAACGTGCGCCCCCAACTCACCGTGCATTCCTTGAGGAGATCACGATGCAACCGACGAATCCAGAATCAGAAGCTGCCGCTGCAGAGGCTGCCCCCGCCATCCCTGCCCTGACCCTCGAGCAGGCGCTTGCCGCCCTCAATCAGGCCGAAAACGCGGTACGCGAAAAGGAAGACGCCTGGCTTCGTGCCAAGGCAGAAACCGAGAACGTCAGGAGGCGTGCCGCAACCGACCTTACCCAGGCCCGAAAATTTGCCATTGAGTCCTTTGCCGCCGAATTGCTGTCAGTCATGGACAGCCTGGAGGCCGCGCAACAAGTCAAGGAGGCGACCCTGGAGAGCTACCGAAGCGGTGTTGCCCTGACGGCCCGCCAACTGGCGTCCGTTTTCGAAAAGTTCAACGTGAGCGAAATCAACCCGATCAACGAAAAATTTGACCCCAACCGCCACCAGGCCATCGCCTCATTGGAAAGCGATACGGTGCCTGCGAACACGGTGGTGACAGTCATGCAGAAGGGTTTTGCCCTGAACGAACGCATCCTGCGCCCCGCGCTGGTCACGGTCTCCAAGACAAAAAACACTTCACCCTCTTGAATATTCAAGACTCATCCCGACATAAGAACCATCAAAATCAAATATTTCGAGGCATAACAACATGGGCAAAATCATTGGAATCGACCTGGGTACCACCAACTCCTGCGTGGCTGTCATGGAGAACGGCAAGCCCAAGGTCATTGAAAACGCAGAAGGCACGCGCACGACACCTTCCATCGTAGCCTACGCCGAGGACGGCGAAGTGCTGGTGGGCGCACCAGCCAAACGACAGGCCATCACCAACCCCAAAAACACCCTCTTCGCCGTCAAGCGCCTGATTGGCCGCAAGTTCTCGGAGGAGATGGTGCAAAAAGACATCAACATGGTGCCTTATAGCATCGTCAAGGCAAGCAATGGGGACGCCTGGGTTGAGGCACAGGGGAAGAAAATGGCCCCTCCGGAAGTTTCAGCCGCCGTCCTGCAGAAAATGAAGAAGACCGCTGAAGACTACCTGGGCGAGGAAGTCACCGAGGCGGTCATCACCGTCCCGGCCTACTTCAACGACAGTCAGCGTCAGGCCACCAAGGACGCAGGCCGGATTGCGGGTCTCGAAGTCAAACGGATCATCAATGAACCCACTGCCGCAGCGCTGGCATTTGGTCTGGACAAGAAGGAAGGCGACCGCAAGATCGCCGTGTATGACCTGGGCGGCGGAACTTTCGACATCTCCATCATTGAAATTGCCGAAGTGGAAGGCGAACACCAGTTTGAAGTACTGTCCACCAATGGCGACACTTTCCTGGGCGGGGAGGACTTTGACCTGCGCATCATCGATTTTCTGGCGGATGAATTCAAGCGCGAAAATGGCCTGGACCTGCGCAAGGACGTGCTGGCGCTTCAGCGCTTGAAGGAAGCGGCCGAGAAAGCCAAGATCGAACTGTCCTCGGCGCAGCAGACCGAAGTGAATCTGCCCTATATCACCGCAGACGCCTCCGGCCCCAAGCACCTGGTAGTCAAGGTGACACGCGCCAAGCTGGAAAGCCTGGTGGAAGACCTCATTGCACGCACCATCAAACCGTGCGAGGTAGCCATCAAGGACTCCGGCGTCAAGATCAGCGACATTTCTGACGTAATCCTGGTAGGTGGACAAAGCCGCATGCCCAAAGTCCAGGAACGCGTGAAGGAATTCTTCGGACGCGAACCCCGCAAGGACGTGAACCCTGATGAGGCCGTAGCCATCGGCGCAGGCATCCAGGGCGGTGTGCTGCAGGGCGAAGTCAAGGACGTTTTGCTGCTGGACGTGACGCCCCTGTCGTTGGGCATCGAAACATTGGGGGGCGTAATGACGCGCCTGATCCAGAAGAACACCACGATCCCGACCAAGGCTGCCCAGGTGTTTTCAACAGCAGACGACAACCAGTCCGCCGTAACCATTCATGTGCTGCAAGGTGAGCGGGAAATGGCTTCAGGCAACAAGAGCCTGGGCCAGTTCAACCTCTCCGACATTCCGCCAGCCCCGCGTGGCATGCCACAGATCGAAGTCTCTTTTGACATCGACGCCAATGGCATTCTCCATGTGGGCGCCAAGGACAAGGCCACGGGCAAGGAAAGCAAAATCACCATCAAGGCCAATTCCGGGCTGTCAGAAGAGGAAATTCAGCGCATGGTGAAGGATGCTGAAGAGCATGCCGAAGAGGACAAGAAAAACCTGGAAGCCGTCAACACCAAAAACACGCTCGAAGCCTTGGTGCATAGTGTGACCAAGTCCCTCAAGGAGCATGGCGACAAGCTTGCGGCAGATGAGAAGGGAAAAATCGAAGCAGCCATCAAGGATGCGGAAGAAGCACTAAAGTCCGATGACACCGCTGCCATGGCCGCAAAAACCGAAGTGCTTTCCGAAGCCAGCCACAAGCTTGCCGAAAAGATGTACGGCGCCGAGCAGGGCGCAGGCGCAGCTACAGGGAACGAACACGGGGCTGGCGCCTCTGCTTCAGGGGGCAACCAGAAGGAAGAAAATGTGGTGGATGCCGAGTTTGAGGAAGTTAAAGACAAAAACCACAAATAAGCCTTCAGAGCATGAGCAAACGCGATTTTTACGAGGTATTGGGGGTCAACCGGGACGCTTCTGAAGAGGATATCAAGAAGGCTTACCGCAAGTTGGCAATGAAGTATCACCCGGATCGCAATCCGGACAACTCAAAGGCCGAGGCGCAGTTCAAGGAGGGCAAGGAGGCCTACGAGGTCCTTTCCGATTCCGACAAACGGGCCGCTTATGATCGCTACGGTCATGCCGGCGTGGACCCAAGCCACGGCGGTGGCCCGGGCGGACCGGGGTTCGGCGGCATGGGGGGCGGTTTTTCAGACGCGTTTGGCGATATTTTTGGCGACCTGTTCGGCGGCGGCGGAAGCCGTGGCAGACAAGGCGGCGTCTATCGTGGCGCCGACTTGCGCTACAACCTGGAAATCGGCCTGGAGGAGGCTGCACGCGGCACCGAGACCCAGATTCGCATCCCCGCCATGGAAACCTGTGCCACCTGCAAGGGTTCCGGTGCCAAACCGGGCACTTCCCCCACCACCTGCGGTACCTGTGGTGGTCAGGGTCAGGTGCGCATGCAGCAAGGATTTTTTTCCATCCAGCAAACCTGCCCTGCCTGCCATGGCAGCGGAACCACCATTGCCCATCCCTGTCCGGATTGCGGTGGTGCAGGGCGAACCAAGCGACACAAAACCCTGGCCGTCAAAATCCCCGCTGGCATTGACCACGGTGACAGGATTCGCCTGGCTGGCGAGGGAGAACACGGCACTTCAGGGGGTCCTCCCGGCGACCTCTATGTCGTGGTCCAGATCCGTGCCCACCCGGTATTCGAGCGCGACGGAGCAGATTTGCATTGTGAAATGCCGATCAGTTTTGGCGTGGCAGCCCTGGGTGGAGAAATCGAAATCCCCACTCTGGATGGACATGCAAAATTGAAGGTTCCGGCAGAAACCCAAACCGGTCAGGTCTTTCGACTACGCGGCAAGGGGATCAAGGCGCTGCGTGGCAGCGGCTATGGCGACCTGATGTGTCACGTTGTGGTGGAAACCCCCGTCAAGCTGACAGAGGAACAGAAGAGTCTGCTGCGAGAGCTGGAAACGTCCACGCGCGGCAACGACACGCATAACCCTCGCGCCAAGACCTTCATGGACAAGGTCAAGGATTTTTTCAGCGCTGCCTGACGCGACTTTAGACCCTGCGCCAGATCGTTCCCTGGGGGCCATCCTCCAGGACGATCCCCTCGGCCAGCAAAGCGTCGCGAATCCGGTCGGACTCAGCAAAGTTTTTGGAGCGACGCGCAGCGGCCCGGTCATGGATCAGGGCCTCGATGCGCCGGACTTCGGATTGCGCAGACGCGGGAGGGCATTCAGCGCCCTGAATCACACCGGCAGAAACGCGACCAGCACCTTCCTGCATCCATCGATCCGGATTATTGCCTAGCAGCCCCAGGATCTGTGCCAATCGGTAAAGTTGCGTCGCAGTGACATCGCTGCCACTGCGGTTGGTTTCACGGGCCAGTCCAAACAGGACAGCCATGGCCTCCGGCGTATTGAGGTCGTCGTCGAGAGCCGCCTTGAATTGCTGCGCCGCCTCGCCACTCCAGTCCACCGGACCCGCGCTGACCCGCCTTCCCCGTAACGACGTGTACAGTGTGTTGAGGGCCTGACGCGCATCTTCCAGATGCCCGTCAGTGTAATTGAGCGGACTACGGTAATGTCCGCGCAGCAGGAAAAAGCGGATGACTTCTGCGTCAAAAACCCTGAGAACTTCTTCGATGGTGAAAAAATTGCCCAAGGATTTGGACATTTTTTCATCGTTGACGCGCAAAAACCCGTTGTGCATCCACACATTGACGAAGGTATGTCCGTGCGCTCCCTCGCTCTGCGCGATTTCGTTTTCATGGTGCGGAAACTGGAGATCATGCCCTCCCCCATGGATGTCGAAATGCTCACCCAGGAAATGTTCGCTCATGGCCGAGCATTCGATGTGCCAGCCAGGACGGCCAGGTCCCCAGGGAGAGGGCCAGGAAGGTTCGCCCGGCTTGGCCGCTTTCCACAACACAAAATCGAGAGGATCCCTTTTGTGAGCATCCACCGCAATCCGTTCGCCCGCACGCAAGTCCTCAAGGGACTTTCCCGACAACTTGCCGTAACCCGGAAAATCGCGCACGGAATAATAAACATCGCCATTCCCGCCCACATACGCCAACTCGCGTTTGATCAGCGTTTCGATGATGGCGAGCATGCCCGGAACATGTTCCGTGGCGCGGGGCTCAAAGGTTGGCGGCAGCACGTTGAGTCGACGCAGATCATCGTGCATCGCAGCAATCATCCGCCCGGTCAAATCGCCGATAGCTTCATGGTTTTTAGCGGCGCGATCGATGATTTTATCGTCAATATCGGTAATATTGCGCACATATATCACCTCATAGCCCGAAGCCTTCAGCCAGCGGTAGACCAGGTCAAAATCCACCAGCATCCGGGCATGACCCAAATGGCAACGGTCATAAACCGTCATGCCACAGACGTACATGCGAACCTTGCCGGGCTCGATGGGCTGGAAGGGCGCTACGGAACGGGTAAGCGTATTGAAGAGTTTGAGCATAATCTGAATAGGGGCATCCACTTCTTTGGGACGGCTTCTTGTCGCCGTACTGGAAGATGACGCAGTTTGTTGATATAATTAAATATTCTGCAGACTTGATCGACTTAAAGTATACCACGATATGTTTCTTCACCCTGCCGCAATGCGCGTGACTTTGGCGGTTTTAGTGGCAGGACTTTGCCACTGCACCCTGGCTGCAGAGACCACTGAGCCTGCACAACCCGTCGAAACACCGACGCCCGTCGTCACGGCAACTCCCCTGCCCCCGGACAGTACGGTCAGCAGTCCCAAGGCCATCCAGAAGCTGGCTGGCGAGGGCAAGCTACAAGAAGCCCTGAACGCCGCCAACCAATATCTTGACACCAATTCGCAGGATGGTTCCGTCCTGTTCCTCAAGGCCCAGATACTGACCAAACTGGGAAAAACGGATGAAGCCATCAGCATCCTTGAAGGCATGACAGAGCGCTTTCCTGAAATGCCAGCGCCTTACAACAACCTGGCTGTGCTCTACGCCGGCAAGGGGCGTCTTGACGAGGCTCGCAAAGTGTTGGAATCGGCGTTGATGGTTCAGCCCAACTATGCCACCGCCTATGAAAACCTCGCGGATCTTTATCTGGCCCTGGCGCGACAGTCCTACGCCCATGCCTTAAAGCTGGACCCCAACAACAAATCCCTCAAGGCCAAGGCCGACAAACTCAACTAACTGGAGATACCATGGTTCGTTTCAAGACTAATTTTGGCGACATCGTTCTGACGCTCGACGCGGAAAAGGCACCCAAGACCGTTGCCAACTTTCTGGAGTACGTCAAGGCCGGCTTCTACGACAACACCATATTTCATCGCGTTATTGACGGCTTCATGATCCAGGGCGGCGGCTTCGAGCCGGGCATGAAACAAAAGGAGACCCAAGCGCCCATCGAAAATGAGGCTGCCAACGGCCTTTCCAATGATTGCTACACCATTGCCATGGCACGCACCTCGGATCCGCATTCGGCCACGGCGCAGTTTTTCATCAATGTCAAAAATAACGGCTTCCTCAACTTCAGCGCCCCCTCCCGCGACGGCTTTGGTTATTGCGTTTTTGGCAAGGTCACTGAAGGGCAGGATGTGGTGGACCGGATCAAGGGCGTTGCCACAGGCAACCGTGCGGGACATGGCGACGTTCCTGTCGAAGATGTCGTCATCGAAAGCGCACAGGCTATTTAACGCATCGCACCGTGCCGCATACTCTCTTCATTTCAGACCTGCATCTGTCCGAGGATACGCCACTCATCCGCAAGCGTTTTCTGGAGTTTCTTGCCGGCCCCTGCCGTGAAGCCGAGGCCCTCTATATCCTGGGGGACCTTTTCGAAAGCTGGGTGGGCGACGACGACATGCCCACGGCCTTCAATCGCAAAATTGTGGATGCCCTGAACGCGCTCACCGCCTCAGGAACGGCCTTGTTTCTCATGCACGGAAACCGGGATTTTTTGCTGGGTCAGGATTTTGCGGCGGCGTGCGGTGCCACCCTTCTGCCCGATCCCACCGAGACCGTGCTGTATGGCGTGCGCACCGTGCTGTCACACGGCGACCAGTTGTGCACGGATGATGCCGAATACCAAGCCTATCGCAAACAGGTGAGGAGCGCAGCATGGCAACGGCAGATTCTGGCACTGCCACTCGAGATGCGCTACAAAATGGCGCGCGATGCCACGGCAATGAGCCATAAGGCAAAGCAATCCAAGACCATGGAAATCATGGATGTCGCCCCCCAGGCCGTCATGGATTTGCTGCGCAAATTCGAGTATCCGCGACTGATCCACGGACATACGCATCGGCCGGCTCGTCACGTTTATCGTCTCGATGATCATGTTTGCGAGCGCTGGGTGCTGCAGGACTGGAATGCAAGCCGCGCCGGGGCGTTGTACTGCGACAGCGAAGGCTGCCGATTCGTGCCGCTCTAACCTAACCCTCGGGCCAGATCCGCCTGCAAGGCCTTCACCGATTCCAGCCCCACTGAAATCCTGATCATTCCTGGACCAATGCCTGCTGCCCGACGCTCTTCTTCAGAAATGCGTCCGTGGGTGGTGGTGGCGGGATGCGTAATGGTGCTCTTGGTATCTCCGAGATTTCCCGTGATGGAAATGATCTCTGTGGCATCGATGACGCGCCAAGCCTCGCGCTGTCCACCCACCACGTCGAAAGTGACAACGGCACCGCCAAGCAATTGTTGTCGACGGGCCAGATCGTACTGCGGGTGGGAAGGGAGTCCGGGGTAGTAGACCCGAGCCACCGCCGGATGACG
>JAJZEH010000009.1 GCA_021805725.1 Pseudomonadota bacterium | reverse complement strand
CAGATTGATTTCCACTTCGATGGATTCATCCACTTCCGGATACACGAATACCGATGCAAAGGACGTGTGGCGGCGATTTCCGGAATCAAAGGGCGATTTGCGCACCAGGCGGTGCACGCCGGTTTCAGTGCGCAGGTAACCGTACGCATAGGAACCCGTGATTTTCAATGATGCGCTCTTGATGCCGGCCACTTCACCGGGAGACTCTTCGAGGATTTCCACGCCAAAGGATTTGCGTTCGCAATAACGCACATACATGCGCAGCAGCATGGACGCCCAGTCCTGGGCCTCGGTGCCGCCCGAACCCGACTGGATGTCGATGAAGCAGTTGGCAGGGTCCATGGGATTGGAGAACATGCGACGAAATTCCATGGCCGCCACACGCTTTTCAGTCCCCTTGAGATCGTCTCCCACGGCCTCCAGGGAATCGTCATCCAGTTCGGCCAGCGCCAGTTCGAAGAGTTCCTGCGCGTCCTTCAGGCCGCGTGTGGCGGCCCCCATCTCCTCGACGGTTTCTTCCAGGGATTTGCGTTCGCGCCCGAGTTCCTGGCTTTTCTTGCTGTCCTGCCAGATAGCAGGATCTTCTGCCAGTTTGACGACTGTTTCTAATCGATGGACCTTGGCATCGAAGTCAAAGATACCTCCGCAGTGCCTGGATGCGAACATCCAGATCCTGGAGCAGGTTTTCGATGGCGTTGAGTTGTTCGGCTTCCATGGGGACAATGATCGCAATTGAGAAAGCCTGCCATTATACACTCCAATGCCGCAGTTCCAGCTGCAACTGGCGGTTGCCGTTCCATTCATTGACAGAAAGCTGAAACAGCGCCTGGATGGAGTCGGGCAGCGGCTCGGCGTGGCCAAAGAAGATGGCATCGAAGGCACGCCCCCCCTGGCGCAACCTGAGCTTGAGGTGGCGCTCGCCCACCACCCGCTGCTGGATCACGGCAAAGCGCGCGCCAAACAGCGGTTCGGGAAAGCCCTGACCCCACACCTGGGCACGCAACGCCTCGGCCGTGGCCAGCGTGAGATCGGCAGGGGCCACCTCACCGTCATAGTCGATCTGCAAGGCGAGGTCGCCCGGACTTAGCCACTGACGCGCCACCGCTTCGAAGGCCGCCTCAAAACGCGCAAAATCGCCGCTACGCAAGGTCAGCCCCGCCGCCGCTGCATGCCCGCCGAAGCGCAGGATCAGATCCGGGTGCTGCTTGGTCACCTGGTCCAGCGCATCGCGCAGATGAAAGCCTGCAATGCTGCGTCCCGAGCCGCGGATTTCTTCGGCGCTAGTGCCCGGTGCAAACGTAATGACCGGGCGATGGAAGCGATCCTTGATGCGCGAGGCGAGGATGCCGATGACGCCCGGATGCCATTCGGGATCATACAGGGAGAGGGTGTAGCGCTGCCCCGCCTCGAGCGTATCCAGGCGCGCCAGGGCGCTTTCCTGCATGGCGCCCTCCACTTCGCGCCGTTCGCGGTTGAAGGCATCGAGCTTTTGCGCATAATGCAGGGCCACATCGACCTCGTCGCAGGCAAGGCACTCGATGCCATGGGTCATGTCTTCCATGCGCCCATGGGTCATGTCTTCCATGCGCCCGGCTGCATTGAGGCGCGGCCCCAGGACGAAGCCCAGGTCGGCGCTCACGGCACGCGCGGGATCGCGCCCGGCAACGCGGTAGAGGGCGTTGAGCCCGGCCGAAGCCCGGCCCGAGCGCACGCGCCGCAAGCCCGCAGCTACCAGCAGGCGATTGTTGCGGTCCAGGCGCACCACATCGGCCACCGTGCCCAGCGCCACCAGGTCCAGCAATGCACCAAGGTTGGGTTCGGGCCGCGCCTGCCAGACACCGCGACGACGCAATTCGGCCCGCAGGGCCAGCATGGTGTAGAACATCACACCCACGCCTGCCAGCGCCTTGCTGGGAAAGGAACAGTCGGGCTGGTTGGGGTTGACGATGGCAGCGGCGTCCGGCAACACCTCGCCTGGCAAATGGTGGTCGGTGACGATGACGGGAATGCCCAGCGCATTGGCTGCGGCCACACCCGCCACGCTGGCGATGCCGTTGTCCACGGTCACGAGCAGATCGGGTTGCCTCGCCAGGGCAAGCTGTACCACTTCCGGGGTGAGTCCGTAGCCCATGGTGATCCGGTTGGGGACGAGATAATCCACCGCTGCCCCCATGGCGCGCAAAGCGCGCAGGCCGATGGCGCAGGCCGTGGCGCCATCGGCATCGTAATCGGCGATGATGACGATCTTCTTTCCGGCGGCGATGGCCTCTGCCAGCAGGGTGGCCGCCTGCCCCACGCCTTTCAGCGTATCGAAGGGCAGCAGTTCCTGCAGATCAGGTTCCTGCAGGTCGTCCACCTGGGCGCCGCGTGCCGCCAAAGCCCGTGCCAGCAAAGTCGGCGCACCCGCCTGCTGCAGTGTCGCCGCGATGGCCTCGTCTACCGGGCGTGCAACCCATGAGGGTTGGGTCATTCAGGCATGCTCCAGGCCGGGCACCCCAGAGGTCTGAGCCAGGGGACGCGGTCGGCGCCAGAACCGCCACAGCTGCCAGCGCGACAGCGTGAGGGTGGCCGCACAGCGCCCTTCCACCGCCACCAGTGTCAACGCGCCGTAATCGCCGCGACGCAGCCCTTCCAGCAGCGGGCCGATCACGTCGCGATCCAGTTGCAGGGCCGCCTCACGCCAGGCTTCGGCATCGCCATAAGCCGAAGGGCCGCGCAGGGTGTCGATGACTTTTGCGTTATGGATGGTAGCCGGCGTATCCCAAAACCATACGCCGCTGATGATGCGTTCGCGTCGCGCTTCGCGCATCTGGTTGACGGGATGCTGATGCAACAGCATCTGCACTTCGTTGAAACGCGCGCGCCAGCGGCGCTCGTCTTCGCCGCGCGGCAGATACCCGTCGATGTTGCGCCCCACACGGGTCAACGGATGGGTGGTGCTGATGCGCGGGGGCTCGTTGAGACCCACCAGCCAGACATCAGGGGATAACGCAAAAAATTTGAGACCGTCTTCGGCAAAGTGCTGGTTGAGCGTCTTCACCAGGGCGGCAGATTCTTCTTCGCGTACGGAAAAACCATATCGTTCCAGCAGCAACAGCGCGTCGCCTTCCACCTGCAGATGGATCGGGTCGGCACAAAGCCAATGAGGCGCTTCATCCAGCAGGCCTGCTTCGCGCGCCATGCGCGTGGCGAGGGAAATGTCTCCCGCTGCATCCGGCCAGTCTTCCAGCATCTGCCCCTGATGGGCCACATCGACATGACCCTGGGCCAACACCCGTTCCAGATGGGGCAGGCGTGGAATCGAGGCGTCGGGAATCTGCCAGTCTTCCAGCATCTGCCCCTGATGGGCCACATCGACATGACCCTGGGCCAACACCCGTTCCAGTTGGGGCAGGCGGGGAATCGAGGCGTCGGGAATCTGAGGAAAGAGGCCGGGAATGATCACCAGGGGACAGACCCCTTTGGGGGCTGTCCCCTGCTTCCGGCCCGTCTTCATCACAACCGTTCAAACACCGCTGCAATGCCCTGGCCGCCACCAATACACATGGTCACCAGCGCGTACTTGCCGCCGATGCGCTGCAACTCGTAGAGGGCTTTGGTGGCGATGAAGGCGCCCGAACAGCCCACCGGGTGACCCAGCGCGATGGCACCGCCATTGGGATTGGTTTTTTGCGGATCCAAACCCAGACCGCGCGACACGGCAATGGCCTGCGCGGCAAAGGCTTCGTTGGATTCGATGACGTCCATTTGGTCAAGTTTCAGTCCGGCTTTTTTCAAGGCGCCCTGAGTGGCCGGAATCGGGCCTTCTCCCATGATGTGGCTGGGCACGCCGGCCACGGCATAGGACACCAGGCGGGCCATGGGCCGATGCCCCCCCCTTGCGGCCACACCGGCCTCGGCCATGATGAAGAACGCTGCCCCGTCATTGATCCCGGAAGCATTGCCTGCCGTGACGGTACCGTCCTTTTTGAAGGCGGGTTTCATGGCGGCCAGTTTTTCCAGCGTGGTGGCACGCGGATGTTCATCAGTGTCGAACACCACGTCTCCCTTGCGCGACTTGATGGTGATGGGCACGATCTGCGACTTGAAGCGACCCTCGGCAATGGCGTGGGCAGCGCGGCGCTGCGACTCCAGCGCAAAGGCGTCCTGCTCTTCGCGCGTGATGTTCCATTTGGTGGCCAGGTTTTCGGCAGTGATGCCCATGTGTCCCGCGCCGAAGGGATCCGTGAGGGTGGCCACCATCATGTCCACCATCCGGGAGTCTCCCATGCGCGCACCGGTGCGCATGGCACTGGACAGATAGCCGCCCTGGGACATGACCTCGATTCCGCCGCCAAGACCGATATCAGCATCGCCCAACAGGATGTTCTGCGCCGTGGACACGATGCCCTGTAACCCCGAGGCGCATAACCGGTTGACTGACATGACGGTGGAGTCCATGGACATGCCGCCTTCGATGCAGGCCACCCGGGCCTGGTAGGGAAAGCGTTCGTTGGTGGGAATGGTGTTGCCCACCGTGGCATAAGTGACCTGTTCAGGTGCCACGCCGGCACGGGCGATGGCCTCCTTGATGACAAGCCCGCCCAACACGCCCGGCTCAAAGCCGGACAACGAACCACCAAAAGCACCAATGGCCGAGCGCACGGCGCTCAATACGACGACTTCTCTACTCATCTCTGCTCTCCCAGGTCTAGGACAACCGTCCGTATAAATCGTGTGCGTCCGCGCGCTCAATGCGCACCTGCGCAAACTCACCCACCGCGAGGCGCGCATCGGGTGCCACATGGACCACGCCATCGATCTCCGGTGCGTCAGAGGCCGTGCGCGCCACAGCACCGGCAGCACTGACCTCATCCACCAGCACCTCTCGCACCGTACCCACATGGCGTGCCAGGCGTTGCGTGCTGATGTGCTCCTGATGTGCCATCAAACGCGCCTGGCGCTCCAGCTTCACTTCCTCGGGTACGGCTCCCGGCAAGGCATTGGCCACAGCGCCCTGGACCGAAGAATAGGTAAAGCACCCCAGTCGATCGATCTGCGCCTGTTCCAGAAAATCCAGAAGCATCTGGAAATCATCCTCCGTCTCGCCCGGAAACCCCACGATGAACGTGCTGCGCAAGGTCAACTCGGGGCAGATGCGACGCCAAGCCTGCACGCGCTCCAGGGTTTTGTCCACGTTGCCCGGTCGCTTCATCGCCTTCAGGATGCGCGGGCTGGCGTGCTGAAACGGCACGTCCAGATAGGGCAGCACGCGCCCCTCCGCCATCAGCGGCAGCACTTCATCCACATGCGGATAAGGGTAGACATAATGCAGGCGCACCCACACGCCCAGATCGCCCAGGGCGGACGCGAGGTCCGTCATGCGCGTCTTGAGCGGGCGTCCGCCCCAAAAACCGGTTCGGTACTTGATGTCCACGCCGTAGGCGCTGGTGTCCTGGGAGATCACCAACAACTCCCGGGTACCTGCCTTGACCAGGTTTTCGGCTTCCTGCATCACCTCACCGATGGGCCGGCTGACCAGATCGCCACGCATGGAGGGAATGATGCAAAAGGTGCAGCGATGGTTACACCCTTCCGAAATTTTGAGATAGGCGTAGTGGCGCGGCGTGAGTTTGATGCCTTGGGGCGGAATAAGACTTGTGAAGGGATCATGGGGTGGCGGCAGATGCTGGTGCACGGCCTGCATGACGGCATGCTTGTCGTGTGGCCCGGTGACGGCCAGCACCCCGGGATGCGCCTTGCGTATCCTGTCGGCGTTGGTACCCAGACAACCCGTGACGATGACGTTGCCGTTCTGGCTCAGGGCCTCGCCGATGGCATCAAGCGATTCCTCTATGGCTGCATCGATGAAACCGCATGTATTGACCACCACCAGATCGGCGCCTTCATAGGAAGGCGAAATGTCGTAACCTTCGGCGCGCAGTTGTGAGAGGATCTGTTCGGAATCCACCAGGGCCTTGGGGCAACCCAGAGACACGAAGCCTACCCGACCGGCCGCCTGCCGGGCCCTCGTTGCAGCGTCGCTCACGCGTCAGGCCTTCGAGTCGCCCGCTTGGGGCGGTGGAGATTCGGGTTCGGTCTCGGGGGTTGTGACCGGTGCAGTGAAGGGAAACGGGAAACCGCTAAACATGGTCCGGGCCTGTTTTTGCATCTGGTTTTGCATTTCCATGAACAGCTGGGTGCTTTGTTCCAGGTAGTTGCCCATGAGACCCTGCAGGGCGGGGCCCTGCGCATTGAGAAACTGCTTCCAGACATCGGTATTGGCCGATGGGGCTTCGCCTCCGCTCATGGTGACATTTTGCTCCTGCAGCTTCTTCTGGATGTCCACAAAGCTTTGCATGCCCTTTTCAAGGTAATTGCCCATGAAACCCTGCATGGCGTTGCCGTAGGAGCGAATCATCTGGGACAGCATGTCGCTGGTAAACAGGGGCGCTACCCCGGATTCTTCATCCAGGATGATTTGCATCAGGATGCTACGAGTCAAATCCTGGTTGGTCTTGGCGTCCACCACCTGAAATTCGGCATGTTCCAGCACCAGCTGCTTGACCTCGGAGAGAGTGATGTAGCTGCTGGTTTCCGTGTCGTAGAGACGGCGGTTGGGGTACTTTTTGATCAATCGGACCGGATTTGACATGGCAAGGACCTCAAAAAATTGTGCAGCACACAACGATCAGGCTATAATCTGGACCATAGCAGCCCTGATAATTTAACACATAAATTTATAAAAACAACAGGCTATAATCTGGACCATAGCAGCCCTGATAATTTAACACATAAATTTATAAAAACAAAAGGTTACACATAAATTTGCAGCGCATTAATATTTTACTGCAACGCACAAAAAAAGATTGACATAGGCTCCCGGGGTCTGTATCGTAGGAATTGTTGCGACGCAGCATACATGGCGTCGAGAAAGACCAACCCTTGAGTTTCGACCCTTTGTAAGGAGTGCGCCAAATGTACAACACGCCCGAACAAGTTACCGAGTTTAACAAATCCGCAGTCAATGCGGCACTGCAACTGACCAAGATCATCCTGGACACCACCGAGCGCTTTGTGGGACTGCAGCTGGAAGCCGGCAAGGATTCGTTTGCCGAAGCCAGCGAAACCCTGCGCACCCTGACCGAATCCCGCGACCCGCAACAACTGCTGGATCTGCGCGCCAAGCTGACGGAAAAGGGTGTAGAGAAGGCAACTGCTTATTCCCGCAGCCTGTACGACGTGGCCGCCCACGCCCAGGCCCAGGTTTCTGCCCTGTTTGAAGGACAGGCTGCCGACTGGAACCAGTCCATCGCCAGCAGCATCGACAAGGCGGTCAAGGCTGCCCCGGCTGGTGCCGATGTTGCCATCGCCGCCGTGAAATCCACGGTTGCTGCAACCACGGCCGCTCTGGACGGCGTCACCAAAACCGCCAAGCAAATGGCCAGTTTTGCCGACGCCAGCGTCAAGGCCACTGTGGATGCTGCCACTGCAGCCATGAAACCGGCCGCCTGAAACGTCTCCTCCTCCTTTATTGCAAAGGTTCCCTTTCGATAAAGGCTTCAACCCCACAGGGATTCCTGTGGGGTTTTTTTTACCCTAAAACATGTGCTGCCCGCCGTTGATGGAAATATTGGCACCCGTAATGAAGGCGGCTTCATCCGAGGCGAGGTAGACAATCAACCCGGCCACTTCTTCGGGTTTTCCCAGTCGGCCCACCGGAATCTGCGGCAGGATCTTGGCTTCAAGAATTTCCTGCGGAATGGCCGTCACCATCTTGGTACCGATGTAGCCCGGCGAAATGGTGTTGACGGTCACCCCTTTGCGCGCCACTTCCAGCGCCAATGACTTGGTGAAGCCATGCATGCCCGCTTTGGCCGCAGCATAATTGGTCTGGCCGAAGGCCCCCTTCTGGCCGTTGACCGACGAGACGTTGATGACGCGCCCCCAGCCCCGGTCCACCATGCCATCCATGAAGGGTTTGGTCATGTTGAACACGCTGTTGAGATTGGTGTTGATGACGGCATCCCAATCGATCTTGGTCATTTTCTTGAAGGTCATGTCGCGTGTGATGCCGGCGTTGTTGACCAGCACGTCCACCTGCCCCACATCGGCCACCACCCGGGCGGCCATGCGCACGCAATCGTCAGGATCGCCCACATCCACGGGATAGGCATGAAAGTCGTAACCCCGCTCACGCATGCCGGTCAACCAGGCATCTGCCGTTTTGTTGCTGGGCGAACAGGTGGTCACCACGGTGTAACCCAGATCAGCCAGCTTGACGCAAATGGATTCGCCCAGCCCCCCCATGCCCCCTGTCACCAACACCACGCGTTTTTGCATTCTCATTCCTCCATTGTGTTGAATCAGCAACGTGCCTGAACATATCGCCCCGGCGCAGGCTCGATGGGCGGGTACTGCG
>JAJZEH010000089.1 GCA_021805725.1 Pseudomonadota bacterium | reverse complement strand
TCCTGCGACGCGAGCACGAGATCTACCCGCGTGCTTTGCGCTGGTGGGCCGAGGGCCGGCTGGAATCGCTGCAGGATGGACGGATTCTCGTTCGCGATGAGGCCTTGCAAGGTGCCGGCAGCTTGATCGTCCCCGAGGGCCCATGAGCGGGCGGCGGCGTTCCGGAGGGATCCTCGGGGCGCTTCTGGTGGCGGTGTTGTGGAGCGGCATCGGGGTCCATGCCGAAGATCCCGTCCTGGTTCATGAAACCGTGCGTGTGGCCTACCGGCTGTATTACAGCGGTGTGCCCGTGGGCGAGGTCATCGAGGTGTGGACCCGCACCGGAGACAGCTACGATATCGTCAGCACCGCCCAGCCCTACGCGGTGCTGCAATGGCTGGCCCCCTCGTTTCAGGAAACCAGCCGGGGCATCGTGCTGGAGCAGGACTTACGCCCCGTGCATTTCGAGCATGCCCGCAACGATGCGTCGCAGCGCTTTGCGACAGATTTTCATTGGGATACGGGCCTGCTCGAGCAGCACTTCGATGGCAAGACCGAGACGGTGCCGCTGCCACCGGGCACCCAGGACATGCTGTCCATCAAGTATCTCTACCGCGTGGCAGGCAAGACCATGCTGGGGCGCGACATTTCCATGAGCACCGGAAAAAAGCTGGAAGTCCACCACCTCGTCGCGCGCGACACCGGCGAGACCGTCACCGATGCCGGTCGCTTCAAGACGCTGCATGTGGGGGACGAGGGCGAGCAGGCCCCGTCCCATTTCGATCTATGGTTGCCGGAAGACCGGCGTTATCCTCCCGTTCGCATGCAAGTGACCGAGCGGGGTCATCAATGGGAGCAGCGCATGCTGCGAGTGGAAATGGAATGAGTCGTACCCCCAGTAAGGCAATCACCGAAAACCAGTTCGGGGCCCTGGTGTCCGCGCTGGAAATGGTCCTGCCGGCCAGCATGCCTGCGGACGTTGCCCTGCACCAGTTTTTTCGCAATCATCCTGAAATGGGCATGCAGGACCGGGCCTTTGTGGCGGAAGGGGTCTATGCCTTGCTGCGACGCCTGGAGTTGATCAAGGTATTGGCGCCTACAACGTCGCCGCGACGCATGGCGCTCGCCACCCTCTACCGGGTGCTGGGGCGCAGTGCGCGCGAGCTGCTGCCGTTGTGCCAGGGTGAGGAAGGAGCCTGGCTTGAAGCGCTCAAGGCGCAACCGGTGCCCGATACCCTGGCCGTCCAGGCGGATTTGCCGCAGTGGGTGGTGACGCGGCTGCTGCAACGGTATCCGGCCGAAGAAGTGCTGGCCCTGGGGCGCGCGTTGCAGACCCAGGCGCCACTCGACCTGCGGGTCAACACGCTGCTCACCACGCGCGATGCCGTGCTGCAGGCGCTCGACGCCGCGGGGCTGAAAGGCGTGTCCACCCCCTGGTCCCCCATCGGCATTCGTCTGGAGGGCCGCCCCTCCGTCAATCGCCTCGAACTCTTTACGGCGGGCCATGTGGAAGTGCAGGACGAGGGCAGCCAGCTGCTGGGCTTTCTCGTGGCCCCGCGTCGCCGCGACATGGTGGTGGATTTCTGCGCCGGCGCAGGGGGCAAGACGCTCATGCTGGGCGCCCTGATGCATAATCAGGGTCGGGTCTATGCCTTTGATGTGTCCGAGCGCCGCCTCAACAACCTCAAACCGCGCCTTAAGCGTTCCGGCTTGTCCAACCTCAATCCGGTGCTGATTGCAAGCGAGACGGAAGCACGCGTGCGGCGGCTGGCCGGCAAGATTGACCGGGTGCTGGTGGATGCGCCCTGTAGCGGGCTGGGCACCCTGCGCCGCAATCCTGACCTCAAAATGCGCCAGAGCGACGTTTCGGTGGCCGAGCTCGTGGTCAAGCAGGCGGCCATCCTCGAGGCGGCCGCCACGCTGGTCAAACCCGGTGGACGGCTGGTGTACGCCACTTGCAGCCTGCTCGACGAGGAAAACGATGCGCAGGCCGATCGCTTTGCCGCAGCCCATCCCGAATTCACGCCGGTACACTGCGGCGAGATTCTGGCGGCCCAGCAGATTGCGCTGGAGATGGGGGAACGGTTTCGATTATTGCCACACCGGCATCACACCGACGGATTTTTTGCGGCGGTGTGGGAACGCCAGGCAGGCTGAAGGAGAGGGACTGGATGGACCAAGCTCAAGAATTGTTTTCCGGGTTCACGGGGTTTGTGACCTCGCTGCTGCAGGCACAGCATCTGTGGCAGTTGCCTGTGCTGTTAGTGTCGCTGCTGGTGGGTTCGGGCGCTGCCATCGCCATGGGGCGCGGACGTCACCAGGTCGGGGTGGATATCGAGCGCTCGCGGCGCCTGCGGGGCATTGCCTTTGCCCTGGTCAGCGCCGCTGCACTGATGCTGTTCGGGCGCTACTTTGGCCATGGCCGCCCCTCTTCCCTGCTGCACATGGCGCTCTCGCTCACCCTGGCCCTGGGCGCTGCGCGAACCGGCGTGTACGTGCTCAAGTACGTGGTGGGGCTGTCGCGCCGTACCATAACCTTGCAGGCGTTTTTTGTGCGCACCGTCTGGGTGCTGTTTGCCCTGCACGTGACGGGGCTGCTCGAGCCGTTGATGGACTTGCTGCAGGATATCGGGCTAACCATCGGCAACACTTACATTTCGCTGCTGCAGGTGTTGCAGGCGGTGGTGGTGGTCACGGTGATGCTGGTGCTGGCCCTGTGGCTGGGCGGCGCGATGGAACGGCGCCTGATGCGTACCGACGCCCTGGACAAGCATTTCAGGGTGGTGGTCGTGAAGTTGCTGCGCGGCTTGCTGGTGTTCATGAGTGTCGTGATTGCCTTGCCCCTGGTGGGCATCGATTCCACCTTCCTGTCCGTGTTGGGCGGTGCGCTGGGTGTGGGTCTGGGCTTTGCCCTGCAGAAAATTGCCAGCAACTATGTGAGCGGCTTCATCATCCTCATGGATCGCTCCATCCGCATGGGCGACGTCATCACCGTGGACGGGCGCCAGGGCACGGTCATCCGTTTGGAGGCCCGATGCATCGCCCTGAGTGCCACGGACGGCACGGTCTTCATCGTGCCCAACGAAACCTTCATGACCCAGACCATCACCAACCACACCCTGGGCGGAGGTGGCGTATGCCGCACGCTCACCCTGGAAGTGGCTTTCGGCAGCGACCTTGAACGAGTGCGCGCCATCCTGGAAGATGCCGCTCGCCAGCAGGCGCGTGTGCTGGTCGAACCAGCCCCCTCGGTTGCGCTGCTGCGCCATACCGGTTATGGCGTGGAATTGTCCCTGCAGTTCTGGATTGACGACCCCGGCGTGAGCGACCTGGGGCTGCGCTCCGACATGCTGCAGGCCATCCAGAGGGGCCTGCGCGAGGCGCAGATCGCCTTACCCCTGCGCGACGGGGTGAAGGCCACCCAGGTCTGACTTGCTTTTTGTTATAATTTTTGATAGTATGGATGGTTGCGCCTAATGGATTGAAGGAGCGGTACCCATGCTGTTTTCAGGAATACTCAATTTGCCGTGGTGGGGAGATGTCATTGCCGCACTGGTCATGACCCATGTCACCATTGCCTCCGTCACCATATTCCTGCATCGCCACCAGGCGCATCGGGCGTTGGATCTTGCGCCAGCCATCAGTCACTTTTTCCGTTTGTGGTTGTGGATGACCACGGGCATGGTCACCAAGGAGTGGGCGGCGGTGCACCGCAAGCACCACGCCAAATGCGAGACGGTTGAAGATCCGCATAGCCCACAGGTGCTGGGCATTCACCGCGTGCTGTGGTCCGGGGTGGTGCTGTATGTGAAGGAAACGCGCAAACCCGATACCCTCACGCGCTATGGTCACGGCACCCCGGATGACTGGATGGAGCGCAACGTCTATACACGTCACAGCCGCCTGGGCATTACCCTGATGGCCCTCATCAACATGGCCGTGTTTGGCGTCGTACCC
This sequence comes from Pseudomonadota bacterium, assembly GCA_021805725.1. The sequence goes on along the minus strand of JAJZEH010000089.1, from coordinate 4,623 downwards.
GGCATGATGATCTGGCTCACCCAGATCATCTGGATTCCCTTCTGGGCCGCGGGCGTCATCAACGGTATCGGCCATTTCTGGGGCTACCGCAACTTTGAATGCAAGGACGCCAGTACCAACATCGTGCCCTGGGGCATCCTGATCGGCGGCGAAGAACTGCACAACAACCACCATACCTTCGCCACCTCGGCCAAGCTGTCCAACCGCTGGTATGAATTCGACATCGGCTGGATGTATATCCGCATGCTGGAGATGGTGGGGCAGGCGCGCGTCAAGAACGTGGCCCCCGCAGTGCGCTTTGATCGCGACAAATCCGAGTGCGACGAGGCCACCCTCCAGGCCATCATTCTCAACCGTTACGATGTGATCGCGCGTTATGCACAAGAGCTGGCGCAGACCTGTTCCGCCGAGTTGCAACGCCTGGGCGAGCACCTCAAGGCGCCCGTGCCCTCGCGGCGCGAAGCCATGGCCATGGTGGGCCGCTGGCTGCACAAGGATGCCCAGGACCTGCCCGAAACAGATCAGCGCACCCTGAATGCAGCCATGGCCGCCAGCGGCTCGGTGCATACGGTGGTGGCCATGCGCCGCGAGCTGGCCGATTTGTGGACGCGCACCAATGCCACACGCGAACAATTGCTGGTCCAGCTCAAGGACTGGTGCCACCGTGCCGAAGTGAGCGGCATCCAGGAACTGCAGCGCTTTTCCCGCATCCTGAAGGCCTACGCTTAACCAAATTGGGGACAGACCCCAAAGTGGGGTCTGTCCCCAATTTCGGGTCTGTCCCTTTTCTTATATTCTTTTCAGCTATCATTCAATAGTTTTTTAGTCTTTGTAGATATAAAGCATCCCACTACAATTGGGTCATACCAGTTCTGTTGGGGTGGCTCATGTACCAGTACGACGAAATAGATCAGCGCATCGTGGACGAGCGGGTGGCCCAGTTTCGGGACCAGACCCGGCGTTTTCTTGCGGGTGAGCTTTCCGAAGATGATTTTCGCCCGTTGCGCCTGCAAAACGGTCTGTACATCCAGCGCCATGCGCCCATGCTGCGCGTCGCCATTCCCTATGGGGTGCTGGCCTCCTACCAGCTGCGCAAGCTGGCCTACATTGCGCGCACTTATGACCGGGGCGTCGGGCACTTCAGTACGCGCCAGAACATCCAGTTCAACTGGCCTGCACTGGAGTCCGTCCCCGAAATCCTGGCGGAACTCGCCACCGTGCAGATGCATGCCATCCAGACCAGCGGCAATTGTGTGCGCAACACCACCACGGATCACTTTGCTGGCGTAGCGGCTGACGAGCTGATCGATCCGCGCATCTATTGCGAACTGATCCGGCAATGGTCCACCTTTCATCCCGAGTTTGCCTTTCTGCCGCGCAAGTTCAAGATCGCCGTGAACGGCGCCCTGGAAGACCGCGCCGCCACTTGGGTGCACGACATCGGCCTGCATGCGGTGCGCGACGACCAGGGTGCAGTTGGCTTTCGCGTCATCGTGGGCGGTGGTCTGGGACGCACGCCCATGGTCGGCGTGGTGGTGCGCGAGTTTCTGCCCCTGGCACACCTGCTGACCTATCTCGACGCCATCCTGCGCGTCTACAACCGCTATGGTCGGCGCGACAACAAGCACAAGGCGCGCATCAAGATCCTGGTGAAGGCCATGACACCTGAGCGCTTTCAGCGCGAGGTGGAAGCCGAGTGGCTGAGCCTCAAGGATGGTCCCGCCACCGTGGTGCCCGAAGAGCTGGCGCGCATCGCCGCGCGCATGACGCGCCCCGCCTATGCCACACTTCCTGACGCCGTGCCGGAAAGGTTGCAGCAGGCCCTGGAACATGACAAGGCGTTTCGTCGTTGGCACGAACGCAACGTGCATGCCCATCAGGTAGCGGGCTACGCCTCGGTGGTGCTCTCGCTCAAGGCCACCGGCAGCGTGCCGGGGGACGCCAGTGCGGACCAGATGGATGCCGTGGCCGAGCTTGCGGACCGTTACGGTTTTGGCGAGATCCGGGTCAGCCATGAGCAGAACCTGATCCTGCCCGACGTGCGCCAGGCCGATCTTCATGACCTCTACCGCGAACTCAAGGCCCTCGGGTTTGCCACACCCAACATCGGCTTGCTCACCAATATCATCTCCTGCCCGGGAGGGGATTTTTGCTCGCTCGCCAACGCCCGTTCCATTCCGGTGGCGCAGGCCATTCAGCAGCGCTTTGACGACCTCGACCGGCTCTACGAGATCGGCCCGCTCGATCTCAATATCTCGGGCTGCATGAATGCCTGCGGCCACCACCATGTGGGGCATATCGGCATCCTCGGCGTGGACAAGCATGGTGCCGAGTTCTACCAGATCACCATCGGCGGCAATCAGGCGCCGGCACGTCTGGGCCGCGTCATCGGTCCTTCACTGGGTCAGGAAGACATTCCCGACGCCATCGAGCGCTTGATCGAGGTGTACCTGGAAGCGCGCCTGCACGAAGAAGAGCGTTTCGTGGACGTGGTGGAGCGTCTTGGCATCGAGCCTTTCAAGGCGGGCGTGTATGCGTCGCAAGAACGCGAGGTGCTCTATGCTTGAACTGATTCGCGATCGTGCCATTGTTCGGGATACCTACCACCTGCGCACCGATACCCTCGACGGCATCCTCCCCGAGGAGGATGTGATCGTCTCACCGGCATTGCTTGCGGCTGAGCGCGCGCGCCTCGATCAACATCAGGGCAAGCTGGGCGTCTGGCTGGAAACTTCGGAAGGCCCCGAAATCATTGCTGCGGATCTGGCCCGCCTCGATCTCGTGGTGGTGCATTTTTCTTCCTTTACCGACGGACGTGGACATTCCACGGCGCGACTGTTGCGTGAGCGCTATGGCTTCCGTGGCGAGTTGCGCGCTGCCGGAGACGTGTTCAAGGAAACGCTGCATTATCTCTCGCGTTGCGGCTTCAATGCCTTTGCCCTGCGCCCTGGCGAGTCGCTCACGCACGCCCTGGGTGGACTAGACGTCTTCAGCGAGGCCTACCAGACTTCAGTGGAACGCCAGTCTCCCTTATTCCGGCGGCGTCTGCAGAATGTCGCTTCAGAGGAAAACCCCTTATGAACCTCAATCACCGGGTGCAGGAAACGTTGGCTCTGCTGCAACGCGCCGCGCGCGATTTTCAACCGCTCGCCATGGCCAGCAGCCTGGGTGCTGAAGACATGGTGTTGACCGACCTGATCTTCAAAAACCACCTGCCCGTGGAAATCTTTACCCTGGACACCGGGCGCCTGCCTGAGCCCACACAGCGGTTGATGGCGCGCGTGCAGGAAACCTATGGGCAATCGATCCGCGTGTACTTTCCCGAAGCCATTGCCGTGGAAGCGCTGGTGTCGCGCCAGGGTGTGAACGGCTTTTATCATGACATCGCAGCGCGCCAGGCATGCTGTGCCGTGCGCAAAGTGGTCCCCCTGGGGCGTGCGCTGACAGGCAGGAAGGCCTGGATCACCGGATTGCGCCGCGAGCAGTCATCCACCCGCGCCGCACTGGAAGTGGAAGCCTGGGACGCCGATCACAACCTGACCAAATTCAGTCCGCTCGCTGACTGGTCTCGCGACGCCGTATGGGACTACCTCAAGGCCCATCACGTGCCCTACAACGTGCTGCACGACCAGGGCTTTGCCAGCATCGGCTGCAGTCCCTGCACCCGCGCCATAGCGGCAGGCGAGGATGAGCGCGCCGGACGCTGGTGGTGGGAACATCCGGAAACTAAAGAATGCGGGCTGCACCTGTCCGCACAACCCGAGGGGAGCATCGCATGAGCAGTCATCACAGCGCGGAGATTTTTGATCTGCACCCGCATCGCGCCGGCCGTACCGAATCGCTGGACCATCTGGACCGCCTGGAGTCGGAAGCCATCCACATCATGCGCGAAGTGGCTGCCGAATGCCGCAATCCGGCATTGCTGTTCTCCGGGGGCAAGGACTCCATCGTCATGTTGCGCCTGGCAGAAAAGGCGTTTCGTCCCAATGCCTTTCCCTTTCCGCTGCTGCATATTGACACCGGACACAACTTTCCCGAAGTGATCGCCTTTCGTGATGCGCGGGTGGCGGAGTTGGGCGAGCGCCTGATCGTGCGCAGCGTGGAAGACTCCATTCGCCAGGGAAGGGCACGCGTGAAGGATGCCAGCGCCAGCCGCAATGCCTTGCAGGCGGTCACGCTGGTGGATGCCATCAATGAATTCCAGTTCGATGCCTGTCTGGGGGGTGCGCGGCGCGACGAGGAGAAGGCGCGCGCCAAAGAGCGCATCTTTTCGTTTCGTGATGAATTCGGCGTGTGGGATCCCAAAAACCAGCGACCTGAAATCTGGAACCTCTACAACGCGCGCGTGCATCCCGGCGAAAACCTGCGCGTGTTCCCCATCAGCAACTGGACCGAACTCGACGTGTGGAGTTACATCGGACGCGAGCGTCTGGCCGTGCCGGAAATCTACTACGCTCATGTGCGCCCCGTGGTGCGACGTGGCGCCCAGCTGGTACCGGTGACCGAACTGACCCCGCCCCTGGCGGGTGAGGCCGTGGAGCAGGTGTCGGTGCGTTTTCGCACCGTGGGTGACATTACCTGTACCTGCCCCGTGTCCTCCACGGCGGCCACGGTGGCCGCCAT
>JAJZEH010000110.1 GCA_021805725.1 Pseudomonadota bacterium | reverse complement strand
AGATGACGGATTTGATGTCCATCCTGACATTCTCAAGCTGGGTCTGGTGAGCTTTTTGACCGATTTCAGTTCTGAGATGATATTTTCAGTATTTGCGGTTTTCTTTACAACGATTGCCGGAGCTTCCGGTGTTTTTCAGGATACTTGTCGTGTTGATTTCCAGCAATTTCATTCTACTCACAAAGCTGCTTGATGCGAAATTCTGGTTTAGTCCAGACCTGACTTGCCCACCGCCGTGTGCGACACCAGGGTCGTGGGGTGAAAGGCGGGCAGTGAAGGGTGGAGGATAGCCATATGGGCCATCATCCTAACATGGTGAGAAGACGATTTTTTCGGGCATTTTGTCAAGGCTGAACCGAGCCATGCCGAAAGCTGTGTGCTCCCTATTAACCTGCTTTACAATCAAAAACACTAGAAATATCAATGAGTTGAAGATGCACCCTAACCCGTTGTTATTCCAGACGAACAATCCATGGGTCTCGTGCCTTGATACGACATAATATGTCGCTGGTTTCCGCATAATGGCTTCATGTACAAATGACCAACCCGTGAGAGGCAAGCACATGAAAACCACTCCCAAATTTATTCGCCTGGATGCCGCCCTGAAGGTAGTTGGTAGCGGTCATGGCGATGCCCTCGATGCCTATCGCCCGCTGCTGGGAACCTGGCTCATCAAACTCGCTTTTCTCATGAAATGGCACGACAAAATCCATCTCATGACGGACCAGAATTTTCTGGAAGCGACAGGCATGGACAAGTGGCAAAAAGCGGACCTGAAGGAAGATGAGCTGGATATTTTCGAGCGTGAAGACCATTTCAGCCAGTCCAAAAATGGAAATGTCCCCACCAAGGTAGAGTTCAAGCGTGAGTTGAACAAAAAGTTGGTTGAATTCAGTAAGCATCCTGTCCGGGACGATTTGATGCTGCTTCGGAACATTGAATTGTTGGGGGATATGCTGGGGCTTTCTGCCTGCGACAAGGCAATCGTCTGTTTTGCAACGATCCTCGAGGCGTTTCAGGTGTTCAAAGGGGCGATTTGCAATACCCGTCGCAGGGTCATTGACAGCAGAAATTACCACCAGTTGCTGGCAGGAATACTGGGCTATACGGAACAGGAAATCCGTGAAGCCCTTATGCAGGACTCACTGCTGGTTACCAGCGGGATCATTAAGGTAACGTCAGGTTTTTGCGATATCGAGGACAAGCTGGATCTGGTGGATGGCCTGGACAAGGTTTTGCTCCTGGAGAATGAGAACGCCGAATCTTTGATCGGGCGTCTTCTCAAGCGAGCGAGTCCGAACGATCTCACCCTGGAGAACTTTCCCCATCTTGATCGTGATTTTCAGACATTGCTGCCGTTCTTGGCCAACGCCATGAACCAGGGGATTGTCGGTACAAACGTCCTCTTCTACGGCCCCCCCGGCACCGGTAAAACCGAATTTGCAAAAGTCGTATCGGCCAAATTGGGCGTGAGTTTATTCGAGATTGGATACGCCGATGAAGATGGTGATCCCATGAGAGGGGGGGGGCGGCTTCGCTCGCTGGCTCTTTGCCAGCGCCTGCTCACGGGCGGAAACAAGGCGCTCCTGATGTTCGATGAAACGGAAGACGTCTTCGACACCTTTGAAGAACCCGACTTTTTTCGAGGGGCTCGCAAGAAAATGGACGGTTCCAAAGCCTGGATCAACCGGACGCTGGAGCGGAACATGACCCCGACCCTCTGGATCACCAATAATGCCGCTATAGACCCTGCCTACCTGCGTCGCTTTGACTATTCCATTCAGTTTTCCGTGCCGCCACTGAAAGTGAGGGTGCAAATCGCACGCTACCATTTGGGCGACCTGGTGGCCAACGAGGATTGGCTTCAAGGTATCGCTTCTAACGAACATTTGTTGCCCGCCCAATATGAGCGGGCCGCCAAGGTTGCGAGGCTCACGAGTGAAGGGGACCCCACTAAGGCGCAGATCATTGCCCGGCAAGTCCTGACCCAGAGCGCCTTGCTCCTGGAGCAGAAGCCCAACGCCCGAATTGTGCTTCGGACCCGGTATGACCGCCAATACCTGAATATTGACCTGGACGTCGAGCGGGTCATTGCAGGTCTCAAGCAACGACCAACCGCGAGCTTCTGTTTTTATGGCCCAGCCGGCACCGGTAAAAGTGAGCTCGCGCGCCACATCGCGGATGAAATCGATAGGCCACTGGTGGTTCGCAAGGCATCAGACCTCCTCAGCATGTGGCTTGGCAAAACGGAAAAGAACATTGCCACCATGTTTGCGGAGGCAGAACGCCAGGGGGCTGTATTGGTGCTTGACGAAGCAGACAGTTTTTTGACTGACCGGCGCGATGCGCACCGGAGCTGGGAAGTCACCCAGGTCAATGAACTCCTCACCCAGATGGAAGCCTTCGAGGGGATCTTCATTTGCACCACCAACCTCATGGAAAAACTCGATCAGGCAAGCCTTCGACGGTTCAGTTTCAAGGTCAAGTTTGGTTATCTCACGCCGGGTCAGCGCTGGTCCATGTTCCAGTCAGAGTTCGCTCGGATGCATGGAGAAAGTGGTTTTTCTCCGGCGTTGGAATCGAATGTCCGGACGCTCGATCGGCTCACACCTGGTGATTTTGCAGCGGTGGCTCGCCAGCATCACCTCCTGGGGATCAACATGACAGCCAAAGAACTCTTCGCCAGGCTGCAGGAAGAGTGCAAAATCAAGGGGGGTGCCTCAGGTACCATGGGGTTCGTTTCCTGAATAATCATGCAGTCAATAAATTCTCCATCATTCATAATGAGTTGCTTAAAATGACGCCCGAAAATACGCAGAAGTTATATTCGCATTTTCCAAATCTTTACCGGGGAAAGGACAAAAGCCCACAGGAATCTTCAATGTGTTGGGGATTTGAATGTGGTGATGGATGGTTTGCCTTGATCTGGAAACTTTCTAGCGACATTGAGATGGAGGCCACGCGGGAAGGCATTGACCCTCATGGTGATATGTGGCCGGAGGCGCAGCAAGTGAAGCAGAAGTTCGGCGCTCTGCGGTTTCATCTCAACAACTATTCAGAAGAACTCGCTCGTCTCATCAAAATTGCCGCAAAGGAATCCGGAACGATCTGTGAAATTTGTGGCAATCCTGGGGTTCTAATTTGCGATTCACGCCGCTATGTGAGGACGCTGTGCAGTGCTCATGCGCGAGGGCTATAACAACAATTTACTTCGAATCGGGCTATTGGGTTACTGGATCTTGACATTCACCTTGGACACTGGCCAGCGCCAAGGGATGGTTAACGTAAGGAGACACATCGGCATCGGCATTTTTTAGACGCTGATTTTTGTGTTTTTCGGCAGCAAAAAATCCACTTTCATAATCGATGCATGGCTCATCGTTTCTCCACATCCCACATATTTTCACCGAACCCGTGAATCCACCAATCCAGCATCGCCGAGTCCACTACAGTAGCCTTGATCTCGTAGAAGTCATCGTGTTCGATGACTTGCTGGTCTTGGGAAAGTGCAGACTCGGTAATGTGGAACCCCGTATCTTTGTGGATCTTGAAGGTGAGGCTGACTTTCTTGCCATCGCCAAAACCGAACCGCCCATCGTCATCGTACTGCTTCAGGTTAAAATCTGCGGGATACTTAAAAGTTTCATTGAGAGCTACGGCCTTATGAAAACGGTGCAGCGCTAGGGACCGTTCATTGTTGAACCCTTCAAACCGGCACACCAGATAAAGGCGAGCGCCCTGCTGCGCAAGGCCTAGCGGTAGAACGCGGGCTTCCTTCCGCTCCCGATTAGCATTCTGGTAATCCGTAAGCAAAACCCGGTTTTCGTACAGGGCCGTGCTGACGGCTTCAAACACGGCAGGTTTTATGAGCGGGGGCAGCAGCGGTTGAGAGGTCGCCACGACTCTTACCTTGTGCAGCCATTGTCGTTCCATGGAAGGTTTCGAGGAAGGGCTCAGGTTGCGACGGGACTGCTCGAAAAAACCTTCCAGGGATTTCATCAGTTTTGCCGGAAGAAGCATCTTCAGATGCTGCTCCGCAAGCGTCAGCAACAAGGACTCCTGTGTCGTCAATCCGGGCATGGAAATCCCTTTGGCGTATTCCAGCCATCGGTAGCCATAGGGCTTGTTGCGATCATCGCGCTCCAGTTCGAAATGTTCGGACAGCGTGTCCAGATGACGCTGGATGGTGCGCAAATCCCGGTCAAACCCTTCGTTCATCAGCTGCTTGTGAAGCTCGGATGCGGTAATTTTTCGTTGCCTGGGAATCCGCTTGAGGATTTCCAGGATGAGGATGGCGGTATCCAAAGTATCCGAGCGTTTTGGCATCACAGCCTCCAGTGGGTTTTTCCGGCGAAAACCTGCCAAAGCCGCACCATGGCATAGGTATCGAGCTTGCAGTATTCCAGCAACTGATGTTCGAGGGTTTGTTTACGATTCGCACCGGTTTGGGGGTGTATGGCTTCCAGGTAGGCGGCCTGTGCCCCCCCGCCGTCCTGCACGCCCTCCAGGTTGCCATATGAGAGCTCGGGCACCAGGGCAGGTAATACCGCCTTGATGCTCCAACTGCCTTTCTGACTTGGATGGTAGTAGCGCTCCCTAGCCACTGGCAAGAGATCCACGATGCGTTCGTTGATGTTGAGAAGCCGCTTCGCAAGTTTCGGAAATCGTTCCGCCAGTTCGGCAATTCGGGTTCTTTCAAAAGCGGCGTTGTAGACGAAAACGGGCTCGTTATCACCGCAGGAGATAATGAGTTTTTCTGCAAACGCACGGGAGGGATCGTTGCCAGACAGTTCCAGAAAGGCTTCATGCTGAAGTTTTCCCAACACGCCGACGCGGTGAACGCTGAACTGGAACGGAATCTGCTGATAGGGCCTGGTCCCTTTCCAGATGGGTACGGCGAACTGAATGGTCTCAAAATCGAGGAAATAGCTTGGCAAAGAATGCGGCTTCAGGTCATCCGCCGCGCCATTCGCATCAAACCAAGGCTGACCCGTTAGCGTCACGTTTCGGACACGCTGTTGCTTTTCGGTCAAAGATACGGCGTCAGGCAAGTCCTTCATGTCCAGAATGCCCTGTTCGCGCAGATCCTCGGTCTTGCGGAAGCTCGGCAGCCAGCCAATGGGGTGTTCGGCCTGCGGTTCTGAGGCTGCGCAATGCGCATAAAAACCGCAAGCGAACGGGTTGGCGCACTGAGGGCCTGTTTTCACCTCAGGCTCCCCACCTGCCATGGTTTGCCGTGCATCTGCAATCCATTGGCGAACCTCTGTCTCCCTGGAAAAGGCTTGATCCGAGAGATTCTCTTCCACCAGCAATCCTTGGTAATCCTCATTGCCCGGGTATGTCCAGGTGTTGTCGATATAGGCCAGTGAAACAGACTTCAGGGACAATCCTGCGTCCCTTGCAACCAATGACTGGATCGCCACATCGTCACGATGATAATCCTTCACGCTGGTAGAAGATTTTACCTCCACCATGCGCCAACCCTGGCGCACGGGGAGCAGTACGTCGGACAAGGCCAACGCTTCCGGGGTAATAAACGTTCCTTCAAATATTGGCTGTTTGGAAGTCAGGAGGGCCTGAGTACGGGCTGCCGCTTGATCAAATCCTTCCAATTCAATATCGATCAATACGCCTTTCCCATTCGGATCGTACAAGCCTCGGGCGATGTCCCCCACATGATGGCCAGCCTTGAAACCGGCCTCAGTCTCTGCATCGGTAATGTTGAGATCAGGCCGATGGATTTCAAGCCATAGACGGCGCGGGCACTGGCGATAAGCTAACAGTTTTGATTTGGACAATCGACGCATCACAACCCCCTCGATGATTCGCAACATACGTGAAATTAAAAAGAGAGGGTACTACCGAAATGCGACATTATGTGTCGCTTGTGGAGGAGCCTGAAATGGAGGTGTTGCAGGTTAATTTCCCGCGTGGCAGCACCTAATCGGGACATTCATGGCTCAAGGCCAAGTATTCGGCCGCATGAAATATAGCGTTGTTCTGGGCGTCGTAGTAGCACGAATTCAGCTTGTGCTTATTATAGGGTTTGGCCGCAGCGCGCGCAGCGGTTGTCGTTTCTGCACAGGCAGGTGAGGGTCCAGGCTTTGTCCGGGTACGATGACTCCGGATTGCAGCATTTCCCTTTCCAATCGCCGCAATCCACACAAATGCCGACACCGGCGGGTATGCCCGCTCCACGGAATTGCCCCAAATGTGCTCGGTCTTCCGCGGTGGCATCCCTGACGCAATCAATGGGATCCCCCAACAGATATCCATTGTGATTTTTCAGGCTTTTCACAGAATAGTCGGCAAGCGCCTTGACACGCACCTCCATATCCACGTCTCGCGGGAAGTCCACGGAAGACTTCAAGCGTCCTGCAATAATAGCGCCACCCACGGGGATCATGGTGGCCCAGGTTTCAGCGCCATCCGGGATAACCCACAGGCCTCGTCCTTTTGAGAGCGCCAGAAAGCATCTCAGCCTCGTTGCACCGGCCTATGCCCGGGCCCACTCGATCAACTGGGGCTCACCGATCGTTGCGGGGTAGAGGGTGAGGTCATATAGGCCTGGGAAAACGCGTGTCACCAAGTAGGGAAATCCTGTGAATGATTCCATGGAAAGCACCTCCTGATCGAACTGGCACATCAAGATGTGGCTGGGCTAGCGTTAACAGTTAGTCATGGATTTGAATTCCCCCAGTTTTCTGATTTCCTCTGGGATTGCCAGTGTATACAACCAGTGACTTGTTAGTACGGTGGAGGTATGGCCTTCAGGGTTCCGTATACGGTGGCCATCGCTCAACTCAAAATACAACCGATGTTGGCAGACCAAATGCTCAAATGAGCAGTCATGCGCAGCCTCATCAGCCCGATCCATGTCAGCAGTCGTGACTCTACCCGAAGGAACCGCCACTATGCCTGTCACCTTGGTTTGAGCGAATATTTTGCTCAGAATGCATCCCGGTTTCATTTTGACTCCCCAGTTAACCATCACAAAAGGCATTTTCCGGGATGGAACGACATAAAGTGTCGCATCCTTCTGGAAGATGAAAGCGTCATATCAGGGGGATGCCATGTTAATACCGGTTTTTTATACCCCCCAGATGAATGCTTTCGCGCAGAGCTTCTCGCCCAGCGCCCGAAAACCAGCGGAAGTCATCAGCGCCTGGAAACATATGAAGTTGCCCATCGATGTTCATGAATTCGAGCCGGCCACCAGCGAAATGCTGAAGCGCGTCCATCATCCCGATTATGTTGATGGTATTTTGTCTTGCCTCCTTAAAAATGGCTTTGGAAATCGGTTTCCCGAAATGGTCGCGAGCCTGCCAGCGCTGGGAGTCCATCCCCTCCGAAATCCGCCAGCGCCTGCTGGCCAACGTCTGGTGCGGGCAATGCCGCCACGAAGTTACGATTACCAATTTCAACGGGACCATCAAGGGTGGCAGCTTGCTGCTGGTTGGCAAATGTGCTGAGTGTCACGGTGACGTAGCGCGGGTGATCGAGGGCTCGTAAGCACGTTGCTGCAACAACCCGCAGCGTTACTCACTGGCCCCACTAGCAAGCTTTTTGGCAGTAAACTATTCGCCACCAAAAGCCAGCGCCGTTCCCGTTGTGGTCACTCCCCTTTTCATGTAGCGGCCAAAGCGTGCCACTGGATTAAAACATCCAGGGGACATCAAGGGGCCTGGGTAATCCCCCGGTAATTGAAGTTGAGCGTCATGATCAGGCTTTGGCTGTTGATTCCAAATAAATCCCCCACCCGCTCGCGCGCCATATTATGGATATAGGCCACGTCCAGCTTGAAAGCCGCAAACTTGGCCGTAAACCCTGCGCCGGGAGAACTCTCATCCAATCCAAATCTCAGCGCCATGCGATTGGCGTTGAAATTCTGCTCGAAACCCAGATTGGGTGCTTCGAAGGTGGTATTGGTTCCGCTGAGCGTATTCTGTCGTTGCAACCGGGTATGGCCCAGATCCATCAACGCGCCTTCCCATGGCGCAAAGGATGCGCCAATGCGATATTCATTCGCTTGTGCGCTACCCTCTGCCGATCCAGTGGCGTCAATTCGGCGTTCACGATCACGGTTGAGCAAAGCTCGAAACCCTACCAGCAAGCTGGAATCAGGTTTTTCCCAGGCCAGCCCCCATCCACCAGAAGGGCGCCATTCTGTTTGGTACTGGCTAGCGCGTGTTGAATTGACGGTCGACTGCGTATTGAACTGAGAAACTTCATGCGACAACAGCACCCCAGCAGAAAGGCCGCCCCCTAGCGGCATTGCCATTTTTGTAAATATGGCCTGGTTGGTGCCTTGCCCAATGGCAGGCTGGCGCGGACCCCAGGCAGGTGAAGCCGTCATGAAATGGATGTCATTGCTATCCTGTTTCAGGGCAATGACGTAAATGGCAAGGTCATGCCATAACAAAGGCGTCGTAGCGCCAGCAGCCCAGAAATGGAAGTTGTTTCCATTGGAAAACCCGGTGTCTCCCCCATCAGCCAGGGCCGTTCCTGCATCTTTCCAGACCAGGGCGTAGTTGCCCCAGGTGGCACCATCTCCCCCGAAGCCGATGGATCTCACTCCTTTTTTGATTTGACCGGATGCAAATTCACGCATGGCCAACTCAGGAGAATCAGCCAGTGCAAAAGGAGAAATTGAGCACAGTCCCCCCACAATAAACATGAGTGACGCACATTGGTGTCTGAGCGAGGTTTGATCTGTTGAAAGCATTGTGAATGGTTGTGAGTGGTAATGGAAAAAAGCTGTGCATCCAGGGATGCTCCATCTCGATTACGCTTTCTGTTGCAGTACGTTTTCTTGCTCAAAAGCCGTCAGCAGTCCGTCAAACACACCGCTGGCTGCTGCCAATAGTTGATCGTCGTTGGTCATGGCTTCACGCAGACCGGCTAGAACGCATTCAATCCCCGCAGACTCCGGCGGCTGTATCCCGCCAATGTCAAGGTAATGTACCAGTGACCCAATTCGTCTTAGCCCTGCTTGCTCCAGGCCAAAACTCGTCAGGAACACCTCAAAAGTGACGTGGCTATCGACGTGGCTGAAAGTTGCTCCGTCAAAGTCAAAACCCACCGCGTTGGCGGGGCAGTCACCAGGCGACTCCAGCCACAGAATTTGCGCTTGTGGATCAATGAAGCGCCGGATCAGCCAGGCGCAGGCAAGTCGGTCCACCCATGGTCGGCGACGGGTCGCCCAAATGCGTCCCTGGTATTCGCCAATCCTGCACCTGGGTATTGGCCCATCAGCCGGAAGTGGCTCATCTGGCGATAGCAGCCTCGCAACCGTCAGATCAAGCTCCTGAAGGGCTGTATCTGCCTGCCGCCGAGCCTCGCCAGGAAAGAAGTCGATATCGGACAGGGTAGCGAAAATCTTGCGTAGTTTTCGGGCCTGCTTATGCGATTCCTGAGCGGTATCCTTTGTCAGAGCCGCCCATGTTTTGGTCACGTCCGCCAGCAGAGCTGCGTAATCCTCACTGCGATCAAAAAGACGGCCAAAGTTTGCGCCCTCAGGTTCTTCAACGCGCAGCACAAAAGCCGTTCCACCCCCCAACTGCACATCAGCGGCAACGACATCCAATACCTGTCGACAGGGTTTTCGCTCTGGCATCAAATAAACGCCATCGCGCAACACCGCCGCACCCGATGCTTTCAAAGTGCGCCATGCGCGCATGCGCACCGTGGCGTTTTCAGTTGGCAGGGAAAGGATGAGGGCTATAAATTGCATTTATGTAGCGTATCATACAATATGGTATGAGTTACTACATATTAACCTAAGGACTGCTGATTTGCGTTTAAATCTGACCCGGGATTCTGCGTGAATCGTGGTGAGCAGGGTCAGCAGAAAAAGGAAAGGGGTTACCTGGTCAGTAACCCCCTGTTTTTTGTGGGGTGATTGCGACATTCGGTACGCACATCAACAAACAAACCGATGACAACAAGAATCTGATAATTTGGATCATGGAATTCGTATTAATAAACACCGGTTCGATGGGCCTGCCCACATCCCGGTAGTTTTCAACTCATGTCGCGCAGCAGATGTACGGCTGTCCCGACTCATACCAGCGCAGCAGGATCTATTTTGCCGACAGCTTGAAATGCTGGTTTGCAGAAAAGGAAGCCCTGGAAATAACTCACACCACTCGCCAGCAAGAAATCACGCTCCGCTTTTGTTTCTATTCCCTCTGCCAGAACCTTGATGCCCAGTTTGTGACACATGTGAACAATTCCCTCAACAATTGCTTGTTTGGGCTTGCTGTTGTCGATGTCGCGAACAAGGTCCATGTCAATCTTGACGATGTCGGGTTGAAATTCTGCCAGTAAATTCAGGCCAGCATACCCTGCACCAAAATCATCGATTGCCGTCTTGAAACCGAATCGCCTGTACTCTTCGAAAATGTTGAGCAAATGCGGCCGGTCCGAAATGTTCTCTCCCTCGACAACTTCAAAAATAATTCTTTCTTTCGGAAAGTTGCACCTTTGTGCAGCCTCGAAGGTCGAGCGTATGCAGGCCCCAGGTTCGTACACGGCATTGGGCAAAAAGTTGATGGATAGAAATTCCTGAATCCCGAGTCTTGCAGCACCTTCGACGGCCTTGACGCGGCAGGTTTGATCGAAGAGATAGCGGTTATCGTCATTAACCTTGGCCAGCACGGTAGCGGCGGATTCCCCATTCGTTCCTCGAACCAGGGCCTCATGTGCAAATATTTTTTTGTTACGGAAATCGACTATCGGCTGATAGGCATAGGAAAAGTCGAAATGGAGCGGCTCAAGATTTCTGCACCGATCGCATCCAGGAATTGCGTTCGGTTCTTCAGAGAGTTGGGGCATAGGATTTCACATCTGAAATTGACGAAGCTGCGGACGCCATGAAGGACATCATACAGCCTCGTTTGTAACCATTTATAACAGAATGTAATTACCAGGTTCGCGTACCGTCGGGGTGTTAGGATCATTTCACGTCAGGATATCCTGTGATCACCAAACCACCCACTCAAACGAATGTGGTACCGCCCATCTGTAAAACATCCGGCTTGTAGTCGCGCCATGTCCGGCCCCGAATGTGAGGGGGCTGGGGGATGAATGCCGCAAGAAATGATGCATGCCCTTGCGGCAGCGGGTTGAAATACAAAAAATGTTGCCAGGACAAGCTGGCAGCACGCTGGGTCACTCCAAACCTCAAGCCAAAGATTTCCGCACCGCCACCTGCTGACCTCAACGAGCTTGTCTCCCTGTTCAATTCCGGGCGCTATGGGGCAATGGAAGGCCTGGCGCGCAAACTGATCGAACGGTACCCGGGCTCCGGATTGGTCTGGAAGGCATTGGGCGCTTCGCTTAAGGCACAAAACAAACTGGCGTTGTTTGAACTGCAAAGGGCGACGGAACTCATGCCCGACGATGCCGAAGCGCATTATAACCTGGGCCATGCCTTGAAATCGCTCGGACGGCTTGATGACGCGGTGGCCAGTTATCACCAGGTACTCAAGCTCAAGCCCGATCTTGCCGAGGCGCACAACAATCTGGGTAATGCCTTGAAAGATCTCGGGCGTCCTGATGACGCGCTGGCCAGTTATCGCCGGGCAGTCAGGTTCAAGCCCTACTACGCCGAAGCGCATTACAACCTGGGCAACGCCCTGAAAGATCTTGGACGGCTTGACGACGCACTGGCCAGTTATCAAAGGGCACTCAAGGCCAGGCCCGATTTTTCCGAAGCGCACTGCAACCTGGGCGTCGTCCTGAACGACCTTGGGCAACTGGATGACGCCGTAACGAACTACCGACGCGCGCTGGAGATCAAGCCCCAATATGCCATGGCCCAGAATAATCTTGCCTTGCTGCTCAACGTGCAAGGCAAGCCGGCCATGGCCGTCAACAGCATCATGCAGTCGCTTGGGCTTGAAGAATCCGATGAGGCAAAAACCATCTTTGTGGCATGCGTCAGGCATTTGCCCGTCACGGCTGAAAATTCAGGGGTCCGGTGGGCACTGGTTCGCGCGTTAACCGAAAACTGGGGAAGGTCCACCGATCTTGCGGGAGTTTGCATCAATTTTCTCAAGATGAACCCGGAAATTCAGGCAGCCATGGCGCGGGTCACCCAGGCCTGGCCTCAACGATTGTCCATTCAGGACCTGTTCGGAACTGGCGGGCTCACTGTCCTTCAATCCGATCCATTGCTGTGTGCCTTGCTCAATGCCGCTCGCATCGATGATACGACGACCGAGCGTTTTCTAACCACGGTGCGATGTGCCCTGCTCGAAGCCTTTGATGAATCGAAGGCTTCTGCAAGTGCCATGAGCGGGACCATGGATTTCTACTGCGCCCTGGCGAGCCAATGTTTTATCAACGAATACGTGTTCTCCCATACGGATGCCGAGATCCGAAAGGCGGAAGATTTACGACGTGCACTGGCAACTGCGCTGGATGCCGGGACCGAGGTTCCGGCACTTTGGCCCATGGTGGTTGCAACCTACTTTCCGCTCTTTTCCATCCCGTCAGCCGCCCGGCTTCTCGATACCCGGTGGCCGGACCCGGTGATGACAGTGCTCAAGCAACAGATCAGCGAGCCGGAGGAAGAGCGCCAGTTGCGCGCTACGGTGCCTCGACTGACCCGCATCGAGGACGAGGTGTCGCTTCTGGTTCAAAATCAGTACGAGGATAATCCTTACCCTCGCTGGACCAGGGTGGCGCCAACGCCAAAGCCCAGGCATGTTCTGGGATATTTGTCCCAAAAATTTCCGCGGGCCGTTTTCAGGAATCACGCCATAACCAGTCAAGTTGAGGTTTTGATTGCGGGATGCGGTACGGGTCAGCATTCAATTGAAACGGCCAGACAACTTCACGGGGCGAGCGTACTGGCCGTTGACCTGAGTCTGGGCAGCCTGGGTTATGCAAAGCGCAAGACACGGGAACTGGGCCTCTCGTCCATTGAATATGCGCAGGCCGACCTGTTGAATGTAGGGGCAATCGGGCGTGAGTTCGATGTTATTGAATCCGTGGGGGTGCTGCATCACCTTGCCGATCCCTGGGCAGGGTGGCGGGCGCTCCTGTCCATCCTTCGTCCTGGCGGATTCATGAAGCTTGGCTTCTACAGCGAGCTGGCGCGGCGTGACATCGTCAGGGCGCGTGCCATTATCGCCGAACAGGGTTATGGGACCACACCCGACGAAATTCGAAAGTGCAGGCAATATCTGCTTGATGTGGACACCCGCAATAATCTCGGCGCGGCAGTCAGGGCCCTCGATTTTTTCAGTACCAGCTCATGTCGCGATTTGCTCTTTCACGTTCAGGAGCATCGCATGACATTGACGGCCATTGACGCGTTTTTGCGGGAAAACAATCTGGGCTTTCTCGGGTTTGAACTGGATCCCGCAGTGGTGAGTGCCTATCGGCTGCGTTTCCCCGATGATCGAACACTCACCAATCTCGATCAGTGGCAGGTATTCGAAAACGAGCATCCGGACACCTTCTTCGGCATGTATCAGTTCTGGATTCAGAAACCGGGAGGAGGGGGAGGGACAGACCTCATTTGAGTCAGGTTAGGGGACAGGTTAGGGGACAGACCCCATTTAGGGGTCTGTCCCCTAACCTGTCCCCTAACCTGACTCAAATGAGGTCTGTCCCCTAGCTCAGGGCCGGCATTCTGACGCGCTTCATGGCAAGCCCGGCAGCCGAGGTGCGCGTCTCCACCCCGAGTTTTTCAAACACGTGCTCCAGGTGCTTGTCCACGGTGCGCCGGCTGCTGCCCAGAATCATGCCGATTTCCCGGTTGGTCTTGCCGTTGACCACCCAGAACAGCACCTCTGCTTCCTTCAGTGTCAAACCGAAAGCCGCGGACAAGGCCTGGATCAGGTCCCCACGGTTTTCCTCCCGCAGGGTGATGATCAGTTCCCGATCCGAGTCGCCGGGATGCACGCTGCCCAGCAGCCGCTTCGTGCCCCTTTCCAGAATGATGGGGGCATCCTGGCCACGGCCTGCGGCCTCACGAACTTTCACGATCCATTCCAGCAGCGGGGGCGGAGCCTGCTCATCCACCATCCCGAAATAATCATTGAGCAGGGTCCAGGCCAGTGGCGTTTTCCAGACGATCCGTCCTTCGGCCTCATGAAGGGTCACCGCAGCCTGATCAAGCCGGTCCAGGGTCGTGCGCGCCTGCTTGATATGCCGCGCATTCTGCATATGGGCCGATATCCGCGCAAGGACTTCCTGGGGGCGGATGGGCTTGGTCACATAGTCCGATCCGCCGCTTGCAAAGGCTGCCACCACGCTCTCGGTTTCCGTGAGGCCCGTCATGAAAATAATGGGGATGTTCTGCGTGTCAAAATCCGCCTTCAATGCCTGGGCCAGTTGAAACCCGTCCATGCCCGGCATCAGGGCGTCCAGAAGAATGACGTCGGGCCGGTTTCTGTGGGCGCTCTGCAGGGCACTCTCCCCGCTGGTGGCCACCAGTACGACGTATCCCGCTTCATCCAGGGCATCATGCAGCAGGGCAAGGTTTTCCGGCACGTCGTCCACGATCAGGACAATCTCGTCTCCGATTCTGTCATGCATTTTGCTCTTCCTCTTTGCCAAGCCCCGTCTTCAACAGGGTTTTCATGGCGTCAAACTGAAACTGCGCGGCCAGCCTTCGTAACGCATTCACAAACCCCTCATAACGGCGGTCCAGTTTTTCGACTTCCTCCAGCTGGGTCGTCACGCCGCGAACATAGCCACGCTCCACATGGGCCAGCAGCCGTTGCAACTGGGCATGCGGTGGAAAGGCCATGGGCGAAATCTGCGCAGGCACCCGTTCATGGACAGGTGATTGCGTCGCCGTGATCCACTCCAGTTTGAGATGCCGCCCAATCCAGTCCACCAGGTCGTCCAGGCGCACCGGTTTGGTGATGAAATTCTCTGCCGTGATGCCCGCCTCGTTTTCTGCCCCTCGCTCGAAGGCATTGGCGGAAATGATGGCAATCTCGCATTCGCTCAACCCGCTGGCCCGAATGCGCCGGATGGTTTGCCAACCGTCCAGGTCCGGCATGGCAAGGTCCATGAAAATCAGGTGGGGGCAGAAACCGGGCAGGATGTCGAGGCACTCCTGCCCACTGCTGGCCTCGGCCAGTTGAAACCCCAGGGGGCCCAGCATGCTCACCAGAAGATCGCGATCGTTCTTCTCGTTGTCCACCACCAGAATCCGGCGCCGTACCCCCACGTATCCCACGCATTTCTGGTGCTGCGGTTCGATGGCGGACTGCAGGGGGCTGATCTGGGGCAGGAACAGACGGATCTTGAAGCGCGAGCCCTGCCCCAGAACGCTCTCCACGGCCAGTTCGCCGCCCATGAGGTCCGTCAGCATCCTGGCGATGGTCAGCCCAAGCCCCGTCCCCCCCGTGGCGCCCGTGTGGGTGGCCGTACCGCGCGCAAAGGGTTCGAAGATGAGCTCCAGTTCCCTGGGGTCGATGCCGGGCCCGGTATCCTCGATTTCGAAAACCGCGATCTCGTTTTGATAACGCAGGTGAAAGAGCACCTCGCCCTGGGTGGTGAATTTCACCGCGTTGCCCAGAATGTTGATGAGAATCTGCCGCAGCCGACCCACGTCCGCGCGCACGAAGGCAGGCAGTTCACCCGAGGGGCGGTAGAAGAAGTTGATGCCCTTGTTGTAGGCCTGAACCTCGAACATGCTGACGATCTGCTCGACGAATTCTGGAAAATTGAGGGGCTTGATCTCAAGCCGCAGCTTGCCCCCCTCGATACGCGCTATGTCCAGGGTGCCTTCGATCAACGACAACAGATGGTCGCCGCTCCTGCGGATCACGCTCACTGCCTGACGGCGGTTTTCCGGAATCGTCGCATCGCCATCGAGAATCTGGGCATAGCCCAGGATGCTGTTGAGGGGCGTGCGCAACTCGTGGCTGATGGCCATGATGTAGCGGCTCTTGGCCTGGTTGGCCTGATCTGCAAAGCGCTTTGCCCCCTGCAGGAGCAGGTCGGTTTGATGGTGTGAGCTGATTTCCTGCAGCAGCAGCCCGGTCTGGTGGCGGGCTTCTTCCTGTGCCACATGGCGGCTTTTGCTGGTCAGCACCATCCACCAGGCGATGATGCCCGAAATCAGCAGCAGGGCGGACCCGATCCGCACATAGGCGCTGCGCAGATAACCCAGAAGCCCAGCATCCCCCGGTTTCAGAGTGAGGATTTCCTGATAGTACAGAAGGCTCATCACGAACCCGAGAAACAGGGTAAATCCCAGCATCATGAGCAGGTACTGCCCAAGACCCGCCTTCAGATAAGGCACCATGGATCGGGGCAGGAATTTGCCGATGAATTGGGTCCATTGCTCCGTCAGGGCCGCCTGGGGTTTGCATTGGTCGTGACAGCGCACGTCCAGCGTACAGCAAAGCGAGCAGATATTGCCGCGATAGGCAGGACAACTGGCCAGGTCCTCCCGCTCGTAGCGCACCCCGCAAATCAGGCAGGTCTGCGCGGCGACCGGATCAGCCTGGGGCATGGGGGCCGTGGGGCGCGCGATGTAGTATTTACCACGGGTGGCCCAGGCCAGGGTTGGAGACAGGACCAGGGGAAGGAACACCGCAATCAGGATGGCAAAGGGCTGTACCCCCGGGCCGAATACCCCAAGATACACGGACAGGGACAGGGCCGAGGTCATCCCCATGGTGCCAAAGCCCACCGGATTGATGTCATAGAGATAGGCGCGGCGAAACTCGATGCCCTTGGGGGAGAACCCCAGACGCTTGTTGATCACGAGATCCGCCACCACCGTCATGACCCACGGCACCGCCACATTGGAAAACAGGGCCAGGACGCGATCCATGACCTGCAACAGGTTGAGTTCCATGAGCATCAGTGCAATCAGGGTGTTGAACACAACCCAGACCACGCGCCCCGGATGACTGTGGGTAAGCCGCGAGAAAAAATTGGACCAGGCCAGCGAGCCTGCGTAGGCGTTGGTGACGTTGATCTTGAGTTGCGACACGATGACAAACACGGCCGTGATGGCCAGCGCCCAGTGGCCCTGGGTGAACACGAGGCCAAAGGCATTCAGGTACATCTGGTTGGGATTCACGGCCAGCACTTCAGGCAAGCCATGGCGAAGGGCCAGGAAGGCCAGGAACGCGCCACCCATCATCTTCAGGGCGCTCAATACCAGCCAGCCCGACCCCCCCACCAAAACCCCCAGATTCCAGCGCTTGCGGTTTTTTTCCGTCGCCTCGGGCATGAAGCGCAGATAGTCGGCCTGCTCGCCCATCTGGGCGATCAGAGGCATGACCACGGCGCAGGCGCCCACGAAAAGACGCAGGTCAAATTGGACGCTCGTGCCCGCATGCCCACCGAAGTGACTGAACAGGACAAAATCCTGCGACTGATTGAGCAGCAGGTACACATAAGGCAACAGCAGCAGAAACAGCCAAACGGGCTGGGTGAGGCTCTGGAAACGGCTGATGGCCGTGATGCCCAGGGCCACCAGGGGGATCACGATGAGGGCGCAGATCATGTACCCCCAGACCTCGGGTATGCCGAAGGCAAGATTCAGGGCGGAGGCCATGATGGCGGCCTCGAGGGCAAAAAAGATGAAGGTGAACGCAGCGTAGATCAGCGAGGTCACCGTGGACCCCAGATACCCAAAGCCCGAACCGCGCGTCAGGAGGTCCATGTCGAGGCCGAAGCGCGCCGAGTTTCGGCTGATGGGCAGGCTTGCCAGAAAAATGATCAGGCCGGACACCAGGATGGCCAGGGCCGTATTGATGAAACCAAAGCTCATCAGGAGGGTGGCCCCGATGGCTTCCAGAACCAGGAAGGACGAAGAGCTGAAGCCCGTGTTGGCCACCTGCCAGATGGACCATTTGCGAAAACTGCGCGGCGTGAAACGCAGGGCATAGTCTTCCAGCACCTCGTTGGCCACCCAGGTGTTGTAGTCCCGCCGAACGTTGAAAATGTCCTGGCCGGTTCCGCTCATGGATGCCTGGTCGACAACATCCCCGCCTTCTCGATGAAATCGATGATCTTCCCCAGGCCTGATCCGGTTTTCATGTTGGAGAAGACGAAGGGCGAATCGCCGCGCATCCTTTTGGCATCCCGGTCCATGACTTCGAGGGAGGCGCCGACGAAGGGCGCAAGATCGATCTTGTTGATCACCAACAGATCGGATTTGGTGATGCCAGGCCCCCCCTTGCGGGGAATTTTTTCCCCCGCGGCCACGTCGATGACGTACAGGGTCAGGTCCGACAGTTCGGGGCTGAAGGTGGCCGCCAGGTTGTCGCCGCCGCTCTCCACGAAAATGATGTCGAGTCCAGGAAAGCGGTGGTTCAATCGGTCCACGGCCTCGAGGTTGATGCTGGCATCTTCGCGGATGGCCGTATGGGGGCAGCCTCCGGTTTCCACCCCAAGGATCCGGTCGGGTGTGAGGGCTTCATGGCGCACCAGAAACTGGGCATCCTCTTCCGTATAGATGTCGTTGGTGATGACGGCGATGTTGTAGCGGTCGCGCAGGGCCAGGCAGAGCGCCAGGGTCAGGGCGGTCTTGCCCGAACCCACCGGTCCGCCAATCCCGACTCGCAGGGGTTGTGTGTGCATGTTCATGATCGGAATAGACGGGTGTATTGGGTTTCGTGACAACAGGAAGCAATGGCAAATGCTGGCAAATAATTGGAGGTTTGCTCCAGTGGGGTTTCAAGCGCTGTCCGGGCACAGGCAGGCAGCTGCTGGCCCAGGGTGGCGAGAAGGCGCTGGCCCGCAGTCTGTCCCAGGGGGACGAGTTTTACCGCGGCCATCACCTGGTTCTCGAGCCAGGCCCAGAGATATCCCGTCATGGCCGCTTCCGGGGAAATGGACCAGGCATTGGCGGCAAAACTCCAGACCAGGGGGTAACCGGGCTCGTCAAATCGTCCCAGAACCTCGGTGGAAAACGCCCCCAGGTCGCGCAGCAGACGCGCCAGGGAATGCCCCATCTGGAGGGTTTCCGCGCGCAGTTCTGCGGTTTCCCGGCTTGCCAGAAATTCCGCATCGAGCGCCAGGGCCTGGTCGGCATGCCCCATCTGCCAGGCCCGCAGCATCTGTCCAAGATAGACGGCCTCAAGGCGCGCAGCACCAAATTCGAGGCAATCCCCGATCCACACCTGCGCCGAGGCCTCGCTTTGCACCGTCCCGGCCTGCACGGCCCATTCCAGGCCCTGCGAATAGGTGTAGGCACCCACCGGCAGGACGGGGCTGACGAGCTGCATCAGGCGGATCAGCGCCAGGCTCATTTTCCTGCCGCCCGCGCGCTCATGTCATGGATCCGCGCCCCGCGACCTTCACCGTCCGCGCTATGCCCGTGGACATGCCCGGCGTGGCCGCCGTAGGCCCCGCTCTCGGGCTCGAAGGGCGCGCGCCGTTCCGTGACGTGAAGCCCCAGACCCTGGACCATTTCCTGGAGGACATGGTCCCTGGCAAAGCGCAACAGGCCGGGCTGGAGTTCCACCGCCACATGCCGGTTGCCGAGGTGGTACGCCACCCGCGCCAGGGCCAGCGCATCGGGACTGGTCACCTCCAGCAGGGCTTCGGGCGCCGCGATCACCCCAACGATGCGGCCATCCTGGGCCAGCAGTCGGTCACCACCGCGCAGCACCGTGCCGCGCGGCAGAAACAATCCAACCTCCTCGCCGCTTTCAAGGCGGGTGCGCAGGCGATTCTTGCAGCGCAGTTCGAAGGACAACTGCAGCCACTCGCCGGGTTGGGCCGTGGACGACATCCGGGTTTCGATGAGCAGCATGGCTAGAACAGGAAGTAGCGCTGCGCCATGGGCAGCACCGAGGCCGGTTCGCACACCAGAAGTTCGCCGTCGGCGTGCACCGCATAGGTTTCGGGGTCCACGTCGATGTGGGGCATGGCGTCATTCAACACCATCTGGCGCTTGGTCACCCCGCGGGTATTGCGCACAGCCACCAGGGGTTTGCGCAACCCCAGGCGCAACACGGCTTCATTGCCCAGTGCCGCCTGGGACACGAAGGTGATCGAGGTGTTCAGGGCCGCTCCATAACTGCCGAACATGGGACGATAATGCACGGGCTGCGGGGTGGGAATGGACGCATTGGGGTCCCCCATGGCGGCCGTGGCGATCATGCCCCCTTTCAGGACGAGGCTGGGCTTCACCCCGAAAAACGCCGGTTTCCACACCACGAGGTCGGCCAGCTTGCCGGGTTCGATGGAGCCCACTTCATGGCTGATGCCGTGGGTGATGGCGGGATTGATGGTGTATTTGGCGATATAGCGCTTGACCCGAAAATTGTCGTGGCGCGCGTTATCCTCCTTCAAGGCACCGCGCTGCACCTTCATCTTGTGGGCCGTCTGCCAGGTCCGGATCACCACCTCTCCCACCCGCCCCATGGCCTGCGAATCGGACGACATCATGGAAAAGGCCCCACGGTCATGCAGAAGGTCTTCCGCAGCGATGGTCTCGCGCCGGATGCGCGACTCGGCAAAGGCGATGTCCTCCGCAATGGCCGCATCCAGATGATGGCAGACCATCAGCATGTCGAGATGCTCGTCGATGGTGTTTACGGTGTAAGGCCGGGTGGGATTGGTGGAGGACGGCAGCACGTTGGGCGCGCCCACGGCCCGGATGATGTCCGGCGCATGGCCACCCCCTGCCCCTTCCGTATGGAAGGTGTGGATGGTGCGGCCCTTGAATGCGGCGAGGGTGGTTTCCACAAAGCCCGATTCGTTGAGGGTGTCCGTATGGATGGCCACCTGCACATCCATCTCCTCGGCCACGGTCAGGCAGTTGTCGATGGCTGCCGGCGTGCTGCCCCAGTCCTCGTGGAGTTTGAGGCCAATGGCGCCCGCCTCGATCTGCTCCCGCGCGGGGGTGGGCATCGACACGTTGCCTTTGCCCATGAACCCCAGATTCATGGGAAATGCTTCGGCCGCCTGGAGCATGGCATGGATGTGCCAGGGCCCCGGGGTGCAGGTGGTGGCAAAGGTTCCGGTGGCCGGCCCCGTGCCGCCGCCCAGCATGGTGGTCACCCCCGAGGTGAGGGCTTCCTCGATTTGCTGGGGGCAGATGAAGTGAATATGGCTGTCGATGCCACCGGCGGTGACGATCATGCCTTCACCGGCAATGATTTCCGTGGCGGCCCCGATGGGGAGCGTCACCCCCGGCTGGATGTCTGGGTTGCCCGCCTTGCCGATGCCCCAGATGCGGCCATTCTTGATGCCGATATCGGCCTTGATGATGCCGCACACGGCATCCACGATGAGCGCACTGGTGATGACGGTATCGGCCACCTGCGCGGCATGGCGCTGGCTCTGCCCCATGCCGTCCCGGATGACCTTGCCGCCTCCGAATTTGACCTCTTCGCCGTGGATGGTGAAATCCCGCTCCACCTCGATCCAGAGCTCCGTATCCGCAAGCCGCACGCGATCTCCCACGGTAGGTCCGTACATTTCCCCATAGGCCCGGCGTGAAATTCTGGCAGCCATGGCGTCAGGCCCAGAACAGGGAGAGGGTCAGTGTCGCAAGGGCAGCGCCCAGCCATCGCTCCCGCTTCGTGTGTTGGGCAAGATGTCCCAGCCCCACCCCCAGGGCCAAAAGCAATGCGGTGGCCGCAAGAAAGCCCGCCGCATAGGCGCCGGGCGAGGCCAGCGCAGGGATCTCCGCGCCGTGGGCAAGCCCGTGGGAGAGCGCGAAAATTGCGGCCATGGCAGCCTTGGCCGCAAGGGGCAGGCGTGCGGCCAGGGTAGCCAGCAGCACCGAAGCCGCCACCGTGGCCAGCATGGCGGACTCCAGGTAAGGAGGCACGAAGCCGTCGAAGCCGAGGAGGGCTCCGCCCATCATGCCTCCCAGAAAGGCCGCCGGCACAATCCAGCGCCCCCAGCCGTCGTTGCGCGCGGCCCAGATGCCGATGGCCAGCATCCCCAGCACATGGTCCAGCCCGCTGAAGGGATGTGCCAGTCCTCCCAGAAGCCCCGCTTCATCGTGACCCGGATGGGCCCACACGAGGGAAGGGAGCAACAGGGCCCCCGCCAGGAAAATTTTGTTTACCTTTCTCATAATGCCCCCATAACAAGACCCTGAAACCCATAGATCCGCCTGTCGCCGGCCATCTCCACCAGATCGACGGTGCGGGTCTGGCCCGGCTCGAAACGCACCGCCGTCCCTGCAGCGATATCAAGGCGCATGCCGCGCGCCGCATCGCGCTCAAAAACCAGGGCTGCGTTGGTTTCGAAAAAATGATAGTGGGAACCCACCTGGATGGGCCGATCGCCGCTATTGGCGATCACGAGCCTGACCGTCCGGCGTCCCGCGTTGAGTTCGATTTCTCCTGCTTCAGTGATCATTTCGCCCGGTATCATCGGGTACCTCACACAATGGGGTGGTGTACGGTGACGAGTTTTGTGCCGTCAGGAAAAGTGGCTTCCACCTGAATGTCCGGGATCATCTCGGGCACCCCTTCCATCACCTCCGCGCGGGTGAGCAGCGTGCTTCCATAACTCATCAACTGGGCCACGGTCATGCCATCCCGCGCCCCTTCCAGTACCGCGGCGCTGATCAGCGCCACGGCCTCGGGGTAGTTCAGTTTCAGGCCGCGCGCACGGCGGCGCTCGGCCAGCAGTCCCGCCGTGAAGATGAGCAGTTTGTCTTTCTCCCGGGGCGTCAGCTCCATGGTTTCTCCCTCAAGTACTCCAGATTCTCGGCAATACCCCTTCCCGTTCCAGAAGGGTCGGCCGCAGGCAGCGCCACAAGGCGATGCACCAATTCCGTGCATCCTCGGCGGAATGGCCCAAATAGCGTGCCACCAGCAGCTCTGGAAACCGCGTCACCCCAAAGCGGGCCTCCGCTTCCTGGGGGCGAACGGCACGACAGGCCGCAAGATCGGCGCCCTCCACGCGGGCATGCACGGCATAAAGGCTTGCACTGACGCTAAAACCCGCCCATCCCGCCGGGGATTGCAGCAACCGTCCGCCCCCTTCCAGCTGGCCGCGTTCCACCCAGAGGGGCCGCCCCTCGCGTTCGATGCGCGTCGCGAGGTTCAGGACCCCGGTATCAAATTGCTCCCCCGAGGCGCGGCGCCCCAGGCAGATGATCTCCCAGCCCAGAAAACAGGCGTCCGCAGCCAGGGCCACGCGGGTTTCCATTCGGGCCCGCGCACCGTTGAACACGATGGCCTCCTGGGGAAACCATTCCAGAACGCCGCCTGGCGCAACCTCCATCCGCACCCGTTGCGTGGAGAGCGCCCCCGGGCTGCGATACCACTTGCCGGCCCCGGGCGTCGTGATGAAGGCATGGGCGCCAGTTCCTGCGACAACGTCCATTTCCAGGTCATCACCCCCGGCAATGCCTCCGGGCGGATGA
Organism: Pseudomonadota bacterium; assembly: GCA_021805725.1. The sequence goes on along the minus strand of JAJZEH010000110.1, from coordinate 212,679 downwards.
AGCAAAACCCCGTGACAGATCGCCGGACCCTCGGGATACAGGGGCTTCTGAATCCGCAGGGGCCCCAGATGCTCGCGCCTGGAAAGCACCGTCGTGCCGCCCCTGCCCTCGAAGGTCAGCGCAAGTCGGGCCTGCCAACCCCTCGCAGGGACATCACATGCAAGGGGCATGCCAGAAGCGCTATGAAGTTTTTGGATTGGGGATTCCGTCAATGGGACATTCCTCGGTCCCCACCATGGGGCGTGTCAGGGCTTCCACGCGCTTGCGGGTCGCTTCGGGATCGTTCACCCATTGGGTGTAGAAATCGTAAGGACAGGGTGCAACGCCTTGATGACCTTCGCCTGAATTGATGAGCCCCGTATAACCCCGGTGCAGGAGTTTGAACAGATGGTTTTCCGATTGCCCGTTTCGACGAAAGTCACGAATCAGGCTCGTGGACAGGGCCGCATACTGAATGCCCATTTCTTCCTCGCCGCATTCCCCCAGGGTCCGGCCATCAAACCCGATGAGCGCCGAATGTCCAAAGTAGGAATAAACCCCATCAAATCCTGCCGCATTGGCCACCGCCACATAGGTGTTATTGGCAAACGCCATGGCCTTGGAGATCAGGATCTGCTGTTCCTTGGCAGGATACATGTAGCCCTGGCAGCGCACAATCAACTCGGCGCCTTTCATGGCGCAGTCGCGCCAGATCTCGGGATAATTGCCATCGTCACAGATGATGAGGCTGACCTTGAGGCCCTTGGGACCCTCGGATACATAAGTGGTATTTCCCGGGTACCAGCCCTCGATGGGCACCCAGGGCATGATCTTGCGGTATTTCTGGACGATCTCTCCCTGGTCGTTCATGAGGATCAGGGTGTTGTAGGGGGCCTTGTGGGGATGCATTTCATGGCGTTCGCCCGTGAGGGAAAACACGCCCCACACCCGGGCCTTGCGGCAAGCCGCCGCAAAAATTGCCGTTTCCTCGCCGGGCACGGTGGCTGCCGTGTCATACATTTCCTGGGTGTCATACATGATCCCGTGGGTGCTGTATTCCGGAAAAATCACGAGATCAAGGCCAGGCAGTCCCAGCTTCATGCCTTCCACCATGCGGGCAATGGCCCGGGCATTGTCCAGCACCTCGGCCCTGGTATGCAGCCTTGGCATTTTGTAATTGACCACCGCCACACCGACGGTGTCCTTGCTGCTTGAAATATCTCCGTGAATCATGGTGTTCCTCTCAGTGGCTGATCATCCAGGGTCGTTTGTTGGCAAAGGAGCGTGGCCCGCTGGAGGCGGCCGGCTTCCGTGCTCCGCAGCCACAACCCGCGTGGTGGCGATGATTCGATGACAGTTTCGGCTCGTGCCGGGCACGCTCGTTGGTGGCCATGGCCAGACGCACGTCACCGGACATGTCAGCCAGGGCAGGTGCTGCCACCAGCACGCGCCCTGCCGGTGTGCCGCACTCCGGACAGGGCACCCGCTGATCGCGCTGGGCAATGGCCTGACGGGCTTCGAAGCCCCCGCAATCGGGGCAGTGATAGTCGTAGGTGGGCATGGTTACACCACATCCTGCGAAATGGGCATGTCCACGCCCCCCGTGACACATTGGGTGGGACCCGCAGCATTGGGACGGATGTCAAAATCGAAAATCTGCGTTGGCACCCACAAGGTGGCACAGGAATTGGGAATGTCCACTACCCCGCTGATATGGCCCTGCACCGGTGCAGTCCCCAGGATGGAATACGCCTGGGCCGGGCTGTAGCCAAACTTGGTGAGGTATTCGATGGCATTGAGGCAGGCCTGCCGGTAGGCAACATTCACGTCCAGGTAATACTGCTTGCCCGATTCATCCACGGAAATGCCTTCAAAGATGAGGTAGTCGTTGTAATTGGGCGTGATGGGGCTGGGCTTGAAAACGGGATTCCGGATGCCGTACTTGGCCATGCCGCCCTTGATCAGGTCCACTTTCATGTGGACCCAGCCGGCCATTTCGATGGCGCCGCAGAAAGTGATCTCGCCGTCGCCCTGGCTGAAATGCAGGTCTCCCACGGACAGTCCGGCACCATCCACGTAGACCGGAAAGTAGATCTTGGAGCCCCGGGAGAGATCCTTGATGTCACAGTTGCCACCATGCTCGCGGGGCGGCACCGTGCGCGCCCCCGTGGCTGCAGCCGCCGCCTTGGCCGCACCCGTGAGCTTGCCCATGTGGGCCGTGGACGGAAAGGGCGGATTGGCAAGAGGCGGCACCCGATCCGGGTCCGTGGCGATCAGACCGACTTCACGCTCGTTCCATTTGGACAACAGGGCGGGATCGGGCAGGCAGCCGATCAGGCCGGGATGGATCAGGCCGGCATAGTTCACACCGGGCACATGGCGGCTTTTGGTGAACATGCCCTGGATGTCCCAGATGGATTTCTGAGCCAGGGGAAAATGATCCGTGAGAAATCCCCCACCGTTCTTTTTGGAAAAGAATCCATTGAAACCCCACAGGCTGTCCGGTTTGGCACCGATGTCGAGGAGGTCCACCACCAGCAAGTCGCCCGGCTCGGCCCCGCGCACGCCCACCGGCCCGGACAGGAAGTGCACGATGGACAGGTCGATATCGCGGACATCATCGGCGCTGTCGTCGTTCTTGATGAAGCCCCCCGTCCAGTCATAGGTTTCGAGCATGAAGTCATCGCCGGGCTTGACCCAGCAGGCCATGGGGATGTCCGGGTGCCAGCGGTTATGCACCATCTCGTTCTGATAGGGGGACTGCTTCAGATCTACTTTGATGAGTGTTTCAGCCATGGTGCGCTCCTTGAAATGTAGGGTTGTGACTAGATGGACAGATACTGGTTGATGGTTTTTTCATTCACGTTGGCACGCACGTCCTCGTAGAGCAGGCGTCCCTTGTCGATGACAAAAAACCGGTCGGCAATGTCCAGGGTGAAGCTCAGGACCTGTTCCGAGACCACGATGGTCAGATCCCGAAGGCTGCGGATTTCCTTCAGGGATTTGGCAATGTCCTTGATGATGGAGGGCTGGATGCCCTCCGTGGGCTCATCCAGCAGCAGCACCTTGGGGTTGGTGGCCAGGGCACGGGCAATGGCCAGTTGCTGTTGCTGGCCACCGGACAGATTGCCCCCCTTGCGCGCACGCATGTCGAAGAGCACTGGAAAAAGGGCATACAGCTCTTCCGGGACAATGCCCCGGGCGCTGGCGGGAAGACCGGTCTGGATGTTCTCGAGCACCGTCATGTTGGAAAAGATCATGCGCCCCTGGGGCACATAGGCCAGGCCGCGCTCGACACGCTGATAGGGTTCCAGGCCCTCCAGTTGGGCTCCATCCACGGCGATCCTGCCTCCCATGGAGGGAATGATGCCCATCAGGGTCTTGAACAGCGTGGTTTTGCCCATGCCGTTACGCCCCATGATGGCGACAATTTCCTTCTTCTGGATGCCCAGGTTGAGCTTGTGAATCACCTTGCTCTGGCCGTAGCCGGAATCCAGGTCTGACACGCTAAACAGATGGTTTGACATACGTCCTCTCAATGGCCCAGGTAGACCTCGATGACTTTCGGGTTGTTCTGCACCGATTCCATGTTTCCTTCGGCAAGCAGCTTGCCCTGATGCAGCACGGTGACCTTATGGGCAATCCGCTTGACGAATTCCATGTCGTGCTCGATCACGATGACGGAACGGCCCTGGCAGATCCTGTTCAACAAATCGGCGGTCTTCTCGCGCTCGGAGACGCTCATGCCTGCCACGGGTTCATCCAGCATCAGAAGTTCCGGGTCCTGGATGAGCAGCATGCCGATTTCCAGCCACTGCTTCTGGCCGTGACTCAGAAGCCCGGACTGGGTGTTCAGAAAGTCCGTGAGGAAAATGGTGTCCGCCACCTCCAGAATCCTTTGGGTCACCTGCTCGGTCCGTTTGAACATGAGTGAACCGAACACACCGCGTCCTTCGGGGTATGAGATTTCCAGGTTTTCCAGAACGGTCAGGTTTTCGTAGATCGAGGGGGTCTGAAATTTTCGCCCCACGCCCAGCTGCACGATCCTGTGCTCGGGATAGCGCGTAAGCTCGGTCCCGTTGAAATTGATGGAGCCGCTGGTGGCCCGGGTCTTGCCGCAGATGAGGTCGAGCACCGTGGTCTTGCCGGCGCCGTTGGGGCCGATGATCACCCGCAGCTCATTTTTTTCCACGTAGAGGCTCAGCTTGTCCACCGCCTTGAAGCCGTCGAACGAGACCGTCAGGTCTTCAATGGAAAGGGCTATTTTCTCGCTCATGATCAGGACTCCGCCTTGACGACCTTCAGTTGATCGGAGGGCTTGACCTTCCTGACCCGGCTCAGCAAGAGATCGATCCGGTCCTTGAGATAGCTTTGATACAGTCCGGCCATGCCGTTGGGAAACACCATGACCACCCCGATGAACATGGCCCCCATGAACAGCAGCCACAGGGAGGGAAAGGATTCTGAAAACGCGGTCTTTCCGTAATTCACGATGAGGGTGCCGTAGACTGCGCCCACCAGGGACATGCGCCCGCCGATGGCCGCGAAGATCACCATCTCGATGGAGGGCACGATGCCGATGATGGAGGGCGACATGAAGCCCACCTGCAGGGTAAACATGGCGCCACCGATGGCCGAGATGACGGCGCCCAGACAGAAGATGAATATCTTGAAGTTGGCCACGTCGTAGCCCGAAAACCGGACCCTGTCCTCCTTGTCCCGCAGGGCCAGAAGCAGGCGTCCCAGCTTGGAGGAAAGCACGAGGTTGCACACCATGATCACACCGATGAGCAGCGCCCCGTTGACGAAGAACAGAAGGTACTTGGCGCTGTCGGTGTTGATGTTCCAGCCGTTCAGGGTCTTGAGGTCGGTGATCCCGTTGATCCCTCCGGTCATGCCCTGTTGCCCCACCACCAGGATGGTCAGGATGGCTGCGATGGCCTGGGTGATGATGGAGAAATACACGCCTCCCACCCGCCTTTTGAACATGGCAGCCGAGATGACGTATGAAATCAGCAGGGGCACCGCAATGATGGCAAATACGGTGAAGGCAAAGCTGTGAAACGGTTGCCAGAACAGGGGCAACTGGGTCACCTGGTTCCAGTCCATGAAATCCGGAATCCCGGGGGTGGTCTGGTGGGCCGTGCTGGTGAGGTCCGAAGCCTCGAGCTTGAGGAACATGGCCATGCAGTATCCGCCGAAGCCGAAGAACACCCCCTGCCCCAGGCTCAGGATGCCGCCATAGCCCCACACCATCACCAGGCCCACGGCCGCGAAGGCGTAGGTCATGTATTTGCCCACCAGATTCAGGCGGAAGATGTCCAGGGCCAGGGGCATGATCAGGAAAATGATCACCGCCAGCACAGCCAGTCCGATGGCTCCGTTTCTTTCACCCAATGCTCTGTTCAGTAATGCGTTCATGATGTCTCCCTTACCTTCTCACTTTGCTGCGGAACAATCCTTCGGGCCGCATCATCAGGATGGTGATGATGGTCATCAGGGTGACCACCTTGCCCATGGCATTGGTGAGGAAGAAGGTCAGGATCGACTGGGCCTGGGCAATGGAGAAGGCAGATGCCACCGTGCCGAAAAGGCTTGCCGAACCGCCAAACACCACCACCAGGAAGGTATCCACGATATACAGCGAACCGCTGGTGGGCCCCGTGGAAGCGATGGTGGTGAAACAAGCCCCGGCCACGCCTGCAATGCCACACCCGATGGCGAAGGTCACGCGATCGATCTTTCGCGTATTGATCCCCACCGCTCCCGCCATGACCCTGTTCTGCGTGGTGGCACGCACCTTGAGGCCCCAGTTGGAGCGGAACAGGAAGAGCACGACCGCACCCGTCACGAGAATCGACATGACCATCACGAAGATGCCGTTGAGGGGAATGTCAATGTCCGGCGTGGGCTTCCATGAACCCATCAGCCAGTCAGGCAGGGTCGCGCTCACCTCGCGCGCACCAAAGGCCGAACGAAACAACTGCTGCATGATGAGGCTGAGTCCCCAGGTGGCCAGCAGGGTATCGAGGGGGCGCTTATAGAGGTGACGGATCAGCGTGAACTCCACCAGATAGCCCACCAGAAAGGCAATCAGGAATGCCCCCAGGATGGCCACGATGAAGTAGTAGGGCATGAGGGTCGGGAAGTAGGTTTCCGTCAATTTCGAAAACGAATAGATGGTGTAGGCGCCAATGGTCATGAACTCTCCATGGGCCATGTTGATGACGCCCATCTGTCCAAAAATAATGGCAAGTCCCAGGGCCATCAGCAGCAATACGCTGAACAGGCTCAAGCCGGAAAACCCCTGCATGACCAGAATCGACCATAAATCTGATAGTGAGTAAGCATCCATTGCGCTAGCACTCCAAAAACATTTCTGAGGCACGGACTTCCCGGAACGCCCGCCCCACGAGGGCAGGCGTCCGGAGCACGATCAATAGCCCTTGGGGAAGGGGTTTGGATCGATGTAGTCCGAGGTGAAAACAATGTCGGCCTGTCCATCGGCACGCCATTCGCCAATGCGCAGACGGGTCTTCAGGTGATGATTGGGCTCGAGATACACCATGCCTTCAGGTGCATCGAAGGTGATGGTGCCGCTTTCTTCGGCCTTCACCACCTTGTCCGTTTCAAAGCTGCCGGCTTTTTCCACGGCGGCCTTCCACAGCCAGGGTCCTTCGTAGGCGGCCTGGGTCACATCGCCGATGGGCGCTGTGGGACCCCACTTGGCCTTGAACTGGCTCACGAATTCCTTGTTTTTGGGAGTGTTGAGGGACTGGAAATATTTCATCGCCGAGTAGAAACCCAGCAGGTTCTCGCCGCCAATGCCCTTGGCTTCGTCTTCGGTCACGGACAGGGTCAACAGGGTCTGGCTCTTGCCGGTAATCCCCGCAGCTTTCAACTGCTTGAACCAGGAGACGTTCGAACCGCCCACCACCGCGGCGTAGATGACGTCCGGTTTTTTCAGGCGGATCTTGTTGATGGTGGAGCCAAATTCCGTGCTGCCCAGGGCCGCATATTCTTCACCCACCACGGTGCCATGAAGCACAGTCTCGATGTACTTGCGTGCAAGTTTCATGGTGGTCCGCGGCCAGATGTAATCCGAGCCGATCAGGTAGAAGGTTTTGGCGTGCTTGGTCTTGGCCACCCAATCGAGGCCTGCAAACACCTGCTGCGTGGCCTCCTGGCCGGTATAGACCACGTTCTTGGATTGTTCCAGACCTTCATAGAACGTGGGGTAGTAGAGCAGGCCATTGTCGCGCTCCAGAACGGGCAGCACGGCCTTGCGAGAAGCCGAGGTCCAGCAGCCAAAAATTGCCGCCACATGATCCGATTCCAGAAGCTTCTTGGCCTTCTCGGCAAAGGTCGGCCAGTCGGATGCGCCATCTTCCTGAATCACCTTGATCTTGTGCCCCAGCACACCGCCCATGGCGTTGATCTGACTGATGGCCAGCTGTTCCGCCTCGATGGCGCCAGTTTCCGAAATCGCCATGGTGCCCGTGGAGGAATGCAGCTGTCCGACGGTGACTTCCTTGTCGGTGACTGCAAGGGCTGAAGCACCGAATGCCGTGCCCGCAACCCCCAGAATCAGGGCACCTGCCAGTGCGACCACGAGGCCTTTGCGCGGGTGCAGCGGAACCTCCTGGTTGGCTCGATGGTTTGCAGAAGGTTGATGCGTTTTACGTGACATGAGTATGACTCCTTGGTTGATGTGTATCGATCGTAAACAGCGCCGGGTTTTCAGAATTCCCAATCACGATTCCACGATATGAGTTTCAACCGAAGCCATGAATACGCTTTCTTACTTATGCATACGCATGGGCATGACAGAGCACGGCGTGGTGCTGTCGCATTGATGTGGGCGTAAGCAATTTTGCGTATGCGATTTTTCGAGGAACGACATGAATTCGTAATTGTGCGTATTTCAACGCCACCTGCGTTGCACATAACCTCATCTCAACATCAAGCGCTGGACAGGATTTGAGTGGTCATCAATTTTTTAATAAGGAGCCTGGCATGAAACAGAAACGGAATTCTCGTCTTTTAACTGGCAGCGGACTTGTCATGGCGTGCATGAGCGCGATCACCGCCCATGCAGGAGCGACCATCAATTTTGGCGATGATCAGTCCGCATCCATCGGTCTGGGGTTGAGAACCTCTTACGACAGCAACGGCGGCAATGACCAGCCCAGCGGCCAGTCATTCAACGTGGATAATCTGCGCCTCTACACCAACTTCAGTTTTTCGAAGGAGCTCAAGGCCACATTCAACACGGAATACAACAGCAGCCTGAATTCCGTCAGCCTGCTGGATGCCTATGCCCAGTTCGAACCCTCCCAGAGCTTCAATGTCTGGCTGGGCCGCCTGCTGCCCGGTGCGGATCGTGCCGATATGGAAGGTCCGTTCTATATCACTTCATGGAGTTATCCCGGCGTGGCTTCCGTGTACAAGGAACAGTATCTTGACGGTCGCGACCAGGGTGCCACCGTGTGGGGCGTGGTGGCCGACGACCGCCTGACTTATGCCGTGGGTGCCTATCAGGGTCGGGGCCACAATTCGGGAATCAGCAACCAGTACCAGGGCGGGGGAGGCAGTTCAGACCTCATGTACACCGGTCGCCTCAACTACAACTTCTGGGACACCAAGGTGGATCCCGCCTACTTTGCAAGCAGCAGCTACTACGGGACCAAGGACGTGCTGGCGCTGGGCCTGGCCGGAATGACGCAGAAGAACGGCGTGACTTCGGCAAGCGGCGTCACAGCCGACTACAAGGCGTGGAACATCGACTTCCTGATGGAAAAGAAGGTCATGGAAGGTGGAGCCTTCACGCTCAGTGGTGCGTATTACAAGGTGGACACCCAGGGCGTTCTGGACAGTTACTGCCAGGCAGGATCGCCCGGCTGCTGGGGCGGGCCCGCCTATCAGGGCACAGCGTATCTGGGCACGGTGGCCTTTCTGTTTCCCCAGAAGCTGGGCTACGGCAAATTCCAGCCCTACTACCAGCACCAGAACTTCAGTCCGGACAGCGTAGACACCGGAATCCTGGCGGGTCAGACCGTGCAAACCAAGAAGGATGATTTTGGCCTGAACTACATCGTCAAGGGTTACGACGCCAAATTCACCGCCGCCTACGAACGCACCAGCATCGTGAATGCGCCTTCGGCCAACAGCCTCATCCTGGGTGCGCAGTTGCAGTTCTAGCCTTAACTGACGCTGTTATCCGGTGGGTGGTCCATGACTCTCCCTCACGGCCATCTGCCGGATGTCAGTTACCGCCTGGAGGGGACAGACCTCAAAAGAAAGGGACAGACCCCAAATTGGGGTCTGTCCCTTTCTTTTGAGGTCTGTCCCCCTTTTTGCGACTACTCGTCCGTCACGGCACCCCGGCTGGCGGTGCTTACCAGCTTCAGGTATTTGGCCAGGACGCCGCGCGAAACACGCGGTGCGGGCTGCTTCCAGGCGGCGCGCCGGCGGGCCAGCTCATCGTCGGAAATATTGAGCTGCAACAGGCGCGCCGGCGCGTCGATGGTGATGGCGTCCCCTTCATGCACCAGGGCAATGGTGCCCCCCACATAGGCTTCGGGGGCCACATGGCCCACCACCATGCCGTAGGTTCCGCCGGAAAAACGCCCATCCGTGATCAGTCCCACGGAGTCGCCCAATCCGGCGCCAATGATGGCCGAGGTGGGCGAGAGCATTTCGCGCATGCCAGGCCCCCCCTTAGGTCCTTCAAAGCGGATGACCAGAATGTCGCCAGCCCGGATCTGACCCTTGAGGATGGCATCCATGGCCGCCTCTTCAGAATCGAACACGCGCGCGGGGCCCGTGATCTGCGGGTTCTTGACCCCCGTGATCTTGGCCACGGCCCCTTCGGTGGCGAGGTTGCCCTTGAGGATGGCCAGGTGACCCTGCGCATACACGGGGTTGTCCCACTGGCGAATGACCTCCTGATCCCTGGCGGGATCGGCCGGAACATCCTTCAGGTTTTCTGCCACGGTCTTGCCCGTAATGGTCATGCACTCGCCGTGCAGCAGGCCGCGCGTGAGCAACATTTTCATCACCTGCGGGATGCCGCCCACACGATGCAGGTCGGTGGCCACATAGCGGCCCGAAGGCTTGAGATCGCACAGCACCGGAATCCTGCCGCGAATCTCCTCAAAATCCTCCAGGCGCAGCGGCACTTCGGCGGCGTGGGCGATGGCCAGCAGATGCAGCACCGCATTGGTGGAACCGCCTACCGCCATGGTGACGGCAATGGCGTTCTCGAAGGCCTTGCGGGTCATGATCTGGCGCGGCAGCAGCTGATTGTGGATGGCCTGCACCAGGGTGCGCGCGCTCTCTTCCGCACTTACCGCCTTCTCCTCGTCCTCGGCAGCCTGGGTGGATGAATAAGGCAGTGCCATGCCCATCACCTCGATGGCCGAGGACATGGTGTTGGCGGTGTACATGCCGCCACAGGACCCCTTGCCGGGGCAGGCACGCTTCTCGATCTCGATGAAATCGGTTTCCGACATCTTGCCTGCCGTGAATTGGCCCACGGCCTCGAACGGGCTCACCACCGTCAGGTCCTGGCCGTGGTAGTGGCCGGGCTTGATGGTGCCGCCATAAACGTAGATGGCCGGAATGTTCATGCGCGCAATGGCGATCATGCCGCCGGGCATGTTTTTGTCGCAGCCGCCCACCACCAGCACGCCATCCATGCTCTGGGCGCTGGTGGCCGTCTCGATGGCATCGGCAATCACCTCGCGCGACACCAGCGAATACTTCATGCCCTGGGTGCCCATGGAAATGCCGTCGGAGACGGTGATGGTGCCAAAGGTTTGCGGCATGGCCCCGGCATCATGCAGCGCAATCTCGGCGCGTGCGGACAGTTCGCCCAGCCCGGCATTGCACGGCGTGATGGTGCTATGGCCATTGGCGATGCCCACGATGGGCTTGTTGAAGTCTCCATCCCCAAACCCCACGGCGCGCAGCATGGCGCGATTGGGCGAGCGTTGAACGCCTTCGGTGATGGTCCGGCTGCGGCGGTTATCTGCCATGGGAAATCTCCTGCAACATTGGGTCGGTATAATCGTCCATTTTATCCTAAGGCAATGCACCCATGCTGATTCATCCCGATTTTGATCCTGTGGCCCTGCATCTGGGCCCGCTTGCCGTGCGCTGGTATGGCCTCATGTATCTCGTCGGGTTTCTCGCCGGAGCCTGGGCGGCGCGCTGGCGCATCCGCACGCAGCCCTGGCTGAAGTGGACTGTGGAAGAGGCGGACAACTTCCTCACCTACGTGGTGCTGGGCGTGATTCTGGGTGGGCGCCTGGGGTATGTCCTGTTCTACAAGCCGGACTATTATCTGGCCCACCCCTTCGACATCGTTGCCGTATGGCAGGGGGGCATGTCCTTTCATGGCGGCTTTCTGGGCGTGATCCTGGGGGGCTGGCTGTTTGCCCGACGCCACGGCCGCCGCTGGCTGGACGTCACCGATTTCGTGGCCCCCCTCGTCACCTTTGGCCTGGGCTTTGGGCGCATTGGCAACTTCATCAACGGCGAACTCCCAGGCCGCGTCACCAGCGTCTCCTGGGGCATGGTCTTCCCCCATGTGGACGCCTTTCCGCGCCATCCCTCACAATTGTACGAAGCCGTGCTGGAAGGGCTCGTTCTGGGGGCATTGCTGCTCGGCTTCAGTCGCCGGCAACGCCCCACCGGGCAGATTTCCGCCCTCTTCCTGATGGGCTACGGCACCTTCCGCTTTCTGGTGGAATTTACCCGCGAACCCGATGACTTTCTCGGCCTGCTCACCTTTGGCATGAGCATGGGACAGTGGCTCAGCCTGCCCATGATCCTGCTCGGGCTGTACTTGTGGAGATGGTCTAAAAAATCGGCTATCATGCCCAGTGAGAAAACATGAGGGCATAGCCCCAAAGCGAAGATAGGGGACAGACCTCATCTTCGGATTCAGGAGACAGCGACAACAGGTGTAAAGAAACGATGGGGGTCTGTCCCCCGCAGCTTGTCATTCCCTACATTTGGAGAAATTGCACATGAAATCCCTGAAAATTGCTTTGATCGCAGCCGGCTTGCTGACCGTGGGTACCACCGTCATGGCTGAAGATGGCCTGGCGCTGGCCAAGAAAAACGGTTGTCTTGCCTGCCACGCCGAAGACAAAAAAGTGCTTGGCCCCTCCTACAAGGATGTTGCGGCCAAATACAAAGGCCAGCCAGATGCCGAAGCCAAGCTCGTGGCCAAGGTCAAAAATGGCGGCGGCGGCGTCTGGGGCCCCATGCCCATGCCTGCCAATGCAAAGGTTTCCGATGCAGATCTGCACAGCCTGGTGAAGTGGGTTCTGTCCCACTAAGCTGCCATGCGCCTTGCTCTGAACGGGGCGCATGCCCCACTGCTGGCGGTAGCGCTGGTTCTGGCAGGATGCGGCAAGGCGCCGTCTCCTGCCTCCAGTAGCGACGTCCTGACCGTCCGGATCGGATCGGTTGCCCCGCTCACCGGACCCCAATCCCATCTGGGCCACGACAACGAGAACGGCGCGCGCCTCGCCATTGCAGACGCCAATGCGCAGAACATCGTCATCGGCGGAAAGAAAGCCCACTTTGAACTGGTGGGTGAAGACGATGCGGCGGACCCGAAAACCGGGACCATCGTTGCCCAAAAGCTGGCAGACGCCAAAGTCAATGGTGTGGTGGGGCACCTCAATTCAGGCACCACCATTCCCGCGTCGAAAGTCTATTTCGACGCCGGCATCGTTCAGGTTTCCCCTTCGGCTACCAATCCCAAGTACACGCATCAGGGCTTCAAGACGGCATTCCGCGTCATGGCCAATGACGAGCAGCAGGGCCGCGTGCTGGGACAATTCGTCACGGGAACACTCAAGGCCAAAACCGTGGCTGTCATCGACGATGCCACAGCCTACGGCCAGGGCCTTGCCGACGAGTTTGAAAAATCCGTCATCGCAGCCGGTGGCAAAGTGGTGGCTCGCGAGCATACCGACGACCACAGCACGGATTTTTCGTCCATTCTCACCCGCATCAAATCCCGTTCGCCCGACCTGATCTTTTATGGCGGGATGGATGCCCAGAGCGGCCCCATGGCCAAACAGATCAAAACCCTCAAGATCACTTCGGCCTTTCTTACCGGCGATGGCGGCTGCTCACACGAGTTTGCCCAACTGGCAGGTGATGCCGCGGAAGGGGTGTACTGCAGCCTGCCGGGCGTTCCCCTGGAAAAAATGCCCAAGGGCGCTGATTTCAAAACGCGTTTCAATGCCCAGTATGGCGAAATCCAGGACTATGCGCCTTACAGCTACGATGCCGTGGGCGTGCTGATCGCCGCCATGAAGGCCGCCAACTCGGCGGATCCCGCCAAATACCTGACTGCGATGGGCAGCCTCAATTACCCTGGCGTCACCGCCAACATCCAGTTTGATGCCAACGGCGACCTCAAGGGCGGCGAAGTCACGCTGTATCAGTGGAAGAAGGGCATCAAGACGCCGCTGTAACGAAGGAAAAAAGGGGACAGAAAAAAGGGGACAGACCTCATTTTCGATGAAAATGAGGTCTGTCCCCTTTTTTCTGTCCCCTTTTTTCCTTTTCCCGCCCCCTTATTCCCCCAGATACGCCGCCCGCACCAATGGGTTGTCGAGGCACCGGGCCGCACTGTCAGTCAGCACGATGCGCCCCGACTCCATGACATAAGCGCGGTCGCAGACCTCCAGTGCAAGGCGGGCATTTTGCTCCACCAGCAACAGCGTCACGCCCTCTGCCGCAATGTTGCGGATCACCTCAAAAACCTTTTCCACCATCAAGGGGGCCAGCCCCATGCTGGGTTCATCCAGCATCAACAGGCGCGGCTTGGCCATCAGCGCCCGCCCGATCGCCAGCATCTGCTGCTCGCCCCCGGAAAGCGTGCCCGCAGCTTGGTGGCGACGCTCGTGCAAGCGCGTCAACAGCCCGTAGACGCGATCGAGCTCCCGCGAAAGTTGCGGCACCCTGCCACGGTGGTAGGCGCCCATCAAGAGGTTTTCCTCGATGGTCAGGCGGCTGAACACGCCGCGTCCTTCAGGCACCAGGCACAAGCCCCGCCCCACCCGCTGCCAGGCGGGCAACGCGGCCATATCGGTGCCATCATATCGAACTGAACCGGCGCTAAGCGCCACCAGTCCGGCAAGCGCCTTGAGCGTGCTGCTCTTTCCCGCACCGTTGGCGCCAATGAGCGTCACCCGCTCGCCCTGCCGTACTTCAAGGTCAAGATTCGCCACCGCCTCGATGCCGCCATAATGCACACCGAGCCCCTGGACCTGCAGCAACGCCGTCACGTGGCCCCCATGCCGAGGTAAGCTTCAACCACCTTGGGGTTGCGCTGCACTTCTTGCGGCGTACCTTCAGCTATGCATTCACCGTAATCCAGTACCGAAACCCGGTCGCACAGCTGCATGACCCATTTGACGTCGTGCTCGATCAACAGCACCGCCGTGCCATCCGCACGAATCCGCCGGATGAGGTCGCCCAGCCGCGCGCGCTCGCTGGCATTCATGCCAGCCGCAGGCTCGTCCAGCGCCAGCAGGCGCGGGTCCGTGGCCAGTGCCCGGGCAATCTCCAGGCGTCGCTGATCGCCATAGGACAGGGTGCTGGCAATGCGGCCGGCCTGCGCACCAATGCCCACATAGTCCAGCAGTTCACGGGCCCGCGCGGCAATGGCCGCTTCCTCGCGACGCATCGCGGCCGTATGCAGCAGGGCACCCAACACGCCGGAGTGGGTGCGCACATGCCGCCCCACCATGACGTTTTCCACGACGCTCATGTTGGCAAACAGGCGAATGTTCTGAAACGTGCGCGCAATGCCGCGTGCCGCGACGGCGTGCGGCCGCCCTGCCGGCAGCGCCTGCCCGTCAAATTGCAACGTGCCCTCATCAGGACTGTAGATTCCGGTCAGCACATTGAAAAAGGTGGTCTTGCCAGCCCCGTTGGGGCCTATCAATCCGGTGATGGAGCCGGGGGCAAGGCGTAGCGACACCCCGCTCAAAGCGCGCAGCCCGCCGAAGCGCTTGCCGATGCCTGCAGCCTCCAGCAATGGGGGACAGACCTCCGTCATAGGGGACAGACCCCGGTTCGGGGTCTGTCCCCTATGACGGAGGTCTGTCCCCCATGGCGCCGGCTAACCATGCAGCTCACGCTGTCGCGCCCGCGCCGGCAGCAGTCCTTCCGGGCGAAGCAGCATCATCAGCACCAGCGCCAGGCCGAAAAGCAGCATGCGCAGGTTGGAGGGATCCACCCAAACATGCCCCAACAGGTCTTGCTGCAGGCTTCCCGCAGCGCGCAAGGCTTCGGGCAACACGGACAGGAGAATGGCACCCAGCACCACGCCCGCGATGTTGCCCATCCCGCCCAGCACCACCATGCACAGGATCATCACGGATTCCTGCAGGGTAAAGCTTTCTGGACTGACAAAGCCCTGAAAGCCCGCAAAGAGTCCACCGGACAATCCGCCGAAACTCGCCCCCATGGCAAAAGCCAGCAGTTTGAGGTTGCGCGTGTGCAGCCCCATGCTGGCCGCAGCGATCTCATCCTCGCGAATTGCGGCCCAGGCCCGACCGATGCGCGAACGTTCAAGGCGACGCGACAGCACGACGGCAAGGAGCACGCCCAGCAGAAATAGAAAATAAACGTTCACCACCACGGGAACGTCGAATCCGCCAAGATGGTGGACCTGCCCCAGGGACCAGGGACCGATGCGCAGGGGGTCAATCAGGCTCACCCCCTGTGGACCATTGGTGATGTTGACCGGAGTATTGAGGTTGTTGAGAAAAATGCGAATGATCTCGCCAAAACCCAGTGTGACGATGGCGAGGTAATCGCCGCGCAGCCCCAGCGTGGGCGTTCCCAGCAACACGCCAAAGCTTGCAGCGAGCATGGCGCCCATGGGCAGCAGCACCCACAGGGGCCAATGCAGGTCGAAGTGCGGCGAGGCCAGCAGGCCATAGCAATACGCGCCCACCGCAAAAAACGCCACATAGCCCAGATCCAGCAAGCCGGCATAGCCGACCACAATGTTGAGTCCCAGGGCCAGCAGCACGTAGAGCAGCGCAAAATCGAGAATGCGCACCCAACTGTGCCCCAGGGCCGCGTCGGTGACGAAGGGCAGCGCCAGCAGCATAATGGCCACGACAGCAAGCCCCAGCGAGCGCGAACGCCCCATCACACCTTCTCCTGGGCGCGACTGCCCAGAAGTCCGTTGGGGTGGAACACCAGCACGCCGATCAGCACCATGAAGGCAAACACATCCTTGTAGTTGCTGCCGAAAAAGCCCCCCGTCAGATCCCCGATGTAGCCTGCGCCCAGCGCTTCCACCACCCCTAGCAACAGCCCACCCAGCATGGCCCCGGGAAGGTTGCCGATGCCACCCAGCACTGCCGCGGTGAAGGCCTTGAGCCCCAGCATGAACCCCATGGTGTAGTGGCCCACGTTGTAATAGGACACCACCATCACGCCCGCCACCGCTGCAAGCGCCGAACCCAGCACGAAGGTGAGCGCGATGACGCGATCGGTATTCACCCCCATCAGCTGTGCCACGGCCGGGTTCTGCGCCGTGGCCCGCATGGCGCGGCCCAGCGCCGTCTTCTGCACAAGAACCAGCAGGCCCGCCATGATGAGCCCCGCCAGCACGATGATGACGCCCTGGATGGCCGTGATGATGACCCCGCCCCAGACGATGCTGGCGGACGGTAGCACGGGGGGAAAGGAAAGATAGCCGCGCCCCCAGATCAATGCGGCGAGCTGTTGCAACACGATGGACAACCCGATGGCGGTAATCAGCGGTGCCAGTTTGGGCGCGCGGCGCAAGGGGCGATAAGCCACGCGCTCGATCACGAACCCCAGCGTCATGCAGAGGACCATGGCCGCCAGTATGCCTGCCAGCACGGCAAGCGGCACCGGCCAGCCCAAACCGCTCAACCCCTGGATCACCGTGAGTGCCACCAGCGCTCCCACCATCACCACTTCGCCGTGGGCAAAATTGATGAGTTCCATGATGCCGTACACCATGGTGTACCCCAGGGCCACCAGGGCATAGATGCTTCCCAGGGTGAGGCCGTTGACGAGCTGCTGCAGGAAAATGTCCATTACACCCAGTCGCGGCCGTTGATGAACTCCTTGAGCAGGCCGTCTTCCCGACTGCCGGGTTCGGGATGCCAGTCGTAACGCCAACGCACGATGGGCGGCAGGGACATCAGGATGGATTCGGTGCGTCCACCGGATTGCAGCCCGAACAGGGTCCCCCGGTCGTACACCAGGTTGAACTCCACATAGCGACCGCGCCGGTAGGCCTGAAAATCCCGTTCACGCTCGCCGTAGGGCATGCTGCGCCGACGCTCCATCAACGGCATGTAGGCCGGCAGGAAATGGTCGCCCACGCTCTGCCACAGGGCTTGCGCCTGCGCCAGAGGCAAGGTGTTGAAATCGTCAAAGAAGATGCCGCCCACGCCGCGCGGCTCCTGGCGATGTTTGAGGAAGAAGTACTCATCGCACCATTTCTTGAAACGCGGATGGTACTCCGCACCGAAGGGATCGAGTGCATGCTTGCAGGTGCGATGAAAGTGTTGCGCATCCTCCACGAAGCCGTAGTAGGGCGTAAGGTCCATGCCGCCGCCAAACCACCAGATGGGTTCCCTGCCTTCGTCAAAGGCCGCAAAGAATCGCACGTTCATGTGCACCGTGGGCGCATAGGGATTGCGCGGATGAAGCACCAGCGACACGCCCAGCGCCTCGTAGTTGCGCCCCGCAAGCTCGGGGCGATGCGCCGTGGCCGAAGGAGGCAGGCCGCTGCCCATCACGTGGGAAAAGTTGACCCCGCCGCGTTCGAAGAGATTTCCCTCTTCCACCAGGGCGCTAATGCCCCCTCCACCGCCAGGGCGCTCCCAGGTGTCGCGGCGGAAGGTCTTGCCGTCCAGGGTTTCGAGTGCGGTGACGATGCGGTTTTGCAGGTCGAGCAGATAGGTTTTGATTTCGGAGGTGTTCATGAAGACCCTGACTCAGGCTTTTTGAGCAGCGCGGTGAATGGCCGCGCGGATGCGGTTGTAGGTGCCGCAGCGGCACAGATTGCCGCTCATCGCCGCGTCGATGTCAGCGTCGGAGGGATGCGGGTTATGCGCCAGCAAGGCGGCCGCACTCATGATCTGTCCGGATTGACAGTAACCGCACTGGGCCACTTCCAGGGCCACCCAGGCCTTCTGGACCGGATGCTCGCCGTTCGGGGACAACCCCTCGATGGTGGTGACTTTTTTTCCCGCAGCACTCGCCAGCGGCGTGATGCAGGAGCGCACCGGCTCGCCATCCAGATGCACGGTACAGGCGCCACACAGGCCGGCGCCACAGGAAAACTTGGTGCCACTCAATCCCACTTCGTCGCGAATCACCCACAGCAGCGGTGTGTCCGGGTCGGCCTTGAGCGCAAGCGTCTTGCCGTTGAGCGTTAGCGTGGTACTCATGATGTTTCGGTGGTTTCCTCAAGTTCTGCCATAATTGCGCGCATGACTGATCGTTCGCAAAAATTGCTGCTGCTGGTGGACGGTTCGTCCTACCTGTATCGCGCCTTCCACGCCCTGCCCGACCTGCGCAACCGCCTGGGAGAACCCACCGGCGCCATTTTCGGGGTGCTCAACATGCTGCGCAGGTTGATGGCGGATTATAAGCCGGATTACGCAGCCTGCGTATTCGATGCCAAGGGCCCCACCTTTCGCGACGCGTGGTACCCGGACTACAAGGCCCACCGCTCGCCCATGCCCCCTGATCTGGTGGTCCAGGTGGAGCCCCTGCAACAGGCCGTGCGCGCCCTGGGCTGGCCACTGCTCATCGTGGACGGCGTCGAAGCAGACGACGTCATTGGCACGCTGGCACGCCAGGCCCATCAGGCCGACATCCGCACGGTCATTTCCACCGGCGACAAGGACATGGTGCAGCTGCTCGATGCCGAGGTCAGCCTGGTCAATACCCTCAGCAACGAGCGCCTGGATGCCGCATCGGCCACCGAAAAATACGGCATTCGCCCCGAGCAGTTCATCGATTATCTGACGCTGATCGGCGATGCCGTGGACAACGTGCCCGGTGTCGCCAAAGTCGGCCCCAAGACCGCCGTCAAATGGCTGCAGCAATACAGCTCGCTCGATGCGCTCCTCGCGCATGCAGACGAGGTTCCTGGCGTGGTGGGCAACAACCTGCGCGCAGTGCGCGACTGGTTGCCCCAGGCACGACGCCTGCTGACCATTCGTTGCGACGTACCGCTGCCGCAAGGTCCCGAACAACTGCTCGTTACCCCCGTGGACCAGGACACCCTGAAAACCCTGGCCGAACGCTACGACCTGCGCAGCTGGATGGCACCGAAGGCCGATGCGCCGGCAACCGCATCCGCCCCCCTGCCCCCCCCCTTGGGGACAGACCTCGGCCCCGTTGCCCCGCCACCCGATACCTGCTACGAGACCGTACTGACCACGGCACAGCTGGACGCGTGGCTTGCCCGAATCGAATCCGCCGAACTGACGGCGCTCGACACGGAAACCACCTCGCTCGATCCGCTCGAAGCGCGCCTGGTGGGTCTGTCGCTTTGCGTCACGGCGGGCGAGGCGGCCTATATTCCCCTGGGGCATCGCGGCCCCGACAGCGGGGCACAGCTCGACTTTGCGCAAACCCTGGCCCGCCTCAAGGCCTGGCTGGAAAATCCCGCAGCGCCCAAGGTGGGCCAGCACCTCAAATACGACCAGCATGTGCTGGCCAACGAAGGTATCGCGCTGCGCGGCATCGTGCATGACACGCTGCTGCAGTCCTATGTGCTGGAGGCGCATCAACCGCATAACCTGGAAAGCCTGGCGCGTCGCCATTTGCTGCGCGACACGCTGTCCTATGAAACCGTTACCGGCAAGGGCGTTCATGCCATCGGGTTTGAACAGGTGGCGCTGGACCGGGCCACCGAGTATGCCGCCGAGGATGCCGACATCACGCTCCAGGTGCACCAGGCGCTCTATCCGCAAATTGCCGCAAGCAACGCCCTGACCTCCCTCTACCGCGATCTCGAACTGCCGCTGCAGCAGGTGTTGTGGCGCATGGAACGCAATGGCGTTTTGTTGGACGCGCGCGAGCTGGAACGCCAGAGTGGCGAACTGGGCACCCAGTTGCTGGCGCTGGAGGCGCGCGCCCACGCGGCGGCCGGCCATCCCTTCAACCTCAATTCGCCCAAGCAGATCCAGGCCGTGCTGTTTGACGAACAGGGCCTGCCGGTGCGCAAGAAAACACCCGGCGGCGTGCCTTCCACCGACGAGGACGTGCTGCAGCAGCTGGCGCTGGATTACCCCATTCCCAAGCTGATCCTGGAGTACCGCAGCCTCGCCAAGCTCAAGTCCACCTACACCGACGCCCTGCCGCGCCGGGTCAATGCGCGCACCGGCCGGGTCCACACCCATTACGCCCAGGCCGTGGCCGTCACCGGACGCCTTTCCAGCAGCGACCCCAACCTGCAGAACATTCCCGTGCGCACGCCCGAGGGCCGGCGCATCCGTGCCGCCTTCATCGCCCCGCCCGGTCGCGTGCTGATCTCGGCCGACTACTCCCAGATCGAGCTGCGCATCATGGCCCATCTCTCCCAGGATGCGGGCCTGCTGGCAGCGTTTGGTGCAGGACAGGACGTCCATCGGGCCACCGCGGCGGAAATTTTCGGGGTCCGTCCCCAGGACGTCAGCGCCGACCAGCGGCGTGCGGCCAAGACCATCAACTTTGGCCTGATCTACGGCATGTCGGCCTTTGGCCTGGCTTCCCAACTGGGCATCGAGCGCGCCGCCGCGCAGGCCTACATGGAGCGCTATTTCCATCGCTACCCCGGGGTGGCCGCCTACATGGAGCGCACCCGCGAAACGGCACACCGGCAGGGTTATGTGGAAACCCTGTTGGGCCGCCGCCTGTGGCTGCCCGAACTGCGTCATGGTGCCGCCGGTCGCCGACAGGGTGCGGAACGGGCGGCCATCAATGCGCCGCTGCAGGGCACCGCCGCCGACCTCGTCAAACGGGCCATGATTGCGGTGCAGGACTGGCTGGACCGGATGCAAATGGCATCGCTGCTGATTCTGCAGGTGCACGACGAACTGGTGCTGGAGGTACCGGAGGACGAACGCGCCGCCGTGCTGCAAACCCTGCCGGTCTTGATGGAAGGGGTGGCCCAACTGGCGGTGCCGCTGCTGGTGGAAGTGGGCGTTGGCCCGCACTGGGATGCCGCGCACTAGGGTTTCGGCGCCCCCCCATTCAGCGGTATAATCCCCCCCTTATCGTTCCTGCCTTCGGTTTGCACCATGCAGATTGGTCCGTACCGCCTCAAAAACAACCTGATGGTGGCCCCCATGGCGGGCGTTACCGACCGGCCCTTCCGCCAGCTGTGCAAGGTCATGGGGGCCGGCATGGCCGTCTCCGAGATGGTCTCTTCAAATTCCCTGTTGTGGGGTTCTGAAAAAACGCGCCGGCGCGCCAACCACGACGGTGAAGTGGAACCCAAATCCGTGCAGATCGCCGGTGCCGATCCCGCCATGATGGCCGAGGCCGCCCGCTACAACGTGGACCAGGGGGCGCAGATCATCGACATCAACATGGGTTGCCCCGCCAAGAAGGTGTGCAACGTCATGGCGGGATCCGCCCTGCTGCAGAACGAAGCGCTGGTGCAGCGCATCGTGGAAGCCGTGGTGGCAGCAGTTCCCGTACCCGTCACGCTCAAGATCCGTACCGGCTGGGACCGCTCGCACCGCAATGCCCTGAACGTGGCGCATATCGCCGAAAACGCCGGCATCCAGTCTCTGGCCATTCATGGCAGAACCCGCGCCTGCGGCTATACGGGCGATGCCGAATACGAGACGATTGCCGCAGTCAAGGCCGCGGTGCGCATTCCCGTGGTGGCCAACGGCGACATCACTTCGCCGCAAAAGGCGCGCCACGTGCTGGAGGTCACCGGTGCCGACGGCCTCATGATCGGGCGCGCGGCCCAGGGACGTCCCTGGATTTTTCGGGAAATCGAACATTACCTCACCCACGGCACCCTGCTGCCCGCTCCTGAAGTTGGCGAAATCCACACGGTACTCAATCACCATCTGGAAGACCTCTACACGTTCTATGGCCTGGAAACGGGGGTACGGGTGGCACGCAAGCACATCAGCTGGTACACCCGCGGCCTCAAGGGGTCTGCGGCCTTCCGCCACGCCATGAACCAGTTGCAATCGGTGGCTGAACAACGCGCAGCCGTGCAGGATTTCTTCAACCTGCTGCACAGCCAGGGCCAACGCCTGCAATACGACATCGAAACATCTAGCGAGGCGCTGGCCGCATGAGCAAATCCGAATCCGAACTGTCTGCCTGCGTGCGGCGCCTCGTCACCGATTACTTCGGTCATCTGGATGGCGAAAAATGCAGCGGGGTGCATGACATGGTCATCAGCAGCGTGGAAAAGCCGCTGCTTGAAGTGGTCCTGAACCACACCGAAGGCAACCAGACCCGCGCTTCCGAAATCCTGGGGATCAACCGCAACACCTTGCGTAAAAAAATGCAGCACTACGGCGTGAAATGACCCTACAGCGAGCACTCATCAGCGTTTCAAACAAACAGGGGGCGGTTGAACTGGCGCGTGCGCTGCACGCCCTGAAAATCGAGATTCTCTCCACCGGCGGCACCGCCTTGTTGCTGCGCGATGCCGGCATTCCCGTCATCGAGGTGGCCAACTTCACCGGCTTTCCGGAAATGCTCGACGGTCGGGTCAAGACCCTGCATCCCAAGATTCATGGCGGCATCCTGGGGCGGCGCGACCTGCGCAGCCACACCGACGCCATGGCCATGCACGGCATCTCGCCCATCGATCTCGTGGTGGTCAATCTCTATCCGTTTCGGGAAACCATCGCCAACCCGGAATGCACCCTGGAAGACGCCATCGAAAACATCGACATCGGCGGCCCGGCCATGGTGCGCTCGGCGGCCAAAAACCATCGGCATGTGGCCGTCCTGACCGATCCGGCCGACTACAAGCCGATGCTCGCGGAGTTGAAAAAGAACAAGGGAACCCTGTCCGACGCCACGCGCTTTCGCCTTGCCGTCAAGGCCTTCTCGCATACCGCCGAATACGACGGGGCCATCGCCAACTACCTGTCGGGCATCGAGGCAGGCGCCGGGTTTGACGGCTATCCCGAACGCCTGCATCTTGCCTTCACCAAGCATCAGGGGCTGCGCTACGGCGAGAACCCCCACCAGTCCGGGGCGTTTTACCGCGAACTGCGCATGGGTGAGGGCGTGTTGTCGCAGTACCGGCAACTGCAGGGCAAGGAACTGTCGTACAACAACATCGCCGACAGCGATGCGGCCTGGGATTGCGTGCGCGGCCTGAACGCTTGCGCCTGCGTCATCGTCAAGCATGCCAACCCCTGCGGCGTGGCCCTCGGCACCGACCCGCTGCAGGCCTACCAGGGCGCCTTCGCCACCGATCCCACTTCGGCCTTTGGCGGCATCATCGCCTTCAACCGTACCGTGGACGATGCCGTGGTTGCCGCGCTGCTGGGACAGTTTGTGGAAGTATTGATCGCCCCATCGTTCACGCCCGCAGCACTCAAGGCGCTGGCGGCCAAGGGCAACGTCCGCGTCCTCCAGGTGCCGCTGGGCCAGGGCCACAACGGCTGGGACATGAAGCGGGTGGGCGGCGGTTTGCTGGTGCAAACGCCCGACACGCTGACCCTCGACGAAGCGGCGTTGCGCGTGGTCACCCATGTGCAACCCACGACGCAACAGTTGAACGACCTGCGCCTCGCCTTTCATGTGGCGCATTACGTCAAATCCAATGCCATCGTCTTCTGTGGCCAGGGACGGACCCTGGGCATCGGCGCAGGACAGATGAGCCGGGTGGACAGCACCCGCATCGCATGCCGCAAGGCTGAAGATGGAGGTCTGTCCCTGAAAGGCAGCGTGGCCGCTTCAGACGCCTTCTTTCCGTTCCGCGACGGCCTGGACGTCATCGCCGAAGCGGGCGTCAGCGCCATCATTCAACCAGGCGGCAGCCTGAAGGACAACGAGGTCATCGCAGCAGCCGACGAGCACGGCCTTGCCATGGTCTTCACCGGCATCCGCCATTTCCGCCACTGAGTCTTCCATGAAAGTTCTGGTCATCGGTTCTGGTGGACGCGAACACGCCCTGGCTTGGCGTCTTGCCCAATCCCCCAGGGTGTCCCGCGTCTATGTCGCTCCTGGCAATGCAGGAACTGCGCAGGAGGAAGGGGTCTACAACGCGCCCGTGCAGGGGGTGGACGCCTGGCTTGATTTCGCCCAGCGCGAGGCCATCGGTTTGACCGTGGTGGGTCCCGAGGCCCCGCTCTCCGAAGGCGTCGTGGATGCCTTTCGCGCCGCAGGACTGCCTGTTTTCGGCCCAACCCGGGCTGCCGCCCAACTCGAAGGGTCGAAGGATTTTGCCAAGCGCTTCATGGTGCGTCACGGCATTCCCACCGCGGCCTACCAGACCTTTGACGACACCCCTTCGGCCCATGCCCATCTGGATCGGGTGGGTGCACCCATCGTCATCAAGGCCGATGGCCTGGCGGCCGGCAAGGGGGTCGTGGTGGCGCAGACCCTGGAGGAAGCCCATCGCGCCGTGGACGACATCATGGGCGGCGCCCTGGGCGGGGCCGGGCACCGCGTGGTCATCGAGGAATGCCTGCAAGGCGAGGAAGCCAGCTTCATCGTACTGGTGGATGGAGAGCATGTCCTGGCACTTGCCACCAGCCAGGATCACAAGCGGCTTCTGGATGGGGATGCCGGACCCAATACGGGCGGCATGGGGGCCTATTCGCCAGCCCCCCTCGTCACCCCGGCCATCCATGGTCGCGTGATGCGCGAAATCATTCTGCCCACGGTCCAGGGCATGAAGCAGGAGGGCATGCCCTATACCGGATTTCTCTACGCGGGACTGATGATCGACGCCGCGGGTACGGTCAAGACACTGGAGTTCAACTGCCGCATGGGAGACCCCGAGACCCAGCCCATCATGATGCGGCTGAAAAGCGACCTCCTCTCCCTGCTGGAACACGGCGTGGCAGGAACCCTGGATCAGGTGGAAGCCGAGTGGGACCGACGCCCCGCCATCGGGGTGGTTCTGGCGGCCGAAGGTTATCCCGCGGCACCCCGCCGCGGTGATGCCATTACCGGCCTCGGCACGGATGACGCCGAGTGCCACGTCTTTCATGCAGGCACCGCGCGCCATGGCGATACTCTGGTCACGGCAGGAGGACGCGTCCTGTGCGTGACGGCCCTGGGCGACACCTTGCGCATGGCCCGGCAAAAAGCTTACGCCCGGGCCAGGGACATCCGTTTCGAGGGCATGCAGTTGCGCACCGACATTGCCTGGCGCGGACTCAAGACCTGAGCACCTGATCACTCAGCAGATCTGCAACGGTGGAAGGCCGGCAATGCGCCTTCACCCTGCCTGGCAACACCCTCACCCGACCTCCAAACTGGCGCTGGCAGGCACGCGCGCTCTTCAGCGGCCGTTGTCCCGCCCGGTTGGCACTGGTGGAGACCAGGGCCATTTTAAGGCGGCGGCACAGCGCCACGGCGTCGGGATGCGCATCCACCCGCAAGGCAATGCGCGGCACCTGCCCGGCCCGCCGGTGCCGCCCCCGCAGCGCCACCGGAACGCGCGCCGCGGCCGGCATCAGCCAGGTATGGGCGCCGGGCCAGCGACTCTGGGCGCGCAGCTGTTGCGAGGGCGTCAGGGGCTGGTGGAATCGCGCCAGGCGCTCCTGGCGGTCGGCAATCACGATCAGTCCCTTATGTGCCGGTCGGCGCTTCAATGCCAGGAGGCGCCGCAGGCCGCGCGGGCTCCGGGGATCGCAGCCCAGCCCGAACACGGCCTGGGTGGCATAGGCAATCAATCCGCCACGGCGCAGGAAGGCACGCAAGGCACGAGGATCATCATGGGTTGGTTGCATGGTTCTAGTGTACCGAATAGGGGCCAGACTGTTAGAATCAGGACATGAGATTCTACATGCGCCCCCTGGTTTTGATGCTGGCCGCCTTGCCGCTTCTGGTCCTGGCCGCCCGTCCCGACAATCTTGAACCCCTGCCTGACGATGCGCCGCCGCCACCCCAGGTGGGTGCCGACGCGCCCACGGCCGAGCCGGAAGTGACCATCGTCGAGCATGACAGCACCACTTTCGAGGAGTACCGCATCAACGGACGCCTCTACAAGATCAAGGTGATTCCGAAAGTCGGCCCGCCCTACTACCTGATCGACGATCAGGGCGCCAACATCTGGCGCCGCTACGACGGTCTTGATACCGGCTTGCAGGTGCCCCACTGGGTCATCATGGAGTTTTAAGTCCCCGATCCATGGCTGTATTTACCCCCGTATCCCGCGAAGACCTGTCCCGATGGCTCGCCCAGTATTCTGTCGGCGCCCTGCACGAGCAAACGGCCATCGCTGCCGGCATCGAAAATACCAATTATTTTGTGACGACCGACCAGGGCCGTTTTGTCCTGACCCTGTTTGAAAAGCTGCAACCCGCAGAACTGCCCTACTACCTGAATCTGATGGATCATCTGGCGCAACGTGGCGTACCCTGCCCGCGCCCGATTCCAAACCGGCAGGGGCAATTTTTTGGCATGTTGTGTGGAAAGCCGGCAAGCCTCGTCACCCGCCTGTCGGGCCAATCGCAAATGGCCCCCAACGCAAACCATTGCCGCATTTTTGGAGACCAGGTGGCGCGCCTGCACCAGGCTGCGGCAGACTATCCGGCCAACGCCCCCAATCCCCGCGGCCCCTCATGGTGGCTTGCCACGGCGGCCAAGGTCAGGCCCTTTCTGGATGCCGCCCAAAATGACCTGCTCACCCGCGAGCTGGCCTTTCAAACGGCGCATCGTTTCGATGCGTTGCCGCGCGGCGCCATCCACGCCGATTTGTTCCGGGACAACGTGCTGTTTGACGACGAGCGCGTGGGCGGCGTCATCGACTTCTATTTTGCAGGCACGGATGCCTGGCTGTACGATCTTGCCATCGTGGTCAACGACTGGTGCATGACGCAAGAGGCCATGCTGGACCCCCTGCGCGTTGAAGCCCTCGTGGGCGCCTACCGGGCGCGGCGCACGGTATCCGCCGTGGAACAGGCCGCCTGGCCGGTGATGCTGCGTGCCGGCGCGCTGCGCTTCTGGCTGTCCCGCTTGTTTGATCTGCACCTGCCCCGTCCGGGCGAGATCATCCATCCTCACGATCCCACCTGGTTTGAGCGTATCCTGCATCATCACATCGAAAACCCAAGCCCCTGGCCCCTATGATGACCTCACCCCGCCGCGTTCCCTTCATTCGTGGGTTTTACTGGATTTCCGAAGGCTTCCAGCTGGTCTTTCAAAGCCCGTTTGGCTGGATGAAGGTCATCACGCTGTGGTTTGCCTTCACCCTGCTATGCAGCATGATCATCGCCATCGGCCCCATCCTGTTCTCGCTCATGCTGCCCATCCTGTTTGCCGGGCTGATGGTGGGTTGCAGGGCCATCGAAAACGGCCAGTCCATGACAGCCGGCCACCTCTTTGCCGGTTTTCGCAACAAGCCGGCGCGCCTCATCACGCTGGGCGGCATCAACGTGCTGGGCGAACTCATCCTGACCACGATTTTGCTGATCTGGGGCGGCCAGCGCATGATTGAGCTGCAGACCCTGTCCATGGATGGCACGGGCAACCTGGAGCAGCTGCAGGTGCTGGTCTCCGATCTCACGCCCATGTTCATCACGCTGGCACTGATCCAGGTGGTCCTGCTCATGCTGGGCTGGTTTGCCCCGGCGCTTCTGGTGTTCAGCGACATGACCACGGCACGGGCCCTATCCCTCAGCGGCAAGGCCTGCCTCATCAACACGCTACCCTTCCTGGCTTATACCGTGGGCATGGGGGCGCTGCTGATGGCGCTCGTCACCACGGCGTTTGCCGTGCCGATGCTGGGCATACTGCTGTTCATGATGGGCATTCCCACCATCATTGCCGCAGTCTATGCCTCGTACAGGGACATCTTCAGCGAAGTCATCGACCTAGAGGACAGCCGCTGGACACGGGTGGAGTAAGGCCCTTCAGCGCGCCATGATGGCTGCGGTGTCGTGCGCCATCCGGGGCGCTTCCAGGGGTAACTGAAATACGGCGCGCAAGCTGCCGTCGGGGGCGATCAAAAAGAACGAGCTGGTGTGGTCCACGCTATAACTGCCGCTGCTCCCCTCCGGCGTTTCGTCCACGTTGCGTACGAAATAAACTCCGAGATCGCGGGTCAGCGGCCCGAGCGCCGCATCGCTGCCCGTTGCCCCGATGAAGGACGGATCGAAGGCGGGAACGTACCTTTTCAGGAGTGCGATGCTGTCACGCGGCGCATCCACCGAGACAAACACCACCTGGGGGGGCACCATTTTTCCCTGCAGCTGGCGCGTCACTTCCGCAAGGAGTGCAAGGCTTGTGGGGCAGACGTCGGGGCAGTGCGTATAACCAAACAGCACGAAGGTCCAATGCCCCTGCAACGTGGCATTGGAAAACTCTCCCCGGGTGGAAGGCAGATGAAACTCGGGCAGGGGACGCCCGTCATCGAGCAGGTTGACCGTGGGGCCGAGGGCCGGAGTTGGCCCCCGGAGGCCGTGAGACATCCAGAACGCCCCCGCCAACAACAGCAGCACCGCCCCTGCGGTCAGTGCCAGGAGGGGGTTACGCTTCACAAACTGCGTGCAAGTCGAAAGCCGATGCTGTGGACGCGCACGGAAGGGTCGTCCGCACTACGGCGCACAACGATGAGGTCGGTTGCTGAATTCTGCCAGGATCCGCCGCGCACCACGCGCGACAGGCAGGTTTGCGTGAACTGGGGGTAAGGATTTTCCAGCCATGCCGCACCATTGGCCGGAGCCCCGTGCAGATTGTCGTGATAGCAGTCCTCCACCCATTCCCAGACGTTGCCGCTCATGTCGTACAGACCCCAGGCGTTGGCCTTCCTGGTGGCCACGGGATGCGTGCTGTTGCCGCTGTTCCCCTCATACCAGGCCACTTCGTCAAGGTCGTTGCCCCCGCAATAGGTGGCCAGCGCAGCCGCCTTGCAAGCGTATTCCCATTCGGCTTCGGTGGGTAACCGGTAATGCTTTCCCGTCCTGGCATTCAGGCGCAGGATGAAAATCTGCACATCGTCCCAGCTGACGTTTTCCACCGGGCATTTGCTGCCACAATTGACGAACTCGCTGGGGTTCTTGCCCATGATCGCCTGCCACTGGCCCTGCGTCACCGGTGTGGCCGCCATGGCAAAAGCTTTTGCAAAGGTCACCTTATGGCTGTCCTTTTCTCCCTCGCCCATCATGAAACTGCCCGCTGGCAGCGCGACCATATCGGGGCATTCGGGGCAATCGTGCAGCACACTGGCCGCGTGTACCCCGCCAGAAACCATTCCAATCCCCAACCCCGCCAGCAATGCCAACACTCTTAGCATGTTCCCTCCTCCCCTTTTGTAATGTGATTTTCGTGGGTGCCCCAGTGTAGCCCAGCAGCGGGGTTTGCTCAATCTCTGCGCTTTTGGTACCATGGCTTGCCCACTTGAGGGGGGGATGGTGGGCGTGACTTTGAAAAACACTACAAATCGAGGGGGGTTGTAATGGAAGTTAAAGACATTATGGATCAGGGCTACATGATTATCCCGATCATCCTGTTCGTTGGTGGCATTCTGGTTTCCTGGAATCTGGGCAGCATGGGGCTGAGCCTCGTCGAGAAAAACAGCAAGCAATAAGCTATCCCGAAACCGCCGGGCCGTTTGTGCAAACGACCCGGTGGCGCATCCCGGAAAAATCCTGCCAAGGTGGAACGGTCCACGCAGTTGGGTGGTCTGGAGTCCTGTGTTTCATGAAAACGCTGCCCCTCATTTGATCTGACCCCCCATGCCCACCTCTGACAACCGCTCCCTGGTCAAATTTCTGCTGGTTTCCGCACTGTCCCTGTTCATTGGGGCCATGCACGGCATGCTGCAGGTCTTTCCCCCCATTCGTGCCTGGCTGGATTCCATTGGCAGCCCATACGGTGGACCCGGTCACATGATCGACCCGTTGGCACATGCCCACATGAATCTGGTGGGAGGCGTGGTCATGCTGGCCATGGGGGTGACTTATTACCTGCTGCCCATCC
The DNA here is from genome assembly GCA_021805725.1 of Pseudomonadota bacterium. The sequence goes on along the minus strand of JAJZEH010000110.1, from coordinate 182,526 downwards.
TCAGCGGCAAGGCCGTCTATTCGCAGCGCCTGGTACAGCACTCGTTTTGGTGGATGGCCGTCGGGGTCTATGGCTTTTACACGACCCAGATGGTGTTTGGCTCGTGGGAAGGGTACCTGATGCTGCATGACCGGGTGGCCATGACCGCAGCGCACCACTGGTACGGGCCCATCGTGGCCGTGGCAGGCACCTGCATGGCGGTGGGCTTCATGGTGTATTTCTCCAACGTCGTCCTGACGCTGACCACCGCTTCAAAACCCCTCAACGACCGCCAAGGTTAAGAGGAAAACGCAATACCGTTTCCTGGTCGTTGCGCCGAAGCCGCACTTGCAGCACGGAACGCTCGCCTGGCGCCACCATGGCTGCCCTGCGAAACACGCCTTCCCGCCCGTCCTGGATGGCCTGTTTCCATGGATCCCCGTCGGCCGAGCGTACTTCCACCAGGTAATCCCATCCAGGCTGTCCGCGGCGATCGGTCATGATCACCAGAAATTCGTTCATGCCGGGTGCTGGCGGACTTGGCCGGCTTTCCACGCGGACCTCCAGCCCCTGCCACTGCTGTGGCACGCTATCGGGCGCGCGATCACCACTACATCCCCCCAACAGGGCCAGCATCCCAAGCAGGACGAGGGCAAACCTGCGCCGCACCCCGTTCATGCTCAGGAACGCTCCGGCGGGGGCTCCACCGGGGAGCGGGACTGATGTGCCTCGGGATCGGAATCCAGTCGACCCGCTGCCGCCGAACCATACATGCGCACCATGAAGTACACGAAGGATCCCGCACCGGCAATATAAACCAGGGCCACCGCAAACCCCCAGTCCAGCCAGCTGCGCTCCTGACCCGGGCGCACCCCCCAGAAGGGAAAGGCAAGCCCCACGCCCACCAGCAGGACGACCACGATCACGGCAAAAAACCAGTAGGGTACCGGCTTTTGCGATTCCGGAATCTTCTCCACCAGTTCCCAGTCTTCCAGACCGCGCTTGGCCTTGCGCTCCTCGTCCGAACCGTAACCAAAATGGTCCGCGTCCTGTGCTCCCCATTCGGAATGCACCGTACCCAGCGCCTTGGCGGGCTCTTGCTGTTCTGACATGATCTATCTCCCCTGGTGCTGCTCAGAAAAATGCTGGATCGGAAAACGGCTTTGCCAACCCCCGGGCGAGGTGGCCACCACCACAAAAGCGTGCACCCCGTGCGGCATCTGGCCCGAGAGCGAGAGGGTCGCCGAGGCGCGTCCGGCGGCGGCAACATCCACTGTGGATTCGGAAAGATGGTAATCGCCAGGGGCCAGCCCCTCGACGGACAAGTGGATCGTTCCGGGCTGGTAGCGCTTGTTGGTCAGCGCCACCCGATAATCCAGATTATCGTGGGTGGCCTGGACCTCGGCGCGATAAGCCGCCAGGTGATAGGGCTCCCAGGTCCACATCCCCCACAGGAACATGCTGGCCCCCAGCGCTGCAATCACCGTCATCCAGCTTCCGCGCGAATTGAGCGACACCATGTTGTTGCGAAAATGAACCCGCGCTTCCTTTTGTTCCTTGCGTTCGCCCACTTCAAAGCGCAACAGCCCGGGTACCCTTTTCTTGGCATGCAACCGATTGCATGCATCAATGCATTCGCCACAGTTGATGCAACTGTCATAGATGGCCGTCTTGCGTGGATCGATGTCGATGAAGCAGGAGGTCACGCAATAGTTGCATTTCTCGCAGTCGCCGGAACGACTGGCGTCATAACTCACGTGCAGCGTTTCGCGCGTGCGAAAGCTGTGTTGCCAGACGCGATAAACGCAGGCAAAGCGGCACCAGAAATGCCGGATCACAGCCACGTCGATGAAGATGATCAAGACGAAGACGGCGTAAATCCAGTGCAATGACCCGGCCAGATGGGGGTCGGCACGCCAGGTGATGAAGGACCAGACGGTGGTCGGTGGATAGAAATAAAACAGGGGGACGAGCCCGAACAGCATGGAGGCGCCAAGAAACGCCAGCCCCAGCAGGACCCAATTCAACGCCTTGTTCTTGGCTGTCGCAACGATTGGCGCATCGCCTTCCAGGCTTACTTCGGCGCGCTTTCCCAACAGCCTGTGGGTCATGTGATTGGCCCATTCTGCCAGGATGTTCTGGGGACAGACCCATCCACAGAAAACCGTGCCTGCGATGGAATAGAGCATGACGAGCGCGCTCAACAACATGATCCATAGCCCGGCAATGAGGAAAAAATCGGAAAACCAGATCTGGCGATCCAGCACCACCAGTGCGCCGGCACTGGGGTCGATGCGGAACAGGCCGGTGGCCGGCACCAGCACCGCCAAAAGCACCGAGAGCGCCTGGACGACGCGTCGGCGTTGATGATAGTAAGTGGGGGAGGTCAGTACTGAACTCATGGTCGTCTCATCGTTCATTCTTCGCTGACCGGGCTTCGCGGTCAAGTGGACTGAGCTGCAGCAGGCGCAACCGCGTGGCTTCAGCCTGGGGATCCCCCCGGCTGACCTGTTCACGCCATAAGGCACGCAATGCATCGGTCTGCCAGGGATTCATCTGCAACAATTTCTGCAAGGCCTGCTGGCGATCCAGACCACGCGCCACGGCCCCATCCAGCCGTGACAGCATCAGGTCCGAGAGGGCATAGGCCGTCCAGCGGTCGTGCGGATTGGCCGCATAGGCCATGCCAATCAGGCGATCCGCCTGGTTGGCCTGACCACGCATCGCGGCCACCCAGCTGCGCGCCATCAGCTCGGTGCCGATGTAGGCGCGTTGAAACTCGGGTTGCAGCGCCGGCGGGACCTGCAACAGGGTTTGCGCCTGCTCCACCCGCGGACGGATGTCCAGCAATTGCTGCAACAGGACCGAAACGTCCACGCTCGACCCGTAGCGCACCCGCGGCAGGCGAAACTCGATCACCGGGGCCCATTCATCCTGCTTCGGTCCCGGGCTCTCCACGATTGGCCCCCAGTAGCGCCCCAGCCAGGTCATCTCCCCTTCCCCGGCCGTGGCGTCGCGCCGTTGCCCGGGAGTCAGACGCCGCAGGTTGTCCAGCACGGCTGGGGCCCCCATCCAGGCGCCGCGCGGCCCTACCAGGGCAAGGTGCATTCCGTCCAGAAACAACTGGGCTTCCGGAAACACGGCTCGAAAACTGCGCAGCACCACCCGCAAGGATTCCGGATCGAACTGGTTGAGCGCCAGCCATTGCACGAACACCCCCTGCTGTGACAGGCGCGCGCGTGCGCGTTCGAACTGCTGCACCGACAGGAGGGAACTTACCCCGGCGAGGTCTGGGTGAAACAGGTCGCCGACGATCACGTCGTAATGCCCGGAGCTGGCACTCAGAAAATGGCGCGCATCGTCCTGGTGGATGGTCGTACGGTCCAGCACCTCCTGATTGAGCGGCGCAAACCAGCGCTGCGCCGCCAGGATGGCACCGCGGGACAACTCCACGGCACTGCGCTGCAGTTCGGGATAGGGCGCGCTACCGGCATCCGAGATTCCCGTTCCCAACCCCAGAAACAGCACTGAGTGCGGCGCGGGGTGCAACAGCAAGGGCAGCCGCGACTGGTTACCCTGCACGAAAACTGCTGTGGGTTCGCTGGAAGCATCGCGGCGCTGCAGGTCGGTGAGCAGCACGCGCTGGCCGTCTGCCTGCTCCACCACCTGCGTGATGGCAATGGCGTCCTCGTAGCGGTACAGATCCTGGCTGCCGGCGAGGGCCTGGGGCAACAACGCGGAAGCTGGCGGGAGCGCTGCAAGGCTGTACCCCGCGGCGCCAAAAGCCAGGAAGGCCGGGACCATCCAGAGCCTCAATGGGCGATTCCAGGTCAGCCCCAACAGCAACATGGCAAGCGCCGCCAGAACCAGGGTGGCCGCCGTGCCCACTCCCGGGATCAGCAGACCTCCAGCCAGGATTGCCCCCAATGCGGCGCCGAGCGCATTGGCGCCGTAAAGCTCCAGGCCGCTGCTCTGCGATTGGCGCGCCAGGACGGGCAACCAGGCTCCAAGCACCAGCGTGACGGGAAGAGTGAGCACCAACAACACGCCACCCTCCAGGGTGAGCGCCGTACCCAGGGAACTCCAGCGTGCCTGTTCCACCCAGGCCGAAACCCAGGGAAGCGCCCGCAGGCCCAGCAGGGCAAACCCGGCGCCACACCAGGGCAACCATGCCAACCCGCGGGAGCCCTGATACCTTGATGCGATCAGGCTACCCAATCCTATGCCGCTCAGGAAAACAGCCAGGATCAGGGCCAGCACGTACTCGGTACGCAGCAGGACCAAACCAAACAGCCGGGTCCAGGCCACTTCCAACACCAGGCTCGCCCCCCCGAGCGCGCCATAGGCCAGCAACAGCCCCAAGGCGGGACGGTTTTGGGGACAGACCTCATTTTGGGGACAGACCCCCTCTCGGGGTCTGTCCCCAAAATGAGGTCTGTCCCCGATCAAGAAAAATCCCAACGCCACTCCCAGCCCAAACAGGGCCACGATGCGCAGCGCCATGCTCCATCCCAACGCGGGCAAAAGCACCAGCGGCAGCAAGGCCCCCAATACGGCGCCCAGGGTATTGAAACCGTACAGGCGTCCCAGGGCCTGGCGGGAATGCCCCAGCGCCTGCAGGATCAGGGGGAAGCCCGCCCCCATGGCAGTCGCGGGAAGCGTCAACAACAGAAAGCTGGCAACAGCCATCAGGGCATGCCAGAGCTCGGGGGAAAGGCGGGCCGCAGCCGCATCGATGACCGGCCCGGTCCACTGAATGCCCCAAGGCAGCAGCAGGGCAAACAGGGCTACCCCGCCCTCCAGCAACGCCAGGAGCCGCAGGGGATGCCTGACGCGCGCTGCGCGCCTCGCCAGGGCCAGACTGCCCAGACCCAGCCCGGTCATGAAAGCGGCCACAGTGACCACCACCCCGAATACGCTTACGCCAAATTGCAGCGAGAGCATGCGGGCCCACAGCACCTCGTAGGCCAGGCTGATGAGGCCTGAGCCCCCATAGAGCAGGGTGAGCCAACCCATGCGTGCGAAATCAGAAGGGGTAGAACCAGACGAGCCCCACGATCACGTGCACCAGGGCCAGCGTCATGGTGAGGCCTGCCAGTATCATGTGCAGCAGGAAGAGCGGCTTGCCAAAGATTCCCATGGCTATTCCCACCGCGCCGGTCGTCAGCAACAGGATCAACAGGGGAATGCCCAGCAGGAACATGATGAGGTGCTTTTTTTTGTCACCGATCGCGGCAGCCGAGTCCACCCGGTCGGCCTGCTGGCGATCAAAAGCTTCCAGTACCTGCACCCCATTGACGTCTCGTGGTGCCTCGGCCCCCTGTACCAGCGGCGTCAGGGAAAATGACAACAGCAACAGCAACATCAGTTGCTGTAGCCAGCGACGGAATATGGGGTTCATGGTTCGGGCTGCTCTGGCGGTTTGGTCTCTGGGGAATCGGGCGCCTTGTCTCCGGAATGGCGCCATACCAGCACGGCCATCAGGATGAAGGGCGCAAAGATGCCGATCAGCAGAAACAGGAAAATGCCCCATGGCGTATCGATGGTGACATGCAGGTAGCGGTAACTGTCCAGGGCCTCGCTGGGACCCGCCATCAAGAGCAACGCGGGAAGTACCGCCATGGAAAGCGATGACAGTTTCATGGTTTTGTGGCCTTTTCCTTCACATCGCTGGCGCAGCGAAAGCCGTAGAAGTCGGAAGCATAGTTGGCAAATGCATAATTTCTATGGAAAAGCGACGTGGAAAATGGATCGCCTTTCCATGAACCACCGCGCAGCACCTTGTAGTGCCGGTCAACGGTTTTCTGCTCGGAGAGTTTGAGCGCCCTGTCCTCAGCCGTGGAAACCACCGAGACCTTGCCCTGAAACAGTCCGTAGGGCGCCTTTGAGCCCTCATAGGGCAGAAAGTCGTCGGCCATCCATTCATCCACATTACCCGACAGATCCATCACGCCGTAGGGGCTTGCCCCCTTGGGGAGCGCATTGACGTTGCTGGCCGAACCCACGTTGTAATAGGTGTTGACCCGATCGGGCTCCATCTTGTTGCCCCACGGCCATCTTCGGGCATCCGTACCGCGACCCGCCTTTTCAAATTCCGCCTCCGTGGGCAGGCGCTTGTGCGCCCATTCCGCATAGGCCTTGGCATCGTACCAGGTCACCATGGTGACAGGGTACAGCTGCTCGCCCTGGGGAATTCTCCCATTTTTCCAGCTGAGCGGCGGCCGACGCTTGGTTGCAGCAACGAAGCGGGCATATTGTGCGTTGCTCACCAGATACTTGTCGATGGAGTAGGTGGGCAGGGTGACGGTGTGTTCCGGTTTGTCCTGAAGGTCGGCTCGATCGAGGTTGGTCCCCATGCTAAAAGGACCGGCAGGAATCGTGATCATGGTATCGAGATCCTGCCACTGTTCCCTTGAAAGCAGTCGTTCCGCTTCCACCACCGTGTACCCCCGGTTGCTGGCGTGCCCGGCTTCGTGACTCTCCTGCAAGGAGATGTCCTCGCCGGCAGCGCGTACCCGGGTTTTCTCTTCCTTGAGGTCATATGTGGCAAGGCTGCGCATGTCTTCCATGCGCCCTGCCCCCAGCTTGATCACATGCAGCGTGCTCCCGATCATCACCAGAACGATGCAGGTGATGAAGGTTGCAGAGAGGTAACGTTTGCGTCGTTGCCGCTCCAGCGGCGTGAGCGGTCTGGCGCTTCTTGAAAACACTGGCGTCAGGCCCCCGGCTTCTTCTGGTCGGCGGGCGCGCGGTCCTTGTAAACCAGATGCCGGGCACGGCGTCCGTAGGTTCGCTTCACCATGACCTCACCCAACACGCCACCAATCACCGCAGACTCGACGACCAGGATGACGAAGAAGCCCCACCAGCCCAGCGGAATCAAAGCCGCCCCCTGGGGAACACCGGTGATGTTGGCCACTTCATAGTAACTGACGGCCCGCACGATCATGGGCGGGAAATAGCACAGCCATTTGCCTCCCATCCCGTAAATGATGGAAACCAGGATGCCGCAAACCAGGGGAACCATGAATACATCCACGATCCACAGCGGGCTGAAATAGGCTATCCCCGTGAAAATCTCGATTTTGACGCCCAGCAGCCGATCCCCCAGGTGGTTGAGCACCATGGCCAGCAGGATGGCCACCAGGCCACGCGTGATGCGACCGTTGTCCGGTTTGGGTACGGCTTTCATGGACGGTAATCTTTTCCGGTCAGCTTTTCGTATTCGGCCTTGCGGGTTTCCACCAGATACCAGTCCTGCACCTTGAGGCTTGCCATGTAGCGGGCCAGGGTACGTCGCTCATCGTCCGTCAGGGATGCATAGGAGGGCATGCGGTATTCCGGCTTGAGGCGGCTGGGCAGGATGGCCTGGGGATTGGGCGCAGAAAAATACTGATAGAACCATGCCTCGTCGCGCAATGAACCGATGCCGTCCAGGGCTGGTGCCGGCACAGATTCCATCATGTTGCGCACCGACCAGAGCGAATGGCATTGACGGCATTGTTGCTGCCGATAAAGTTCCGAGGCCTGCCTGGTAAGATCAGGCGAGGCAGTGGTGTAAAAGGGGATGCCCCGATCCTTGTCGGTTTCGTGGTTATTCACCCACACGTTGCGCAGCATGACCCCCACCACCATGACCGCCATCAGCGCCAGAACAACCTTCTCACCGCGTTTCATGCTGCCCGGTTGCGCTCCCCGTTCTGCTGGCTCAGCACGCGTTCACGGCTGGCTTCCTGGGCCGTCAGCACTTGCCGGCTTTTGGCGAATTCTTCCGGGGACATTTTGTCCTTGTCAGTCTCGGTAAACACCAGATACTTGATGTCCTCGTCAAACTGCTCATTGCGCGAGGCCCACCGAATGCCGTAGATACTGGCGGCGATGATCAGTGCACCCACTACCAGCCAGAGATAGATGGTCCATCCATCCCCCAGAGAATCCAGATAATTCATAGCGTAGCTCCCCTTTCTACCAATGCGTTGGAGTGACAAAAGACCCTATGGTTCAATCCATGCCTAGAACAAAACGCCCGACAACATCTGCGTGGCACCAAATATGACGGCCACCACAACCCCCATGATGATGGCCCCAAACATCATCTTCTCGCCGGTTTTCATGTGCTTGGGAGCATGCTTGCCGCGGGCGACAGCGTAGATGATTCCGCTGAAGACCAGTATACCGATCATGAGAAAAATAAACACACCGACGCCAAAGCGCTGGCTGCGCATACCCTCAATGCTCAAATCCACCTTGGCGGAAGTCTCTGCACTGGCCAGTGCTGCAGAGAACGCGTTCTGGCCGATGCGGTTGAGAAAAGAATCGATGATGATGATGGCTGCTTCCACTGAACCGCTTCAAGCTCAAAAGACACATGCCACACCGTCAGGTGTGGCATGTCATTGCTGCTTAAACGAGGAGATTGTTACTTCTTGTCGAAGTTATCGACAAAAAAGCTGTAAATGAAAGGTGCTACAAAAACGATGCTGATGGGAAGCAGCATGGCCAGAGGGCCGTAATCCAGTTCAATCATGTCGTACTCCTAATGTCCGTAAGGTTTCAGTGGCTTCCGTGACCATGGCGCGGTTGCCACGTGGTCGGCGGCAGGCGCTTGACGATCAGGAAAACCGCCAGGAAGAAATAGGACAGATAAAACAGGTCGATGGTGTAACCCTTGTCCCACCAGGGTTGCTGGCGAATGCGCGTGCCGTCGGGGCGGTAGTTGCCCTCAAAGTTGGCAATGACCACATGATTGCCAACCACCGTGTAATCGCGCATGTCCACGCCCTTGGCTTCCAGGGCCTTGACCTGATCCTTGATCATGCGAAGGTCGTCCATGGTCAGCGGGTGGCGCTCCAGCAACGCATCATTGCTGGTGCCCTTGTTCATGGCCACGATCTTCTGCATCGCTTCATCGTCATCCTTGGCAGCCAGAACTTCCGGCTTGTCCATGGAGTTTACATAAGACTGGTACAGCGCTGCGGTGGGACGCTGTCCCCAAAGCGGCGCCGTCACCAGAAACGCCGTGATGACGGTCAGCAACACCAGCCAGATCACCGGTTTCGGGATTGGATTATTGTCTTCGGTGAGACCACCCAGGTCTTCCTTCTCCCACAAGGCTTCGTTTTTAAGCGTGGTGGCGTCATCGCTCAACGTCACCATGGGTGCATCCATTTTCCATGTCATTTTCTAGTTCTCCCCTCGTTTGGTTGACCGGCCGAAGTGCCTGTTTGCGCAGCCCGACCGGTCTTGTCTCATCAACCGACCCGATTACTTCAAGTTCATCACAAAGTCGATCAGGTTGCGGATTTCGCTGTTGCTGGCGTACATCGGCACCTCAGGAGGTGTAATGCGCTTGCCTTCGCGATATTCGTTGTATTCCGCACGCCACTTGGCAAAGTCGATCTTCTTGCCGCTCGCATCCACGGGACCCCACAGGTAATCAAAGCGGGGCATGATGGAATGCGGCTGCACCAGCCGGGGATTGAAGAAGTGCAACATCATCCATTCCTTGGAAGCGTTGCGCGAAGCCACGTGGAGGATGTCCGGCGCCTTGCGGTCAGAACCGAAAGCCGTGGGGGATTCGCCATTGAAGTCACCCAGCATCGGAGGAGCACCAAATACCTGCCAATCCTGCGTCTGCTCGGGCAGCAGGGTGTGGCACCACCAGCAGCCTTCGCGTACGAACAGGGATTTGCCCGCGGCGGCGTGCTGCGTGTTCTCGTCGCCCGCCGTCTTCAGCACCCCCTCCGGGGTCCATCCCTGGGTGGCAGTGGCATTTTCAATGTAATACTGCTTCTGGTCATCCGACTTGACCATGAACACTGCGCCCGCATTCTTGTTGGCTTCGAGGATGTGGCCCTTGTCGATGCTCAGCTTCTTGGCGGCCGGACCCAGATTGTCCGGGTGCTGAATGCCCCCGGGAAACGGCGTTCCCTTCTCGTACACATAGGCATACGTGGGGTCCATGGGCTGACCGGTCTTGGGGTCGGCCTTCAGCAGGACCTTGTAAGGCTTGTGCCACCCCAGCAGCAGGGGGTCTTCCAGGCTGAAGCCGCTTTCATGGCCCGCCCAAAGCTGCTTGTCCATGGCGATTTCTGTTGCGCTCACCGAACCGATGTCCAGGCTCGGCATAAACAGCGTGATGGTCATCGAGCCGCCAAGTGCCAGAGCGAAAAAACGGCTACCAATTTTATATTCTCTAAAATTCATGCTGGTCTCCTGATTATTCCGTCGGCTTAGCGTTCGTAGGCCAATTCATGGGGCATGCGACCTTGCGGAATCACCGTTCCGGCACGCGCAGTCATCCACATGTTGAACAGCCAGAAGCAGTTACCAGTGAATACCAGGGAACCACCCAACCAACGGGCAATCATGTAGGGGTGTTCAGCAATCACCACATCGATGTAGGGCACTTCGTAGATCTTGCCGGCACCTTGAATCAGGCCTGCAATGGTCATGGAAACCCAGTAGGTGGTAAAGCCGATCAGCAGGAACCAGAAGTGGATGTTGCCCAGCGTCAGGGACCAGAGCTTGCGCTTCATGATGGTCTGCATCCCCAGGTAGACTGCGGCGACTTCCAGGAATGTGGAGAACCCCAGCAGTGCCAGGTGGGCATGCGCCACAATCCAGCCGGTACCGTGAATGTACCAGTTGATGGCGCGGGTTTGCTGGAAGCCACCCTGCATGTTCAGGGGAATGGCCATCAAGCAGCCCGTCACCGTGAAGCGGATCTCCAGATTTTCCACGAACATGTTCCACTTGCCCTGCATGGTCATCAGGATGTTGGACACGAAGGCAATGGCTGGCACCAGGATCAACACGCCTTCCACCGAAGCGAAGGACTTGAGCCATTCCGGCAGGGGTGCCGACATCAGGTGGTGTGCGGCAGGAGTGGAGTAGAACACCACCACGGACCAGAAGTGCAGGTGGCCAATCCGGTGGGAATACAGCGGGTTGCCGGTGACTTTGGGGATGGTGTAGTACGCAATGGCGGCAGCCACGGGCGTAATCCACAAGCCCAGAATGTTATGGGCATTCCACCAGGTCAGGTAGGCTTCAGTCAGTCCCGTCAGGTGGAAATATTCCGGCAGGTTACCCACGATCAGCACGATGGAGATCATGAAGGTGCCGGCAGCAAAGAACCAGTTGGTGGTGTAGATCCCCTGGGTTTTGCGGTGAATGATGGTCATCCAGACGTTGATGCCCAGCGGGATGCACATGAAGCACAGGATGTAGAGGTCGATGAACCAGGGAAAATCGGAATACTCGCGGCCGGAGTTCATGCCCCACCACAGCACGGTCAGACCCAGCGACAGGCCCACGTTCCACAGGAAGGCGTTCCAGAGCCCCAGCTTTTCAGACCAGAGCTTTGTGTTTCCCAGGGCGGGTGTGATGTACATCATGGCCATGCCGAAAGCCATGGAAATCCAGCCGAAGATCACGGCCATCACGTGCACCTGGCGCATGTGGCCAAATGACAGGAACTCCAGACCGGTTACGAAGTCGGGAAACGCAAGCTTGGCTGCGTTGAACGCACCCAGCCCGGTACCGATGACAAACCAGACGATTGCTGAAAACCCCCAGTACACCGCCGATGATCCTGGCGGGATGTCCTCATTTCTGGCCATCAAATATTTGAGCATTTTGGACCCCCCTCAACTCGCTCTAGAAACAAACTATTTTTAAGACAAATTTTGAAATTATTTAGCCTGCACATCTGTTTGGAGCACAAAGCCAGGTTATTTTTTCCTGGATCTGGGCATAAGGATGTACCACGACAGGTACATGCTCGAGAAGGCCAAGGCAATCCCAAAAGCTCCAGCGATCATATTTAGCATGGTGACTTTCGCTCCTAATGATTATTGTATTTGTGATCGACTACTTTGCCCGGCAATCAGGCCACATTTTCCAAAGCATCGTGGCGCTTGAAGGCAATGGCAAGAATCCCCACGTAGGCAAAGCCGAACACGAGCATGCACCAGTCGATGAAACCGGTGAACGTCACGGGGTTGTATGCCAACCCCATCCAGCCGCCCCAATCTGCGAATTTTCCACGCCCCAGGAAACACATCAGCGTTGCGCCGAATACGCTACCGTTTCCCATGCCCGTCAGCATGCCGCCAACGATCATCAGCCAAAAGCCACGAGTCGCGATTGATTTTTTCTGCATTCCTCCCCCCCCTATTTGGTGAAGCCCTACCCTATTTACAAATAACAAAAACCCACGGCGTTCACCGACTTCTCGGTGAATTTGCAGGACAGCCGTGCATCTTTAGATTGGTTCCAGAGGACCCCCCTCTGACTGAGGGTTATTTGCCCCCATGATTTTCCCCTTTATACCAGCATCCATTCCGCAATTCAACAGGGTTTGCGTCACAATTACCGGATGATCTGGCTCCGGCGCAAACTGGATCGCATAATTGCAACAGCAGCGCCAAACACCAGCACGGTCACGCCGATGTCGAACATTCCCGTCATCGGCATGTGAGGTGTGGGATAGGTGCCGGAAATCCAGGTGTACCGTTCGATCCATGTGCCCAGCGCCATGGAGCATGCCACCACGATGATGATTTTTGGCGTATGGCGGCTGACCGGGAACACCAGGGTTGCAAAGGGCAGCACAAACTTCATCACGAAGAACGTCCAGAACAGCACGCCATAATCGCCATTCTGCATCCTCCAGAGGCGTTCGGTCTCCTCGGGCATGTTGCCATACCAGATGATGAGGTATTGCGCAAAAAAGGTGTAGACCCAAAGAATCGTGAATGCCAGCATCATCTGGGCAAGGTAGTTGTACAGGTAGTCTCCGGGCGGATTGATGAAGGCGCCGGCCTTGTCCAGGAAAAACAGGGTCAGCACCAGTACCGCCAGGTACATGCCGAATACACTGACAAAATGGTACATGGCGTAAATCGAGCTTTCCCAATCCGGCAGCAGGGTCATCTCAAAGTCCCAGGCCACCATCGTGCAAAACAGCACATGGGCAAAGGGAATCAGCATGGCCACGGTGCGGAAGTGGTACGTGTCCGTGGGGGACTGCTCGGACCTGGCCTGGAACCTGATGAAGAGCGTGTAGAGGGCGCCCACGGCAAGGAAGCCCAGGATTTCACGCGCCGCAAGAAATCCGAGATTGTTCCAGCGGGGCAAGGTCTCAAAGGACCCCACCCACGGAAACGTCATGCTGCCGCCAAACAACAGGACCAGCAGCAACAGGAAGGCCAGTGGGAACAGCGAGAAGAAAGCCACGGACAGCAGCCGGATGTCAAAACGCCACTGGGCGTTTACCAGGTGCAGCAGCGCCGCCAGCGTAACGCCAGCCAGCGACAGGTGCAGCACCACCAGAAAATCCACGGTCAGAACCGACCAGCTTGCAAACGAGATCACGATTCGCTCCTTATCACTTGGCGCCGACTGCAGCGGGCTGTTCGGCCTTGAGGCCGTGACGGACGTAGTTCACCAGATCCCAGCGCTCGCTGGGATACATGTCATTGCCGTAGGAGGGCATGAGCGGACCGCCAAAGGTGACATGGGCAAAAATGTAACCTTCGGGCATTTCCTTCTGCACGCGATCGGCCGTCAGGTCAAAGGGCCTGACGATCAGCTTGGCGCCCACGAGGCCATCTCCCGTTCCCGAGTCGCCATGGCAGGGCACGCAATAGATCTTGAACATTGACTTGCCGCGCGCAATGGATTCCGGCGTTGCAGGGTTGGGATTGGGCAGTTTCATCGCCGTGTCGTGATCATGTACATAGGGTGTCGTCTTGGTCCCGTCCATGGGCACGGACCGTTGGGGAAAGGGACGCGTGGCGTCCGGCCCTTCCTGCGGTTTGATGCTGATCTGGTTGGCCATGTCCTTGCTCCATGGCCACGCCATGGCCAGGGAAGGAATCAGCGCCAACAGGGCAATCCAGCGAAACGGTTTCATCGTGCTTGCTCTCCCATGATTTCCAGCGGCTGATGGCGCGAAAAAATCTCGTTGATCTTGGGGATGACCAGCGGGTCCGCCTTGACCAGGATCCCGACCTTGTCCTCGGAAATGCTGGTGTTGTACAGCGGGCTGCGGTCGCCGGGAAGTTTCCAGGCAATGAAGCAACCCACCACGGTCATCAACACCCCGATCAGAATGAACAGTTCATAGGTCAACACCATGTCCGGCGGAATGGGAACCACCGGCCTTCCGCCGCGAATCTGCAGCAGGAAGTTGGCCTGGGCGGAGGCAATCAGGGTAAACCCCAGGGTGCTGCCCAGAATGGCCCCGGCCATGGTGTACAACTGCACGTAGACCGGCCGTTTTCCCAGCATCTCGGATAGTTCCGGGTGTTCGATGGGCGACTTGATGGCCACGTCCTCCATCCTGAACCCTGGCAAATGGGAAGCCTTGAGTTCCTGGATGGCACGAGCCGCTTCATCAAAGTCGTTGTATAACGCCAAGGTATGTACTTTGCTCATCATGCCCTCGCCTTGCGTGCCATGACGCGGTGATACACCATTTCTTTCACCTCATACATGGAGACTGTCGGGAATATCTTGCAGAACAGCATGAACAACATGCTGAACCAGCCAAAACTGCCAGCCACGATGCCCCACTGCACCCAGCTGGGCCACCAGTCGCCAGTCCAGGTCCAGGGGTAATACCCATGGGCGAAGGTGGGGGTGACGATCATGAAACGCTCCAGCCACATGCCAAGATTAAGCAGCAACGACACCACCATCATGGTGGGCAGGTGGTTGCGCAACGTCTTGAAGGCCAGGGCAAAGGGAACGATCGAGCCCAGGAAGTTCATGGCCCACCAGTAGGGGGCATAGGTTCCGGTAGCACGGTAGATCAGGGTTTGCTTGGCATATTCGTCGTTGCCGTACCACACCGAGGCATATTCGATCAGGTTGAGATAGGTCCAGACCATGGCAATGGCAAAGGTCAGACGACAGGTCTTGTCCAGGATCGGCATGGTCATGTACGCCTCGAAGCGGAATACATAACGCAGGATGATGAACAGCGTGATGATGGCAGCACAGCCCGAGTACAGCGCACCCGCCACAAAATACGGCGGGAACGAGGTGATGTGCCACCCGGGTTGCTGTGACACGGCAAAGTCCGTGGCCACGATGGAGTGCACCGAAACTGCAAGCGGAATGAGAAAACAGGCAATGGTCAGGTAGGCCACGCGGAAATTGGCCCATTGACGGTCCGTGCCCTGCCAGCCCAGGGACAGGAACCAGTAGAATTTCTTGCGAAATCCCTTGGCATTATCGCGGCAGATGGCAAGGTCGGGGATCATCCCGAAATACAGGAAGACGATCGAGGAAGTCAGGTAGGTACCGATGGCCGTGGCATCCCACACCAGCGGCGAGTTGAAGTTGGGCCAGACCCAGCGCTCGTTGGGATAGGCCACCACGTAATAGAACTCCCACACCCGCCCCAGGTGAACCAGCACGAACAAGCCTGCCGTCATCAGCGAAAAGGTGGTCATCGCCTCGGCAAAACGGTAGATGGGCTTGCGCCAATCCGCGTGCATGATGTGAAGGATGGCGGACAGCAGGGTCCCCGAGTGGCTCATCCCGATCCAGAAAATGAAGGTGGCGATGTATAGCCCCCACACCTGCGGGTTCTCGAGATCGGCTACGCCCAGCCCGGTCTGGTATTGGTAGATTTCGCAGTACACGCCAAAGGAGAACAGCGCAAGGGATGCCAGGAATATCACCCAGTACATCATGCGCGGGCGTTCCATGCTGCGCAGCACATCCTTGTTGATCTGGGCCCAGGCGATATCCTCGTTGATATCCTTCGCCTTGGGCACAAATCTGCGCTCGATCTCGATATCGCTTTCGTCGGTCATATGAATCATGCTTGAGGTTCCAATAATAGAATCCAGAATGTCATGGTCGAGCCTGCGGCGCGATCAGGCTTCAGTGTTCCGTACCCGTTCCAGGTACACCACGGACGGATAGGTTCTGAGGTCTTCGAATATGCGGTAACCGCGCAGATTATCGTCTTTTTCCTGCTTGTCGCTTGCAAGCTTCACCTGTTGGCGCTCCCAGATGCGGGCGACTTCGGACTTGTCATCCGCGAGGTTGCCAAAGGTGATGGCAGAGGTAGGACAGGCCTGTGCGCAGGCGGTGGTGACTTCGCCATCCGCCACCCGCCGGCCTTCCGTCCGCGCCTTGCTCTTGGCCTCGGTCAGGCGCTGCACGCAAAAGGTGCACTTTTCCATCACGCCCTTGCTGCGCACGGTGACGTCCGGGTTGAGCTGCTGTTCCAGCGGGTTGGGCCAGGCCCGTTCGGGGTACTGCCACCAGTTGAAATAGCGCACCTTGTAGGGACAGTTGGCCGAACAGTAGCGTGAGCCGATGCATCGGTTGTAGACCTGCGAGTTCAATCCGTCAGGGGTATGGTGCGTGGCCCCCACGGGACAGACCACCTCACAGGGTGCCGATTCGCATTGCTGGCACATCATGGGCAGAAACTGGGCGCCATGATCGGGGAATTTGTCCATCTGCTCCCCCTCGCCCCAGTAGCGCTCGATGCGCAACCAGTGCATGGCCTGCCCCTTGGAAAAGGCCTCGCGCCCCACCACCGGCAGGTTGTTTTCAGCGTAGCAGGCCGTGGTGCAGGCATTGCAACCCGTGCAGGCATCCAGATCGATGACCATGGCCCACTTGTAGTCCTTGTCCTTGTACTGATCCTCGTAAGGACGCTTGACCCTGAGGGAAGACCAGTTCTTGATCAGATTACTTAGTGACACGAGAGATCTCCTTCGCAAGTTCGGCTTGATCGGCGGCTACGGTCGCCACCAGCTTGCGTCCCTGCTGCAGGCTGGTGGGACCTTCATCCTTGACCATTTTGGCGTGTTCGCCCGTCTTCTTGATGATGACGCGCGTGGCGTACATGGCCAGCTCCCCCGTGCGCTCGTCATACATCGGATCGAAAATCTTGAAGGGGTTGACCCCCATGCCATCGGCATAGCGCCCATAGCCCGTATGCCCTTGCCCCAGCGGCATGGACACCGTGTCGGGTTGTATCCCCGGAAACAGGTAGGCCTTGGCGCGCACCGATCCGGTTGCGGACTGCACCTCCAGGATGTCCCCTTCGCGAATTTGCATCTGCGTTGCCGTACTGGGATGAATTTCCACCCACGAATCCCAGACGACGGTGGTCAATGGGTCAGGCGACTCCTGCAACCAGGGCAGGTTGGCATGACGGCCATCGCGCAAATCGGCACGCACCGAGGGCACGAAGAAAAACGGATAATTGATGTCCGTTTCCAGCGGTTGCGGCTTGGGCACCTTGACGGCCGTTGCGTGCGCCTCAAGGGCTGCCGGGGGGGCATCCAGGCGCAGCACGCCATTGCGCAGCGCATCCTCCCAGAATTCGTCATCGCCGGATTTTGACTTGAAGACGGGTTTGGCCTTGGTGACGGCCGTCTTGATGTAGGCGTAGTAATCAGGGAAGGCCTTATAGGCTTCCGGCTGTCGCTGCTTGAGCAGATCGAGGAGGATGTCGCCCAAACCGCGGGTTTCGGGATAGAGGCGCTCCATCAACGGTTGCTGGATCATGAGCTCAACCCCTGAAGGCTGATAACCCGCCACATGGGTGCCAAAATCTTCCATGGGCGACAGCAGCGGCAGGACCAGATCGCATTGACGAGCCGTCTCATCCAGTTGGGTCACCATGGCCACCTTGAACGGGACCTTGGCAAGATTGCTGGCAAACGGCACGAAGGTCGGCGCGGTAAACACCGGATTGGCGCCCATCACCAACAACGCCTGGCATTGCCCGGCCGACATGGCCTGGTTGAGCCTGGCCAGTGCCGTGGTGCTGCCAGGGCTCGGCGTCAGTTGGGGAAACGGGTGGCTGGCCTGGCCCTGCACGGTCTTGCCACGATTTTCCAGGACCAGGTTGAGCAGGAGGATGGCAACGGCATTATTGAAGCCTTGCACGTGCCCTTCGGCCGAAGGCCCGGAAAGGACGAGACTGGGAGTCTTTTCCCACAACATGCCGGCAATGTGGGGAATGGCGTCGGCATGCACGCCCGTCACCTCGCTGACGGTGTCCTTGTCGTACTGCGTCAGGGCTTGTGCAATGTCAGCCGGCAGCGCGTGCGCATATTCCTGATGCTGCAGCAGGCTATGGATCAGCCCCAGGGCAAAGACCCCTTCGGTCCCCGGCTTGATGGCGTACCAGCGATCCGCATTGGCCCCGGTCAGGGTCATGCGCGGTTCAATCTGGATCAGGGTACCGCGCGGCGCCTTTCTGAAACGCGCGTACTGAGCCGCCATATGCACCGGAGAGGGGCCTGTCCCCAGAAAATCATTGCCGAAGGAAAGGATCAGCCGCGCCTTGTCAATCTGCAGCACGGGCTGCTCCACGCCCAGAACCGCCTTGCTGGCGGCCTCGCCAATGGCGGGCGATAGTGCGTCATACACCACATGGTTGGTGGACTTGAAGCTTTCCAGGAAATGGCCCAGCAAAACCTTTTGATGCCCGCTCACCTCGCCCGTCAGAAAAGCAATCTGGTCACCCGCCAGCGTGCTGGATGGTCCAAGGCGCGCCGTCAGCGTGGCCATGGCCTTGTCCCAGGAAACCGGCTTCAGGGCGCCCCCCTCCCGCATCATGGGAGTGGTCAGGCGGTCCGGATTGTAGTGCACCTGGACGCCGGCCTGCCCCAGACCACAGATTTTCCCGCCGCTGATGAGGGACTGCGGGTTGCCTTCCAGCTTGAGAATGCGCCCTTCGCGCACCCGGCCCATGATGCCGCAACCCGAGCCGCATTGCGTACAGGTGGATGCGTAATAAACGCCCACGCCTGGCACCACGAAATCCTCGGGCTGGACATAGGACTCCACCAGCTCGACACCCGACTCGATGGAGGTGTTGCCACAACCTGCCAGAGTCGCTGCCGCGCCGCTGATGCCCAGCACGCGCAGAAAATCTCGACGATCGACATTGCTACTGCTCATACACTTCCCCTTATTTCCAGCGGTGGATTACTTGTGGCATTGCCAGCAATCATTCGGCCCGTTGCTCGTTTTTGTGGTACTCACATTTTCGAGATGGTCTTTCTGGTGGCAACTCACGCACCAGCCCATGGAGAGCGCCTTGACCCTGCGCGCCGTCGTCATGGAAGCAACGTCACCATGGCAGTAGCCGCAAACCTCACGCACCGGCCGGTCTTCCCTGAAGTAAAAACGCTGGATATGACGTTCGTGGTTGAAGCGGACGAAATCCGGCAGGTCATGCACCTTCTTCCATGGAATCGGCTCTTTCTTCTCCCAGTACTCGAACAGTTTCTTGATCCTGGGCTTGTCCTTGACCGACTCGATCAGCTTGTGGCATCCCATGCACTTGTCCAACCGCGGAATTCCCGAAACGGCGCTGCGCCGTGCATAGGTATGGCAGTACATGCAATTGATCCCCATCTGTCCCGCATGGGTATTATGCGGAAACTCGATGGGTTGCTCGACGACCGGGCCGAGTGCGTTGTAACCGTCGTCCGTCTGTGAGCCGATGGCTCCACCCAGGACAAACGGCTCGGCAGTTGCCGTACTCCACAGCACCAGCAGCGTCAGCCAAACTAAAATGTTTTTCATGCGAACTTTCATCCCAGGCACCTGTCCACTAAAAAAGTCGACTGCAGAATCGCAAATACATTGCCAATTCCAATACCCCGGCACCTCCGGACGCATGGCGGGCACGATGCACGCACGCGGCAGGCGGAGGAGGTACCGAGAAACGACGACGAGACCGTCGGGTGATGAGCGGTAGGCGCAGCCAGCGGCAACCTTTTCCTTGTGGGTAAGGCGCAACGCCAGACACGCGAAAAGGTGCCCGGAGGCACCTTTTCAGAATCAACTACTGCTGCTTGTCTTACGCAGGTTTGGCAACAAAGCCCATGCAATAGCCGTTCGGCACGATTTCATCGTCGCCGGGGTACAGCTTGCAACCATGAATGGCCGCTGTAGACGTGGGTTTGTCTTTATTGGGAAGGAAATTCATGCATTTGCTGCACTGCTTATCCCCATTGGGATGATTCTGGAACTTCAGCGCAGTCCGCACGGATGTGTTCTGCTTTGCAAACGCAGTGGTGTTGAAGCCAACCATCGGTGCAGCAACCAGGGCAATGCTGCCCATCTTGAGCAACTGACGGCGCGATTTCTTGATATTGTCTTCCATGTTGTAACCCCCTCCAGATCGATTGTTTGTAACGTGAACGGACGAGCCCGCCACACAATTTTTTTTGTTTTGCCGGCCGCCTCGTATCGCGACCAACCTGATCATCGAAGCACTGCCCGTCCGACCATGAACAAGAGCGTACCACCCCGAAATTGCGATTGTCAAACGTCCCAATGTAACTTTGCGTGTAACACCCTGTAATGATTGAATTGAAGTGGATTTGCTGTCTTTGAAAAGCCCATGATAGACTGCGCTACCACGCAAGATTGCTGCCTAAAAAGCAATTGCGTTGCATAGGGGGGCCATTCCGCAGTCAGGCAATTTAAGACCGCGACTAAGGAATTGCACAAAGTTTTGTCTGGCACAGTTATTTTATCTACAAGCCATTCTGGAGGGGGGGGGTAAATGCGTAAGTCAATGATCAAGTTTTCATCAGGGTTGGCCCTGGCTGCCGCACTGGTCAGCGTTTCTGCGCTGGCTGCTGAAGAAGGCGCCATGAATGGCGATCTTGCCAATGGCAAAAAAATCTTCACCGAAGGCAAAGGTGCCGCTGTGGCCTGCATGACCTGCCACGGACCCACGGGTTGGGGCACCGAAGCCATGGGTGCGCCGCGTCTGGCCAACCTGGGTTACCCGTATGTCGTCAAACAGTTGACTGATCTTGCCGAAGGTCGCCGCACTCCGTCCGGCGCTGGTGCCGTCATGCCGCTGTTTGCACAGCAGTTGTCCGAGCAGGATCGTCGCGACGTTGCCGCTTACGTCAATTCCTTTGACACCCCTCCCGAATTGTCCGATCTCAAGGCCATCAAGGAAGGCGGACAGGCCGTGGGCGAAAAATACCTGGGGCAGGTCATCGTCAAATACGGCGTATTGGGTAAAGTCTCTGCCTGCCAGTCCTGCCACGGCTATAACGGTCGCGGTGCTGCGCCCATTTTTCCGGTCATCGGACAACAGAAATACACCTATCTGGTCAACCAACTGCACAACTGGCGTGACGCCAGCCGTGCCAATGACCCCTATGGCATGATGCGCGCCATCGCCAAAAACCTGACGGACGATGACATCAACAATGTTGCCGCCTATCTGGCCACTGCGCCTCGCACGACTGCCAACACGTTTGACAACACCAGCAGAACCAGCAAGGCTCAGTGATTGCGGGATTACCCTCGCAGTTGATGGGTTCGCAGTTTTAGAACGAGACCTCGAACCCGCGCGCAACACAGCGCGCGGGTTTTGTTTTTTTGGATGACAGGCACCGCGGGAGGCCCTACCTCATGAAATTCAGCCAGTTGAAACTGGGCGAAAAAATCCTGTTCGGCATCGTAGGCCTGATTTTTGTATTTGCGGTCCTCAGCTTCGTGATGCTGGAAGTGTATCGGTCCCATCTCAATCGTCCCATGTACCCCTCCAACACCAGTTTCGACTTCACTCCAGAGGGGCAGAAGGGCTCCGTATTGTTTCGCGAGCGCGGCTGCCCCGACTGCCACCGGGCCCTGCGCAACGGCACCAATCAGGGAGTCAGCCTCGATGGCATCGGCTCAAAACGCAGCCTCGATTACCTGTTGCGTTTTCTCAAGAAACCCGAGGCCACCTACGAAACCAAAACCATGGACCATGGTCTTAGCAAGGGTGCTGCCTATGTGGCAGGGCTGCCCGATGCAGAGCAACACGCAATTGCCATCTTTCTGTCAGAATTGAAGGCTACGCAGGGTTCTGCCGATGCGCGCCTGCCCATGCCGGAACGTTCGGGATTCGTGGACGAAATGGTCAAGATCTGGGCACCGGACACCTGGAAGAGCGAACGCCGCGACTTGCGAGAAGAAGCGGCTTCGCCAGACAAAGAGAGGCATTAAGCATGACACCACAAGCTTCGCTCCACCCCGCCATCAATGACCGCGAATACACCACCTTTACCCTGCTGTTTGTGTATGCGTGCATTACTTACGCCATCATTGGTTTTTCATGGGGCGCCCTGATGGGGGGAATTCCGGCCTTTCGCATGTTCGTCGATACGGCCCCCCATGGACGCCTCATCCTGCTCGCCCACGGTCACATCAACCTGCTGGGCTGGGTCGAGATGGCCATATTTGGCTCCATCTACTATTTCATCCCGCGCCTCGTCAATCGCCCCATCTACAGCATGAACCTCGTCAAAGTCCATTTCTGGATGCACAACGTCGGTCTGATGGGGATGGTGGTCCTGTTTACCACCGCGGGCATCATCGGCGGTTATGACCCCGGACCTGAAGTGGAGGCAACGGTCACCCACCTGATGGCAGGCGTGGGACTGTTTGGCACGATGGTCTTGCTGGCCAACATCATCTGGGGTTACAACATTTTCAAGACGGGCAAGCGCGGGGCGGAAACAGCATGATATCCGCCTTGCGCGTCCTTCTGCTCACCGGCCTCGTCCTTGGGTTGCTGACGGGATGCAATCGTCAGGGCAACTCGGGCCTGCAGCGCGGTGAAGCAGCACCCCGGCTTGCCACCAAAACCCTGGCCGACGTGGGTGGGGACTTGAGCCGCATCACCACCTATCGCCAACCAGACGAGCGCATGTACCAATACTCGCTGGACAAGGCATTGGCCACGGGCAAGCCCATCCTGCTCGAGTTTGCCACACCGGGACATTGTTCCGTGTGCGACCGCCAGTTGCAGATCACCAAAGCCATGCTGGACAAGTATCAAAACCAGGTCCTGTTCCTGCACATGGACCAATATGAAAACCCCGAGGCGTTCAAGGCCTATCGCGTGTTTGGCGACCCCTGGACCTTCGTCATCGACAGCAAGGGCCTGGTGCGCTACCAACAACCGGGATCGCTGCTCTACGGCGAAATGGAAGCAGCCATCCGGAGCGTCCTGCCCCACAGTGCCCAGGCGTCCAACTGAATGGTGTCAGTCATGGCTCAAGACAATCGCTACACGCTCAAACAGGACCGCAATGGCATGGTGTGGGACCTGTTGCTGTACGTGCCCACGGTGACTGCACTGGTTGCCATTGCCGCCAATGCATGGGTTCAGGAAAACCCGTACCTCGCGTACCTGCTGGCATTTTTGGCCTGCTTTTTCCTGATCGCAGGGGCCAACCGGATTCTCAAAACCCGCCTGATGCTGTTGCCCACCTCGCCCGTTGCCATCGAGGCGCAGCGCCAGCGCGTGGCCTTGGTCCTGCGCAACGGCCAGCGCCTGGAGCTTTTGAAGGACATCAAGCTGTACAAGGATTTTTCCGGGCGTTCGTTTGGGCTGACGGGGCTCAATGCCGTGGGACAGCGCCTGCAGTTCGTTTTTCACAAGGGGCAGTTTGCGCTGGAACGCGATTACCAGGCCTTGCAAAACACCCTGAAACCTTCCTAGCCCTTCAACGCCCGCGACGGCGGCGCACCACGTCCCAGGCCATGAAACCGATGGCGGCCGCCACCACAAGGCAGGCCCCCCCCATGAGGGCATACTCCGTGTCCGGGGCCACGAGCCCCCCCACCAGCATGTGTACCGCATAGGCCGTCAGAAACAGGGAGCTCGCGGCCACGACGAGGTAAACCAGAATTTCCAGAAGGGGTGATGAGCTCACGGGACGATTGCGCCGTTACTGTGCCGTGGCCGGCGTGGGGGCCTTGGCGGCTGGCGCCATGGTCGGCGCCTTGATGCTGAGGATGACTCCTCCAGGCTGCAGGGACACTGTCTCCACTTCCGTTCCCAGCAGGGACAGGTTTTCGGCAAGCCCCAGGTTTTTGCTGGCGCTGGGCAGCAGGATCAAATGGGATAGGCCGTGCAGCATCGCCAACTGGGCCTGGGGATCCCTGGCGGCCGGCGGCAGGGGCAATGCATCACAGCGACACGCCACCATGGTGCGGGCGGGCCACTGGCTGGCCACCCGGATGCGCGGCAGGGGCAGGTTCTGCTCTTCCCGCAACTTGCGCCCCTGCTCCACATCTTCTGAAAATGTTTTGATCAGCTGGTCCTGGTCGGATAGCACCTCGTTGCGCGTCGCCAGAGTCCAGGCGCGATCGGCCCGCATGGCCGTGGTACAGAGCAGCAGCAGCAGGACCCACACCCAGCCACGCTGGACCAGGAAACCTCGTCTCAGCAATGCCTCGCGGGGTTTGAGCAGCCACGGAAGCCCACCATAGAGCAGCAAGGCAAGACCGAGAAAACCCCAGACGGCATCGCAAAGAAAAGCGCCGAAAACGACACCCAGTAGCAGATTGCGGCCGAGGAAGTCGCCCCAGAGTTTTTGTCGCTGGTGGACGATGACCGCCAGCAACAGGCCCAGCAGCAGCAGTCCGGTAACCCAGTCACCCAGTTCTGCTTCACCCCCCTGCAGATTGGGCCCCCACAGCATGGCTGCGGCATTGATGACGGGGTTTTGCCAGGAACCCAGATCATGCCAGCCCATGCGCAACACCAGCGTCAGCAGGCTGACAAGCGCAATGCCGACGTAGAAGGCACGCTGCTGGGTACGGTCCAGCGGTTGTGAACGCCAGGCCCAGGCCAGGGAGAGCGGGTACGCCAGGCCAGCCGGATGCAGGCTGACGCTCAAGGCACAAACGGCAAGCTGGGCAAAATACAGGCCGGCAAAGGTACGGGGTGTTTCGCGGTATGCGCGGTCCAACAGGGCGCCTGCCATGAACGCGGCCAGCAGGACGATGCCCGGGGAAAGGCTGTCCATTTGCTGCAGGGTGAGGGGAGCGATCAGCAGCAGCCCTGTGGCCAGAAGGGCTTCTTCCTCGGTGCCTTGATTGCGGCGCCAAAGAAACAGCCCAAAGGCCGTCACGGCCAGGATCAGCACCGTCACCACCTTGGCAGCAAAAACCTGGCCCGGCCATAGAAACCCGAGCGGCAGCCACAGCAGGGCACGCATGTCCGGGGTCCCCAAGGTCACCACCGAGTTGGCCACCTGATCCCCAATGGACCAATCCAGAAGCAGCGCCTTGGCGGCACCCTCATCAAGCGCATAGGGCCCCTGGCGCAACAGGAGCAAGGCGACGACACCCCAGGCCAGGAGTGTCAGATAGCCCCAATAGCGCTTGGGAATCAATTCGGGTTTCGCTTCAGCCAAGGCTTAGCGCAGCCCTGCGGTGAAATCTGCCAGCGCCTTGATTTCCTCGTTGCTGAGGCGATGGGCAATGCTGCGCATGATGGCCGAGGGGTCGTTACTGCGGGTGCCATTCTTGAAATGCTGCAACTGGATCTCGGTATATTCCTGGTATTGGCCAGAGAGGCGCGGATACAGCGCCGGGATGCCGCTGCCGGTAGGTCCATGGCATGCGGCACAGGCGGGCACACCCCGGTCGATGTCGCCGGCACGCCAGAGCTTTTCGCCCACGGCCACCAGCTTGCTGCGCGTAGCCTGAGAAAGCTTTGGGGGCTGCGCGGCATACCAGGCAGCCACGTTGCGAATGTCATCATCCGACAACATGCCCACCACCCCCGACATGATCGGATTGTTGCGCAGCGGCGGCGCCCCATTGATGGACTTCATGTTGTTGAGCTGCTTGACGATGTAATCCGGCTGCTGGGCCGCCAGATGCGGCTGGGTTGGAATGGGGCTGACGCCATCGGCGCCATGGCAGGCAAAACACACCGAATCCGCAATGATCTTTCCCTTCTGCGGATCGCCCTGCAGGGCCCATGTTGCCGGGGACAGCATCGCCAGCAATACCAGAATCATCGTCCTATTCATCATTCGTTCCTCGAACCCTTCATCCGCGACCCCAGCATTCTACCAGAACTCAGCAGGGTGTCAGACGCGCAAACCCAAGCGCCAGCCACTTGACGCCCGCATCCCGGAAATTGACCTGAACCCGGGCATCGCCTCCGCTCCCTTCGCATTTCAGGACCACGCCGGTACCAAATTTGGCATGGCTGACAGACTGTCCGATGCGGAACGGTTGCGATGCGGAGGGACGCTCCTGTGCCATGCTCGCCGTCGCCGGCTCCCGCCTGGGCATTGCCGTCAGAAAGCGGTCCGAACTTTTCCAGGCCGGCTGGGCCGTGGACAGCCACCGGCACAGGGGCTCCGGAATCTCGTCAATGAAACGGGAACGCAGCCCATAGCGCACCTGGCCATGCAACATCCGGCTTTCCGCACGGGTCAGGTACAGACGCTGACGCGCCCGGGTAATCGCCACGTACATCAGGCGTCGCTCTTCCTCCAGGCCATCTGCTTCGGACAGCGCGTTCTCATGGGGAAACAACCCCTCTTCCAGTCCGCACACGAACACCGCCTGAAACTCCAGCCCCTTGGCGGCATGCACCGTCATCAATTGCAGCGCATCGGCGCCAGGCGCGGCTTCGTGCTCTCCGGCTTCGAGGCTTGCGTGGGACAGGAATGCCGCAAGGTCGGAGAGTTCGCTGTCGTTCTCGAAGCCTGACGCGGCAGCCACCAGTTCCTCCAGGTTTTCCACGCGGTCGGCACCCTCGCGCTCCTGACGATAGTGCTGCACGAGGCCGCTTTCTTCCAGCATTGCGGAGACCAGTTCTGCCAGCGACACGGCATCCGCGGCTGTGCGCAACCGATCCACACAGAGCAGGAAGGTATTCAGTCCCGTTGCCGCCTTGCCGCTCAGGGCCACATGCCGCGCCGCCTGTTGCAGGCTTTGGCCCGCAGCAGCGGCATGGGATTGCAGCGCTTCGAGGGAACGCGCGCCCAGCCCGCGCGGCGGAAAGTTGACCACCCGCAAAAAGGCCCCATCGTCGTCAGGATTGGCGGCAAGTCGAAGGTAAGCCAGTGCATGCTTGACTTCCATGCGCTCAAAAAACCGCAATCCGCCATACACCCTGTAGCCAATGCCAGCGCTGAACAGGGCATGTTCCAGCACCCGTGACTGGGCGTTGGAGCGGTACAACAACGCCATTTCGGAAAGGGCGATGCCCTCTCCTAGCAGGGCGCGCACTTCATCCACAACGAAGCGCGCCTCGTCCCCGTCACTGCCTGCTTCAAACACGCGAATGGGTTGACCCGGCCCTGCCGTGGTCCAGAGGTTTTTGCCCAGTCTTCCCTGGTTATGCCGGATCAAGGCATTGGCCGCATCGAGAATATTGCCAAAGGAGCGATAGTTCTGTTCCAGGCGGATGATTTCCGTAAGGCCGTAATCGCGTTCGAAATCGCGCATGTTGCCCACTTCGGCCCCGCGAAACCCGTAGATGGACTGGTCGTCGTCACCCACCGCAAATACGGCGTTCCCCGACCCCGCCAGCAGCTTGAGCCAGACGTACTGCAACCGGTTGGTATCCTGGAACTCATCCACCAGCACGAATGGAAAGCGGGACCGGTAATGCTCGCGGATGGAATCGTTGGACTGCAGCAATTCCACGCTGCGCAACAACAGTTCGGCAAAGTCCACCACGCCTTCCTTCTGGCACTGGGCTTCATAGGCGATGTAGATGTCGCGCTGGGCCCGGCTATGCATGTCGAAGGGCTCGATGGACGCTGGACG
Organism: Pseudomonadota bacterium; assembly: GCA_021805725.1. Next base: position 154,944 of record JAJZEH010000110.1, on the reverse strand, counting down.
CCGGCCCTCTTCCTTGTGGCTGTTGATGAACTGCTGGACCTGGCGCGGGGCATGGCGCTCTTCGTCGATGTTAAGCGCTCTCATGACCCTTTTGATGGCGGACAGCTGGTCCTGCGAATCCAGGATCTGGAACAGCTGCGGCAGTCGCGCTTCGCGCGCATGGGCGCGCAGCAGTCGATTGCACAGGCCGTGGAAGGTGCCAATCCACATGCCGCGCGTATTGATGGGCAGCAGCGTGGACAAACGGGCCAGCATCTCGCGTGCGGCCTTGTTGGTAAACGTGACGGCAAGGAGCCCCTGGGGGCTGACCTGCCCCGTCTGGATCAACCAGGCCATGCGGGTGGTCAGCACCCTGGTCTTGCCGCTACCCGCCCCTGCAAGGATCAGCGCGGACTGGCGCGGCAGGGTGACGGCAGCACGTTGTTCGGCATTCAGGCCAGTTAAAAGTGGGGAAGTCATGTCATCGCTCGGAAACTGAACCATGAATTATACGAGAGCGCAGTCCGAGTTTGGCCCGGGGGCGGGTATAATTTCGCTTTTGCCTGAAAATACTGCCATGGAAGACCAGTACAACCCCAGCGACATCGAGCAACGCCTCCAGGCAGAGTGGGAAGACCAGCGCGCCTATCAGGCGCGCGAAGAGGCCCGACGCCCAAAATATTACTGCCTGTCCATGTTTCCGTACCCCTCCGGCAAATTGCACATGGGGCACGTACGCAATTACACCATTGGCGACGTCCTGGCGCGCAGCCACCGGATGAAAGGCTTCAACGTCCTGCAACCCATGGGCTGGGACGCCTTTGGCCTGCCTGCCGAAAACGCCGCGCTGCAAAACAGGGTTGCCCCTGCCGAATGGACTTACCAGAACATCAGCGCCATGAAGGCGCAGCTCAAGTCCCTGGGGCTGGCCATCGACTGGGATCGCGAAATTGCCACCTGTCGCCCGGACTACTACCGCTGGGAACAATGGCTCTTTACCCGACTGTTTGAAAAAGGCCTGGTCTATCAAAAAACCGGTACCGTCAACTGGGACCCGGTGGACCAGACCGTGCTGGCCAATGAACAGGTCATCGAGGGACGGGGCTGGCGCTCCGGCGCGCTGGTGGAAAAGCGTGAAATCCCCATGTACTACCTGCGCATCACGGCCTACGCCGACGAATTGCTGCGCGAGCTCGACGATCTGCCCGGCTGGCCCGAGCAGGTCAAGACCATGCAGCGCAACTGGATCGGGCGCTCCGAGGGTGCCGCGATCCGCTTCGCACTGACCGAAGGGAATGGCGAACTCACCGTGTTCACCACCCGTGCCGACACGCTCTACGGGGTCACCTACGTGGCCATCGCTGCGGAACACCCCCTGGCAGTGCAAGCCGCCCGAAATCGCCCCGAGCTCCTGGCCTTCGTTGAGGAATGTCGCCAGGGGGGAGTGGCCGAAGCCGACCTCGCCACCCAGGCCAAGAAAGGCATGGACACCGGCATGACCGTGGTGCATCCCCTGACGGGGGCGCGCCTGCCCGTGTGGGTTGCCAATTACGTGCTGATGGGTTACGGCGAAGGTGCGGTCATGGCCGTGCCGGCGCATGACCAGCGCGACTTCGAGTTTGCCACGCAGTACGGCCTGCCCATCAAGCCCGTGATTCGCCCCGTGGAGGGTGAACTGGCATCCCCGCTGACGGAAGCTTTCGGCGAGGATGGCGTGCTGTTCGACTCGGAAGATTTTTCCGGACGCAGTTCGGGGGAAGCGCGCCAGAAAATGGGCGCCGTGCTTCAGGCCCTGGACAGCGGCAAGCCACAAGTACAGTACCGCCTGCGGGACTGGGGCATCTCGCGCCAGCGCTACTGGGGCTGCCCCATTCCCATCATCCACTGCACCGCCTGTGGCCAGGTCCCCGTGCCTGACAAGGATCTCCCCGTGGTGTTGCCAGAGCAGGTGACCTTTGAGGGTGTGGGCTCCCCCATCAAAAAGGATCCTTCCTTTTACGAAACCCATTGCCCCAGGTGTGGCGCCCTCGCCACCCGCGAAACCGATACCATGGACACTTTCGTGGAGTCCTCCTGGTATTTTGCACGCTACGCCTGTCCTGATCTTGCCACGGGCATGCTGGATGAACGCGCCAATTACTGGCTGCCGGTCGATCAATACGTGGGCGGTATCGAACATGCCATCCTGCACCTGCTCTATGCGCGCTTTTTCAACAAGCTGATGCGGGACGCCGGCCTGATCCGACATAGCGAACCCTTCGTCCATCTGCTCACCCAGGGCATGGTGTTGAAGGATGGCGCCAAAATGTCAAAATCCAAAGGCAACACGGTAGACCCGCAGGCGCTCATCGATCAGTACGGCGCCGACACGGCGCGATTTTTCATCATCTTCACGAGCCCGCCAGACCAATCGCTGGAATGGTCTGATGCCGGCGTTCAGGGCGCCTACCGTTTTCTGCGCCGGGTCTGGGCCTTTGCCGCAGGCCTCAAGGCACGGCAGGCAACGGGCACCATCAACAACACAATGACGGCCCTGCATGTCCGTTACGAAATTCACTCATTGCTCAAGCAGGCCAACTACGATCTGGGCAAGCACCAGTTCAACACGGTGGCTTCGGCTGCGATGAAGTTGCTCAACACCCTGGAAAAGATCAGCGGTGCCAACGATGCCCTGGTCCAGGAAGGCTTTTCGATCCTGCTGCGCGTGCTCGCCCCCATCACGCCGCACCTCTGTGAAACGCTGTGGCGCGAACTGGGATACGGCACGAGCATTCTGGATGCGCCCTGGCCCGAGCATGATCCGGATGCCCTGAAACGCGACAGCATCGAGCTCATGCTGCAAGTGAATGGCAAACTGAGGGGTTCCATGACGGTCAACCCCGATATTGCACAGGAAGCACTGGAAGCCCAGGCACTGGCGCATCCGGCGCTGGAAAAACACCTGGCGGGGCAGGCAGTGAAAAAGGTCGTCGTGGTGCCAGGTCGCCTGATCAATGTGGTGCTGTAGATCATGAACACGCGACGCGCCTTTCTGGTTGGTGCGGGCAGTCTTTTTCTGCTCGGTGGCTGCGGCTTCCAGTTGCGCGGGGCGCCGCAGTTGTCCTTTCACAACGTGTATCTCAGCGGCACGCTGGAGAAGGGCCTGGACAGCGAAATCCGCACCGCCCTCACGCGCGAGGCAGGCGTCACCCTGGTCACGCGTCCAGAGCAGGCCGACGTGATCGTAACGGTTACGCCCCTCGTCAAGGACAAGCAGATCCTGACGCTCAATGCCCAGGGGACGGTATCCCAGTTCACCTTGCTGTCACGGCTCAATTTCCGCGCCAGCGACAACGCCGGAAACGAGTTGCTCGCCCCCACCGACGTCACCATCTCGCGCCTGTTCAACTACAACGACGTGCAGATCCTGGCCAAGCAATCCGAAGAACAATTGCTGTACAGGGACATGCAGCATGAACTGGTGCAGCAAATGTTGCGCCGCCTCGCCAGCATCAAGCCCAAAGTCAGCGCGACGCCGTAAACCTCGTGCGAATCTCTCCCGAAAAGCTGGAATCCAGCCTGTCCCAGGGATTGCAGCCTTTGACCACCGTGATGGGAGAAGAGCCCCTGCTGGCCTTTGAAACGCTGGATGCCGTGCGCAGCGCAGCGCATGGCCACGGATATGCCACGCGCGAGGTGCTGACGGTCGAACCCGGTTTCAACTGGAGCGAACTCACCCTCTCCTGCAACAGCAGCTCGCTGTTTGGCGACAAAAAACTGGTAGAGCTGCGCATCCCCTCGGGCAAGCCGGGAACCGAAGGTGCGCGACATCTGGAAACCCTGGGCAGCCGTGTTACAGAGGACACGCGCCTACTCGTCAGCTTGCCTGCGCTCGATTATCGCACCCAGCAAAGCGTCTGGTTCAAGGCCCTGGAATCCAACGGGCTGTTGGTGGTTGCCGCGGCAGTCCCTCGCGATCAACTGCCCTCGTGGATCGCCCGGCGCCTGGCCCGCCAGCATCAGCAGGCCGACCCCGAAACGCTGGCCTTCCTGGCGGATCGGGTGGAAGGCAACCTGCTGGCCGCGCATCAGGAAATCCAGAAGCTGGGCTTGTTGTTTCCCGCAGGCATGCTCTCCCCGGATACCGTCCGCCATGCGGTGCTCAATGTGGCGCGTCACGACTTACATGACCTGACTGAAGCCTTGATGCGCCGTGACCTGGCCCGCTTCGTCCGGACCCTGCGCGGCCTGCAGGCCGAGGGTGAGGCGTTGCCCCTGGTGCTATGGGCGATTGTGGAAGATTTTCGCGCACTCGCACATCTCATCACCGCCCGGCGCAACCGACGCCCCATGAACGTCGCCTGCCGTGAAGCGCGGGTGTGGGGGCCTCGCCAGAAACTGCTGGAACCCATGGCAGCACGCATCCCCCCTGGCGTATGCGAGGCCGCGCTCGTCATGGCAAACCAGGTGGATCGCACCATCAAGGGTGTGGAACCTGGCAATCCCTGGGAGACCCTGCTCGAGCTCGGCCTGGGCTTTTTGCGCGGGACGGCGACAGGCGTCAATCGGGGACAGACCTCGTCATAGGGGACAGACCTCAAGCCTGAGGTCTGTCCCCTATGACGAGGTCTGTCCCCGATTGACGCCCCCGATTGACATCCCCTATTGCCGCCGTTGCCCCCATTGCAGGATACTAACCCCTGTTCAACGAATCAAAATACTGATGACCACACAATCGATCAAAGCGTATGTCGAAGCCATCGGGCAGGAAGCCCGCACGGCTTCCAGACATGTGGCGCGTGCCAGCACCGCAGCCAAAAACAGCGCCCTGCTGCTGGCTGCCGCCGCCTTGCGCCGCGACCAGGCTGAACTGCTCAAGGCCAACCAAGCCGACGTTGCTAGCGCCCGCGCCGCAGGACAGGATGCCGCTTTCCTGGATCGCCTCACCCTGGGCCCCGCTTCCGTTGAGTCGATGGCCGCGGGACTGGAGCAGATTGCCACGTTGCAGGATCCGGTTGGCGAGGTCACCGGGCTGGCCCGACGCCCTTCCGGCATCGAGGTGGGCCGCATGCGCGTTCCCCTGGGCGTCATCGCCATCATTTACGAAGCGCGCCCCAACGTCACCGCGGACGCGGCAGGCCTGTGCCTCAAATCGGGCAATGCATGCATCCTGCGCGGCGGCTCAGAGGCCATGGGTTCCAATCAGATCATTGCACGCGCCATGCACGAGGGGCTTAGGGGTGCCGGACTGCCCGAATCCGCCATCCAGGTGCTGGACACCACGGATCGCGCAGCAGTGGGGGAACTGATCACCCTCAAGGGCCTGGTGGACGTCATCGTGCCGCGTGGCGGAAAGAGTTTGATCGAGCGTATCTCGAAGGAGGCCCGCATCCCGGTCATCAAGCACCTGGACGGGGTCTGCCACACCTATGTTGACGCCAGCGCTGACGTGGCGATGGCCATTCGCGTTGCAGACAATGCCAAAACGCAGCGTTACGGTACCTGCAACACCATGGAAACCCTGCTGGTCCACGAAGCCATTGCTCCCACCATCCTGCCTCCCCTGTGCACCATCTATCGCGGGAAAGGCGTGGAGTTGCGCGGTGACGATGCGGTGCAGCGCCTCGTCAGCGGCATCCAGCCCGCCGTGGAAGCGGATTGGTACGCCGAATACCTGGCCCCCATCCTTGCCATTCGCGTGGTACCCACGCTGGATGCAGCACTGGACCATATCGCGCGCTATGGCTCCCAGCATACGGATGCCATCATCACCAATGACTGGAACAATGCCAACCGCTTTCTGCGCGAAGTGGATTCGAGTTCCGTCATGGTCAACGCCTCCACGCGTTTTGCCGACGGGTTTGAATATGGGCTGGGTGCAGAAATTGGCATCTCCACCGACAAATTACATGCGCGCGGCCCTGTGGGTCTTGAGGGGCTCACCAACCAAAAATTCGTGGTTCTAGGCAACGGCCAGATCCGCGGCGGATGAACAGGGGCGGCGCCGTCGGCATCGTCGGCGGAACTTTTGACCCGATTCACGCCGGCCATCTGGCCATGGCACGGGAAGCCCAACGCCAACTCGATCTCGATCAGGTGTTGTTGATTCCCGCCGGGGCCCCATGGCAACGCGCTCCCGAAGCCACTGCTCAGGATCGTCTGGCCATGGCCCGGCTGGCCGTGGGGGCGGCCGGGCCGATCCGGGTGGATGATCGCGAGGTTCGCCGCAACCGCCCCACCTACACCCTCGACACCCTGCAGGAGCTGCGCGCCGAATTGGGAACAGCCCCCACGCTGTGGCTGATTCTGGGCGCCGACGCCTTTCTCAACCTCCCCACCTGGTACCACTGGGAGGAGCTGTTTCAGTACGCCCGCATTGCGGTGGCTTGCCGCCCCGGTTATGACCTTCGCTCAAAAGACATGGCGCCGGCCCTGCGGCAACGGCTGGAGGGTGGATTGGGGTTGGGTAAGTTGGGGACAGACCCCTTTTTGGGGTCTGTCCCCAACTTACCCAACCCCAATCCACCCTCCGGTCCCTCCATCGCGCTGCTCGACATTCCGCTGCTCGACATCTCCTCCACGGGGATTCGCAATGCCCTGCATCATCATCAGCCCGTGGGCGATTTGCTCCCTGCCTCGGTACTGGACTATATTGAATCGCACCAGCTTTACCGATAGGAGACGAATGGATTCCCAGCACATCAAGGACGAAGCCGTCCTCGCACTTGAAGACATCAAGGCCAAAGATATCGAGGTTCTGGATGTACACCGCATGACTTCCCTTTGCGACTACATGATCATTGCCAGCGCCGATTCCACGCGACAGACCAAGGCGCTGGCCCACAACGTGGAAGACCGCCTGCGCGAAAAGGGGGTTTCGATCCAGGGAGTGGAGGGAGGACAAAGCGGAGAATGGATTCTGGTGGACCTCGGCGCCGTGGTCGTGCACGTCATGCAGCCTGCAGTTCGCGAGTATTACAACCTGTCCGAACTGTGGGGAGGTTCCCGGCGCCCGCCGTTGCGCGCGGCATCTTCGGGCTGACGCGCTTGAAAATCCGCATCATTGCCCTGGGCCATCGCATGCCCCAGTGGGTGCGCGAGGTGACCCAGGAGTACAGTCAGCGCATGCCGCGCGAAATGCCGGTGGAGCTGATCGAATTGAAACCGGAGGCGCGCAGCGGTGGGCGCACCACGGATCAAATTCTGGAGACCGAAGCCCAACGCATCCTTTCCGCGCTGCCGGACCACGGCATGGTGTTGTATGCCCTGGACGAGCATGGAAGCCTTTGGAGCACGCAGGATCTGGCCACGACGATTGTGAATGCCTTGCCGCAGGGCAACGATCTCTATTTCGTCATCGGCAGCGCGGACGGATTGCATCCGCGCATCAAGCAGCGTGCCCAAGCCCTCCTGTCCCTGTCACGCATGACGCTGCCGCACAGCATGGCGCGTGCCATCCTGGTGGAACAGTTGTATCGTGCTGCAATGGTGTTGAAAGGTCATCCCTATCATCGCGAGTGAACCATCATGATCTATCTGGCTTCGGGCAGTCCACGACGGGGCGAATTGCTGACGCGCATCGGCGTGGCCCACCAGGTCCTGATGCCAGGGCATGGCGAGGCGCCCGTGGACGAAACGCCGCATCCAGACGAAGCCCCCGCGGACTATGCCCTGCGCCTGGCAAAAGCCAAGGCAGCGGCGGGCTGGGGCCGTCTGGAGCAAGCCTCGTTGCCCCGCCACCCCGTGCTCGCCGCGGACACCACCGTGGCACTGGACGACGCGATCCTGGGAAAGCCTGCCCATGCAGACGAGGCGCGCACCATGCTAGGCCAGCTCTCCGACCGCATGCATCTTGTCATCACGGCAATCGCCATGATTCAGGGCCCCGTGCTGGAGTCACGACTCTCGGTCACGCGCGTCTGGTTTCGTGCACTGTCCGGCCGCGATCTCGATGAGTTCCTCGCCACGGGCGAGTACCATGACAAGGCGGGAGGCTATGGCATCCAGGGCCATGCAGCCCGCTTCATCGAGCGGGTGGATGGCAGCCCAAGCGGAGTCATGGGCCTGCCCCTGTTTGAGACCGATCAACTTCTCGCCCTTTTTGAAACAGGTACGCCGTGAACAATCAGATTCTGGTCAATATCACTCCCCAGGAAACCCGCGTGGCCATCATGGAACTGGGCGTGCCCCAGGAGATTCATGTGGAACGCGCTTCTGCCCGCGGTTTGGTGGGCAACGTCTATTGGGGTCGCGTGGCCCGGGTGCTGCCCGGCATGCAATCGGCCTTCATCGACCTCGGCCTGGAGCGGGCCGCATTTCTCCACGTGGCAGACATCTGGGCCCCCCGGCATTCCGACGAACCTGCCCGGCCCATTGAAAAAATTCTCTCCGAGGGCCAGTCGTTGATGGTTCAGGTCATCAAGGATCCCATCGGCACCAAAGGGGCGCGTCTGTCCACCCAGATCGGCATTGCCGGGCGATACCTGGTCTACCTGCCCCAGGAAAATCACATCGGGGTCTCGCAGCGCATCGAAAGCGAGGAAGAGCGAAACCAGCTGCGCGAACGCTTTCAGGGCGTCATTCCGCCCGACACGCAGGGCGGATTCATCGTCCGCACGGTGGCTGAGTCCACATCCGACAGGGAGCTGCTGAAAGACCTCGAATATCTCACGCAGCTGTGGTCGGACATTCTGGAGACCTGCAAGCGGTCTGCCGTGCCCGCCCTGCTCTACCAGGACCTCAGCCTGGCACAACGCGTCATTCGCGATTTCGTCATGGAGGATACCGACCGCGTGCTGGTGGATTCACGCGAGACGTTTCATAAACTGCTGGACTTCGCCACCCACTATTGCCCCCAGGCCGTGCCGGTTCTGGAGCACTACAGTGGCGCCCGCCCCATCTTCGACCTGTTTGGCGTCGAGGAAGAAATCGAGAAAGCGCTGGCGCGGCGCGTGGATCTCAAATCCGGCGGCTACCTGATCATCGACCAGACCGAGGCGATGACGACCATCGACGTAAACACCGGGGGATTTGTCGGCGTGCGGAACTTTGATGACACCGTATTCAAGACCAACCTGGAAGCAGCCCAGGCCATGGCGCGCCAATTGCGACTGCGCAACCTGGGCGGCATCATCATTGCCGACTTCATCGACATGGACAACGAAGAGCATCGCAATGCCGTTCTGAGCGAGTTCAGCAAGGCCTTGTCACGCGACCGCACGCGCATCTCGGTCAACGGATTCACCACGCTGGGCCTGATCGAGCTGACCCGCAAGCGGACCCGCGAAAGCCTGGCGCATGTGCTATGCGAACCCTGCCCGTGTTGCAAGGGCAGCGCCCAGCTCAAAACGCCGCAAACCGTGTGTTACGAAATCCTGCGCGAAATCGTGCGCGCCGCCCGTCAATTCGAGGCCCGCGAATATCGCATCATTGCCCATCAGCGGGTGATCGACCTGTTTCTGGACGAGGAGTCGCAAGGGCTTGCCGGAGTCAGCGACTTCATCGGCAAACCCATCAGTCTGCAGGTGGAGTCAGGATCGAATCAGGAACAGTACGACGTCATCCTGATGTGATCACATCAGGCGCTGCACCAGCATTTCCAGAGCCCCCACCAGGATGGTCAGGGTCAACTGGAATATGACCATGAGGATCACCGGCGTCAAATCCACGGTGCCCATCATCGGAACGAGCCGCCGCAAGGGATTGAGAAATGATCGCGTCAGGGCATCGGCTGCCGGCATGACCGGGCTGTAGGGGTTGACCCAGCTCAGGACCGCCAGGACGAATACGGCCCCCATCAAAATATACAGTCCGTGGCGCAGCAGGGTCACGGCACCCATTGCCAGGATCCAGGGCAGGAAGTGCAGCAATTCGAAGGGCCGAACCAGGCCAAACAGGGTCAGGTTGCCCATCAGCAACAGGCACTCCAGCATCCAGGCCCACAGCAGCGGCGTATAGTCCACGCCCCGAACGCCCGGGATGACGCGGCGCAGGCGGCGCACCGCAAAATCACTGAGGGAAACTGAAAACTCGCTGACCGGATTTCGATACGGGGCGCCAAACAACTGCAGAAGGAAGCGCAAAAGTGCTGCAAAGGAAAACAGGCCCACAGCGAGTTCAAACAGGGATTGCATGATGCCGTTCAATTGATTTCTCCTGCTTCACGCGCCAGTCCGTCGCCCAGTTCGGAGGAGCGCGCAGCGGCCGCGCGCATGGCCTGACCGAAAATCTGTTCCAGTCCGGCGGCATTGAGCACTGCCAACGCCGCTTCCGTAGTTCCACCCGGAGAGGTGACCTTGCGCCGCAACTCCGCTGGCGCGTCCGGGCCTGCCTTGGCCAACATGGCCGCACCCTGCACCGTGTCCAGCACCAGCGTCGTGGCGGCGGCCTCGTCCAGCCCCAGGGAACGGGCGGCTTTCTGCATGGCCTCCATGACCAGAAAAACATAGGCCGGCCCGCTGCCGGAAACGGCCGTGACGGCATCGAGGTCTGCTTCGCGCGATACCCAGATCACAGAGCCCACGGCACGCATCAGGGACTGGGCATGCAGCCGGTCCTCCTGCGGCACCCCGGGCATGGCATAAAGACCCGCAGCACCCTGCTGGATCAGGGCAGGCGTATTGGGCATGGCCCGCACGATGTTGCCGTGCCCCTTGAGCCAGCGCGACAACAATGCCGTCCTGACGCCCGCGGCAATGCTGATGACTCGCATGTCTGCGGGCAGCGGTGGCAGGGCCTGTGTCACGGCAGCCATGTGCTGCGGTTTGACGGCCAGCACCAGCGTGCCGGCCTCGCCCAGGGCAGGTCCCGCCTCCTGATGGGTGGCGACTCCCCAGGTGCTGCGCAGTCGCTGCGCCGCATCGGGATTGATCTCGACGACGCTGATGTCGGTTGCAGCCTGGCCATGTGCCAACAGCCCCCCGATCAATGCCGAGGCCATGTTGCCGCCTCCAATGAATACGATGCTCATGATGTTTTCCGACGTTTCCCAAAAATGGCCGTGCCAATGCGCACTATTGTAGAGCCTTCTGCGATGGCTGAGGCAAAGTCCTGGGACATGCCCATGGACAGCGTATCCAGGGCATGGCCCTGCTCATTCAGTACGGTTTGCAACTGGCGCAGCGCGGCAAAGCGCTGGCGCTGCAGGGCGATGTCCGGTGTCGCTTCAGGCAGGGTCATCAAACCGCGTAGTCGCAGGCCAGGCAGGACAGCCACGGCGGCGGCCAGGTCTGCAACTGCTTCGGGGGGCACGCCGGCCTTGCTCGATTCTCCGCTGAGATTGACCTGCAGGCAGACATTGAGTGGCGCCAGCCCTTCCTCCTGCCGGACTTCGGAGAGTCGCTCGGCGATTTTCAATCGCGTCACGCCATGCACCCACTGAAAATGCTGGGCAATGGGTCGCGTTTTGTTGCTTTGCACCGGCCCGATGAAATGCCACTCCAGCGCAAGGTCCCGCAGCTGCGCCTGTTTCTCCAGGGCCTCCTGCAGATAACTTTCCCCAAAAACCGACTGGCCCGCAGCCCGGGCTTCCCTGATCACCGCGGCAGACTGCCCCTTGCTTACGGCCAACACCGTGACCGGCCGCCCCTGGGCCAGCTGCCGCACCTGTTCCTGAACCTGTTGAAGATTTTCGGTGACGGTCATCGTTTCCGACCAAATGGTTTATCATACCCGACTCGAATCCTTATTATATTAGGCATTCCATGGCTGGACTTACCCCTGAAACCCCCTGGCCTACCGAAATCACGTTGCACCAGGCTTCGCGCCGACTGGATGTGACGTTCAGTGACGGCCAGCAATATCAGTTCCCGATCGAGTACTTACGGGTCTATTCGCCCTCGGCAGAAGTTCGGGGCCACGGGCCGGGCCAGGAAACCCTGCAAACCGGAAAGCGCCTCGTGTCCATACAGGAAATCATTCCGGTGGGCTCCTATGCCATTCAGATCCGTTTTTCGGATGGGCACGACACCGGTATTTTTTCCTGGGACTATCTCAAGGATCTTGGCGTCAATCAGGAAGAATACTGGGCCGCCTATCTCAACCAGATGGAAGCCGCCGGCGCCAGCAGGGACACGCACTGACCCCATGAGTACAACCCATTTCGGTTTCACCGAGGTTGAAGAGGCCGACAAGGCGCGTAAGGTCGCCGGGGTTTTCGACTCGGTGGCCTCGCGCTACGACATCATGAATGACCTGATGTCAGTGGGCATGCATCGGCTGTGGAAGCATTTCACCCTTAACGTGGCCCAGGTTCGCCCCGGCGAGCGCGTGCTGGACCTTGCTTCGGGAAGCGGCGATCTGGCCCGGGGATTTGCGCGAGCCGCAGGCGATACCGGCCAGGTGGTCATGACAGACATCAATTTCGCCATGCTCTCGCGTGGACGCGATCGCCTGCTTGATGCCGGGCACGCACTGCCGACCACGCAGTGCGATGCCGAACACCTGCCCTTTCCTGACGACACCTTTGACTGCGTCAGTGTCGCCTTTGGACTACGCAACATGACCCATAAGGAGCAGGCCCTGTCGGAGATGGTTCGTGTTCTCAAGCCCGGCGGTCGCGGCCTGGTTCTGGAGTTCTCAAAGATCTGGGCCCCCTTGCAGCCCCTCTACGACACCTACTCCTTCAAGATCATTCCCAAGGTGGGCCGGTGGGTTGCCAACGACGAAGCCAGTTATCAGTATCTGGCCGAATCCATCCGCATGCATCCGGACCAGGAAACACTCAAGGCCATGATGGAAGCTGCAGGTTTTGAATCGGTGGAGTGGTTCAACCTCTCCGCCGGTGTGGTGGCCCTGCATCGAGGCTACAAATGGTGACGACCGCACTGCAAACGCTGCTTTCAAACGGCCTGCGCACCCTGCTTTCCACCGCCCCCTGGGCGGCGCAACGGCTGCAGCCCTTTGCCGGTTGCCAGATCGTGCTGGACCTGGGAGGATTGGTGGTGCCCTTTAATATCGACGCCGGGGGCATTCCCGCACTGTCACCGGCGCGTCCGGAACATGCCGACCTGTCCATTCGCATTCCCCTGGGCGCCCTGCCATTGTTGCTCACCGATCAGCCGGCCGCATTGCGCCAGCTTCATCTGGAAGGCAACAGCGGACTGGCTTCCGAAGTGGGGTTTCTGGCCAGGAATTTCCGGCCCGACCTCGAAGAACTGTTGAGCCGGATGGTGGGCGACATCCTTGCCCACCGCATGGCGCAGACGGCACGCGCCGGCGGACGCTGGGCCAGGGACAGCCTGAGCAGGCTGTCGGAATCCTTTTCTGAATATGCCACCGAAGAGGCCCGGCTGATCGCCAGCCGCTCGAGCCTGCATCGCTTTGCCAGTGAAGTGGAACGGCTGGCGCAGGACGTGCAACGCCTTGAGCGCCGCATGGCAGGGCAGGCTTGATGCGACTTCTGCGGCTGTTCAAAATTTTGTCCGTATTCGTCACCTATGGGCTGGACGAATTCATCTTCTCTCACCCACGGACCGCGGCTGCGCGCACCTTCACGCGCAACCTGCTGTTCTGGCGCCGATTCAGTGAACCTCGGGGTGTTCGGCTGCGCCGCGCGCTCGAAACCCTGGGTCCCATATTCGTCAAGTTTGGCCAGGCGCTGTCCACCCGTCGCGACCTCATTCCGCTCGACATTGCTGACGAACTGGCACAGCTGCAGGACCGCGTTCCACCCTTCCCCGGCGAACAGGCCGAGGCCATGCTGGAAGCCATTTACCGCCGTCCGCTCAGTGCCGTCTTTGCCCGGTTCGACACGACACCGGTGGCCAGCGCCTCGGTTGCCCAGGTTCATTTTGCCGTTCTCAACAACGGACGGGAAGCGGCCGTCAAGATATTGCGCCCCGACGTGGATCGTGCCATCGCCCGCGACGTGGCCCTGCTCTACACGCTGGCCCATTTGCTGGAACGCCTGTTTGCCGAGGCGCGGCGCCTCCACCCGGTGGAGGTGGTGGCGGAATTCGAAAAGCATCTGGGCGAAGAGCTCGACCTCATGGTGGAAGCGGCCAACGCAAGCCAGCTGCGGCGCAACTTTGCCGATCGCCGGCTCCTGATCATCCCTGAAGTGTTCTGGGATTATTGCGACACCCGCGTCATGGTCATGGAACGCATGGCAGGCACGCCCATCAGCCAGGTAGACCTGTTGCGCAGCAAGGGTGTGGACATACCCAAGCTGGCCCGCGATGGCGTCGAAATTTTTTTTACGCAGGTGTTCCGGGATGGCTTTTTTCATGCCGACATGCATCCTGGCAATATCCAGGTGGCCGACGATGGCCGTTATATCGGACTGGACTTCGGCATCATCGGCACCCTGAACAATTCGGACAAGAATTATCTGGCCCAGAATTTCCTGGCCTTCTTCCGGCGCGATTATCACCGCGTGGCCATGGCACACATCGAAGCCGGCTGGGTGCCGCCGGATACCCGGGCCGACGAGTTCGAATCCGCCATTCGCTCGGTGTGCGAGCCCATCTTCGACAAGCCCCTGCGCGAAATCTCCTTTGGCAAGGTCTTGCTGCGCCTGTTTCAGGTCTCGCGCCGCTTTAACATGGAAATCCAGCCCCAGCTGGTGATGCTGCAAAAGACGCTGCTCAATGTGGAGGGACTGGGGCGTGACCTGGACCCCGATCTGGACCTCTGGAAAACCGCCAAACCCTTTCTGGAGCGCTGGATGAGCGAGCAGGTGGGTTGGCGCGGGCTGGTGCGGGCACTCCGGCAGGAAGGCGGGCAGTGGGTGACTTTGGTACCCGAACTCCCGCGCCTCGTTCACCGCGCGCTCACCACCTCCCCCTCCCATGATTTGCGCCAGCAAATCGAATCCCTGCAGTCGCAGCAGCGCACTTTGCAGCGTTGGCTGACGGGGATTCTGGTCCTGCTGGGCCTGATGGTTGGGGTGGCCTTCGCGCTCCTGTTCCTGGTGCTGGGCGGCTACTAGGCTAGTGGGCAATGCCCAGGTAGGCGGCACGCACCTTGGGGTCGTTGCGCAATTGTTCTGCAGGGCCATGCACGGCAATGCGGCCATTCTCCAGCACATAGCCATAGTCCGCCACGGCAAGTGCCGCGGCGGCAAACTGCTCCACCAGCAGCATGGTCATGCCCTGCTCCTTGAGGCGTCCGATGATGTGGAATACTTCCTCCACCAGGATCGGTGCCAGCCCCATGGAGGGTTCGTCCAGCAGCAATACGTCGGGATTGAGCATCAGGGCTCGCGCCATGGCCAGCATTTGCTGCTCGCCACCAGACAGCGTTCCTGCCAGCTGAAATTGACGCTCGCGCAGGCGTGGAAACAAATCCAGCGCCCGATCGAGGTCACCGCGAATGTCACCGCGCGGTCTTCCGCCAAACGTGAGGCGCGTAAAGGCCCCCAGCAGCAAATTATCGCGCACGGTCTGGGTGGGAAACACGCGGCGGCCTTCGGGCGAGTGGGCAAGACCGATCCGCGCAATGCGATGGGCCGGCAACCCCGTAATGCTTTTGCCTCCCAGCAGGATACTACCCCCCGTGGGTTTGAGCATGCCGCTGATGGCACGCATGGTGGTGGTCTTGCCGGCGCCGTTCGAGCCAATCAGCGTCACGACCTGCCCCTTTGGGACCTTCAATTCAATGCCGTGCAGCACCTGGACTTGACCGTAGGCTGCCTTGAGATGGTTGATTTCCAGCATGTTGTTCTCCTCGGTCAGGCGGACTGGCCGCCCAGATAGGCCTCGATCACCTTGGGATCAGACTGGACGTCGGCGGGCTTTCCTTCGGCAATCTTCTGTCCGAAGTCGAGTACCGATACCGTATCCGAGATGCCCATGACCACGTCCATATGATGCTCGATCAGAATGACCGTAATGCCATGTTCGCGGATCTTGCGGATGATCTCGATCAGATCCTGAATCTCGGGTGAGGTCAGGCCGGCGGCGGGCTCGTCCAGCAACAACAGCGCCGGATTAAGACCCAGCGCGCGCCCGATTTCCAGCAGCCGTTGACGCCCGTAGGGCAGGTTGCGCGCCTCCTCATTGATGAATGCGCCCAGCCCCACAAAACTCAAAATGCTGGCCGCGCGCTCGCGCGCAGTGCGCTCTTCCTGGCGATAGCGCGCGGTGTTGAGCATGACGTCAAGAAGGGTGGAACGGTAGGTATGGTGCAGCCCCACCAGAACGTTCTCCAATGCCGTCATCTCGCCAAACAGTTGCAGGTTCTGGAAGGTGCGGGCAATGCCCTGCAGCGCGATGGCTGAGGGCGTCTGTCCTGAAATGGTTTTGCCGTTGAAAACCACCTCACCTTCCGTAGGCGTGTAAATGCCGGTGAGCACGTTCATCATGGTGGATTTGCCCGAACCATTGGGTCCGATCAGTCCGTGAATGGTTCCCTCGGCAATTTTGAGGTCCACCTCATTGAGCGCTTTCAGGCCGCCAAACTGCATCAGGATACGGCGCGCCTCGAGCAACAGACCGCCGCGCGCCACCGATTGGTCCGGCGTGGCCCATGCCGTCACACCATGGGGAGAGACCTTCATGCGCGAGCGCGCCACCCACTCCGGTTTGTAGTGCCCAATGATGCTGCGAATCCAGCCGACGATGCCGTCCTGCAGGTAGTACACGACGAACAGGATCAGGAAGCCGAAAATGGTGATGCGCCAATTGGTCATTTCCTGCAGGGTATACGCGCTGAACAACAGCGCCACCGCGCCCAGCACGGGAACCACCAGGGGCTTCAGGTTGCGCTTGCCACTGATGAAGTGGCGCAGAACGAAGAAGCCCACGGCTCCCGCCCCGACCAGCGCAAGATCGCGAAAGAGGTTGATGTCGTCGAGCAGGTTGGGCAACAGCACCACGATGGCGGCACCCAGCACCGGCCCCATACGCGTCTTGCGCCCACCCATGATGATGGCGAGGAGAAACAATACGGTGAGTTCGAAGTTGAAGGTGTTGGGGGCAATGTAGAGCTCGTTGAAGGTGAACATGCCACCCGCAAGACCCGCAAGGCCCGCGCTGATGACGAAGGCGTAGACCTTGTAGCGGTAAACGCTAACCCCCATGCAGTCCGACGCCACCGGGCTGCCCCGCAGGGCTTCAAAGGCACGGCCCAGATGGGACTTGAGAATGCGGTTGACCAGCAGCATCGCCATCAGGAAAACGCCCATCACGAAATAGTAGTAGTGCTGCTCTTCGAGGACCCAGTCAAACAGCATGGGTTTTCTGATGGTGATGCCCATGGGTCCATTGGTGAGGAAATCCATCTCATTGATGAGGATCTGGGCGATGGTCCCAAAAGCCAGGGTGACCATGGCGAGGTAGGGCCCCGTGACGCGCAGGGCCGGCAGGGCCAGCAGTATTCCAAAAAACCCGGTCACCACGATGCTGGAAGGAATGGCCAGATAAAAGGGCAGGCCCAGTTTCCAGTTGAGGATGCCCGCCGCATAGGCCCCGATCCCGAACAGGGCGGCATGGGCCAGCGAGACTTCGCCGGTGTATCCCACCACGATGTCCAGGCCAAAGAGCAGGACGGCATAGATGGCGATCAACACCACCTGGTGGATGTAGTACTCGTTATGAATCAGCAGGGGAATGACGACCAGCAGGCCGATGCCCGCCAGCAGCGCTAGTGTTTGAACAGCTCTCATCGAATCAAACCTTCTTGATGGTGGTCTTGCCAAATAACCCGCTGGGTTTGATTGCCAGCACCAACAGCAACAGGACCAGTCCGGGGACGTCCTTGTAGCCGGTGGATATGTAGAATCCCGTGGTGGTTTCAGCAACCCCCAACAGGATGCCGCCGACAATCACCCCCAAGCCGGAAGTGAGTCCCCCAATAATTGCGACTGCAAAAGCCTTCAGTCCCAGTACAGCCCCCATGGATGCTCCCGTCAGCGTGATCGGGGCAATCAAAACCCCGGCGAATGCAGCCGACATGGAAGACAATGCATATGAAAATGTGATGACAAGCCCGGTGTTGATGCCCATCAGCCCCGCTGCATCGCGATCACTGGATGTTGCCACCACGGCCTTCCCATAGATGGAACGCCGATTGAACAACTCCACCAGCACCATCATCAGGACGGCGCCCACCACCACCATCAATTCCATCGGCAGGACATTGGCCCCGAAAATGTGAATGGGTTCGGTGGGAAGGGGCGAGGGAAAGGGAAGGTCGTCGCGTCCCCAAAGATTTTCGGCGGTATTGCGAAAGATGATGCCCAACGCGATGGTGGACATGATCCAGCCAAATTCCGACTTGGTCTTGATGGCGGGACGCACCCCCACAAACTCCACCACGGCGCCCTGCAAGGCGCCAAACAACAGCACCAGCGGCACCATCAGCCAGTAATTCACATAGGGGCCGCCCAGGATGTCTCCGGAAAAACTCAAGCCCACCATGGCGCCCAGCATCAATGCTTCGCCCTGGCCAAAATTGAGGGTTCCCGAAGTGGCAAAGGTGGACTGGTAGCCAAACGCAATCACGGCGTAAATCATGCCGAGAGCAACACCGCTCATCAGCAGCTGCAGCAGGATATCCATGGAAATTCCCGGTCGTGGATAGTAGGAACGAAGCGCGAATCTTTAAATGGCGCGTCCCGCCTTGCGGCGGGACGCGGTTTTCTTACTTGGTATGCAGTGGATTCTTTCGGTCTTCTTCGTAAGCGTAAACCACATGCCCCGCCTTGACCTCACCCATCACCGGAATGCCGACGCTGATGGCTTCGTGATTGTCATGGGAATAGGGCTTGTTGTAGTTGGTGACGACACCATCCACCTTCTGGTTCAGGTTTTCCAGCGCCGCACGGATCTTCGGTCCTTCAGTGGAACCCGCCTGCTTGATGGCGGCAGCCATCAGGTACATGGAGTCATAACCCTGTGCCGCAGAAACCGGGGAGGGAATGCGACCGTTGGTGGGGTGGTAGGCCTTCAGGTAAGCGTCGATGAATGCCTTGCGCTTGGGGGTATTGGGCTCCTGAATGAAGGTTTGCGGCATGCGCGCGCCGTCGCTGTTCGCGCCGGCATTGTCGATGAAGTTGGCCATCGACAGGGTCCAGCTTCCCACCATGGGAACCTTCCAGCCCAGCTTGGCCATGCCGTTGGCAATCTGCGCCAGTTCCGGCCCGATGCCATAGGTCAGGATGATCTGGGCTCCGGCTGCCTTGGCCTTGAGGAGCTGGGAGGTCATGTCCGTATCCTTGATGTTGAATTTTTCAACAGCAACGGGCTTGACCCCCTTGGCCGCCAGTGCCTTTTCCAGATCTTCACGACCCAGCTGGCCATAGTTGGTGGAGTCGGCCAGGATGGCCACCTTGGTAAACTTGCGCTTCACCACCGCCTCTTCCACGATCATCCCCGACTGGATGGTATCGTTGGCCGAAGTGCGGAAGACATAGTTGTCGGCAAACTCGGGAGGCAGGAACTGCTTGGTGATCAGGGAACCCGTGGCCACGTTGTTGATGACAGGGATCTTGGCTTCCTGATAAAACCGCTGGGAGGCCAGGGCCACGCCGGTGTTGATGAAGCCCAGGTCGGCAACCACCTGCTCCTTGTTGATCAACTCCTGGGCAATCTGCACGCCGCGCTCATTCTTGGCTTCGTCATCCCGCTCCACCAGCTGGATCTGGCGCCCGAGGACACCGCCTGCCTTGTTGATTTCATCGGCAGCCAGGCGGACACCGTCGCGCATCGACAGGCCCATGGGGGACGAACCGCCCGTATAGGGGCCGGAAACGCCAATCTTGATGGGGTCGGCAGCGATGGCACCCAGCGCGAGTGTCACCAGGGAGGCGCCCAACAACGGGGCCGCCCATTTGGGGATTGCAAAATGCATAATATTCTCCTCGTAGTAGAGTTCGGCCTTTATATTTTCCGCGAGATAAGGCCTTATTTAATGGTGCCGAATTTTAACATTGGGCCCGGGAACAGTATATCAGCAAAATCGGTCTATTGCCCCTGACGCAGATCAAGCAGGAAGTTGTATGCTGAGGCACAATGCCCCTTCCCGAATTTTGAGAGAACCGAATGTGATCTATCAACTGGGCCAGCATACACCCTCGATCGATTCTAGCAGTTACGTGGACGAGAACGCCGTGGTCATCGGCGCGGTCACCCTGGGAGCCGAATCCACCCTCTGGTGCAATGCCGTCCTGCGCGCGGACAATGCCCCCATCGTCATTGGCCAGCGCAGCAACATCCAGGATGGGGCCGTTCTGCACACCGACCCCGGCGTGCCGCTGACCATCGGCAATGACGTCAGCGTGGGCCACCTGGCCATGCTGCACGGCTGTACCGTGGGCGATGGCAGCCTGATCGGCATCAAGGCGGTCATCCTGAACAATACGGTCATCGGCAGGCATTGTCTGATCGGCGCCAACACCCTGTTGACGGAAAACAAGGTCATCCCGGATGGATCGCTTGTCGTGGGCAGCCCTGGGCGCGTGGTGCGCACCCTCACCCCGGAAGAAATCGCCGGCCTGCAAGACAACGCCAATGGCTATGTGGCGCGGGGAAAACTCTTCAAAACCCAGCTGCAACGCCTCAGCCCACCAAAATCCGAATAGAATGGCGGTTTACGGATTACGAACCTCGCACCATGCTGGATAAACGCTCCACGGTCATCATCGACGGCCCGGCTGGAAAGCTGGAGACCGTCATCAACCTGCCCGCTGGCGAGGCGCGGGGCCTTGCCCTGGTGGCCCATCCGCACCCCCTCTACGGTGGCACGCTCGACAACAAGGTAACCCAAACCCTGGCCAGCACCTTTTCGGGCCTGGGATGCGTCACCCTGCGCATGAATTTTCGCGGGGTGGGAGCAAGCGAGGGAACGCATGATGAGGGACGCGGAGAAACGGAAGACTGGCTTGCAGTGCATGAATATGCGCGCAGCTACACGCCCGGCCTGCCGTTGTTCCTTGCCGGGTTTTCCTTTGGCGCCTACGTCCAGAGCGAGGTGGCACGCCGCATACCCTGCCAGAAACTGGTCATGATCGGGCCTGCCGTGGGCAGCTGCCCGCTCGGGGAGGTGCCCGCCAACACCTTCGTCATGCACGGCGAACTGGACGAGACCATCCCCCTTGCAGATGTCATGCGCTGGGCCTCCCCTCAGGATCTGCCCATTGTGGTGGTTCCGGGTTCGGATCATTTTTTCCATCGGCGCCTGCACCTCATTCGGGAATGGGTGACGCTGGCCTGCCGTTTTTAGCCCCCCCCCCGGAGCCCACGCATGTCCCTGCTCTATCTCAAAGCCTTCCATGTGATGTTCATGGTGACCTGGTTTGCCGGCCTGTTTTACCTGCCGCGCCTGTTTGTCTACCACGCCATGTCCTCCCGGGACAAGGCCGGCTGCGACCGCTTCAAGATCATGGAGCGCAAGCTGTTCTGGGGCATCATGACGCCCGGCGGGCTTCTGACGGTGGTCTCCGGACTGGTCCTGGCCTTCGTTTTTGACGACCAGGGCGGCTGGCTCTACCCCAAAATGGCCCTGGTCCTGTTGTTGGTGCTCTATCACATCTGGTGCGGCCTGCTGTTGCAGGACTTCAAACTGGATCGCAACACGCATACCCACGTCTGGTACCGCTGGTTCAATGAGGCCCCGGTACTGGTCCTGATTCCCGTCATCATCCTGGCCGTTGTGAAACCCTTCTGATGCCCCAATCCTCCCACCACTTTTTTGCACCCTGCCCGCGAGGCCTGGAAGCGGCCCTGGCCGAAGAGCTTACGGCCCTGGGCGCCCAGTCGGCACAAGCGTCCGATGCCGGAGCAACGTTTGAGGGCCCCTTCGCCCTGGCCATGCTCGTCAATCTGGAGAGTCGAATCGCGAGCCGTGTGTTATGGCAACTGGCCACCGGCGTTTACACCACGGAGCAGCAAATCTACGAAGCAGCGCGCCGGCTGCCCTGGTTGCAGTGGATCAATGTCGAGCAAACCTTGATGGTGGACCTCAACGCGCATCGCTGCCCCCTGAGAAGCCTGGATTTCGTCACCCTGCGCATCAAGGATGCCGTATGCGACCACTTCATGGAGCGCTGCAACCGCCGCCCTTCCGTGGACACCCGCCAACCGGACGTGCGCATTCACGCCTTTCTCAACGAACACAATTACTTCCTATATCTCGACACCTCGGGCGAAGCACTATTCAAGCGAGGATCGCGCCTGGAATCCGGCGCTGCCCCCCTCAAGAAAAATCTGGCCGCGGGTATCCTGCAACTGGCGGGGTGGCAACCTGGCATTCCGCTGCTCGATCCTTTTTGTGGAGCCGGAACGTTTTTGGTGGAAGCTGCGGAACGCTCGCTCCAGCGGGCTCCCGGGCTGGGCCGCTCCTTTGGCTTCGAACGCCTGGCCGGGTGGGACCCGGCCGAATGGACGCGCATCAGGTCGGCGGCCGAAAAGCGTGCCGAGGCCGCCCGCCCCCTGCCCATCTGGGGATACGATCTCAAGGGCGATGCACTGGAGGCCACCCGCGCCAATCTTGCAGCGGCAGGCTTGCTGGAATGCGTCGAGCTCAAACAGGTCAACATGCTGGAATCTTCGCCGCCCGCACCATCGGGCCTGCTGATCACCAACCCCCCCTACGGGGTGCGCATGGGGGAACAGGCAGAGCTGGCACTGCTTTATCCCAAACTGGGAGACACCCTCAAGCAACGCTATGCCGGCTGGACGGCCCACTTCTTTACCGCGGACATGCGCCTGCCCAAGTTGATCCGACTGACCACCTCGCGTCGCATCCCGCTTTTCAATGGAGCCCTGGAGTGCCGCCTGTTCCAGATCAAGGTGGTTGCGGGGTCGCATCGATCTCCCTGAATATCCCCTCGATTTTCGTTGTTGTAACATGGGCGTCATATCCCGTGGGTATAAGGGTGCATCATGGAAACGACTACACTCTTGCCTACGCCAACCTTGGAGGTTCATTTGGGAGCCAGCATACTGGTCGTCGAAGATGAGACGGCCATTCAGGAATTGATCGCGCTCAACCTCAGTCAGGCCGGCCACGATGCCGTGCTGGTCGGGGACGCCCATGAGGCCCTGGAGCGGGTGCGCGACTCACTGCCCGATCTGGTGCTGGTGGACTGGATGCTACCCGGAATGAGCGGAGTGGACCTGGTGCGCCGACTGCGCGCCAGCGAGCGCACCCGCAACGTGCCCATCATCATGCTGACGGCACGGGTTGAGGAGGCTGATAAATTGCTGGGCCTGGAATCGGGCGCCGATGATTACATCACGAAGCCGTTTTCGATCAGGGAACTCAACGCCAGGATCAAGGCGGTGTTGCGTCGACGCGCCCCCCAGATGACGGAAGACCAGGCCCAGTTCAAGGGGCTGATTCTGGATCCCGGCACGCACCGTGTCAGCGCCCAGGGGACCGAAGTGGACCTGGGGCCCACCGAATTCAAGTTGCTTCATTTTTTCATGACGCATCCCGAGCGCGTCTATTCCCGCACCCAGATTCTCGATCATGTGTGGGGGGATCATGTCTTTATCGAGGAACGCACCGTGGATGTCCATATCCGGCGACTTCGTGCCGCCCTGGAGCCTAGCGGCACCGACCAGTTGCTGCAAACCGTTCGCGGCTCGGGCTACCGGTTGACTGCCCTCCCCTGATTCCTTCAGGTCTGGTACTCTCAGGGGCTAAGAAGCCCTTTGAGACCATGAAACAATTCATCAAATACACCCTGGGCGTCCTGTTTCTTGCCTTGTCGTTTAGCGTCTTGCTCAGCCTCGTCGTGGGCTGGGTCTGGGGTCTCGTGGCATTTGCCCTGGTCATGGCTGGCATGGTGGCACGCGATTCATGGCAACTCCTGACCCTCAACCGCTGGTTGCAGCGCCATCAGATGAGTGCGGGTTACCAGCTTGGCGGCACCTGGGGCCAGGTCTTTGGCCAGCTCTACCGGCTCGAAAAACATGCCGAGCAAACCCAGCACAAATTGCGCGAATCACTCGAACGATTCCAGCATGCGGGGGCAGCGCTCCCCAGCGGCGTTGTCGTCATTGATCCTGCCGATCGAATCCGCTGGTGCAATCCCAGCGCCGAGCGGCATCTGGGCATCCATCTCAATGAGGACCGCGGCCAAAGCCTGACCTACCTCATCCGCCACCCCCAGTTTGGCGCCTACCTCAAGGCCCCGCCCTCCGATCGGCCGCTCATCATGAGGCGGGTACGTGGCGGGGATCTGTCCCTGTCCATCCAGGTGGTGCCCTACAGTCCTGACGAACGCATGCTGGTCAGCCACGACATCACCCAGGTGGAACGGGACGAGCAGGTGCGTCAGGATTTCGTGGCCAACGTATCCCACGAGTTGCGAACCCCGCTGACCGTCGTTGGCGGTTTCATCGAAACCATGCTGGAGGGTGAGCCCCTCGACGCTGCCACGCAGCGGCGGGTTCTGACCACCATGCAGGCCCAGACGGAACGCATGCGACACCTGGTGGAGGAACTTTTGACGCTCTCGCGCCTGGAAAGCCAACAGTCCCCCTCCGAAGACGTTCCCGTCCCGGTGAGCGCCCTGATGCAACAGCTCGTGCAAATGGGGCGCCAGCTCAGCCGCGGGCAGCATGAACTGGAAGCTTCCGTGCTCTCCCCGGACAGCATCGTCGGTTCTGAATCAGAATTGCTCAGCGCCTTTGGCAACCTGGTGACCAACGCCATACGCTACACCCCCGCAGGGGGACGCATCATGCTTGTCTGGAAACGCGAACGCACCGATGGCGTTTTTTCAGTGCAGGATTCGGGCATTGGCATTCCCTCCGAGCATATTCCCCGCCTTACGGAGCGATTCTACCGTGTGGATCGCGCACGCTCGCGCGAAACGGGCGGCACGGGCCTGGGCCTTGCCATTGTCAAACAGGTCGCGATGCACCATGATTCCAGGCTGGAAATTTCCAGTGAGCCTGGCAAGGGCAGCACCTTTTCTTTCAGGGTTCCGGCCAGCCGGGTCATCGCACCGGAATGATCACCAACATCACCATAGCCCCCGTACATGCCAACACGCGACATTGAAATCATCAACAAGCTGGGCCTGCATGCCCGCGCTTCCGCCAAGCTGACCCAGACGGCTTCAGCCTTTCCCTGCGATGTCACGCTCAGTCGCAATGGCCGCAGCGTCAACGCCAAAAGCATCATGGGCGTCATGATGCTGGCCGCAACGCGCGGCACCAGCGTCAGACTCGAAACACGCGGCGCAGAGGAGGATGCCGCCATGGATGCCCTGGTGACGCTCATCAACAATCGTTTCGACGAGGCGGAATAAGCATGAGCTTTTCCATTCATGGAATTGCGGTTGCTCAGGGAATTGCCATTGGTCACGCACATTTGTTCCTGCAGACCTCCCTTGAAGTCACCCACTATTCCGTGCCCCAGGAACGCCTGGATGCCGAAGTTCAGCGTTTTGACAAGGCCATCGCCACCGTGCGCAATGAATTGCACGAACTGGAGCGCCAGGCTCCGGCGGGCACGCCGCCGGAATTTGCCGCCTTCCTGCAATTGCACCTGATGATCCTGAACGACGACACCCTCTCTGGCGCACCGCGCGTTCTCATTCAGCAGCAAGGGTGCAATGCCGAGTGGGCACTCAAGCAGCAAATGGATTCCCTGATCGAACAGTTTGAACAGATCGAGGACAGCTATTTGCGTGAACGCAAGGAGGACGTCACGCAAGTGGTGGAACGCGTCCTGAAGGCGCTGATGGGTCAGCCGGCAACCGTCGTGCCGGAGCATAGGGCGGACATGGACGGCATTCTGGTGGCGCACGATCTCGGCCCGGCCGACATGATGCTGTTCAAACAGCAATCGTTTCACGCCTTCATCACGGACATGGGTGGCGCCACCTCGCACACTGCCATTCTGGCGCGCAGCCTCGGCATTCCCTCCGTGGTGGCATTGCACCATGCCTGGGCCATGATTCGCGAGGGCGAACCCATCATCGTGGACGGCATGGCCGGGGTTGTCATCGTCAATCCCGACCCGCTGGTCCTGGCGGAATACCGGCTGCGTCAGGAACAATGGCATCTCGAACGGCAAAAGCTCAAGCGCCTGCGCACCACCCGGGCCACGACGCTGGATGGCACCGACATCGAGCTGTGGGCCAACATCGAATCCCCGGACGACGTGGATGCCGTCAAGAAAAGTGGCGCCACCGGCATTGGCCTGTACCGCAGCGAGTTCCTGTTCATGAATCGCACCGACCTGCCCGGAGAGGAGGAGCAATTCAACGCCTACCGTCGGGTGGCCGAGGCCCTGCGTGGCAACGTCGTCACGATACGCACTCTGGACATTGGCGCCGACAAGCCCATCGAACAGGCCCCCAAGGCACAAACCCTGAATCCGGCGCTGGGGCTTCGCGCCATCCGCTACTGCCTGTCGGAGCCGCGCCTGTTCAAAACGCAGTTGCGGGCCATACTGCGCGCCTCGCGCTTTGGCAACGTCCACCTCCTGCTGCCCATGCTCTCCAATGGCACCGAGCTTACCCAGGCACTCTCACTCCTGGAGCAGGCCAAAACGGAATTGCGTGCCGAGGGCATCCCCTTCAAGGAAGACATTCCAGTGGGAGGAATGATCGAGGTTCCGGCAGCGGCGCTGGCGCTACCCGTATTCATTGGCAAGCTGGACTTTTTGTCCATCGGCACCAATGACCTGATTCAGTACACTCTGGCCATCGATCGCACCGATGACAGCGTGGCCCATCTTTACGACCCAACGCACCCGGCGGTACTGTTTCTCGTCTCTCACACCATCCGCACCGCCCTGAAATCCGGAATCCCTGTGGCGGTGTGCGGCGAGATGGCTGGGAACCCCGAGTTGACGCGCTTGCTGCTGGGGTTTGGGCTTCGTGCGTTTTCGATGCATCCGGCCCACCTGCCCGAAATCAAACAGATCATCCTCAAGACGAGCCTGCCGGATCTGCAACCGCTGATCCGGAAAATCCTCAATGCCTACGATTCAGAGCGGTTGGGCGAACTGATTGCGCGACTCAATCAGCAGGCCTGTTGAATTCACCATACCGGGCCCGGTAGGCTGACATGCGCAGCAGGTCATCAGCCCGCGCCGGATCGCGCTCCAGGTATTCCATCAGGTGATCCAGCGATGCGATGCTCAATACGGGGATGCCAAACTGCGCAGCCACCTCTTGCGTGGCTGACAGCGCCGAGGCACCGCGCTCCTTGCGGTCCAGCGCCGTCATGACGCCCACCGGAACCGCTCCTGCAGCCTTGAGCAACGCCACGGATTCGCGGATGGAAGTCCCTGCCGAAATCACGTCATCCACGATCAACGCGCGTCCCACGGGCACAGCCCCGACCAGCGTTCCGCCCTCACCGTGGTCTTTCTCTTCCTTGCGGTTATAGCAGAAGGGTGTGTCTCGCCCGCGCCCGGCAAGCGCCATGGCAATGGCCGCGGCCAGGGGTATGCCCTTGTAGGCCGGACCAAACAGAAAATCAAAGGGCAACCTGGAATCGAGGATGGCGTCTGCATAGAACTCGGACAGCGCATGCAGCGAGGCGCCTGTATTGAAGAGGCCCGCATTGAAAAAATAGGGGGAAAGGCGTCCTGCCTTGGTCTTGAATTCGCCAAAACGAATGACCTGATGCTGGACGGCAAAGTCGATAAACC
Source organism: Pseudomonadota bacterium (assembly GCA_021805725.1). The sequence continues at coordinate 127,425 of JAJZEH010000110.1, read as the reverse complement.
GGGAATGGAAATCTGTCATGACGGCAGGATGGATTCAACAGTTTCAAGCATAACATGAGCAGACTTGCACCGGCTCTCCATCACGGGGCATCATGCGTCATGCCCGTTTACCGCATTTGCCAGCAACTGCATTGGTTGTCCAACCGACGCCTTCGGGCCGTCCTGCTTCTGGGTTTTTCTTCCGGGCTGCCCCTTGCCCTGTGCGGCGCCACGCTGCAGGCCTGGATGGCCGCGGAGGCTGTCTCCATCAAAACGATCGGCCTGCTCACCCTGGCCGGCGTTCCCTATACCTGGAAATTTCTCTGGGCGCCCTTCATGGATCGTTTCGTCATGCCGTTTTTAGGACGGCGGCGCGGCTGGATGCTGGTTACCCAGATGATCCTGGCCGGCCTGATCCTGCTTCTGGGAACCTTGTCGGTGCGCGAACAGCCCTTTCTGGTGGCGCTCACCGCCCTTGCGCTGGCGTTTGTTTCTGCCTCACAGGACATCGTCATCGATGCCTACCGCACCGATGTGCTACCCGCCGCCGAGCGCGGCCTGGGCGCCGGACTGACGGTTTTGGGTTACCGCCTCGCCATGCTCTCTTCTGGCGCCATGGCCCTCGTGCTGGCCTCGGTCTGGGGTTGGCCCGCCACTTACGGGGTGATGGCAGCCCTGATGGGCGTGGGTCTCTATGCCACCCTGAGTGCGCCGGAACCCGCCCTCCCGAGCATGCCTCCCCGCACCCTGCGCGACGCCGTAATGCTGCCCCTGCAGGAATTCCTGGCGCGCCCACAGGCCTGGGCATTTTTGGGCATGATCATCCTCTACAAGCTGGGCGATGCCTTCGCTGGTTCCCTGACCACCGCATTTCTGATCCAGGGTGTCGGTTTCGGGATTGCCGAGGTGGGCGCCGTCAACAAGGGGGTGGGGCTGTTCGCCACCCTGGGTGGCGCAATCCTGGGCGGGGGGTTGATGGTGCGCTGGGGTCTCTACAGGTCCCTGCTCTGGTTTGGGGTGTTGCAGGGTGTGGCGGCCCTGTCCTTCGTCTGGCTGGCAGGAGCAGGACATCGTTTTGAGTTGATGGTGCTGGCGGTGTTTCTTGAAAACCTGACCTCCGGCATGGGCACCGCCGCCTTTACAGCGCTTCTGATGGCGTTGTGCAACGCCCGTTTCAGTGCCACCCAGTTTGCCCTGTTATCCGCGCTTTCGGCTATGGGGCGGGTCTACGTGGGGCCGCTGTCCGGAGTCCTGGTGGCCACCCTGGGATGGCAGCCGTTTTTTCTCTTTGCCGTGGCAGCAGCCTTTCCGGGAATCTGGCTGGTCTGGCGTCAGCGCCAAACCCTGTCTGCACTCTAGGCCCGGATACGGTAAATGGCGAGGCTCCCCAAGAGGTTGGGGAACGCACTCACGCGCCGCCCCTCTGCACTGATGACGATGCGCTCGATCACCCTGGCACCGATGGTGCGACACAGGCCCTCAAAATCGTCCAGGGTGCATAGATGGATGTTGGGGGTGTCGTACCATTCGTAGGGCATGGCCTCTGACTTGGGCATGGTCCCCAGCAGTACCTGCATGCGGTTTTTCCAGTAGCCAAAGTTGGGAAAAGTCACGATACCCTCGCGTCCCACGCGCAGCATGTCGCGCAGGATGGCTTCGGTTTGTCTCATGGCCTGCAGGGTTTGCGACAGGATGACGGTATCGAAGGAGTGATCATCAAAACCGGAAAGCCCCGTCTCGAGGTTCATCTGCAGCACGTTGACGCCGTTGCGAATGGAAGCCACCACCCGTTCCGGCTCGATCTCGATGCCATAGCCGCTCACCTGCTTGACCTGATGCAGGTAGGTCAGTAACTGGCCATCGCCGCAACCCAGATCCAGCACCTTCGCGCCGGGCGAAATCCAGCGGGCAATGGCCGCAAGATCGGCGCGGATCACGCCCCCACCTCGCGGGCCACGCGCTCAAGATAGGCGCTCATTACGGCAAAGTAGTCTTTGTTTTCCATCAGGAAGGCATCATGCCCCTGCGTGGATTCGATTTCGGCGTAGCTCACGGAAATTGAATTATCCAGCAGGGCCTTCACGATTTCACGCGAACGGCCTGGCGAAAACCGCCAGTCGGTGGTGAAGGACAGCACCAGATATCGGGCCCTGGCAGGGGCCATTGCGGCCGACAGATTGCCTTTGGCCTGTGCTGCCGGATCAAAATAATCCAGCGCCTTGGTCATGATGAGGTAGGTGTTGGCATCGAAGCGCTCGGCGAACTTGTCCCCCTGATGGCGCAGGTAGGATTCGATTTCAAATTCCACATCCAGGGAAAAGTGCGGCTGGTCGGCGAGCAATTCGCGCCCGAATTTTTCCATCATCGCGTCATCGCTGAGGTAGGTGATATGTCCCAGCATACGGGCAAGGCGCAGGCCGCGCTCGGGAATCACGCCATGGGCGTAGTAATCGCCACCATGAAAATCGGGATCCGTGGTAATCGCCTGCCGCGCCACTTCGTTGAACCCGATGTTCTGGGCCGACAGGCTTGGGGCGCCTGCGATCACGATGGCATGTCCAAGCCGCTCGGGATAGCTAAGGCTCCATTGCAGCGCTTGCATGGCCCCGAGGCTGCCGCCCATGACCGCAGCAAAACGCCGGACGTTCAGGTGATCGGCAAGGCGCGCCTGGGCATTCACCCAGTCCGCCACCGTCACGAAGGGAAACCGCGCGCCAAAGGGGCGGCCCGTGGCCGGATCCATGCTGGAAGGCCCCGTTGAACCGTGGCAACCGCCCAGATTGTTGACACCCACCACAAAAAACCGATCGGTATCCACCGGCTTGCCGGGCCCCACCATGTTGTCCCACCAACCGGTGGAACGCGGATCGCCCTCATAGGTTCCAGCCACATGGTGCGTACCGGAGAGCGCATGACAAATCAGGATGGCGTTGCTGCGTGCGGCGTTGAGCTGACCATAGGTTTCGTAGACCAGATCAAAACCTGCCAGGGTGGCGCCCGAGGCCAGCTTCAGCGGCTCGTCAAAATGAGCCCGCTGGGGCGTCACATGGCCCAGGGAACGGGGCGCATTCATCTAGCCGGCCAGCCTGTCTTTGAGGATGGCATTGAGTTGCGCCGGATGGGCCCGTCCGCCGCTGGCCTTCATGGCACGGCCAACAAAAAACCCAAACACCTTCTCCTTGCCGGAGCGATATTCGGCCACCTGATCGGGATGTGCTGCCATCAACTCCTCCACGATTTTTTCCAGGGCGGAAACGTCGGAAATCTGCCTGAGTCCCTTCGACGCGATGATGGCATCAGCCTCCCCGCCATCCTTCCACAGGGCGTCAAAAATTTCCTTGCCCATCTTGCCTGAAACCGTGCCGTCATGGATGCGGCGCAACAACCCTCCCAGTTGCTCTGGTGAAATGCGACTCTGGCGCACTTCAAGCCCATCCCGATGCAGGGCCGCAGCGAGTTCACCACTCACCCAGTTGGCACATGATTTGGCCTCTCCCGCGACACAGGCCATCAACGCCAGAAAGTACTGTGCCAGATCGTAGGAGGCCGTCAAGACGCCGGCATCATAATGGGACAACCCGAAGTCGGCGACAAATCGTCCGCGCATGGCCTCCGGCAATTCGGGCAGGGCCTCCCGCACGCGGGCTATCCAGGGAGCGTCAATGCACAGGGGCAACAAGTCGGGGTCGGGAAAGTACCGGTAGTCCTGGGCATCTTCCTTGGAGCGCATGGGACGCGTCTCGTCGCGATCCGGGTCATACAGCCGCGTTTCCTGAACCACGGTCCCGCCCGATTCGATCAGTTCGATCTGGCGCCGGATTTCAAACTCGATGGCCTTTTCCATGAAGCGAAACGAATTCAGGTTCTTGATCTCGCAGCGCGTGCCGAATTCCCGTTGCCCTCTGGGACGCACCGAAACATTGGCATCGCAACGAAACGACCCTTCCTGCATGTTGCCGTCGCAAATGCCGATCCAGGTGACGAGCCGGTGCAGGACGCGCGCATAGGCCACGGCCTCAGCCGCACTGCGCATGTCGGGCTCGGAGACAATTTCCAGAAGCGGCGTTCCGGCACGATTCAGGTCGATGCCGGAGAGCCCATGAAAATCCTCATGGAGCGATTTTCCGGCGTCCTCTTCCAGATGGGCCCGGGTCAAGCGGATGGGTGTTTCAACGCCGTCGCGCTCAATGAAAATCTGGCCGCCGGACACCACCGGAATTTCGAACTGGCTGATCTGATACCCCTTGGGCAGATCCGGGTAGAAATAATTCTTGCGCGCAAATATGGAACGCGCCGCAACGCTGCCACCCACCGCCAGTCCGAAACGAATGGCGTGCTCTACGGCAGCGCGGTTGAGCACGGGCAGGACCCCGGGCAGGGCCAGATCCACTGCGCAGGCCTGGGCGTTGGGGGCCGCGCCGAAAGCGGTGGAGGCACCCGAGAATATTTTCGAATGCGTGGCGAGCTGCGCGTGGGTTTCAAGACCGATGACGACTTCCCAATCCATGTCGCCTCCTCAAACACTGGCCAGGGCGGGAACCCGGGCGTGCCAATCGGTTGCTTGCTGGTAGCGGTGGGCCACGTTGAGCAAACGCGCTTCGCTGAAGTAATCCCCGATGAGCTGCAGCCCCACCGGCAACCCTCCCTCACCAAAACCTGCCGGAATGGACAGGCCGGGCAGGCCGGCCAGATTGACGCTGATGGTGAAAATGTCGGACAGGTACATCTGGACCGGGTCGCTGGTTTTTTCGCCCAAACCGAAAGCCACGGTCGGGGTGGATGGACCCATGATCACGTCGCATTGCGCGAATGCGCTCCTGAAATCGTCCACGATCAGTCGGCGCACCCGCTGCGCCTGCAGATAGTAGGCATCGTAATAACCCCGTGACAACACATAGGTTCCGGTGAGGATCCGGCGTTTGACTTCCGCGCCAAAGCCCTGTGCCCTGGATCGTTCATACATGTCGCCCAGATCCTCGTACTGGGGCGCGCGCCACCCATAGCGCACGCCGTCAAAACGCGACAGGTTGCTGGAGGCTTCGGCCGGTGCCAGCACATAGTAGACCGGCACGGAAAGCGCGGTATTGGGCAGGCTGATCTCCACCCGCGTTGCACCCAGGCGCTCGTACTCCTGCAATGCCGCCTCGATGGCGCGCTCCACGTCGGCGCTGATGCCCCCGCTGAAAAATTCACGCGGCAGGCCGATGCGGAGTCCCTTCAGGGGTTGCTCCAGCAGTTCCGTATAGTCCTCGGCGGGCCGCTCGATGCTGGTGGAGTCGCGCTCGTCAAATCCGACCATGGCGTTGAGCACGAGCCCGAGGTCTTCGGCGCTGGGGGCCAGCACCCCGCCCTGATCCAGGCTGGAGGCAAAGGCAATCATGCCGTAACGCGACACCAGGCCGTAGGTGGGCTTGATCCCGCTGATGCCGCACAGGGCTGCGGGTTGCCGGATGGAGCCTCCCGTGTCGGTGGCCGTTGCCGCAGGCGCCAGCCGTGCCGCAACCGCGGCAGCGGAGCCTCCCGAGCTGCCGCCGGGAATCCTGGTGGGATCCCAGGGGTTTTTGACCGTTCCGTAAAAGGAGGTTTCATTGCTGGACCCCATGGCAAATTCGTCCATGTTGGTCTTGCCCAGAATCAATGCCCCGGCAGCCTCGAATTGTTCGATGACGTGGGCATCATAGGGCGACACGAAATTGGACAGCATTTTCGAGCCGCAGGTGGTCAGCCACCCCTGGGTACAGAAAATGTCCTTATGGGCAATCGGGATCCCGGTAAGCGGACCTGCCGTGCCGGAGGCAATCCGGGCATCGGCGGCATCCGCCTGCGCGAGGGTCCGTTCAGGATCGGTGGTGATGAAGGCCCCGATGCCGGAGTCGAGGCGGACAATCCGCTCCAGGTAGGCCTGGGCCAGTTCGCGGCTGGAGATCTGTCGCTTTTGCAGGGCCTGGGCCAGTTGCCTTAACGAGGTCGTTGCTAGATTCATGTCGGGTTACTCGATGACCTTGGGAACCAGGTAGAGCCCCGCTTCCACTTGAGGCGCCACGGCCTGGAACTGCTCCCGGCGATCCGTTTCGGTGATTTCGTCCTGGCGCAACCGCTGCTGCAGGTCCAGCGCATGGGAGAGCGGCTCAACACCCTCGGTGTCCACAGCCTGCAACTGGTCAATCAGCCCCAGAATGCCGCTCAATTGGGCGAGGAGCGGGCCGGCTTCGCCATCTTCAATGCGAATCCGGGCGAGGCGCGCCAGACGGCGCAGATCGTTTTCAGTCAAGGCCACGGACAAGACTCCTGGCATGGAAATGAAGGGGGTAATGGAGTATCATGGAGAGCTTTGAAGCAAGTCACCTAAGGACGCGTTATGTTCGAATTTCTGCGTGGTTATTTTTCCACCGACCTCGCCATTGACCTGGGTACGGCCAATACTCTGATCTATTCACGGGGCAAGGGCATCGTTCTCAACGAGCCCTCCGTAGTGGCCATCCGGCAAGACGGCGAAACCCACGGCAAGAAAGTCATCCTGGCTGTGGGGCTGGCCGCCAAGGCGATGCTGGGTCGCACCCCGGGCAACATCACTGCCATTCGCCCCATGAAGGATGGCGTGATCGCCGATTTTACCATCACCGAGCAGATGCTCAAATATTTCATCAAACAGGTCCATGAGTCCCGCCTCCTGTCGCCCAGCCCACGCATCATCATTTGCGTTCCCTGCGGCTCGACGCAGGTGGAACGGCGCGCCATTCGCGAATCCGCCCTTGGGGCGGGGGCACGCCAGGTTTACCTGATCGAGGAACCGGTGGCCGCCGCCATCGGCGCCAACCTGCCCGTGGCTGATGCAACCGGATCGATGGTCGTCGACATCGGCGGGGGCACGACCGAAGTGGGTGTGATGTCCCTGGGCGGCCTGGTCTACGCTGCGTCCATCCGGACGGGCGGTGACAAATTTGACGAAGCCATTATCAACTACATCCGGCGCAACTACGGCATGCTGATTGGCGAAACCACGGCAGAGCAAATCAAGAAGCAGATCGGTTCGGCATTCCCCGGTTCCGAGGTCCGCGAGATGGAGGTCAAGGGACGCAATCTGGCCGAAGGCGTTCCCCGTACTTTCACCATTTCCAGCAACGAAATCCTGGAAGCGCTCACCGATCCCCTCAATTCCATCATTGGTACGGTTCATTCGGTGCTGGAGCAGACCCCGCCGGAACTGGGCGCAGACATTGCGGAACGCGGCATGGTGCTAACGGGTGGCGGCGCACTGTTGCGCGACCTGGATCGCCTGTTGATCGAGGAAACCGGCCTTCCCGTTCTGGTTGCCGAAGACCCACTGACCTGTGTCGTGCGGGGTTGCGGCCGCGCTCTGGAAGAAATCGACCGCCTGGGCATGGTGTTCACTTCTGATTGATTCACCGAGCGCATTCTACGGACCATCGGACCTGAGCCAAGGGGCGGACTGATGATGGACATTCGCACGCCCGATCTGTTCACCCGCGGCCCCTCCCCACTGGCGCGACTGACCTTCTATTGCGCCCTGGCCGTGGTTTGCATCGTGGTGGATTTTCGCTTCCACCAGCTGGATGCCTTTCGCAAAGCGGTCAGCATCGTCATCTACCCCTTGCAGGAAATTGCCGGGTTACCAGGCTGGCTGATCAACAGTGCGGGGGAAGCGCTCGACTCGCAGCACAATCTGCAGGCAGAAAACGAGGTCTTGCGCCAGCGCCTGCTGCAGCAAGCCGACACGGTACAACAAAGCAAGGCGCTGCAGTCCCAGATTGACACCCTGAACGGGCTTTTGAATTTGCGCCAGCAGCAAGCCTCGCCCGGCATCGTGGCCGAAATCATCGCCGTTGCGCATAACCCCTTCGTTCAGAAAATCGTGATCCGCGCCAGCCAGGGCGGAGAGGTTCGCGCTGGATCCCCGGTCATTTCCGTTGAGGGCCTGGTCGGACAAATCACCACCGTCAATCCCTTCAACGACGAGATCACCCTCATCACCGACAAAAACCAGGCACTACCCGTCATGGTGGTGCGCAACGGATTGCGGGCCATGGCTTACGGCAATGGCGAGCCGGGCACGCTGGCGCTCCCCTATGTTCCGGTGGGGTCGGACATTCAGGCGGGCGATCAACTCGTCACCTCGGGAATCGACGGGGTGTACCCCGCGGGATTGTCCGTGGCGACGATCAAAAGCGTCGAGCGCGACTCCGTGTCGGCCTTTGCGCAGGTACATTGCATTCCCACTGCGGCGGTCTTCAGCCATCGCTACGTTCTGGTGCTGGACAGCGCCCGGCCCCAGGAGGGAAATCTCCCCAATCTGGACCAGCCGCAGGCCGAGCCCCTGGGTTCGGCTCGCGTGCTGCGAAAACCGAAAAAGCCTTGACATGATCGGCACGACACAAGAACCGCAAATTCTGAAGCGTCCTGCAACGGTACGCCTGGTGGCATTGAGTTTTCTGGTGGCTTTTTTGCTCATGCTCTTGCCTTGGAGTGGCCCGTGGCTATTGCTGCGCCCTGACTTCATGGCCTTGTTGCTGGTGTACTGGACGGTTCGCGAACCCATGTTGATTGGCGGCTGGATTGCCTTCACTCTGGGCATTTTCGCCGACGTGGCCGACAGTTCGACCCTTGGAATCCATGCCCTGGGTTACTCCATCGTTTACTTTCTGGCCATTCATTACCGAACGCGCATCCTGTCGTTCTATGCGGCCAACCAGGCGCTGCATATTCTGCCGATTCTGTTCGTCAGCCAGCTCATCACGGCGCTCGCGGCCCTGATCCTCAAATTCCCGCTGCCAGGGTGGCTGTGGTGGCTTCAATCACCATTCACGGCGCTCTTATGGGTTGCCCTGCCCACATTGCTGGAACGTCAACGGGCACGCGACGAACACGCCAGGGTTTCCTGAAGGTGCGTCAGACGCTGCGCGATCCCCAGGAGGAACGATGGCAATTCCAGTTGCGCCTGAAGGTCTTGTCCGGACTGATCCTCGTCCTGTGCCTGCTGCTGCTGGCCCGGCTGGTCTGGCTGCAGGTCGTCTCCCACGGGTACTACCACACGCTGGCCGAAGCCAACCGCATCAGCATCGTGCCCATCGTCCCCAATCGCGGCCTGATTCTGGACCGTAACGGCATGGTCCTGGCCGAGAACAACTCCACCTACACGCTGGAGATCAATCCAGCCCGTAGCGGCGACCTCGAGACGGTCATCAACCAGCTCTCCACGCTCGTCACCATCACCCCCTCGGATCGCAAGCTGTTCCGCAAGCTGCTGGATGAAACCCATGGAATGTCTCCTGCACCGATTCGAAATCGCCTGACCGAAGTGGAGATTGCCCGCCTTTCCGTCAACCGCTACCGCCTTCCGGGAGTGGACATCCAGGCACGGCTGATACGCAACTATCCTTTGGGCACCAGCGCCTCCCATCTCATCGGCTATATTGGCCGAATCAATGAGGACGACCAGGACCGCCTGGACGACCAAAACCTGACGGATCAGTATCGTGGCACCAACCATATCGGCAAGCTCGGCATTGAGGGGCGTTATGAGCAGGAATTGCATGGCACGACGGGCTCCGAGCAGGTGGAAACCGACGCGGGCGGCCATGGCGTGCGCTCGCTGGCCCGCATCGACCCGGTCGCGGGAAACGACCTCACCCTGACCATTGACGCCAAACTGCAACAGGCTGCCGAAAAAGCCTTCGGAGAACATCGGGGCGCCCTGGTGGCCATTGAGCCCGCCACCGGGGAAATCCTGGCCCTGGTCAGCCAGCCGGGTTTCGACCCCAATCTGTTCGTGGACGGCATCGACCAGGACAACTGGAACGCCCTCAACAACTCACCCGACAAACCGCTCAACAACCGGGCCCTGCGCGGGCAATACCCCCCGGGTTCGACGGTCAAACCCCTGATGGCCCTGGCGGCCTTGACCCTGGGCAAACGCAGCACCACTTACAAGGTTTCCGACCCTGGTTACTTTGCCTTTCCGGGCAGCAGCCACCGTTATCGCGATTGGCGGGAAGGCGGCCATGGTGCGGTGGACATGCACCTGTCCATTGTCCAGTCCTGCGACACCTATTACTACAGCCTCGCCAATGATCTGGGCATTGACGCCATGCATGACTTTTTTACCCAGTTTGGATTTGGCCAGAAGACGGGGCTCGATATGGATGGCGAAATGCCGGGCCTGTATCCTTCCACCGAATGGAAGCAAAAGCGTTTCAAACAGGACTGGTATGGCGGCGAAACCGTGATCAGCGGCATTGGCCAGGGATATGTGCTGGCCACCCCGTTGCAATTGGCACAGGCCATGGCCACACTGGCCAACAATGGCGTCATGATGCGGCCCCATCTGGTCCGCGCCATTCGTGACCGCGCCACGGGCAGCATTCGCGGCATGCCTCTTGAAACCGTGCGCACCGTGCCGCTCAAGCAGGCCGATGTGGATTTTGTGCGCGACGCCATGGTGGACGTGATGAAACCGGGGGGAACAGCGGCTCAGGCCGGGGCGGGTGCCACCTACCTCATCGCCGGAAAAACCGGTACGGCCCAGGTGGTGGGGGTGCGACAGGGAGAGAAGTACAGCGAAAGCCGCACGGCCGAACGCAATCGCGACCATGCCCTGTTCGTGGCTTTCGCACCCGCAGATCATCCAAAAATTGCCGTGGCGGTGCTGGTGGAAAATGGCGGGCACGGCGGCTCCATCGCCGCGCCCATTGCACGCCAGGTGCTGGATTTCTACCTGCTGGGACAACAGGTGAAAGGCGTACCCAACGCCAATGACGCGGGAGACGATAGTGCCCACGATTAAGGAACTGCGCGCGCGGCTGGTTGCCCCGCTGGACCCCACCCTGTTCAATACCAGCCTGCTCCTGATGGCGCTGGGTTTTGTGGTCCTGTACAGTGCTTCAGGTTCCGACATGGGCAAGGTGGCAAGCCAGGCACGCAATCTGGGCCTGGCCTTCATGGCCATGTGGGCCATGGCCATCACCCCACCCCATAAAATCGAGCGCGTGGTTTTTCCGGTATACGCAGTGGCGCTGGTGGCCCTGGTGGGCGTGGCGCTGTTCGGTGAAGTCAGCCACGGCGCACGACGCTGGCTCCATCTGGGCCCCATGCGCATTCAACCATCCGAATTGATGAAAATTGCACTGCCGCTCGCCCTGGCGGGATATTTTGAATGGCGGGGCAAGGCCATCACATGGCGGGATTTCGCGGCAGCGGCCCTGCTTCTGCTGGTGCCTGTGGCATTGGTGGTGCGCCAACCCGATCTGGGCACGGCCCTGCTGATTGCCTCTTCAGGTTTTTATGTCCTGTTTTTTGCCGGTCTGTCCTGGAAGGTCATGGGAGGATTGTTTGCGGCGGGATTGGCCGCCATGCCCATGGTATGGCACGTCATGCACGATTATCAGAAAAAACGCATTCTGACCCTGCTCGACCCCAGCCAGGACCCCCTGGGTGCGGGCTACCACACACTCCAGTCCATGATCGCCCTGGGTTCGGGTGGCCTGTTTGGCAAGGGCTGGTTACGGGGAACGCAATCCCACCTGGATTTTCTTCCCGAACACACCACGGACTTCATCTTTGCCGTGTTTGGCGAAGAGTTTGGCCTGCTGGGCGAAATGGTCTTCCTGGCGGCCATGCTGGTCATCATCACACGCGGCCTGTTCATTGCCAATGAAGGCTCAACACCCTTTGCCCGGCTCGTGGCGGGCTCGCTTTCCATGACCTTGTTCACCTACACTTTCGTCAACATGGGCATGGTGAGCGGGATATTGCCCGTAGTCGGCGTACCGCTCCCTTTTTTGAGTTATGGCGGAACCTCGCTCGTCACCCTGTTCATCAGCATCGGCATTTTGATGAGCGTTCATCACCACCGCAAACTGGTCAAACAATGAACTCCTCCTGGCGCATTGCCGTCATTGTCCTGCTCCCGGCGCTCCTGGGCGCGTGCGCCTCGACACCTTCCAAAACCGCCCCAGCCGGCTCCGGCAAGGGGGGATATTATCTCGATGACGGCCCGGACAAGCACCCGCCCGAGCATCTGGATCGCGTCCCCGATGCCGTGCCCAAAAAGGAGCCGTTCCAGAAATTTGCCAACAAGCCCTACACCGCCTTTGGCAAGGTCTATGTTCCGGATACTTCGGACAGGCCCTACAAGGAACGGGGCATGGCCTCCTGGTACGGCAAGCGCTATAACAATCAAAAAACCTCCAGTGGCGAGCCCTACGACATGTATGCCATGACGGCGGCCCATCCCACGCTGCCCATTCCCAGTTATGTGCGGGTCACCAACCTTTCCAACCATAAATCGGTGGTGGTCCGCATCAATGATCGGGGTCCCTTTCGCTCGGATCGTCTGATCGACCTGAGCTACACCGCCGCCTGGAAACTGGGTTACATCAACCAGGGCAGCACCGAAGTGGAGGTGGAGCGCCTGTTTCCAAAATGACGCGGGGTATAATGCCAGCTTTGGCCATCAGGTTACCGTCATGCGTCGTCTGTTCTACCCGTTCTTTTTGTTTTTCTGCCTCATCCCTGAAATTGCTGCCCCAGCAGACTCCATCCTGACCGCCCCCTATGTGGCTGCCCGTTCGTACACCCTGCTCGAGGTGGAAAGTGGCCAGCTCCTCGCCGCACTCAACCCCGATCAGCGCGTCGAACCTGCCTCGCTGACCAAGCTGATGACGGCCTACCTGACCTTCAAGGCGCTGAAGGAGAGGACCCTTTCGCCTTCCCAGACCCTTCCGGTGTCGCAGCATGCATGGAAAGCCGAAGGTTCGCGCATGTTCATCGAACCCCAGATGTCCGTCACCGTGGACGAACTGATCCATGGGGTCATCATCCAGTCTGGTAACGATGCCAGCATTGCACTGGCCGAAGCGATTGCCGGTTCGGAGGATGCCTTTGCCGAACGCATGAACAGGATGGCCAGCACTCTCGGAATGAGCAGCACGCACTTTGTCAATGCCACCGGTTTGCCCAACCCGCAGCATTACACCACGGCGCATGACCTCGGCCTGCTGGTCAGCGCCCTCATCCGCAATTTCCCCGAGTACTATCCGCTCTACGCCATCAAGGAGTACCGCTACAACGGCATCACGCAACCCAATCGCAACCGCCTGCTCTGGATCGATCCCACGGTGGATGGCCTCAAGACAGGGCATACCGAAAGCGCCGGATACTGCCTGATCAGTTCGGCGCGGCGCGGTGAGCGACGCATCCTGGCCATCGTCCTTGGAACCAACAGCGACTCGGCCCGTACCACTGAAAGCCAGAAGCTGCTCAACTGGGGATTCCAGACGTTTGAAACCCAGCACCTGTTTCAAAGGAATACCCCGATCAAATCCCTGGAGGTTTTCAAGGGCGCCACGCGCGAAGTCAAGGCAGGGTTTGCTGAGGATGTCTGGATGACCCATCCCGTCGGCGAATCCGCCCGACTGAAGCAAACGCTCACGACCCTGCAACCCATCGTGGCTCCCGTATCCGCCGGGCAAAAACTGGGGACCCTCGAGATCAGCTATGATGGTAAACCGGTGGCCACGCATGAACTGGTTGCCCTGGAATCGGTTCCCGTAGGAAATGCTTTCACCCGCGGTTGGGACACTGTAAGGTTGATGCTGAAATGAGCGACGTCTATCTGAACGGCCGGTTCATGCCCATGGAACAAGCCCGGGTCCCGGTCATGGATCGCGGGTTTATCTTTGGCGACGGCGTCTACGAGGTCATCCCCGTCTATGACCGCATCCCCCTGGCGCTTGGGCGCCATCTGGATCGTCTGGCCCAATCGCTCGACGGCGTAGGCATTTCCAGTCCCATGTCGCGACCGGACTGGGAAACGCTGGTGGAGGAATTGATCGCCCGCGAACCCGAAGCCAACCAGTCCATCTACCTTCACGTCACGCGGGGCGTGGCCCCCCGGGATCACGCCTTTCCCAAGGACGTCACCCCGACGGTGTTTGCCATGGCCAAGCCCCTGGTGCCTCCCCCCGCCCAATGGCTCAGTGAAGGCATCAGGGCCATCACCCACGAGGACTTTCGCTGGCTGAAGTGCAACCTCAAAACCACTTCATTGCTGGCCAACGTGCTGTTGCGTCAGATGGCAGTTGAGGCAGGTGCCACGGAATGCCTGCTGATTCGTGACGGCTACCTGACAGAGGGTGCGGCAAGCAACGCAATGGTCGTGGTGGATGGCATCCTGCTGGCACCGCCACGCAACCATCTGCTGTTGCCCGGTATCACCTACGATCTGGTGCTGGAAATTGCCGCCAAACACCGCATTCCCTTCGAGGAACGCCCCGTATCAGAAGCCGAATTGCGCCGTGCCTCCGAGATCATGATGACCTCCAGCACCCGAGAGATCGTTCCAATCACGACACTGGATGGCATCCCTGTGGGCAACGGCCTTCCGGGGCCGGTCAGCAAAAAACTGCTGTCCCTCTACCAGGAGCAGAAGCGTCCATGAGCGCATCCATCATTGAAGCAGGTAGCGAAGACATCTTCGAATTTCCCTGCGATTTTCCCATCAAGGTCATGGGGCGAACGGCAGACGGCTTTGCCCAAACCATCATGGGCATCGTGCTGCAACATGCCCCGGACTTCAATCCGGCAACACTGGAAATGCGCTCCAGCAGCGCAGGCAAATATCTTAGCGTTACCTGCACCATTCGCGCCGTATCGCGGGCGCAGCTCGATGCGCTGTACCGCGATCTGTCAGGCCACCCCTCGGTGGTGATGGTGTTGTGAGCCCTGTACCCCTCGTCATCCGCAACACTGCCGGGCTGGCCGAGTACGAGCCCGTATGGCGTGCCATGCAGACCTTTACGCGCGAGCGCGATGAAGGCACCCCGGACGAGTTGTGGTCCCTGCAACATTCCCCGGTTTACACCCTGGGATTGGCCGGCAGGCCGGAACACCTGCTGAAAGCTTCGCAGATTCCCGTGATCAAGGTGGATCGCGGCGGACAGATCACCTACCATGGCCCCGGACAGATCGTGGTGTACCTGTTGCTTGACCTGCGCCGTCGCCATTTGACGGTGAAGGGCCTGGTTCGTTTGATGGAAGACGCGGTGATGGCTGTGCTGGCGGAGCATGGCGTCGAGGCCGCATTGCGGCCGGGCGCACCAGGCGTCTATGTGGACGACGCCAAGATCGCGGCCCTGGGCCTGCGGGTACAGCGCGGATGCAGTTACCATGGCGTCTCCCTCAATGTGGACCTGGATCTCGCCCCTTTTGGCGCCATCAATCCCTGCGGTTACGCGGGCATGCCCGTCACCCGCACCCGCGACCTTGGCATTTCAAAACCGCTCGCGCACCTCGAGCGGCAACTGCTCGATCAACTCACCACGCGCCTTGATGCTTGCGGCGCCACGACATCATGAACAACAAGGAAAAGGGGGCCCTCAAAACAGCGCGCATCCCCATCAAGATCGTTCCGCAGGCCCCCCTGCGCAAACCCGACTGGATTCGGGTGCGCACGGCCAGCAGCCCGCGCTTCAACGAGATCAAGGCCATCCTGCGGGAAAATCGCCTGCATTCCGTATGCGAAGAGGCATCCTGTCCCAACATCGGTGAATGCTTCAGCCACGGCACCGCAACCTTCATGATCATGGGGGACCGCTGCACGCGGCGCTGCCCATTCTGCGACGTGGGCCACGGCCTTCCCGACCCGCTGGATGCGGACGAGCCCCATCACCTGGCACAAAGCATCGCGCAGATGAAATTGCGTTATGTGGTGGTCACGAGCGTGGACCGCGATGATCTTCGCGATGGCGGGGCCGATCATTTTTCCCGCTGCATCAGGGAAATTCGCAGCCAGTCACCTGCCACCCAGATCGAGGTCCTGGTTCCTGACTTCAGGGGGCGGCTCGACCTCGCCCTGAAAATTCTTGGGCAGTTCCTGCCGGACGTCATGAACCACAACCTCGAAACCGTGCCGCGCCTCTATAAACAGGCGCGCCCGGGATCCGATTACGCGCACTCGCTGATGCTGCTCAAACGCTTCAAGGAGGCGCATCCCCAGGTTTCAACCAAGTCTGGCCTGATGGTAGGTCTGGGTGAAACGGACGAAGAAATCCTGGAAGTGATGCGCGACCTGCGCGCGCATGCAGTGGACATGCTGACCATCGGGCAATACCTGCAACCCACGCTCCACCACTTGCCGGTGAGCCGCTTCGTCACCCCGGAACGCTTTCATGAATTCCAGAGGCAAGCGCTGGACATGGGTTTTGCTCACGCGGCCTGCGGGCCGCTGGTCCGCTCCAGCTATCACGCAGACCGGCAGGCACAAGCTGCGGGCGTCTGAGCCAGGGGACAGACCCCGATCCATTCGCCTTATTGCTTTGCGGAGGGAACGCCAAGCCAGTACCACCCGAGAAAATCCTTCGGGTCGATCGTCCTTCCGGTAGCGGCGATGATTTCATAATGCAGGTGGGGCCCTGTGGAGCGCCCCGTACTTCCCACCAGGCCGATGAGCTGGTGGTGAATGACGTGGTCGCCCAACTTGACCCGGATGGTCTTGAGGTGGCCATAACGGGTCAGGAAACCGTTGGTATGCCTGATTTCAACCATGTTGCCATAGCTGCCACTCCATTCTGCCGTGACGATTTCGCCATCGGCCGTGGCAAACACGGGTTCTCCGGACTTGCTTTCAAGATCCAGTCCGGAATGGACGGCGAGACGACCGTTGATGGGATCGTGGCGATATCCGAACTCGCTGGAAATGCTAAGCGCGTGATCCAGGGGGTTGCCGATGGGAAGGCTGGCAAGCAAGCCGTAATTTTCCTTCAGATCATGCCGCAACTGGTCCGCAAGACCTTTCATCTTCTCGGCGTCTTGCGAGTAAATGTCGAAGAGGGCGTTAAAATCCTGTGCTGCGGCAGGCGGCTGATTGTAGCCCAGCGGAATGTAGGGGCCACCCGTATTTTTTGAAGCGCGGCCTGCCCCACCCTTTGCGTCCCCGGGTTGCACATAATTCAACAGGTTGTTCTTCAGGGCATCGATGTCTCTCAGGCTGTCGAACGCGGACTTGAGATCGGACTGAATCTTGGTCAACTGATCGCTGTATTTGGACTCGAGGCGGGATTTGTCATCGGGCGAGAGCACGCCGCCAATTTCCCGGACGATGTCCGGACGCTGGTTGAGCGTAATGCGCAACCCGATGAAATTGATCAATGCACCCAGGCCCAGGGAAGCCAGTACCATCACCAGGGCAATGATATAAAGTTTCTTGCGGGTAACCGCAAACTTGACGACCCTGCCTGTTGCGCCGCTGATCCAGATCAATTGCATGTCAGTTGAGCGAAACGAATTTGGATTGAAGATATAAACTTGTCAAAATACGATTCCGACAAGACAAGTCTCCGATGAAAATGGGAATACTCAAACGCAAGGGCAAAGACAAGATGTCCAACGATGCCGAACATTTTGATTCATTCATAGGACAGTCCACCAGGATCTTTGGCCGCATGGAAATCCATGCCAGCATCCGGATTGACGGCAAAGTCCAGGGGGACCTTGAAACCCCACCCCATTCCAACATCACGATCGCCATCGGCAAATCCGGCGACATTTCCGGCGACATCAAGGCCAACCGGGTTCTGATCGCAGGAACGGTCCTTGGAAACATCTATGCCGCCGAACACGTGGAGCTGGCTAAAACGGCCAATGTGAAGGGCGACATCTCCTTCCGCTCCATTCGCGTTGAACATGGGGCCAATGTCGAAGGTCATCTCATCAAAAAACCTGGGAAATAAATGCAGGCATCGACTTTAGCTCGCCGGGAGCTGCTTGATTTCACCCATGATCACCCCGCCCTTCTGAATGGTCAGTTTTTTGTAGGTGATCTTGCCGGATACGGTGGCACGCCCGCCAATGATCAGGTCGCCGCACGAGACCGTCCCTGACAGCCTTCCCTTCACGTTGATGATCGCAGAGTTCACAATGCCATCCACGGAACCGGTGGCGCTGATGTTGAGTGCGGACAAATTGACGGTACCGCTGAGCTTGCCTTCCACCGACAGCGATCCCGTCGCGTTCACTTCCCCTACAAACGAAAACCCTTCGCTGATGATCGAGGGTTTATGCTGGGGGCCGCCATTTGGCGAAGCCTGCTCGCCGGTAACCGGCAAGCCTTCCGGAACTTCGGGGGTTTCGTCTTCCTTGTCCTTTGGGCCGCCTTTGCTAAAAATAGCCATGGCTCATCACACCTCACCAGGGGTGTTTGTGAACGGCTCCATGGCGTGTGCCTGCTCTGATTCGGTGCGGTTTATCTTTTCAATCTGACCCTGCAGTACGCCGTTCTTTTCGATTTCGATTTCAACGTACTTGACGTCGCCAATGACCGAACCCGTGGAGCGGATGAAGAGAGATTTGTTGGCTACGAGGGAATCATGCAACTCGCCCAGCACATGCACCACTTCTGCCTTGACGGATCCTTTGATGAAGCCCGTTTCGCTGATGTTGACCTGGTGCGCCGAGATATCGCCTTCCAGAATGCCTGCCACGGTGGCAATGTTGGGAACGGAAAAATTACCTTTGACGGTGACCCCTTCACCCACAAACAGGCACCCGGATTGAACTACGGTGTCGGACATTATTATTGCTCCCCTCTAACCCCAAGCCCCAGTTCAGGCTGAATTTATTAGCGTTGCTTTGGACCTGCACTCACCAATTCGGGATAAATATTAGCATCTGTACTGCCGACCTGCTGCAAAAATTATCTGTCCAGCCTTTCCAGGGCTCGGGCGGAATAGCGGCGGGCGATCAGGACGGCATTGTTGCCGCCAAATCCGAAGGAATTGCTCATGACGGTATCGAGGGTTGCGAGCCGGCGGGCGCCCTCCACCACGTAATCCAGGTCGCACTCGGGGTCGGGGTGTTGCAGGTGCGCCGTGGGAGGAACGATTTGGGTGCGCAGCGCCCCCAGGGCGACCACCATCTCCACAGCACCCGTAGCCCCCATCAGGTGGCCATGCAGGGCCTTGGTGGCACTGACCGGAATCTGGTGGGCGACTTTGCCAAATACGCTCTTGATCGCCTGGGTTTCAATGGCGTCGCCTACCACTGTGCCCGTACCGTGCGCATTGATGTAGTGAATCTGGCTGGGTTCGAGCCCTGCCTGCGCCAGAGCCTGGTGCATGGCGCGCGCCTGGCCTGCTGCGTCGGGCTGGGTGATATGGCCCGCATCGGTGCTGTTGCCATAACCCACCAATTCGGCCAGGATTTCAGCCCCCCTTGCCCTTGCTGAAGACTCCTCCTCCAGCATCAGCGCACCCGACCCTTCTCCCAGGATGAATCCGCTGCGTTGCCTGTCGAAGGGTCGGCAGGAGGTTTCAGGGTGGTCAGGATCGGGACGGGCCAGCGTCTGCAAGGATTCCCAGGCCTTCATTACACCCTGGGTGAGCAGGGCCTCTCCCCCTCCCGCCACGGCGTATCGGATTCGGCCGGAGCGGATGGCTGTAAACGCCTCGCCAATGGCTACTGCAGAAGAGGAACAGGCCGAGCTGTAGGTAAAGCTGGGGCCACGAATTTTATATTCGATGCCGATCTGTCCCGTGGACGAATTCGCCATGAACATGACGATGGTGGAAGGGCGCGGACGGGCCGCATGATTCAGAAGCGATTCGACATAGGCATGCTCGAGCGTCGTGGCCCCACCCATACCCGTGCCCCAGAATATGCCGCAGTCCAGGCCCGCATCGCCACTGAAATCCATCCGTGCCTGGGCGACCGCTTCGCGGGTTGCCAGCAGCGATAACTGCGCGACGCGATCCAGCGCCAGTCGGCGCAATTTTGGAAAACGCTCTTCCACCGGCACCATCACTGGCGCGGCAAGAGGCGAAGCCAGATTCTCCACCCAGGGTGTCTCAAGCGGGCGTACGCCCGAGCGTCCCAGGTTCAATCCTTCGATCAGGCTACCCGCATCCCCGCCCAGGGCCGTGATGGCTCCCACTCCGGTGACGACGACCCGACGCATGGTCAGGAGACCGTCCCCTCATCGCCCAACGATATGCCTTGCTCTGCCACCATGGCGTCCACTTCGCGGGCAATGTCGCCAACCGTCTTGATGGGAACGGGTTCACCCGTCATCTTCAGCTTGAACTTGTCTTCCAGCATGAACATGAATTCCACGGTGGCCAGGGAATCGACCCCCAACTCTTCCAGCCGGGATTCGGGTTGCACCTGTTCCGGGGTCAACCCGAATTCTTCAACCAACATTTTTTGAATGACAGGCAATGAACTCATAATTTCTGCTTCAGCCCACCAGTTGAAGTTTCAGGCCGGCACCTTGCACCCCTTGCGCCGGTTCTTTCCTGATGAACTCCAGTGTTTCCTGGGCGACGCGCTCCTTTTCAAAATCCATGGTAATGATGTGATAACAGTTTTCCAGCAGGACCTTTTTGACCCGCCTGGAAGCGATGCACTTTTCGATGATGTCGGCGTTACGCGGGCTGGCCAGATCGTCCTCGATGGCATGCATGATCAGCGTTGGCGCTGAAACCTGATGCAGGTTGCGCCGCACCTCCTTCATCAGACGCTCCGACTCAAGCACACCCGTCAATGGGGACTGTGAAGAACCCAGCGCGGAGGTGCCACGCCTGGCCATCTGGGTGGCTACCCATTGCCGGATGCGCTCATCCTTGAGCCCGTAGGGCGGGCGCTCGGTGAGTGACATCATGAAGCGCACGGGCGTGTAGTACCCCAAAAACTTGAACCAGCGCATCCAGGTGACGTTCCAGCCATCGTACCGCAATGGCGCAGAGTAAAGACAGAGTGCATGAATGTCTGCGCTACGTTTTGTTGCAAGCATCAGGCTCAGGTCTGCGCCAATGCAAAGCCCCGCAACGCTGACTTCATCATGCTCGCGTTTCAGTGCGTCGAACTGTGACTCCACCTGCTCCAGCCAGTGCCGCCAATGCGTCGTCTGGCTCGGGACGGCCTCGTCAAAGACGGAATACCCCTGGAGATTGGGAATGCGTACGGTGTACCCACCTGCCACATTGAGCTTGCGGCCAATGTATTGCAGTTGCTGCGGCGTGCCATACAGGCCATGCAAAAGCAGCACGGCCCCGCGCCCTTTGCCCAACATGTTGATCGTGTCGATAGCGGTTACTCCTTGTCCGGTGCCTCAAAATCCTTGTTGTAATATTTGGTTACAGTCTCGTGAATCGCATTATAAGGGTAGTTTAGACATTGAATCGAAAATGCATCACGTCACCGTCCTGAACGCGGTATTCCTTGCCCTCCAGTCGCATTTTCCCGGCCTCCTTGGCCCCCTGCTCGCCCCGGCAAGCCACGAAGTCGGCAAAGGCAATGACTTCGGCCCGGATGAATCCGCGTTCAAAATCATTATGGATGACGGCGGCAGCACGGGGGGCGGTATCCCCTGCATGAATGGTCCAGGCGCGCACCTCTTTGACCCCTGCAGTGAAATAAGTTTCCAGTCCCAGCAGGCGGTACACGGCACGGATCAGGCGGTCCAGCCCCGCTTCGGCAAGACCCATGTCGGCAAGGAACAGCGCCTTGTCCTCATCGTCCAGATCTGCCATCTGTGCCTCCATGGCGGCACAGATGGGAACCACTGGCGCCCCTTCGGCACGTGCAAGGGCCTCGACCTGCGCCAGCAGTGGGTTGTTTTCAAACCCGTCCTCCAGGACATTGGCCACATACAGTGTCGGTTTCGCCGTAATCAGGCAAAGCGGTTTCAGCAGTTCGACATCCTCCCCGTCCAGGCCCATGGCGCGCACCGGTTTTCCGGTATCGAGCTGCTGCTGCACCCTGTCGAGCAGCGCCAGCAGTCGCACCGCTTCCTTGTCCCCCGCGCGCGCAACTTTCTGGGTGCGGACCACCGCCTTCTCGACGGTCGAAAGATCAGCGAGTGCGAGCTCCGTATTGATGGTCTCGATGTCGTCCACGGGATTGACCCGCCCTGCCACATGCACCACGTTGGGGTCATCAAAGCAGCGCACCACATGGGCAATGGCATCGGTTTCGCGAATGTTGGCCAGGAACTGGTTGCCCAGCCCTTCACCCTTCGACGCCCCCGCCACCAGCCCTGCAATGTCCACGAACTCGGTCACGGCGGGCACCACGCGTTCCGGGCGTACGATCTCTGACAGGGCGGCCAGGCGCGGATCAGGAACCTCGACCACCCCCACGTTGGGTTCGATGGTGCAGAAGGGATAGTTCTCGGCCGCGATGCCCGCCTTGGTCAACGCATTGAAGAGTGTGGACTTGCCCACGTTGGGCAAGCCCACGATGCCGCATTTGAGACTCATGCCATCAATCCTTGGTTGTCAGGCCACCCGCTTTGGGTGGCGTGTGAAGATTCATCAAAGCTGCTTCTGCCTGCCCTCTGACCAGCAATGGCAACACGTCCAGCGCGCGATCCAGGGCGGCATCAATGGCCTCCTGCTCGGCTTTTGCAGGTCGATGCAATACATAGTCCACCACCTGGTGACGCTGACCCGGATGACCAATGCCGACCCTTAGCCGCCAAAAATCAGGGGAGTCCAGGGCCAGGAGCAGGTCCTTCAAGCCATTATGGCCCGCCGCCCCGCCGCCTTTCTTGAGCTTGACGCCTCCTGGAGGCAAATCCAGTTCGTCGTGAACCACCAGGATCTGTTCCGGGGCAACACGGTAAAAGTGGGCCATGGCAGCAACGGCCCGACCGCTGTCATTCATGTAGGTGCGGGGTTTGAGAAGCCATAGATCCTGGCCCTCCAGAAGAACGCGCGCCACTTCCCCATGGAATCTGGATTCATGACGGAAAGTTGCAGACCCGGTCCGGGCGACCCGATCCACAAACCAGAACCCGGCGTTATGACGCGTATCCTGGTATTCGGCACCTGGGTTGCCAAGACCCACAATCAATCGCACAGATGTCATCGGGCAGACTCAGGAAACCACCCCGGCCCGCGTACGCGGCACCGGGGTTGGGTGATGGATTTACTTCTTGTCCTTGCCTGCTTCAGGAGCGGCCACAGGAGCCTTCTGGTTGGCAGCAGGAACATCTGCGGCAGATACCGGCGCTGCGGTCGCCTCATCTTCCACCCGGGCTGCACGCGGCAGAACGGCGGCGGCCACGGCCGGATTTTCACCCTTGACCACTGCGGCAAACTCGATGCCGGCAGGCACCTTGATGTCTGACAGATGCAGGGAATGGCCAACGGTCAGATCCTTGAGGTCCACCTCGATAAATTCGGGCAGATCCGCCGGCAGACACAGCACTTCCACTTCGTTGAGGATGTGGCTGATATTGGCTCCGGACAGTTTCACCCCGGGGCTGATTTCACCATTGATGAAGTGCAGCGGAACCTTCATGTGAATCTTGCGGGTGCTGTCCACGCGCTGAAAGTCCACGTGCAGGACGATGGGACGGAAGGGATGCATCTGCACGTCACGCAGCAGGGCCGGCTGAGCTTCGCCGTCAAGCTTGAGGGTCAGTACGGAAGCATGAAACGCCTCCTGACGCAGTTTGTGAAACAGTTCGTTGTGGTCGAGCTCGATGGCCAGCGCATCCTTGCCGGCACCATACAGGATGCCAGGTACGCGTCCGTTGTGGCGCAGGCGGCGGCTCGCTCCGGTGCCCTGCACAGTTCGTTTGATGACTTCGATTTCCATTTGGGTCTTCCTTGGTTTCAGTGAATAAAACCCACGCTCCGCGACCAGAGCCTGGGGTGCTGCAAACTATTCCATAAACAGCGAGCTGACCGAGTCCTCATCGCTGATGCGACGCATCGTCTCAGCCATCAAGCCGGCAATGCCCAGCTGGCGAATACGCGAGCAGGCCAAGGCCTTTTCGGACAGCGGAATGGTGTCCGTCACCACCAGCTCGTCCAGTGCCGATTGCGCGATGCGGTCCACGGCCGGACCGGACAATACCGGATGGGTGATGTAGGCCAACACCTTGGCGGCCCCATGGTTTTTAAGTGCGGCAGCCGCCTCGCACAATGTATTGGCCGTATCCACCATGTCATCCATGATGAGGCAGACGCGCCCGGCCACGTCGCCAATGACGTTCATCACCTGGGCGACGTTGGGTTTGGGGCGCCGCTTGTCAATGATCACGAGATCGGCTTCCAGGCGCTTGGCCATGGCCCGCGCTCGCACCACCCCTCCCACGTCAGGTGAAACGACGGTGAGGTCCTGGTGCCCGGAGCGCCAGACATCGCCCAGCAGCACCGGCGTTGAATATACGTTATCCACCGGAATGTCGAAAAAGCCCTGAATCTGGTCAGAGTGCAAATCCATCGTCAGCACCCGGTCCACACCGGCACCCTGCAGCATGTTGGCCACCACCTTGGCCGAAATGGCCACACGCGCCGAACGCGGTCGCCGGTCCTGGCGGGCATAGCCAAAATAGGGGATGGCCGCGGTGATGCGCGCCGCCGATGAACGCTTGAGCGCATCGCACATCACCATGACCTCCATGAGGTGGTCATTGGTGGGCGCGCAGGTGGATTGCAGGATGAAGCAGTCCTTGCCCCGAACGTTTTCGAGGATCTCCACCATCACTTCGCCATCGCTGAAGCGGCCTACCGTGGCACGCCCTACGGAAATATTGAGGTGTGCTGCCACCTCGCTGGCAAGCTTTGGATTGGCGGTGCCGGTAAACACCATCAGGTTGGCAGACGACATGGAGCTCCTGGCATGAAGTGGTCGGGCGATTCCATGGCAGGGGAGGTAGGGATCGAACCTACGAATGCCGGAATCAAAATCCGGTGCCTTACCACTTGGCGACTCCCCTGTAGCGCTACACCCAATCCCGCAAGGGATGTTGATTCATCCCGCGGGCAATGAACCCTTTGTACTCCGGTGACATTTGCAGCAACGCCGACTCTGCTTTGGATGCTTCCTCAAAGGGGACGAAACAGCATGCCCCCGAGCCCGTCATCCGCGCATCTCCCCAGCGGCCCAGCCACTCCAGCAGCCGGGACACCTCCGGATAGCGACGCACCACCGCAGATTGCAGGTCGTTGCGGCCAAATCCCACCGAAAAGTCGCACATTTTGACCGGGATCGAATCCCTTGTCAAATCAGGATCCCCGAAGATTTCGCGGGTGGAGATGGCAATTCCGGGGTGGGCGACCAGATACCAGCATTCGGGCACCGTCACCGGCGTCAATTGCTCGCCAACACCCTCCGCAAACGCAGCATGCCCCCCAATGAAAACAGGCACATCTGCACCCAGCTGCAACCCCAGCGCTGCCAGCCGTTCGCGTGCCCAGCCCAGCCCCCAGAGGCGATTGAGCGCCAGCAATGTGGTTGCCGCATCAGAGCTGCCCCCGCCCAGCCCCCCGCCCAGCGGAATTTTTTTGCGAATGTCGATGACTGCGCCGTAACCCACTCCGCTGGCCTGCTGCAATAATCGCGCCGCCCTGATGCAAAGGTTCTCGTCAGGGGCGATCCCGGAAAGCGGAACTCGCTGGCGAATCTCCCCTGTCTCGGTGAGCGCAATATCCAGCGTGTCGCCATAATCCAGGAAAATGAACAGGGTTTGCAGGGTGTGGTAACCGTCCGGACGCCGGCCGGTGACATGCAGGAACAGATTCAGTTTTGCGGGTGCGGGGATTTCTTCGTAGTGAGCGCTCACTTCTTGCCCCTTTCGACAATCCATTGGTCCACCCTCAGCCTGATGGCCAGATCCTCATGCTGAAGCGAAATGTTTCCCGGCAGCATCTGCTCGCCCACGCGGCGCCAATCCGCATAGCGTATCTGCCATCCCGCTTGGGCCAGGGTGCCCGGATTCCCCTCCGCATCGCGCGTCAGCGTCGAAACCCCCATCGGTGCAGCCTGCCCCAGAACCCACCAGGGCAGGCCTTCCAGCGGCAATGCATAGCCCAGCACGGCCTGGGTCAGCTTCTCCGAATCGGTGGCCCAGAATTCGCTGTGGTCAGCCAGCACCAGATGGACGGATTGGGGGGTACGATCGAGCACGGCCACCGTGGAGCCCAGCGGCGTCAGCAGTTCCACATGCTGATCCGCCCCCTGGCTTACCCAGTCGATCTTGCCGGTATCTGTTCCAGAGGGCTGGCGCACCGCAAGACGCCCGGAAAAACGAAACCCCTGAAGCGCTCCCTGTCCGATATTCTGATCCGCAGAAGGCACTGCCTGCGGCAGGCTCGCGCATCCGCCAAGCAAGATCAGCCACCCCGCCATCCAGACCTGCATGAGCTTCATGAATCAATGCACGAAACGATGCAGAACGGATAGCAGGACCTCGTTATCCGGGTTGGCTTTGAGGCTGCCCTCCCAGGTTTGTCGCGCCGCAGCCTGGTCTCCGGAAACCCAGAGCGCTTCGCCCAGATGCGCCGCAATCTCGGGATCATCCTGAAGCGCATAGGCGCTTTTCAGGGTGGCCACGGATTCGGGAATTCGCCCCAACCGAAACTGCACCCACCCCAGGCTATCCATGATGAAGGGATCGTTGGGGGCGAGTGCAAGCGCCTCCTGAATCAAACCAAGGGCCTCCTCAAGGCGCAGCGAGCGATCCGCCAGGCTGTACCCCAAGGCATTATAGGCATGGGCATATTGGGGCCGGAGGGAAATCACCTGACGCAGGTCCTGTTCCAGGACATCCATGCGATTGAGCTTGTCCGCCACGATGGCGCGTTCGTACAACAAATCCGGAGAATTGGGGTTACGCTGCAAGGCCTGCGTGAGGGTATCGAAGGCTCCCTGGTAGTCGCCGGCTTCCCGGCGCATCTGTTCCTCGGCCAGAATTTTCTGTTCCTGCTGGTCCTGTGTTGCCGCCGGGATGGCATGCAACACCTCAATGGCTTTCTGGAGCTGGTTTTGATGGGCCCACATCAGCGCCACACGGATTCGGGCCGCCGTCAGTTGCTCGCCCCCCTCGACTTGGCCATACCATTGCGCAGCCTTGTCCCACTGCTTCTGTTCTTCATACAACTGGCCCAGATAAAACCGGATCACGTCAGGGTCGCGATAGCCCTGGTCCAGCGCCTTCAAAAACAGGGGTTCCGCGCCTGCGTAATCTTTCAACTGCATGGTCAACAGCGCCACGGCAAGGGTCAGATCGGGGTTGTTCGGGGTCTCGTGCGTAAGAATGGAGAATTGCGTACGGGCCGCCTGATAGTCGCGCAATTGCACAAGGTAGCGCGCATACAGCAACCGCGTGTCCCGGGCAAGGGGATAGCTTGTCAGGAAATCCTGGTAAAAAGCGCGCGCCCGCGCGCTATCCTGCTCCTGCAACACCCGCCCTTCCAGCAGCGCAGAAGCCTCCCAACCAGGACGCAGCTTCGAAGCGATGCGCGCCTCTTCAAGCGCCTGGTCATTCTTGCCTGCCAGAAATGCCGAGGAGCCCACCAGATAATGCGCCTCCGGCACCTGCGGATAGGGTTCTGCCAGACGCTCGGCAAGTTTCAGTACGGCCTCATGGTCGGGATGCTCGGTAAAAATGACGCTGAGATTGCGAAAATCGTTACCGATGTCCGTTCTGTCAGAGGCCAGCAATTGCACCAGGGCATCTTCCACGTCCAGCAATTTTCCCTGGGAAAGCAACAAGGCTGCCAGGGCCTCGCGCGCCTCCGCCGAACGAGGGTCCGCCGCCAGCCACAGACTGATGGCCTCGCGAGCGGCCTTGGCATCATGCGCATAGAGCGCAACTTCGGTCGCCCTGCGCGCCACCCGTGGGTCATGGGTCGTCCGCGCCAGATCCAGATAGGTTTTGACTGCCACTCCGAAATTGTCGCGTTGCGCTGCAATTTCACCGAGCAACAATTGATAGACCAGCCGAGCCGTCAACTCCTGCGAGGGCAGGGTCACTCCGTCGTGTTCAGAGGGCGTCCAGGGCGCCTCTTCGGCGAGGCGAGGCAAATCCGCAGCGCATGCCGCCACGGCCATCAGCAGCAAGGCCGCGCCCACGAGGCGACGGGAACGCTTCAGCACCGCCTGGCTCATGCCGCAGCGCTTTTTTTCTGGGTCAGACGCTGATACTTCTCCTGCAACTGCTGACGGGATTCCGGATACTCTGGATTGAGGGGAATGCAGTCCACCGGACAGACTTCGCGACATTGCGGCGTGTCGTAATGGCCCACGCATTCGGTGCAGCGTTCAGGGTCGATTTCATACACCTCCGCGCCCTGGGAAATGGCCTCGTTGGGGCACTCCGGTTCGCACACGTCGCAGTTGATACATTCATCGGTAATCATCAAAGCCATGATTCAATTTCCCGGGTTGCCCAACGCCCGCACACGGCGATCAAGACGCGTACGGATGCCGGGGTTTACAAATTGGCTGACATCTCCTCCCAGCGTTGCAATTTCGCGCACGATGGTCGACGAAATGAACATGTACTGGTCGGAAGGGGTCAGGAAAAGAGTTTCGACCGTGGGATGCAGCTTGCGGTTCATTCCTGCCATCTGAAACTCGAAGTCGAAATCGGAAACGGCCCGCAGCCCGCGCAAAATGACGTTTGCCCCGGATTGTCGCAAAAAATCGGCGAGCAATCCGGAAAAGCCCGTCACTTCCACATTGCCATAGTCCTTGAAGGCTTCCTGGGCCATCTCGACCCGATCGGCCAGCGTAAACAGCGGGCTTTTGCTGCGACTATCCGCGACGGCCACCACCACGGCATCGAACAGGTGGGCGGCACGGCGCACCAGATCCTCGTGACCCAGGGTCAGGGGATCGAAAGTGCCTGCATAGACCGCCTTGGTATCCATCAAACAGGTCCTTGTTCTGGTTTGAGCAACTGATGCGTAACGCGTCCGGCCCGGGAGGACCGAAATTCGTTCCAAAGGGGGGATTCTGACACACCCTCGGGACTTTCACAGTAAACCATCCCACCCGGATTGAGCCGATCGTGAATCAAGGATAGCGCCTGTTCAAGCTCCTGTCCGGCAAACGGAGGGTCCAGGAATACCAGATCGAAGCGCTGTTTGTCCCGGCGCAACCATTGCAGGGCCTCGGCCACGACGACCTCCGCCCCTGTCGCGCCCAGGCGCTCCGCATTCTCGCGCAGGCACTTTGCCGTTGCCGGATGCCGTTCCACCATGACGACGCGGGCGGCACCCCGCGACAGCGCTTCAAACCCCAGGGCGCCGCTCCCGGCAAACAGGTCCAGGCACTGGAATTCGGGCAGATCCTGTCCCAGCCAGTTAAACAGCGTCTCGCGCACCCTGTTGGGTGTCGGGCGCAACCCCGGCGCCTCGGGAAAGCGGATGTTGCGGCCACGCCACCGCCCTGCAATGATGCGAATCTGGCCTGTCATTTGGGGTAAAATCGCTTTCGATCAGTTGTACAAGAGTCCTATTGTCCGATGTTTGGCCTATTCAAGAAATCCCCCGGGTCTCCCCCCTCTGCAGAGGCCCCCTCCCATGGTTGGATCGCCCGCCTTAAATCGGGGCTGGGCAATAGCCGCCAAAAACTGAAAGCCGGTCTTGCCGGGTTGTTTGGGGGAAAGCTGGACGACGCGTGGTTCGACGCCCTGGAAGAAACGCTGATTGCCGCAGACGTGGGCGTTGGAACCAGCAACAAACTGATCGAACAGCTCAAGGAGGCGGCCCGCAGCCAGCATATTGATCAGGCGGAGGCGCTCAAACCCCTGCTCAAAACGGCACTGGTGAATCTGCTCCGCCCGCTGGAACGCAACCTCGACGTGAGCGCCCACACCCCCTTCGTGATCCTGTTCGTTGGGGTCAACGGCGCGGGCAAAACCACGACCATCGGCAAGCTGGCCCAGCATTTCCTGCAAAGCGGGCGCAGCGTCCTGCTGGCTGCCGGGGACACGTTCCGGGCTGCCGCAGTGGCCCAGCTTGTGGCTTGGGGGCAGCGCAACCAGGTGCCCGTCATCACCCAGGAAAAGGGGGATTCCGCCTCGGTCATTTTCGACGCCATCAGCGCCGCCCGCAGTCGGGGCATCGACGTGGTCCTGGCGGATACCGCGGGACGCCTGCCGACCCAACTGCACCTGATGGAGGAAATTCGCAAGGTCAAGCGCGTCGTCACCAAGGCGGACCCCAGTGCCCCCCATGAAATCCTGCTGGTACTCGATGCCAATACTGGGCAAAACGCCCTGTCGCAGGTGCGCGCTTTCGACGACGCCCTGCAACTGACGGGGCTTGTCGTAACCAAGCTGGACGGCACGGCCCGCGGCGGCGTGGTGGCCGCCATTGCGGGCGAGAGGCCCATCCCGATCTGCTTCATTGGCGTGGGAGAAGCCATGGAAGACCTCCATGACTTCAACGCCAGCGACTTTGTGGACGCGCTCATCGAATGATGGCCCTCGATGCCGTGGTGAAACGCTATCCCGATGGGCATGAGGCCTTGCGGGGCATCACCATGGACATCGAAGACGGAGAAATGGTTTTTGTCACCGGACGCTCGGGGGCGGGCAAAAGCACGCTCCTGCGGCTCATGGCCGGCATGGAGCGCCCCACTGCGGGCAGCCTCACGATCAACCGCCAGGACATCAGCCGGCTGGGGCGCGCGGCGCTTTCACGGCTGCGTCGCAACATTGGCCTGGTATTTCAGGATCACAAGCTGCTGTTCGACCGAAGCGTTGCAGAGAATGCAGCGCTCCCCCTGCAGATTGCCGGCCTCTACGGCAACGAACTGCAGCGACGCGTCACCGTGGCGCTGGAGAAGGTTGGTCTCGCCCACCAGGCCAAGGCCAGCCCCATCACGCTCTCGGGCGGCGAACTGCAGCGCCTGTGCATCGCGCGCGCCATCGTCAACCGGCCCAGTCTCGTCATCGCCGACGAACCCACGGGCCACCTCGATCAGGGTTATGCCAGCGCCATCCTGGACATTTTCAAGTCGTTTCATCGTGCCGGAGTCACGGTGATCATTGCCACCCATGACGAAACCACGATTTCCGCCCTGGCGGGGCGCATCGTGCACCTGGAGGACGGCCAGCTGGGCGGCGACTCCGAATCCGATTCTGCGGAGTACGCCACATGATGTCCTGGCTCCACCAACACGCCAGTGCCGGGCGCCTGGCCTTGCGGCGTCTCATCCGCAGCCCCTTTGCCAATCTGCTGGGCGTACTGGTCATCGCCTTTGCGCTGAGCCTGCCTGCAGGGCTCTATCGCCTCATCAATGCCGCTGACTCGCTGGGCCACAACGCCCTGCAAGGCCCGCGACTGACCCTGTTCATGGCTCCCGATGCCGATGGCACAGCGGTTCGTGCCGTGTGGGATGCACTTGCCGCGCACAGCGAAGTGCTTGAGTTTCGCTACATCTCCAATGTCGATGCCCTGGCAGAGCTCAAGGCCAATCCCGCGCTGGCCGATGTCGTGGCTACCCTGGACCGTAATCCACTACCCCATACCTTCATCGTGCGCGCCCGGGACGTCTCCCCGGCAGGCCTGGAGTCGCTGCGCAACATGGTGAGTGGCTGGAACAAGGTGGAACGCGTGCAAATGAATGGTGAATGGGCCAAGCGCCTGGCCGCCCTGCTCGAGTTTTCCAGGCATTTCACCCACGGACTGGCCACTGCCCTGGCCGTAGCCCTGGTTTTCATCGTTTTCAACACGGTCCGCCAGCAGGTGCTGTCGGCGCGCGACGAAATCGAGGTGGTCCACCTGATCGGGGCCACGCCGCGCTACATTCGCCGTCCCTTCCTGTATTCCGGTCTGCTGCAGGGGTTGATGGGATCGGTGCTGGCTTTCCCGTTGCTGCAGCTTGGAAGCCATCTGTTCAACAGGGAGGTCGAGCCCCTGAGCACCCTGTTCTCCCTCGATTTCCATCTGCGCCCGCCCACCCTCGACGAATGCCTCCTGCTGACGCTGGTTGCCCTTGTTTTGAGCTGGAGCGCAGCCTTTCTGTCGGTCTCCCTGACCTTGAAGCGGCTTCGTTAACAGCCCTGCGCTCCGGGAACCAGGGGCCTCATTAGCACTCAAAGGACAAGAGTGCTAAAATGACACCATCGAATCGGGAGGATGATCGTCTCATGCATGAAATGACGTTACCCATGCCTGTTTTGGCCCAGGCTGGCAGCCTGGAACAGTACATTCAGAGCGTCTCAAGGATTCCGCTGCTCAGCGCGGAAGAAGAGGTGGATCTGGGACGCCGCCTGCGCGACCACAACGACCTGCAGGCGGCACAACGGATGATCATGTCGCACTTGCGACTGGTGGTCTCCATTGCACGCCAGTACAACGGCTATGGCCTGCCCCAGGCCGACCTGATCCAGGAAGGCAACGTGGGCCTGATGAAAGCCGTGCGCCGTTTTGACCCCGAGCGCGGGGTTCGCCTGGTGTCGTTTGCCGTGCACTGGATCAAAGCCGAAATTCACGAATACGTGCTGCGCAACTGGCGACTCGTCAAGATCGCCACCACCAAGGCCCAACGAAAGCTGTTTTTTGGCCTGCGCCGCCTCAAACCCGGCTTTGGCGCCCTCTCGCCTCGCGAAACCATGGAAATTGCCCGCCAGTTGGGCGTGCGTCCGGGCGATGTCAGTGAAATGGAAATGCGCCTGTCGGGGCAGGACATCTCGCTGGAACCCCTCTCGGATGACGAGGAACGCTGGACCAGCCCGGTCTCCTATCTCGCCGATGGCGCGGCCAGCCCGCCAGAACAGCTCGAAGCGTTGGAGCAGGAGCGTCTTGGCACCGATGGATTGCACGAGGCGCTGGAGCGTCTGGATGAGCGCAGCAGGCATATCGTGTCGGCAAGGTGGCTGCACGGTGACAAAGCTGCCGCCACATTGCACGAACTGGCAGAGGAACTCGGCATTTCGGCAGAGCGCGTGCGCCAGATCGAAGCCAGGGCCATGCAAAAACTGCGTGCCGCGCTTGAGCCGGATGCATGAGTCATTACCACTGCATCATCCACAACGCTCATTGCGCTGTTCGCCTGGGCATCCATGAATTCGAAAAGGAAGGACCGCAGAACATCCTGGTCTCGCTCAAGCTGTCCTTCCCCTTTTCTGCCCTGCAACGCATCCGCCATATCGGCGACACGGTGGATTACGAGCCCCTGAGAAACTTCATCCAGAGCTGGTCAGAACGCCCTCATGTGGCCCTGATCGAGGATCTGCTGGATGAGCTGGTCAGCCACTGTTTTGACGACCCGCGCGTGGAACATGTGGAAGCGACCATCCGCAAAACCACAATTTTCGAGGAAGTGGAAGAAATCGGCGTGGGCATCGTCACCTCCAGGGAGGACTGGTACGCTCTCACCGCACGGCGCTAGCAACCCCGAACTTAGAGTGTGCAGAATATCAGGCTGAAGGGAACGTCTTCGGCATAGACCCGGGAACGCGCAGCATCCCCCACTTCCAGAAAGCGGATATTGAGAAGATATTTGTTGGCGCTGATTTCGGGCACGCAAGGCTGCCCGGTTTCCAGTGCAACCCGGAGCAGTTTGACTTCGGTGCCCACCTTTCCCTGCTGAAACAGTCCGCGCGTGGCTTGCTGCTGCTGCGCCTTGCCGCTTTCAAGCAGCAAGGACAGCTGCACCCGGAGCGCCCGGTAGGTGGACAGCAAAGAGGATAGCCAGTCGTTCAGCTGTTGCCGGCGCACCCCGCATTCCAGCGAAAGCCAGTAATGGTAGGCGGGCAAATCGAAGTCGCACATCCCTCCGGGGATCGCTGCGCGTTGTTTGATGGCCATCAGCCACTCATGGTTGCGCAACAGCTCGCCAAACTTCCCTTTGCTGGCATGCAGGTCATAAGACACTGTTTCTATGTCGGAAATCGTTTTTTCGAGCGGTTCCTGCGCAACATTTGCGTTGCCCCGCAGCGGAACCAGCGCGGCGCGCTGGCGATCCAGGGATTGCAGCAGGTCAGATTTGACGTCGGCGCGCGCCGTGATGTCGAGAATCTCGAAAACCGCCATCAATGCGGCGTGATGATCGAAAGCCTCTTCCCGTTCGATAAAATAAAAGGCGCGTCGAAATAGCGCCTTCAGCCTGAGGAAGGTACGAACTTGTTCACTAAGCGGATAATCGTAGATGATCACCGAAGGGGCCCCGGAAAACCGGCCAAGTGTGGCCCAAAACGGTGACGAGTGCAATCCCCTCGGTCACTCTGCGTGACTTGAGGCAGTTTGCCCTGCGGCCATGGCGCGGTATTGCCGATCCAGCGACCTCACCGCCGATTCCAGACTCTCCATGTCGCCACTGTTCTCAACCACGTCGTCGGCCACCCTCAAACGGGTTTTGCGGTCCGTCTGGGCAGCCATGATGGCTTGAACGGCCTGGGGGCTCATGTCGCGCCGCGCCGAAGCCCGCTTGAGCTGCAGCTCTTCCTCGCAGTCCACCACCAGCACACGGGACAGCAAGGGGCGGTAGCTCCCGACCTCGATCAGCAACGGTACCACCAGCAATACATAGGGCTGCGTGGCAGCCTCCAGCGCGGCATGCACGGCATCGCGGATGCGCCCGTGCATGATGCCTTCCAGTTGCTTGCGGGCAGGAGGGTGGTTGAACACATGATCGCGCAAGGCGGTGCGGTTCAAACCGCCGCTTTCGTTGATGAACGCTTCCCCGAATTTCTCGCGGATGGCGGCAATGGCCGCACCACCTGGCGCCGTCAGTTGGTGTGAAATGGCATCCGTATCCACCACGCCCGCACCCAGCTTGGCAAACAGACCGGCTACCGTGGACTTGCCAGATCCGATGCCCCCGGTCACCCCAATGATAAATTTGCTCACGGTAAACCTCCTTTGCCCCAAAGCATAACACCATATCCCGCAGCTGCAAGAAATGGCCCGAAGGGAATGGGAGTATGCCGGGAATGCCCCCCACGCCATATCCAGTAAAGCCCCACGACCACGCCAGACAACGATGCCAGCAACACTACGGATGGCAGCGCCTGCCAGCCAAGCCACGCCCCCAGCGCGGCCATCAGCTTGAGATCGCCATAGCCCAACCCTTCACGACGGGTCGCCCACCAGTACAGCCAGTAGACCAGCCACAATAATGCGTAACCTGCCATGGCACCCCATACGGCGGAATACAGGTCGGTCAGGACACCAAAGGAATTGACCAGCAGCCCCACCCACAAGAGCGGCAACGTCACACGGTCGGGAAGAAGCAGGGTTTCCAGATCGACGAAGATGAGGATCATCAGCGTCCACAGCAGGACCATGGCCCACAGACTCGCCCAACCCGGCCCGTACCGTCCTGCAACCAGTGACGACAGGATCACGCATAGCACGGGAACCCATTTGTGGGCATCCGGACGGGTTTGAATTCCCGGAAGTTGCCCGGCACTTTCTTGCTGGGCCATTTCCTGCAGCAGCCTGCCGGACATTGCGGTGATGACGTGCCTCAGGGCGTAGCCCGCAATCCAGCCCAGCAAAGCCGCACCCGCGATGAAAGGAATTGATCCTCCTGAAAAGGGAAGCGGCATCATCGGTCATG
Organism: Pseudomonadota bacterium; assembly: GCA_021805725.1. The sequence continues at coordinate 92,124 of JAJZEH010000110.1, read as the reverse complement.
CAACTTCAGGGTCACTCGTGCAACGCGCACCATGCGATCCTGGGTCTGAACGATCTCCACGGGATGGCCATCGATTTTGAGTGCCGTGCCCGGTTCGGGAATATCCTCAAGAGTCTCCAGAATGAGTCCGTTCAAGGTCTTGGGGCCATCCAGGCGGAATGAGGTGCCAAGTTTGCGATTGAGGTCCCGCAAGGGGCACACCCCTTCCACGAGTACGGTATCTTCACCCTCGCGTGTGAAGTAATCCTGATGATGCGGTGATTGGCCGCTGAACTCGCCGACGATTTCCTCAAGGATGTCTTCCACCGTCACGAGCCCCTGCAGCTCGCCGTACTCATCCACCACGAGGGCCACCTTGCTCCTGTTTTCCTGAAAGTTCTGCAACTGGGTCAACAGAGGCGTGCCCGCGGGGATGAAGTAGGCCGGCTGCATGATGGCCTGCAGCGTTTCGCGGGTCAGCTCGCCGGAATGGGCCTGGTTGAATACCTTGCGCACATGCACCACCCCGGCCACATCATCGGGGCTGCCCGAGTAGAGCAACTGCAGGGTGTGATTGGAAGTGGCCAGCTGGTTTTGAATTTCCTCGAGGGGTGCCTCAAGGTCGATCCCTTCAATCTGGCTGCGCGGCGTCATGACATCATCCACCGTGATGTCCTTCAACCCCAGCAAGTTGAGCAGGATGTTCTGGTGCTTGGGGGGAATGAAATGCCCTCCTTCCAGCACCAGGATGCGCAACTCTTCCAGGCTGAGCGCAGAGCTCATGGCATCCGGCCGGGTGCGCATCCCCCCCAGCCAGAGCAATCCCTTGACGAACAGGTTGACGAACCAGATGACGGGATAAAAAAGCCGAAGCAGGGGCACGAGGACATAGCTGGCCTTGAGCGCGATTTTCTCCGGGTAAGTCGCCCCCAGGATTTTGGGAGTGATCTCGGAAAAAACGAGAATAGCCAGAGTCACCAGCAGGGTGCCCACCGTGATGGCCACCCGCCCTGTGCCCATCAACCGCACCGTCAACACGGTGACGATGGAAGCCGCCGCCGCGTTGATGAAGTTGTTGCCCAGAAGCAAGACGCCCAGTAGCCGATCCGTATGTGCAAGAAGGCTGGCTGTCAGGCGTGCGCCGCGGTGCCCCTGCGCCACCAGGTGTTTGAGGCGAAAACGATTAAGCGCCATCATGCTGGTCTCTGCCATGGAGAAGAGACCCGAGATCACCAGCAAGACCGCCAGAACGGCCAGCAATACGCCTAAAGGAACATCATCCACGGTGCAGCAGGACTTCCAGCACGAATTTGCTGCCAACGTAAGCCACCAGCAGCATGGCAAAGCCCGCCAGGGCCCAGCGCGCAGCGCGTCGGCCACGCACGCCCCACAACTGCCGGCCTGCCAGGAGGCTGCCGTAAATCAGCCATGAAATGAAGGAAAAAATCACCTTATGGTTGATGAGAAACGGCTTTCCAAACAAGGCTTCAGAAAAAAACACGCCACTCACCAGCGTTGCGGTCAGCAGCAGAAACCCCACCAGAATCATCTGGAACAGCAACGAATCCATTGCGACCAACGAGGGCAACGGGCCCAGCAGGGAAAGCCGTTTGTCGTGATCATGCAGCCTCCGCTCCAGCTTCCCCATCAAAATGGCGTGCAGGGCGGCTATGGCAAACAAACCGTAGGCCATGAGCGATACGACGAGATGCACCTTGAAAGCCAGCAGTCCACTATAGGAAACCTGTTTGTCCGCCGGAAGCACCAGCGGCGAGAGCACCATCAGGGCCGTAAACCACAGGATCACCGGCTGCAGGATGCCCAGGCGGTAGCGAAAGCTGACGATCCAGTACATGGCCACCGTCACGCCAGCGGTCAGCGACAGGCTATGCCCCAATGACAGATCCAGTTGATCCTCGGCAAACAGGGCGCGGTGCAACAGGACGCCATGAACGATGAGGGTGGCAAGGATCAGGAATCGCACCACCCCTTCACCCTGTGCCTGAGCCTCGGCAGAACGCGACTGGGCGCGGAGTAGCACCAGCATCCGAAAGCCCAGCAGTAGATAGAGGGCGGCAGTGATAAAATACAGTTGGGTGTCGGCCATCATGCGCCTAGTTTACCATTCCATTCGATCAGGACCGATTTCTCCATGCTGGATCAACTGACAGAACGACTTACAGGGGTCATCAAGACCCTGCGCGGCCAATCGCGGCTTACCGAATCCAATATCCAGGACGCGCTGCGCGAAGTACGCGTGGCCCTGCTGGAGGCCGACGTGGCCCTGCCTGTGGTCAAAGATTTTATCCAGGATGTGCGCGAACAGGCCATCGGCCAGGCCGTGCTGACGAGCCTCACCCCCGGTCAGGCCCTGGTGGGCATCGTGCATCAGGCGCTGACACGGCTGATGGGAGCCCAAAGCGAGGGGCTCAATCTCGCTACGCAACCCCCCGCCGTCATCCTGATGGCCGGCCTGCAGGGGTCGGGCAAAACCACTTCCAGTGGCAAGCTGGCCAAGATGTTGAAGGAGCAGCTAAGAAAGAAAGTGCTGCTGGTCAGCTGCGACGTGTACCGTCCTGCAGCCATCGAGCAACTTCGGGTGCTGGCGCAATCCCTGGAGATTGACTGGTTTCCTTCCAGCGCAGAGCAGACGCCCGAAGCAATCGCCACGGCGGCACTGGATCATGCCAAGAGGCACTTTCACGACGTGCTGATCGTCGATACCGCGGGTCGGCTGGCCATCGACGATGCCATGATGCGTGAAATCCAGAAGCTTCACCAAACCGTGCATCCCATTGAAACCCTTTTCGTGGTGGACGCCATGCAGGGCCAGGATGCGGTCAATACCGCGCGCGCGTTTGGCGAGGCATTGCCGCTCACTGGCATCATCCTGACCAAGCTGGACGGTGACGCCCGTGGTGGTGCGGCACTCTCGGTACGCCACGTCACCCAAAGGCCCATCAAGTTCATTGGCGTAGGCGAAAAACTGACCGGACTGGAAGCGTTCCACCCGGAGCGCATGGCATCTCGCATCCTGGGCATGGGGGACGTGCTGTCCCTGATCGAAGAGGCGCATCGCACGGTCGACCGTGCCGAAGCCGAGAAACTGGCCAACAAGATCAAGAAGGGACTCGATTTTGACCTGGAGGACTTCAAGACCCAACTGGTGCAGATGAAAAAATCGGGAGGGCTGGGCGCCATGATGGACAAGCTGCCTGCCCAGCTGACGCGAGGGCTTCCTGCCAATGCCGCCATGGATGACCGTGCCATCAACCGCATCGAGGGCATCATCAATTCCATGACGCCTCTGGAACGGCGTCGCCCGGAATTGTTGAAAGCCTCGCGCAAACGGCGCATCGCTGCGGGGTCTGGCGTGCAGGTTCAGGAAGTCAACCGACTCCTGAATCAGTTTGAACAGATGCAGAAAATGATGAAGATGATGTCAAAGGGCGGACTGGCCAAAATGATGCGGGGCATGAAGGGACTCATGCCGGGGCTTCACTGAGCTTTTTTTCGAAACACCGTTTCTTCGCCGTTGAGCAATTTGCGAATATTGTCATGGTGGTGGGCCAGCAAAATGACAGCCATGGCGAGCACCGTCAGGCGGAGCAATCCACCCTGCAAAAACAGCAACCCCAGAAGCGGGGCGGCCACCGAGGCGCACAGGGCAGACAATGAGGAAATGCGCGTCACCGCCATCACGGACAGCCAAACGATCAGGGTGCAGAATCCCAGCAGCGGGTTCAACGCCAGCAGCACGCCCAAAGCCGTCGCCACCCCCTTGCCGCCCTTGAATCCAAAAAACACCGGGTAGCCGTGCCCGATGAACACGGCCACGGCAACGACCGCGAGGGATTGGGAAGGCGCTCCCAGGGGAATGGCCAGCGTTGCGGCAAGCCATACGGCCAGCCACCCCTTGAGGGCATCCCCCAACAACACCCAGGCTGCGGCCCGACGGCTGCCACCGCGCAGCATATTGGTGGCGCCAGGGTTCTTTGAACCATAGGTGCGCGGATCGGGCAGCCCCATCAATCGGCTAACGACGACGGCAAAAGAAACAGAACCCAGAAGATAAGCGGCAAAAGCCAATAAAATGAGCGAAATCATGGCTGCACAGTATAGGCGGAATCAGCCCCTCGGATGGTGTTTTTCATGCAACTGGCGCAAGCGCTCACGCGCCACGTGCGTGTAAATCTGGGTTGTGGATATGTCGGCATGCCCTAACAGCAACTGCACCACACGCAGGTCTGCGCCGTGATTGACGAGGTGGGTGGCAAAAGCATGCCGCAACGTGTGCGGCGAGAGGTGGGCTTGCAGGCCCGCCTTCATGGCGTAGCGCTTGATGACGTACCAGAAGGCCTGACGCGACATGGGCTGTTTGCGGCGTGTCACGAACAGGGCCCCATGCGGCTGACCCGCCAACAGCGCCGGCCTCGATTCTGCAAGATAGCGCTGCATCCAGTCCAGGGCGGTTTCCCCGATGGGCACCAGACGCTCCCGCCCACCCTTGCCGGTTACCCTGACAATGCCGCTGTCCAGGGCTACGCCGGAAAGCGGCAGCGCCACCAGTTCCGAGACACGCAGCCCGCTGGCATAAAGTACCTCCAGCATGGCACGGTCGCGCAGCCCCAGATCCGTTTGATGGTCCGGCGCATCGAGCAAACGCTCCACATCGGTTTCGGACAGCAGTTTTGGAAGTGCTCGCGGCAGCTTGGGCGAATCGATGCGCAAGGTGGGATCTTCCGTGATCCGCCCTTCGCGCAACGCGTGACGGTAAAACCTGCGCAAAGCCGAAAGCGCCCTCCCGGCCGTGCGGCTTTTGATCTGTTTGGTGCCGTACAGGTAAGAAAGCCAGGCCTGCAAATGCAAGGCCTCAACCTGATGCAGGTTGAGGCCTTGGTATTGGCTGCTCAGCCATTCGCCAAACTGCGCGAGATCGCGCCTGTAACTTTCAAGCGTATTGCGCGACAACCCATCTTCCAGCCACAGGCTGTCGCAAAACCGGTCGAGAATCTCGCGCAGGTCGGAGCGGATGGTTTAGCTGGCCGGGGAATCCGTGTTCGACGGGGTCGCGCGCGACACCAGTTTTTCACGAATACGCGCGGACTTGCCGGAACGATCGCGCAGGTAGTACAGCTTGGCGCGACGCACGGCACCGCGGCGCTTGACTTCGATGCTGGCAATCATGGGTGACCAGGTCTGGAAAGTCCGTTCCACGCCCTCGCCCGAAGACACTTTGCGCACGATGAAAGATGAGTTGAGACCACGGTTGCGGCGCGCAATGACCACGCCTTCAAAGGCCTGGACCCGCTTGCGCTCGCCTTCCACCACATTGACGTTGACCACGACGGTATCGCCGGGGGCAAAATCGGGGATGGCTTTTGCCAGACGGGCCATTTCTTCCTGCTCCAGTTGCTTGATGATATCCACGGTGCTACTCCTTCGTTTTGAGCTCGGCTTTGAACTCGTCCAACAGTTTTTGATTGTCCCCGGACAGAGGTTGGCTGACCAACATATCCGGACGTTTTTGCCAGGTCCTGCCTAACGCCTGCTTGCGTCGCCAGCGCATGATGTCTGCATGATTGCCGGACATCAATACTGCGGGCACCGCCACGCCTTCATACACCTCAGGCCGGGTGTAATGCGGCGTGTCCAACAATCCGTGCACGAATGACTCCTGCTGCACGGACAATGCGTCACCCAGCACGCCGGGCAACTGTCTTAAAAGGGCATCCATCAACACCATGGCCGGAAGTTCTCCTCCCGAAAGCACATAGTCCCCGATCGATACCTCCTCATCCACTTCCTGGGCCAGCAGGCGTTCATCCACGCCTTCGTAGCGACCCGCCAGCAGTATCAGTCCCTGACCTGCGACATAATCCATGACACGCGCATGAGTCAGTACCGAGCCCTGGGGGCTGAGGTAGACCACTTTGGGCCGCTCGATCCCCAGCGCACGCTGCCTTTCCCGGGCCGCCGCAATGGCCAGCGCCAACGGGCGGGCCAGCATGACCATGCCCGGCCCCCCACCATAGGGACGATCATCGATCGTCCGGTAATTATCGGTGGTGAAATCCCGGGGGTTCCAGGCCCTGAAATCCCACAGCCCCTGCTCCAGCGCACGGCGCGTCACGCCGTGCTGCGTCAGCGCCTCGAACATGGGCGGAAACAACGTGATTGCATCAAAAACGAATGCCATCAGTAATCCAGTCCCCAATCCACCAACACCCTCCCTTCCTTCAGGGAAACCTGCAGGATTACATCCTGCAAATAGGGAATCAGGCGCTGGCGCTCTGCGCCCTGCACCACCATGACGTCGTTGGCGCCGGTCTCGATCATGTCCGTGACCCGCCCTAGAGGTTCGCCCTGGAGGTTGACCACCTCAAGGCCGATCAAATCGGCCCAGTAAAACTCATTTTCTGCTGCCGGGGGAAGCTGGTCGCGCGGGATCGCAATATCGAGGCCCCACAGGGCCTCTGCCTCCGTTCGGTCGCTCACGCCTTCCAGGCGTGCCACCAGCGCACCGCCGTGCACCCGCCATTCGGCCACCGGATACTCCCTGTAGCTGGGATCATGCCCCAGCCACCAACGCGGATATGCCGCCAGGCCGTCCAGTTCCCCAGTAAATCCCTGCACGCGAAACCAGCCGCGCACGCCGTAAGGAGCGGACACCCGCCCCATGACGACCCAGGGATTAGGCAGCGGGAACTCCTGCCGGAACGCGTTTGATCAGCTTTTCAACGGCATCGGAAGCCTGTGCACCACGGCTCTTCCAGAAATCCACGCGCGCCAGGTCCAGGCGCAGTCCATCGGGACCTTCCGGGCGCAGCGGGTTGTAAAACCCGAGTCGTTCGATAAAGCGACCGTCACGACGATTGCGCGAATCAGCAACCACCACATTGTAGAAAGGACGGTTACGCGCACCGCCGCGAGACAATCGGATCACTACCATGATTCTTCAACCTTTGTGGTTTGGACCTCGGGGAAATCCCGATTCCGAAAAAGCCCAGAAGTATACAAAATATGGATCAAAAAATCAAGGACTTCCCAAAGCGACCGGACGGGAGGGGTCGGAACACCAGGCGCTCCACGAACCCGGGTAGAGGCGCCCTGGGGTCAGTCCCGCGTATTCCATGGCAAGAAAGTTGTGGCAAGCCGTCACACCCGAGCCACATTGGTGGACCACGCGTTCCGGGGCAGCACCCGCCAGCAACGCCTCAAATTCGGCTTTCAGGACGGCAGGAGGCTTGAATCTGCCTTCGGCATCGAGATTGTCACGAAAAAAGCGATTGCGCGCCCCGGGAATATGCCCGCCCACCGGATCAAGGGTTTCATTCTCGCCGCGAAAGCGATCTGCAGCACGCGCATCGATCAGGCACAGCGCCGGATCCTGCAGGTGCCCCAGGACGAAGGCGGTGTCCACCGTGGCGCCTGCGCGCGCTTTGGCCTGCAACGATGCGGTCCGGGGTAAGGGAACCGCCGTGTCCACCGGCCGGCCCTCCGCCACCCAGCGCTGCCAACCGCCATCCAGAACCGCCGCCTGATCATGCCCCAGCCATCGCATCATCCACCACAGCCGGGCTGCAAAGGCGCCGCCCATATCGTCATAGGCCACCACCGTCTGGGCAGAACCCACGCCAATTTTTTCGAGGGTGGCGATGAAGGCCTCGGGGATGGGCAGTGGGTGGCGCCCATTGTGTCCGGTCATGGGGCCCGAAAGATCGTGATCCGCATGCAGGAAACGCGCCCCGGGAATATGCCCTGCAAGGTACGCGCGCTGGCCCGCCCCGGTGTCCTGCAGGCTGTGCCGACAATCCACGGTCACCCAATCCTGCAGGTGTCGGGCCAGTTCTTCTGTAGAGACCAAAGGTTTCATCAGGGCACCTCCGATTTTGAAAGGACAGGAGTGCGGCGAACCAGGCGGCTTGCCGCCACGCCCGCCAGAATCACGATGGCCACGCCCATCCAGCCGGTCCAGGGCAGCCATTCGCCAAAAAACAGTATCCCCAGCAAGCTGGAATAGACAATGGCGCTATACGCAAAATTGGCCACCAGCATGGTGGCCCCCGTGCGGTAGGCACGCGTCATGGAAAGCTGCCCCACCGTGGCCGCCAGCCCCAGGGCCACCAGAATGCCGACGTTGGAAAGCGTCACCGGATGACGCGGGGCAAACAGCAGATAGACCCCCAGCACCAGGGTTGAAAGCGCCGTGAAGTACAACACGATACGCCACTCGGGCTCACCCAGCGCGCCCATCGCGCGCACGTTCACATACGCCACTCCCGCTCCAAACCCCGACAGCAGCCCCATCAGCCCGGCAAACCATTCATCCGGCCCCAGGTGGGGACGCAATACCAGCACGATGCCCGCGAACCCAAACAACAGCGTGGCCAACAACGGGCCGTTCAGCTTTTCGCGGGACAGTACCGTGATGAGAAAGGCCAGGAACAGCGGCGAGGTGTAGTTCAACGTCACCGCCGTGGCCAGGGGTAACCGGGTCAGGGCATAGAAATACAACCAGAGGGAGATCAGTCCGGAAACGCTGCGAAACAGGTGCAGGCGCCAGTGTCGGCTGGTCAGCGGCTGGCGCTGGCGCAGGGCATACAGCACGATGGGGAGCAAACCAAAAAAGGAGCGGTAAAACACCAATTCGGCGGGCGAAAAATAAGGCGCGCCCCATTTGACGAACAGACCCATCACGGCAAAACTGAAACCGGCTACCAGCATCCAGGCTGCTTTGAGCGGCGGTAGCCCAAACATCGTGCGGCTACTCTCCAGGCATGAGTGAACCAATCTGGCGCCGCACAAATTCGTGGAAGTGCATCATGCCATCCTCCATGGGGGACTGATAAGGTCCGCCATCCTCCATGCCGCGCGCAATCAGCGCCTTGCGTCCGCGCGACATGCGCTCGCAAATTTCGTCATCTTCAAGCGCGGTTTCAAAGTAGGCCTTTTGCTGAGCCTCCACGTAATCGCGCTCAAACAGGACGATTTCCTCAGGGTAGTAAAACTCGATGATGTTGGTGCACTTGTCCGGGCCATCGGGCCAGACCGTGCTGACCACCAGCACATGGGGATACCACTCCACCATGACGTTGGGGTAGAGCACCATCCAGATGGCGCCAAAGGGTGGGTCCACGTCGCGGTTATATCGCCGCACCACCTCCTGCCACTCCCGGTAAACCGGTGAACCGGCACGGCGCAGGTGCTCCTTGACCCCAACCGTCTGAACGCTGTGCCACTCGCCAAACTCCCAGCGCAGTTCATTGCAATCCACAAACCCCGACAGACCCGGATGAAAGGGCACGACGTGGTAGTCCTCGAGGTAAACCTCAATGAAGGTTTTCCAGTTGAAGTGATGATGCGCCGTCTTGACCGAATCCAGCATATACCCCGTAAAATCCAGGTCACGGGCGGCCTGGCAGTGACGCAAATCGGTCACGATGTCGCGCGGCCCGTCAAACAGCAGGCCATTCCAGCGCGAGAGCCTGGCACGATCAAGGTTGAGGCAGGGGTTTCCTGGAAAATGTGGCGCACCCGCCAGCTGCCCCTTGAGGTCATAGGTCCAGCGGTGCAGCGGACACACGATGTGATGCGCATTGCCCCGCCCCTCCAGCATGATGGCCTGACGGTGACGGCAGACATTCGATATCAGCTCAACCGTCTCGCCATTGTTGATCAGTGCCTGCCCGTGGTCCCGCCACGGCAGCGTCAGGTAATCGCCCACGTTGGGCACCATCAGCTCATGGCCCGCGTAGCTCGGCCCCTGGGCAAACAGGGTCTGCTGTTCAAGTGCGGCAATGGACGGATCGGAATACCAACGCACGGGAAGCTGCGTGGAAACAGCGGCAAGCTGTTCGACCGATGCCAAATGAGTCATATCCACACCCTCCAGGGAGCAAAGAATGCAGGAGATTGATGATTGAGGGTCGCGAACACAAACCCGACGGACAAAAGCGAAATTCTATCCCAGGGAGGCCGTGGGAAGCAAGTGATTTATAAGACTTTTTGGAGGGCGTTTGACCAGTATGCGGTGCCTGGGATAAGGTGATCCTCCCATGGCAAAATCTTCTGCGAAACAGCCCGAAAATTACGAGTCCGCGCTGCGCGAACTCGAGACCCTGCTTGCCAGTCTGGAAGGGGGGCAGTTGTCACTGGAACATTCCATCGAGGCTTACCGACGCGGCGCGCTCCTGTTGGGCTACTGTCAGGCTCAGCTGGCCGATGCAGAACAGCGCATCAAGGTACTGGAAGGCAACACCCTTCAGGATTTTCAGGGCAATGACGCTGCAGACTGATTTCGACCTGTGGTCCGGGACCGTTTGCAAAACACTGGAAGAATTTCTGCAACGACACCTTCCCGAGGCCGGCATCGTTCCCGGGCAACTCCATGAAGCCATGCGCTATTCCGTGCTGGATGGCGGAAAAAGGGTCCGCCCGCTGCTGGCTTTCGCTGCCGGGGAACTGGCGGAAGCCCCCCCCGCGGCTTTGACGGTCGTCGCAGCCAGCATTGAGCTGATTCACACCTATTCCCTGGTGCACGATGATTTGCCTGCCATGGACAATGACACGCTACGCCGCGGCAAACCCACCTGCCATGTCCGTTTTGGCGAGGCGCTGGCCCTGCTTGCCGGCGATACCTTGCAGTCCCTGGCCTTTCAATGGCTTTCCGAGTTTCCCCTGCACACCGACCCTCGCCAGCAGTTGCTCATGATCCACCAGCTGGCGGTGGCAAGCGGTTCGCGCGGTATGGGCGGGGGTCAGGCCATTGACCTGCAAAGCACCGACAGCACGCTCTCCCTGCCCGAACTCGAAGCGATGCACCTCAAAAAAACCGGGGCGCTCATTCGCGCGGCCGTACTGATGGGAGCTGGATGCGGGCGCACCCTCACGAGCACCGAGCAGCAGCACCTGTCCCAATATGCCAATACGCTGGGCCTGGCGTTCCAGGTGGTGGATGACGTCCTGGATGCGGAAATGGACACGGCCACCCTGGGTAAAACCGCCGGAAAGGATGCGGCAGCCAACAAACCCACCTATGTGAGTATAATGGGACTGTCGCAAGCCAAGGATTTTTCAAGAGAACTTCTCAGGACAGCGCACGAGTCCCTGGTTCCTTTCGGTCACCGCCGTCGCCGCCTGGAGGAACTGGCCCATTTCATCGTTAACCGCCGCAGTTAAAGGGCACAGTAGTCACATGTCACCCACACCGCTTCTCGACAAGATTCAATGGCCCCATGAGCTACGCGCCCTCGAGCGGCGCGAACTCGCATCATTGGCCGACGAGTTGCGTGAATTCATCGTTCAATCCGTCGCCCGTACCGGAGGCCATTTATCCAGCAATCTGGGAACGGTGGAACTGGCCATCGCGCTGCATTACGTGTTCGACACCCCGCGCGACCGCCTGGTATGGGATGTTGGTCACCAAACCTATGCCCATAAGATCCTGACCGGGCGCAAGGCAGGAATGTCCCGTCTGCGCATGAAGGATGGCCTGTCCGGCTTTCCCCGGCGTAGCGAAAGCGAGTACGACACCTTCGGTACCGCCCATTCCAGCACCTCCATCAGCGCGGCCCTGGGGATGGCAACGGCGTTCAAACGGGCCAACAGCGATCAGCGCGCCATTGCCATCATTGGCGACGGCGCCCTCACCGGCGGCATGGCCTTTGAGGCGATGAACAATGCACGACATACCGGCGCCGACCTGATCGTCGTCCTGAACGACAACGAGATGTCCATTTCCCACCCGGTGGGGGCGCTCAGCAACCACCTTGCGCGCATCATGTCCGGACGCTTCTACAACACCATGCGCCGCGGAGGCGAGAAAGTCCTCGGTGTTGCCCCACCCATCCTGGAGTTTGCCAAGCGTTGGGAAGAGCATATGAAGGGCATGGTCAATCCGCCGGCAACCCTGTTCGAAGAATTCGGTTTTAATTACATCGGGCCGATCGATGGCCACGACCTCGACACCCTCATCTCCACCCTGGGCAATGTGAGGAAGCTGGAAGGCCCGCAATTTCTGCACGTGGTGACCAAGAAGGGCAAGGGGTATGCCCCGGCCGAGGCCGACCCCATTCTCTACCATGGCGTCACGCCCTTCGACCCCGCCATTGGGGTACTGCCCAAAACCGCCACCAAACCCAGCTACACACAGATCTTCGGCGACTGGCTGTGCGACATGGCTGCCCTCGACCCCCGGTTGTATGCCATCACGCCCGCCATGTGCGAAGGTTCGGGCCTGGTTCGCTTTTCGAAGGAATATCCCGAGCGTTATTTCGACGTGGGGATTGCCGAGCAGCATGCGCTCACTTTTGCGGCGGGGCTTGCCTGTGAGGGACTCAAACCAGTAGTGGCCATCTATTCGACCTTTCTGCAGCGCGCCTACGACCAGCTGATTCACGACATTGCCCTGCAAAATCTGCCCGTGGTCTTTGCCATTGATCGCGCCGGCCTCGTCGGCGCGGATGGGGCCACTCATGCCGGAAGCTTTGACCTGACCTATCTGAGATGCCTGCCCAACATGACGGTCATGGCACCTGCTGACGAAAATGAATGTCGCCAGATGATGTATACGGCGTTCCGTCTGGAGGGCCCCACGGCGGTGCGCTATCCGCGCGGCAGCGGCCCCGGTGTTGCCATTGCCAGGGACATGACCGCACTTCCAGTAGGCCAGGGAGAAATGCGTCGCCAGGGACGCTCCGTGGCCATTCTCGCCTTTGGCGCCGTGCTGGCCGCCTCACTTGAGGCCGGTGAGCGGCTCAACGCCAGCGTGGCCAACATGCGCTTCGTCAAACCGCTGGATGAGGCCCTGATCACCAAACTGGCGCTGACCCACGATTTGTTGGTCACGGTGGAAGAAAACACGGTACAGGGTGGCGCCGGCAGCGCCGTGGGCGAGCTGCTGGCGCGTGAAAACATTGCAATACCCTTGCTGCACCTCGGACTGCCAGACCGCTTTGTGGATCAGGGCGATCCGGCGGCATTGCTAGCCGAATGCGGCCTCGATGCCCAGGGCATCGTCAGCGCCATCGAACAGCGTCGGCAGGAAATGAAATCCCTGCGCAGCGGTACCGCCAGCGCCTGACCTCACCCTTTGCAAATACCCCCTTATCCGACCAGGAGAATCATTCATGAACGCCCGCGACCCCAACCCCATCCCTGACATTCAGGCCACTCCGGACACGCGGCAGATCGCCATTGACCGGGTGGGCATCAAAGGCATTCGCCACCCCGTCCGGGTTTCCGACCGCGAACAGGGCGGCGTGCAAAACACCATTGCCACCTTCAACATGTACGTCCACCTGCCCCAGCACTTCAAGGGCACGCACATGTCCCGCTTCGTGGAAATACTCAACCGGGAAGAGCGTGAAATTTCCGTGGAATCCTTTGGCACCATTCTTTCAACCATGGTCCAGCGCCTGGAAGCGCGCGCCGGCCACATCGAAATGAGTTTTCCCTATTTCATCAACAAATCGGCGCCCGTGTCCGGCGTAAAATCCCTGATCGACTACGACGTCACCTTCATTGGCGAAATCATGGATGGCAAGCAATCCTTCACGATGAAAGTCGTGGTGCCCGTAACGAGCCTCTGCCCCTGCTCCAAGGAAATCTCCAACTACGGCGCGCATAACCAACGCTCCCACGTCACCATTACCGCCAGGATCAAGAAGTTCGTGTGGATCGAGGAAATCATCCGCATTGCCGAGGAATCGGCCTCCTGCGAATTGTTTGGCCTGTTGAAGCGGCCCGATGAGAAGTGGGTGACCGAGCGTGCCTACGACAACCCGAAGTTCGTTGAGGACATGGTGCGCGACGTGGCCCACCGCCTGGATGTGGAACCGCGAATCGAGGCTTATGTGGTGGAATCCGAAAACTTCGAGTCCATACACAATCACTCTGCCTACGCGCTCATCGAACGCGACAAGCGCAGCAAAACCGCCAACTGACCAACTCGCTAACGCTTGACCCAGGCATCCCGCAGCGTGACGGCCCGGTTGAACACCGGGCGTCCCGGCGCGGCGTCCCGGCTGTCCACCACAAAATAACCATTGCGCTCAAACTGAAAACACTCACCAGGCAGTGATGCCATCAAGGCTGGCTCCACGCGAGCGCGGGGGCGCATCTCTATGGAATCCGGATTGATCAAGGTGCGGTAATCCTCGGCCCCTGCAGGATTGGGGTCACTGAAAAGGCGGTCATAGAGCCGCACTTCGGTTTCATCCGAATGCCCCAGGGCCAGCCAGTGAATGTTGCCCTTGACCTTATGCGCGTCGGCGCCCGGCGTCCCGCTGCGGGTTTCGGGGTAATAGTCGCAATGAATCTCGGTGACGGCACCGCTGTCCGGATCGGTCACGAACCTGGTGCATTTCACCACGTAGGCATAGCGCAACCGCACGTCGGCTCCGGGCGTCATGCGAAAAAACCCCTTGACGGGATTCGCCATGAAGTCTTCGCGCTCGATGACCAGTTCGCGCGAAAAGGAAATGGTGCGTTTTCCCCACTCCGGCTTCTGCGGATGATTGGGCACTTCACACAACTCCACCTGCCCCTCGGGGTAATTGTCGATGATGAGCCGCACCGGATCGATCACCGCAACCCGTCGTGGCGCGCGCTCATTCAGGTCGGTACGCAGGCAGTCCTCAAGCACGCTGACGTCGATCAGGCTGTCCGATTTGGAAACCCCAATGCGATCGCAGAAAAGACGAATCGACTCCGGCGTGTAACCGCGACGACGCAGGCCCACCAGCGTTGGCATGCGCGGGTCATCCCAGCCCGACACGTGGCGCTCTTCCACCAGTTCCAGCAGCTTGCGCTTGCTCATCAGGGTGTAAGTCAAATTCAGGCGCGCAAACTCGTACTGATGCGGGCGCGAGGGCACAGGGGTGTGCTCCACCACCCAATCGTACAGCGGTCGATGGTCTTCGAATTCCAGAGTACAGATGGAATGGGTGATGTGCTCTTCGGCATCCGACAGCGCATGGGCATAGTCGTACATGGGATAGATGCACCAGCGGCTGCCCGTGCGCCAATGGGGAAAATGACGGATGCGATAGATGGCCGGGTCGCGCAGATTGAGGTTGGGAGAGGCCATGTCGATTTTCAGGCGCAACACATGTTGTCCATCGGCAAATTCACCGGCACGCATGCGACGAAACAGGTCCAGATTTTCCGTCACCGATCGATCGCGCCATGGGCTGTTTTTTCCCGGTTCGGTGAGGTTGCCGCGGTGGCTGCGAATTTCCTCGGCGCTCAGGCTGTCCACATAGGCCTTGCCCGCCTCGATCAACTGCTCTGCATAGGCATAACAACGATCAAAGTAATCGGAGGCGTAATAAAGGTGCGGGCCCCAATCAAACCCCAGCCAGCGCACCGTGTCCAGAATGGAATCCACGTACTCCGTGTCTTCCTTGGCGGGGTTGGTATCGTCAAAGCGCATGTGACACACCCCGCCAAAATCGCGGGCAATGCCAAAATTAAGGCATATGGATTTGGCATGGCCAATATGCAGGTATCCGTTGGGTTCGGGAGGAAAGCGGGTTGCGATGCGTCCCTGCGTTTTGCCGCTGGCAAGATCATCAGAAACGATATTTCGAATGAAATTCGTGCTGGGTGCTGAATTTGGAATAGACATGAGACAACCGAAAGTGGACTGGCATCAACAGATGGACACTCTACATCAAGCCGCCCGGGACGCCAATCCGTTAGAATATCCCAAAGACCGGTGGAGCGGTATCCATGCCTAAAACAACTTTCTTCCAGAACACCATCGCGATGGTCTACGATTTTGACGGGACCCTGTCGCCGCAGCCCATGCAGGAGTACACGGTGCTCCCCAAACTGGGGATCAGGCCCCGCGATTTCTGGAAGCAGGTGGAGAAGGAGTCCGCCGAAACCGTCTCGGAAAAGATGCTGGTCTACATGCGCCTGCTGCTGGAAGAGGCGCATGCCCGAAAAATCAACATCAGTCGCCGTGATTTCCAGGCCATGGGCAAGGACATTCCTTATTTTCCCGGCGTGGAAGGGTGGTTCAGTCGCATCAATGCCCATGTGAGAAGGCGCGGTGGCGGCCAGGTCAACATCCAGCATTACATTGTCTCGGCTGGCATGAAGGAAATCCTGGAAGGCATTTCCATCAGGCGCCATTTTCAGCAGATTTATGCTTCGGAGTATCACTTCAACTTCCAGGGCATCGCCACCTTTCCCAAACTGCTCATCACGGACACCACCAAAACCCAGTACCTGTTCCGGGTCAACAAAGGCAAGGAAACCCTGGAGGAATCCATCAACGAGCACATGCCCGAAAATCAGCGGCCCATCCCCTTCCAGAACATCATCTACATCGGAGACGGCATGACCGATGTGCCCAGCATGGCACTCACCAAAAAAAACGGGGGGCACACCATTGCCGTTTACCCCACCCGTAACCGGGAAGACCGGGATACCTGCGTCAAGCTGCTGTCTGCCCAACGCGTGGACTTCATTGCCCCGGCAGACTATCGCCTGGGCAGCAAGCTTTCAAGTCGCGTAGCCCTGCTGCTGGACGCCATCATGGCGCACATCTCCTACCGGCGCGAAATGGCGGCCTGTCACGCCGAACACCGACTGGAATTTTGAACATGCCATCCTTGCAACCCGATCGCATCCTGCAGCTTCTGGGCCCCGTGGGACAATGCCTTCAACTGGTGGTGGTGGACAGCATCGATTCCACCAACCAGCATGTGCTGATGCTGGCGGACCAGGGGGCACCCAATGGTTACTGTCTGGTGGCCAGAAACCAGCTTGCAGGAAGGGGGCGCCAGGGTCGTTCCTGGCTATCCGACGGCGAAGGTTCGCTGACGTTTTCCCTGCTGTGGCGATTCCAGGGCAACGCCACGAAACTCGCCGGCCTTCCGCTGGTGGCCTCGCTCGCCGTGGCCCAGGCCCTGGAACGGTTGCATGTGGCCGGATTGGCCCTGAAGTGGCCCAATGATCTGCTGCGCCATGGCCGGAAGATCGCTGGGGTCCTGGTGGAAATTTCTGATGCCATGGACGGTGCCATCGGCGCCGTCATCGGCATTGGCCTCAATGTGGTGCTTGAAGACTCCTTGTCCGACCAGCTCCCCAATCCAGCCACCGACCTGCGCAATGCGGCGGGCGAGGCTCCCGAGCGCGACATCGTCCTGGCAGCCATCCTGGAGACCCTGATCGCACATCTGCAAAAATTTTCGGAAGCGGGATTTGCGCCATTCGAGGCCGAATGGATGGCGCGTTGCGCACACCGGGAGAGGGTGATCCGCCTCACGCTCCCCAACCGGCGCGTCGAAATCGGAGAATGTGCCGGCCTGTCGGAAGACGGTGCGCTGCTGCTGCGGCAAAACGGTGCGATCACCCGTTTTCTCGCCGGCGACATCTCATTGCGACTGACCTGATGCAACTCGCACTCGATATCGGCAACAGCCGCATCAAATGGGGACTGCGGGACCAGGGGCAATGGCACGGTACGGGAAGCCTGCCGACACGCTCCTGGCCCACGCTGGCGTCGTTGATGCGCGACCACCACCCCCTGACACGGGTCCTTGCCACCCTGGTGGCGGGTCCGGAAGTAGCCGCAGGGCTGGAGGAATGCTGTGCAGCACGCGGAGTGCCATTGCACTGGGTCCGTGCAGGAACGGCAGCCGGCGGCGTGACCAATCTTTACGAATCCCCACAACAACTGGGTCCCGATCGCTGGGCCGCCCTGATCGGGGCTCACGCCCTGACCGACCAACCCGCCGTGGTGGTTTGCGCCGGCACGGCAACGACAGTGGATGCCCTGAGCGCTGAAGGGGAGTTTCTGGGAGGGATCATCCTGCCCGGACTATCGCTGATGACACAGGCGCTGCGCACCGGCACGGCAGGACTCACAGCAGAATCGGACGGCCTCTTCACGGCATTTCCAAGAACGACCCTGGACGCCATTGCCACGGGACGAATTCTGGCCACGGTGGGCGCCATAGACCGCATGGCCAGGGCGCTGCAGGCTTGCCAGTCCCAACCTGTCGTCTGCGTCATGAGCGGCGGGCACGGCCCGCTGTTGCACTCGCATCTCGAACTGCCGGTGATTGCAGTGGAATATCTGGTCCTGGAAGGGCTGGCCCGATTGATGTCGGACTAGAGGCGGATGCGTTGCAGGAGCGCCGTCGTGGAGCGCTCATGTTCGAAAGGAATGGACAACACCCGACCACCTCGCGCCTGGACTTCTTTTGCACCCACGATCTGTTGGACGGCCCAGTCGCCCCCCTTGACCAGCACGTCGGGGTGACATTCCAGAATCCGCTGAAGCGGCGTGTCCTCGTCAAACCAGGTAACCCCATCCACGCTTTCCAGAGCGGCAACAAGGGCCATGCGGTCGGCCAGAACGTTGATGGGGCGATCCTCCCCCTTCCCCAGTCGGCGGACCGAAGCATCCGAATTGAGCGCCACCACCAACGCCGCGCCTTGGGCACGCGCTTGCGCCAAATAGGTCACATGCCCGCGGTGAAGGATGTCAAATACGCCGTTGGTGAACACCAGCGGACGAGGCAACAAACTAACGCGTTGCAGCCATTGCCCTGGCGAGGCAATCTTTTGTTCGAAATCGGGGGCCGGATACCGGGTCATGAGACCGCCCGCCTTTACATCGTCACGGGCTGGGCCGGCGGAAGCGTCTCTTCCTGCTGGGGAGCGGGAGGCTGGATATCCTCAGGCTTGGCAGCCGCTGCGGGTGATCCGGATGCGTGCGCTGCCGTCTTTTCATCTTCCGGGGGTTTGTTGATGTACTCGAATACCTTGACCACCCGCCGCACGCCCGATGTGGTGCTGGCGATTGCGCTGGCAGCATCCCCCTCGGCATGCGTCACGAGGCCCATCAGATAAACGACGCTATCCTCGGTAGTGACGCTGATGTGCACTGGCGAAAACTGGCCGTTGGCGTCCGCCGCCATGCGAGCGCGTACCTTGGTGCCGAGGTAGGTGTCGTTGGCGCGCTCGGAGAAAGAGCTTCCCCCCGCAACGGCGATTTCATCGACCACAGCGCGCACGTTGGTCGTGGCATGCGCAAGGGCCTCGACGCCCTTGCGTGATTCCTCGTCCGGCACTTCACCCGTCAGGAGCAGATTCCGGTTGAAGCTGGTGACATTGACATGAACCTTGTCACCGTATTTTTCGTTGATGGCATGGTTGGCACGGAATTCAATGCCTTGATCCTCAAGCTGCGCACCGGAGGTGCGACGGTCGGCCACCACAAGCCCCGTCCCTACCATGCCTGTGGCCACCAACGGAAAACACCCCTGCAATGCGGGCAAGGTCACCACGACGAGAATCAAGGTCAGCCAGGACTGCTTCATGCTCACTCCACTCCCAATAAAACACAATCGATGGCGTCGCACAGGCAGTGCAGCACCAGAATATGCACCTCCTGGATGCGCGCCGTGCTTTTGGCATTGACGCTGATGTGAACGTCGTTGCCATCCAGGAGCTCGGCCATCTGTCCGCCCCCCTTGCCCGTGAGCGCCACTACGCCCATCTCACGCTCATGGGCCACCTTGATGGCCTCGATGACGTTGGGGGAATTGCCGCTGGTGGAAATGGCCAGCAACACATCCCGGCTTTGGCCCAGGGCCCGGACCTGTTTGGAAAACACCTCGTTGTAGTGATAATCGTTGGCAATCGAAGTCAAGGTGGACGAATCCGTGGTCAGCGCAATGGCTGCCAGCGGGGGGCGTTCCATTTCGAATCGATTGAGCAGTTCGGCGGAGAAGTGCTGCGCATCCGCAGCCGAACCACCGTTGCCGCATGCCAGGATTTTTCCTTCGGAAAGCAGGCTCTGCACCATTCGTTCGGCTGCCATCGCAATCGGCGCAGCCAGTTCATGAGCAACAGCGAGCTTGAGATTGGCACTGTCGTTAAAGTGCCCGGTAATGCGTGTAATGAGGTCCATGGCCGGTATTGTATGATAACGCCGCAGGCTATGGGTAAAACACATCACAACCAGAGAATGTCCTTCAGCCACCGCAATTCCATGGCGATGCCGTCCAGCAGGACGGCATCGAAACGGCATGGGGGCGGCTCTGCCGGATAGCGCATGAGATAATGCCGGGCCGCAGCGACAAGGCGGCGCTGCTTGTGGCGATCAATGCTCTCACCCGCACCGCCCTGCCTGACCCCCGTGCGCCAGCGTACCTCCACAAAAACCAGGGTGTCGCCGTCGCGGACGATCAAATCCACCTCGCCGCGCCGACAGCGGTAGTTGCGCTGCAGGATCACGAGGCCCGACTGCAGCAAAAACTCCGCGGCCCGCTGCTCTGCCAGGCGACCCCGATGCGCCGCCTTGCGTCCCACGGTCGCACGGTTGAGAATGCTCTCTTCCTTCATGAGGCTTTCATCCATGTCACTGCCGTCAGGCACATTGTTTATTGTGGCCACGCCCATTGGCCATCGCGAGGACATCTCGGCACGCGCCCTGGAAACCCTGCGTACGGTGGACCTGATTGCCGCCGAGGACACCCGGAATTCAGGCCTGTTGATGCAGCATTACGGCATTCGCACTCCCCTGACCGCACTGCATGAGCATAATGAACGCAGCGCCAGTTCAGTGCTGATGCAAAAAATGCAATCCGGTTTATCTGTTGCGCTGATCAGCGATGCGGGCACGCCAGCCATCAGCGATCCAGGGGCCTTGCTGGTGGAAGAGGCCCTGTCAGGGGGGGTTCGCGTCGTGCCCATACCCGGACCCAGTGCCGTGACCACACTCCTTTCCGCCTCGGGGTTCAGCGCCAGGCACTTCTTCTTTTATGGCTTCCTGCCGGTCAAGGCGGGGGCCCGGACGCGTGAACTGCAAACCCTCAAGGGGTTGCAGGCGACCCTGGTGTTCTATGAAGCCCCGCACCGCATTCGGGAATGCCTCACCGCACTGGCCGAGGTGCTGGGGGGAGAGCGGCGCATCGTGATCGGTCGTGAGCTGACCAAGCTGTTCGAGACGGTGCATCGCACCACACTGGCCGAAGCGCTGCCCTGGATTGATGCAGACCCCAATCACCAACGGGGGGAATTCGTGCTGGCCGTGGAGGGCGCAGAGCAACCCGCTGACCAGGACCCGGCCCGGCACGATGCGCTGTTGCTGGCCTTGCTGGAAAAACTGTCTTTGGGGGATGCCGTCCGGATTGCCATGCAGGTCACCGGCACCGGACGGAAAATGCTCTACGAACGCGCCCTGAAACTGACCCAGGGCGAGTAGTCAGTCGCGAAAGTTGTTGAACTGGAGCGGCAGCCCCAGGTCGCTGGACTTGATGAGGGCGATGGCTTCCTGAAGGTTGTCGCGCTTGGCCCCGCTCACGCGCACGGCCGTGCCCTGGATGCTGCCCTGCACTTTCAGCTTGCTGTCCTTCAGCAGCTTGACGATTTTTTTCGCCATTTCGGTTTCCACGCCCACCTTGACCGCCACCGCCTGCTTGACCTTGCCCCCACCGATGGTCTCCACCGTCTTGAAATCGAGGGCGCGGATGTCGATGCCGCGCTTCACCAGTTTGAGGTTGAGCACTTCCTTGACCTGGTCGAGCTTGAAGGGGTCGTCGGCATAGACCGTCAGGTCATACTCGCTCTGTTCCACGCGTGCATCAGAGCCCTTGAAGTCAAAGCGGGTGCTGACTTCGCGGTTGACCTGTTCGACGGCATTACGCACTTCCTGCTTATCCACTTCCGAGACGATATCGAAGGACGGCATGGTGAATTTCTCCGATCAGTTGCGATGCAGGCGAGCGGCAATGCGCATGCGCAGTGCATTGAGACGGATGAATCCAGCGGCATCCGACTGCTGGTAGGCACCGCCGTCGTCTTCAAAGGTGGAAATGTTGGCATCGAACAGCGAGTCCGTTTTGGAGTCGCGCCCCACCACCATGACATTCCCCTTGTAGAGCTTGACACGCACCCAGCCATTGACGTGCACCTGGGTTTCATCAATCAGCGTCTGCAGGGCATGACGCTCGGGGCTCCACCAGTAGCCGGTGTAGATGAGTGAGGCATAACGCGGCATCAGATCATCCTTGAGATGCGCCACTTCGCGATCCAGCGTGATGGATTCGATGGCGCGGTGCGCCTTGAGCAGAATGCTGCCTCCGGGGGTTTCGTAGCAGCCGCGCGACTTCATGCCCACATAACGGTTTTCCACCAGGTCCAGGCGGCCGATTCCGTGCTTTCCACCCAAGCGATTGAGCTCTGTCAGCACGGTAGCGGGCGTCATGGGTTTGCCATTGAGCGCCACCACGTCACCGCGTGCAAACTCCAGATCAAGGTATTCCGCCTGGTCCGGGGCAGCCTCCGGAGAAATGGACCAACGCCACATGTCTTCCTCGGGTTCGCGCGAGGGATCCTCGAGCACCTTCCCCTCGTAGGAAATATGCAGCAGGTTGGCATCCATGCTGTAGGGACTGCCGCCGGTCTTGTGTTTCATCTCCACCGGAATGCCGTGAGCTTCGGCGTAGGCCAGCAATTTTTCACGCGAGGTGAGGTCCCATTCGCGCCAGGGGGCAATCACCTTGATGCCGGGCTCCAGGGCATAATAACCGAGCTCGAAGCGCACCTGATCGTTGCCCTTGCCAGTAGCGCCATGCGACACCGCATCGGCACCGGTCTCGCGTGCAATCTCGATCTGGCGCTTGGCAATCAGGGGGCGGGCTATGCTGGTACCCAGCAGGTACTCTCCCTCATAAACCGCGTTGGCGCGAAACATGGGAAACACAAAATCGCGCACGAACTCTTCGCGCAGGTCGTCAATATAGATCTGCTTGATGCCGAATTTCTCGGCCTTGATCCGCGCCGGCTCCAGTTCTTCACCCTGCCCGATGTCCGCCGTAAAGGTCACGATCTCACATTGATAGGTGTCCTGCAGCCACTTGAGAATGACGGAAGTATCCAGTCCTCCGGAATAGGCCAGCACCACTTTCTTGGTATCACTCATGAATCCATTCGTCCTTAGTGTTGGGCCACCTGGCCCAGTATCAGATATTCCATCAGGGCTTTCTGGGCATGCATCCGGTTTTCAGCCTCGTCCCAAACGACGCTTTGAGGCCCTTCCAGTACTTCCGCCGAGACTTCCTCGCCACGATGGGCCGGCAGGCAGTGCATGAACAACGCATCGCGGCGCGCCACCGACATCATCTCGGCGTCCACCTGAAAATCGACAAAATCCCGCTTGCGCTCATCCGTTTCCGACTCAAAGCCCATGCTGGTCCACACGTCGGTGGTCACCAGGTCCGCATCGCGTGCGGCTTTCATGGGGTCGGCAAAGGTGGTGAGGTGGGGCAGCTCATGGGAAGCGATCAAACTGGTGTTGATGGCATAGCCTTCAGGGGCAGCCACATGCAGTTGGAAATTGAATATGGCTGCGGCCTGCAACCAGGTGCTGCACATGTTGTTGCCGTCACCAATCCATGCCACCGTCTTGCCGGTAATGGAACCACGGTGTTCAATGTAGGTGAACACATCGGCCAGGATCTGACAGGGATGGTATTGGTTGGTCAATCCATTGATCACCGGAACGCGGGAGTAGGCAGCAAACCGCTCGATGATGGACTGGTCAAAGGTGCGGATCATGACGAGGTCCACCATGCGCGAGATGACCCTCGCCACGTCCTCGATGGGTTCGCCCCGACCCAACTGGGTCTCGCCCGTGGTGAGATTGATCGAAGAGCCCCCCAGCTGGTGAATGCCCGCCTCAAACGAAACCCTTGTGCGCGTGCTCTGCTTTTCGAACACCATGGCCAGCATGCGGTCCTTGAGCGGATGGTAGATGGTGTAGGCCTTGAACATGGCCTTGATCAACCGGGTGCGTTCGAACAGGTATTCGAATTCCTCGCGCGTGAAATCCTTGAACTGCAGGAAATGTTTCACGATCAGGCACCCAGAAAGCGTTTGACGAGGGGGATCAGGATCGCGGCAATCTGATCGGCGTGCCCGTCTTCCAGAATCAGCGGCGGCAGGAGGCGCACCACCTTGTCAGAGGTGACATTGACCAGCAGGGCCTGTTCCAGTGCCTGCTTCACGATTTCTCCACAGGGCCGATCCAGTTCGATGCCCAGCATGAGCCCCTGCCCGCGAATCTCCATGACACCCGCGACGCCTTTCAGCCCCGCCTCAAGGGCGCCCTTGAGGCGTGCCCCCTGGCGTGCGGCATTCGCCAACAGGCCCTGGTCGACCATGATGTCGAGCGTTGCCAGCGCCGCAGCACAAACCAGCGGTCCGCCGCCAAAAGTCGTGCCGTGGTTGCCCGGCTTGAACACGTCTGCCGCAGCACCGTCTGCCAGGCATGCACCGATGGGCACGCCGGACCCCAGGCCCTTGGCCAGCGCCATGACGTCGGGTTTGACGCCGGCATGCTCGAAGGCAAACCAGCTACCCGTCCTGCCAATGCCGGATTGCACCTCATCGAGCATGTACAACCAGCCGCGTTCCCTGCATAGGGCGTGTAGCCCCTGCTGATAGGCGATGTCCGCCACGTTGATGCCGCCCTCGCCCTGAATGGGCTCCAGCAATACGGCAACGATGTTGCGATTGTGTTCGGCCACGGCCCGCACGGCATCCAGGTCGTTGTAAGGCACGCGGACGAAGCCCGCCACCAGCGGCTCAAATCCTGCCTGGGCCTTGCGGCTTCCTGTGGCGGACAGGGTGGCGATGGTGCGGCCGTGCCAGGCTTTTTCCATGACGACGATGGTGGGAACTTCCACCCCCCGTTGATGCCCGTACAGGCGCGCCAGCTTGATGGCGGCCTCATTGGCTTCTGCGCCCGAGCTGCAGAAGAAGGCCTGCGCCATTCCCGATAGCTCGCAAAGCCGGTCTGCCAACTGCTCTTGGCGCAACACGCGGTAGATGTTTGAGGTGTGGATCAATTGGCCCGCCTGATCGGCGATTGCCTGAACCAGCCGGGGATGCGCGTGCCCCAGGCCGTTGACGGCAATTCCGGCCAGCGCATCCAGGTAGCGACGCCCCGCTTCATCCCACAGCCAAACCCCTTCACCCCGCGTAAACGCGATGGGCAACCTTGCATAAGTGTTCATCAAGTGGCTCATGAAGCGATCCCTGCTGCGCGACGGACGCGCTTTCCAAATGAAATCGGCGGCGATATTGCTATCGCCGCCGCCCTATTCCTGCCGTACTTCGTCGTGTCGTCGCAGACTAGGCGGCCATGCCCTTGACGGCTGCAGACAGGCGGCTCTTGGTGCGAGCAGCCATGTTCTTGTGAATGATCTTCTTGTCAGCGATGCGATCAATGGTGCTGGTTGCCGCCTGAAACACCGTCTGGGCTGCACCCTTGTCTCCCGCAGCCACGGCCTTGCGCACCTTCTTGACCGCGGTACGCAGGGTGGAGCGCAAGGACATGTTGTGAGCGCGCTGCGCTTCGGCTTGTCGGGCCCGTTTTTCGGCCTGTGCGGAATTTGCCATTTGAGAAGGCTCCTGTAACCGGGAGCGGCCTGTCGACGACGCGCTCCACGTATATGTTTTGGTGGAAAACCGGAGATTCTATGTGATTTTCTGGAGAAAATCAATCTGTGTTACCCTTGCCGCAGCCCCATGAACCTCCTCAAAGCTCTGGCCCATACCAGCGGCATGACGCTGCTCTCACGGATCCTCGGATTTATCCGGGATGCGGCAGTGGCCCATGTTTTTGGCGCGGGCGGCCTGACGGATGCCTTTTTCGTCGCCTTTCGCATTCCCAACCTGTTGCGCAGGCTGTTTGCCGAGGGCGCCTTTTCGCAAGCCTTCGTCCCCATTCTGGCCTCGGCCAAAACGCGACAGGGTGAAGCGTCCGCTCGCCGGTTGATCGATCACGTGGCCACCGCCCTGACGGTTGCCGTCCTGCTGACCAGCATTCTGGGCGTGTTGTTTGCCCCCCAGGTGGTGGCGCTGTCGGCACCCGGTTTTGAATCGGACCCAGGCAAATTTGCCATCACCACGCAGTTGCTGCGCGTCACTTTTCCCTACATTTTCTTCATCGCCCTGGTGTCACTGTCCGCAGGGATACTCAACACCTGGAACCGGTTCTGGGTTCCTGCATTCACCCCCGTACTGCTCAATCTGTCGTTCATCTTCTTCGCCCTCGTGGCCGCACCCTGGTTTGAACAGCCCATCATGGCGCTGGCCTGGGGAGCCCTGGTGGGCGGTGCGTTACAACTGGCGTTTCAGTGGCCCTTCCTGCACCGCATCCACATGCTGCCCCGACTGCGCTGGAACCTGCATGAACCGGGGCTGCTGCGCGTCCTGAAGCTGATGGGGCCTGCCGTAATCGGCGTCTCGGTGGGTCAAATCAGCCTGCTGATCAGCACCATCTTTGCCTCCTACCTTCCAACGGGAAGCGTGTCCTGGCTGTTTTATGCAGATCGGTTGATGGAGTTTCCCACCGGGCTTCTGGGCGCCGCGCTGGGCACCATCCTGCTGCCCAGCCTCGTCACCCACCATGCAGCCGGCGATGAGGTCCGTTACTCCGACCTGCTGGACTGGGGGCTGCGCCTGACCCTGGTGCTGACCCTGCCTGCCGCCGTCGCGATGGCCGTGGCCGGAGTCCCGCTGGTGTCCACCCTGTTCTTTCGTGGCGCCTTCCAGGCGCACGACGTCCTGATGGTGCGCAATGCCCTCATGGCCTACAGCCTGGGATTGACGGGGCTCATTGCAGTCAAGATCCTGGCACCTGGTTTCTATGCGCGTCAAAACATCAAGACGCCGGTCAAAATCGCCATTCTGGTGCTGGGTGTCACCCAGCTCATGAACGTCCTGTTCATGAACCTGTTTCAGCATGCCGGACTCGCCCTGGCCACCGGTCTGGGCGCCTGTCTCAATGCCACCCTGCTCTACCACGGGTTGCGCCGCCGCGGACTCTACAGGCCCCGCCCCGGCTGGGGGCTGTTTCTGGCCAAGCTTGCCCTGGCACTTGGGGTCATGGCCCTGGTTTTGACGTTTTTCCAGGGCACCCAGTCGCGCTGGCTGACGGGATCGAGCCTGGAACACGCCATGGCCCTGGCGCCGCTGCTGGCCGCTGCTGCAGCCTCCTACTTTGCAATGCTCTGGCTGATGGGCATTCGCTTCAAGGATTTTTCAAAAAACGGCGCCTGAATCGGGCTCGTCGCCCTCCAGCGCCTGCTGCACCACCGCCTTGTCCAGATGGGGTGCAAACAGCGCGATGAAGTCAAAGGTGTACTGTCGCAGAAAGGCCCCGCGCCTGATGCCCACCCGCGTCGTGCTGTTTTCGAACAAATGGCTCACGTCCAGGGCTCGCAGCCCCTGGTCCCGGGCCGGGTCAAATGCCATGGTCGCAATGATCCCCACGCCCATCCCCAGCTCCACATAAGTCTTGATCACATCCGAATCCAATGCCGTCAGCACCACATTGGGCGTGAGGCCGTGACGCTCGAAGGACTGGTTGATTTTTGAGCGCCCGGTAAAGGCAAAGTCGTAGGTGATGAGCGGAAATGCTGCCAACTCCTCAAGAGTCGGCTTGGGCCGCTCCAGCAGGGGATGCCCCGGCGTCACCACGATGCTGCGATTCCACTGGTAGCAAGGCAGAACCCGCAAGTCGGCAAACTGGTCCAGGCCCTCGGTGGCAATGGCAAGGTCGGCCCGACCCGAAACCACCTCCTCGGCCACGTTGATGGGGTTGCCTTGATGCAGCGTCAACTTGACCAGGGGATAACGCTCGGAAAACTGCGCGACCACCTTCGGCAGCACATAACGCGCCTGCGTATGCGTCGTGGCGATCGTCAGGGTTCCCGTAAACTGGCTGCTGAATTCCCGGCCGGCTTCCTTCAGGTTTTTGGCTTCCAGCAGGACACGCTCTGCAATGGCCAGGATATGTCGACCCGGCTCTGTCACGCTCACCACGCGTTTGCCGTTGCGCACAAAAATATCCACCCCCAACTCGTCTTCCAGCAGGCGAATCTGCTTGCTGACCCCGGGCTGGGAGGTATGCAGGTTCTCAGCGGCCTGTGAAACGTTCAAACCGGACTGCGCAACTTCAACCAGGTAACGCAACTGTTGGAGCTTCATGAGGCCCTCCATAGAACTTCAAGTTACATAAAGCTAACACAATATTACTTAATATATCTATAGGCTCGTTGTTAACATGGCTGACTCAGGTTGTGCGCTCAAGGCGCCAAGGGTGTTTTATGGAATGGTCTTATGCGATTTCGGGATTGCTCGGCGGATTTCTGGTAGGGGTGACGGGAGTGGGAGGCGGTTCGCTGATGACCCCCCTTCTGGTGATGGTATTCGGCATCCCTCCCTCCACCGCCGTGGGAACCGACCTGCTCTATGCCGCGGCAACCAAGGCCAGCGGCGTCTGGGTCCATAGCCGCAAGGACAATGTGGACTGGAAAGCCGTGAGGCTGCTGATTCTGGGAAGCGCGCCCGCCACAGTCCTGACCCTGGGGCTGTTGCGGGAATTCAAATCGCTGCACACCTACGATGCTTTTTTCAGGTATGGCCTGGGTATTGCGCTGGTGCTCACTGCCATCGCGCTGCTGTGCGGCTTGCGCGGCATGCCCTGCGCCCTGCAGCCTGCCGATGCGCCCCGGCCGCCGGCCCTGACCATCGCACTGGGGGCACTGATCGGGATGCTGGTGACGATCTCCTCGGTGGGAGCGGGTGCCGTGGGAACAGCCGTCCTGATTGCCCTCTATCCCAAAATGCCCATTTCCAGGATCGTCGGCACCGACATCGCCCATGCCGTCCCCCTCACCCTGCTGGCGGGCCTGGGGCATCTATCCCTGGGTCACGTCAACACCGGACTCCTGGCCAACCTGTTGCTGGGCTCCATCCCGGGAATCTGGTTAGGGTCGCACCTCAACGCCCATATTCCGGAAAAACTGTCGCGACCGTTGCTGGCCACCCTACTGCTGCTCATCTCCGCCAGGCTGCTTTTCTAAACAAGGCGCACCGGGTTCGCCGCAGTGGCAGAACCGTGCCCATTGACGATAGAATCAACGCTTTGCCTGCCAGCGTCATGCGCATCCACCTGGGAACCCCAGCCGTTAGCGACAGACCCATGGCTCTGACCATCGGAAATTTCGATGGCGTCCATCTGGGACACCAGGCGATGTTGCACGCCCTGCGAGTGGCCGCCCATTCGCTTGGACTGGCTACGGGCGTCGTGACTTTCGAGCCGCATCCGCGCGAATTCTTTTCGCCGAATGAAGCGCCTCCGAGGTTGACCACCCTGCGCGAAAAACTGGAATTGCTGGAGGCAGCGGGCATCGAGCAGGTCAGCGTCCTGCGCTTTAACCGGGCCCTCGCCGCCATGCCCGCCGATGCGTTCATCTCGGCATGGCTGGTTCAAAGACTACAGACACGCTGGCTGCTGGTGGGTGACGATTTTCGCTTTGGCGCCCAGCGTTCCGGCGATTTCGAAACATTACAGCGTGCTGGCACGGCACAGGGATTTGAATGCTTCGCGCTTTCCAGCATCATGGCTGCAGGGCAGCGCGTCTCCAGCAGTGGGGTACGCGAGGCCCTGGCCGGAGGGCACATGGATCTGGCCCGGCAATTGCTGGGACGCCCTTTTTTCATGAGCGGCCGGGTCGGCACCGGGCAACAGCTGGGGCGGACGCTGGGATATCCCACGGCAAACATCAGGCTCAACAGGCGCGTCTCTCCGCTCTCAGGGATCTTTGCCGTGACCGTCAGCGGATTGGGGCCGCAACTCCGGATCGGGGTAGCCAGCCTGGGAACGCGCCCCACCGTCAGCAGCAGCGGCGAGTGGTTGCTGGAAGTGCATCTGTTTGACTTTGACGGCACGATTTATGGCACCAGAATTCATGTGCACTTTATGCACAAGATTCGCGATGAAGTGCAGTTTGACAGCCTGGAAACCATGACCCGGCAGATGGCGCGTGATGCGGCGGCTGCCCGGGACTATTTTGCGCAAGCGACTGACCCTACGACATGACCGATTTCAAAAAAACGCTCAATCTGCTTGAAACGCCTTTTCCGATGCGGGCCGACCTTGCCAAACGGGAACCCGTCTGGCTTGCCTCGTGGCAACAACAGCAGCGTTACCGCAAACTCCGCGACCACTGCGCCGGGCGTCCCCGCTTTACCCTCCACGACGGCCCCCCGTACGCCAACGGGGACATTCACATCGGCCATGCGGTCAACAAGATCCTCAAGGACATCATCGTCAAAAGCAAAACCCTGTCCGGTTTTGACGCCCCCTACGTACCGGGCTGGGATTGCCATGGCTTGCCCATCGAGCACCAGGTCGAGAAGACGCACGGCAAGGCCATTGCACCTGCCCGTTTTCGCGAGCTTTGCCGGGCCTATGCCGCTACCCAGGTGGACCGGCAAAAGGCCGACTTCATCCGGTTAGGGGTCATGGGCGACTGGGACAACCCCTACCTCACCATGAATTTCCAGACCGAAGCAGACATCGTGCGCGCCCTGGGGGGCATCTGGAAGCGCGGCTTCCTGTTTCAGGGTCAAAAACCGGTCAACTGGTGCCTGGATTGCGGCTCGGCCCTGGCCGAGGCGGAAGTGGAATACGAAGACCGCCAGTCCGTTGCCATTGACGTCGCCTTCCCGGTGAGTGACCACGCTGCGCTGGAAAAAGTGTTTGGCGCCTCGCTAGGTGAGTACCCCGCCTTTGCCGTGATCTGGACCACAACCCCATGGACCCTGCCCGGCAACCGGGCCGTCAGCGTCCACCCCGATCTGGACTATGTGCTGGTGGACACCGAGCAGGGCCAGCTGATTCTGCTCAAAGATCTCATGGAAGCCAGCCTTGCGCGCTACGGCCTGCAATCGCGGGGAATATTGGGCACCGTGCCGGGGCGCGCGCTGGAACATCTGCAGTTACGGCACCCGCTGCTGGAACGCCCCTCGCCCATCATCTGTGGCGAACATGTCACCGTGGAAACCGGGACCGGACTGGTGCATACATCGCCTGCCCATGGGGTGGAGGACTATGCCGTCGGACTGCGCTATAACCTCGTGGTGGATAACCCGGTGGGTGATGACGGCGTTTTCATGCCTTCCGTACCGCTGGTCGGTGGTCTGGGCGTGTGGGCGGCCAACCCCGTCATCATCGAGGCGTTAAGGCAACGCCACCTGCTCTTGAGCGCAGCCCCCCTGACGCACAGCTATCCACACTGCTGGCGCCACAAATCCCCCATCATTTTCAGGGCGACCCCCCAATGGTTCATTCGCATGGACCAACAACCCGGGCAGGACCTGTCGTTACGCGACACGGCGCGCAGGGCAGTATCGCAGACGCGCTTCTATCCCGCCTGGGGACGCGCCCGGCTCTCCGCCATGGTTGAAAACCGTCCGGACTGGTGCGTCTCCCGCCAGCGCGCCTGGGGTGTACCCATTCCCTTTTTCGTCCATCGAAAATCTGGCGCATTGCATCCCCAGACCGAAGACCTGCTCGAGCAGGTGGCGCAGCGCATCGAAAGGGAAGGCATCGAGGCTTGGTTTGCGCTGGACGGCGCAGAATTGCTGGGCGGCGAGGCCGACCAATATCGCAAGCTGACCGACACCCTGGATGTCTGGTTCGACTCGGGCACAACCCATGCCTCGGTGGTACGTCGCCGCCCCGAACTCAAGTACCCGGCCGACCTGTATCTGGAAGGCTCGGACCAGCACCGTGGCTGGTTTCAGTCCTCCCTGCTCACCGGTTGCGCCCTGGACGGCCGCGCCCCCTATGATGCCCTGCTGACCCACGGTTTCGTGGTCGATGGCCAGGGTCGCAAAATGAGCAAGTCCCTGGGCAATGTGGTGCTGCCACAAAAGGTCATGGACACCCTGGGCGCCGACAATCTGCGGCTCTGGGTAGCCAGCACGGATTACTCGGGCGAACTCAACCTGTCCGATGAAATTCTGAAGCGTGTGGTGGAAGCCTACCGCCGCATTCGCAATACGCTGCGCTTTTTGCTGGCCAACCTGGCCGACTTCGATCCCGTTCGCGATGCACTGGCCCCCGGACAGTGGCTGGACATCGACCGTTATGCCGTGGCCCTGACGCGCCAGTTTCAGCAGCAGGCCCTGCAGGACTATGACCAATACGAATTTCACCTGGTTGCGCAGCGTCTGCAAACCTTTTGCTCGGAAGACCTGGGCGGCTTCTACCTCGACATCCTGAAGGACCGGCTGTATACCACCGGTGCACAGTCCATGCCGCGACGCGCCGCGCAGAATGCGCTATGGCACATCACCCAAAGCCTCGTCAGGCTGATGGCCCCCATCCTGACTTTTACCGCCGAGGAGGTCTGGGCCACGCTGCAGGGCTCAACCCCCGATGTGGCCTCATCGGTATTTCTGGAAACCTGGCATGCCTTGCCCGAAGTGCCCGACGAGGCGGCTCGTACCTCCTCCTGGAACGATCTGCGGCGGCTGCGCAGCCAGATACAGAAACGACTGGAAGAACTGCGCACAGCGGGCGCCCTGGGATCTTCCCTGGCAGGCGAAGTCACCCTCTACGCCACGGGCAGCACCCTGACATGGCTGCGCCAGTTTGGCGACGACCTGCGCTTTGTGTTCATCACATCCCAAGCCGTCGTGCTGGACAGCGCAGTGGACGCAATGCCTGCTGCAGCCCAGGTCCTGAATCTGGCACTTCCCGATGCGTCAGCCCCTGCCGAAATCGGCCTTTATGTGGAGGCCACGAAACATGCCAAGTGCGAACGTTGCTGGCATTACCGCGAGGACGTCAACCGGCAACCCGAATTCCCCGGGCTGTGCGGGCGCTGCGTCGCCAATCTCTCTGGCCCGGGCGAAGCACGCCACCATGCGTAACCTGGCCCGGTGGCTTGGGTTAGCCCTCGTCGTGACGCTGGCCGACCAGGCCAGCAAACGCTGGATCACGGCCTGGATGGGGACAGACCTCATTCGCCGCGTCAACGATTACTTCGACCTGGTACTGGCCCATAACCAGGGGGCGGCTTTCAGCCTGCTGGCCAATGCCAGCGGCTGGCAACGCTATTTTTTCAGCGGCATCGCCTTGGCGGCCCTGCTGTTCATCGGTATCCTGATCGTGCGCCATGCGAACAATCGCCGCTTTTGTCTTGGATTGAGTCTGATCATGGGCGGCGCCCTGGGCAACCTGGTGGACCGCGTTCTATTGGGAACCGTCACCGACTTCATTCAATGGCATGTGGGCCACCATTATTGGCCCGCATTCAACCTGGCAGATTCGGCCATCACCCTCGGTGTCGTCGTCCTGCTGTGGGACAGCTTGAAGACAGGCAAATGACCGACTGGAACAAACTCATCCAGGCCAAAATCGCCGTGACCCGCAGGGAGATGAAACCCGGGCGAATCCATGCCAATGCACGCATCCCTCAAGGCCAAACCGAGGTTCGTGATTTTCCGATACTGGACCTTGGCATCCAGCCCCACATTCCCCTGGAGCATTGGCGGCTACGCGTCTTCGGGTTGGTCCAGCGTGAAATGGACCTGGACTGGGCAGCCTATCAGGCCCTGCCGCAAACCACTTCAACTTCCGATTTCCACTGCGTCACGCGCTGGTCCCAACTGGACATGGAGTGGCGCGGCGTCATGGCGCGCGACCTTCTCGCACTGGCCGGACCGCTGGAAACGGCTCAGTTTGTCACGCTGCATGGCTATGACGACTACACCACGAACCTGCCCCTGATGGCCTTGCTCGATGACGACGTGATCATTGCACACTGCTGGTCGGGACACCCCATTGCGCGCAACCATGGCGGCCCGGTGCGCATCATCGTGCCCAAACGGTATGCCTGGAAAGGGGCCAAGTGGCTCAAGGCCATCGAGCTGCATGAACGGGACCGCCCCGGGTTCTGGGAAGTTCGCGGTTACCACAACGAGGGGGACCCCTGGAAGGAAGAGCGCTTCGGCTGGCCCGGCAATCAGAAGGATGAACTGTGATGCCACAGCACCCCCCCATTCCCGTTTTACTGGCCAACCCGCGCGGATTTTGTGCCGGGGTGGATCGCGCCATCGAAATCGTGGAGCGCGCCCTGGAGCGTTTCGGCGCCCCCATCTACGTACGCCACGAGGTGGTCCATAACCGCTTTGTGGTGGACAACCTCAAAAACAAGGGCGCCATCTTCATTGAGCACCTGGACGAGGTGCCCACCGGGGCTACCGTCATTTTCAGCGCTCATGGCGTGTCGCTGGCAGTGCGCGCCGAAGCCGAGGCGCGCGGGCTGCACGTGTTCGATGCCACCTGCCCGCTGGTCACCAAGGTCCACACCGAAGTAGCGCGGTTGCACGCGGCCGGGCGCGAAATCGTCATGATTGGACACCGTGGCCACCCTGAGGTGGAAGGCACCCTGGGGCAGGCACGCGACCACATTTATCTGGTCGAGACCGTCGAGGATGTGGCAAGCCTCGCCATTGAACATCCGGACCGACTGTCCTACGTGACGCAGACGACCCTTTCGGTGGATGATGCCCAACGCGTCATCCAGGCATTGCGCCACCGGTTTCCACAGATTCAGGGCCCGCGCAAGGACGACATCTGTTACGCCACGCAAAATCGTCAGGATGCGGTCAAGGCCCTGTCCACCCAGGCTGATCTCGTGATCGTGGTGGGCTCCCCCACCAGTTCCAACTCCAACCGGTTGCGCGAAGTGGCAGTGCATCGTGGCATCGACGCCTACATGGTGGATCGCGCTGCCGACCTCAAGCCGGAGTGGCTGGTTGGAAAAACCAGGATTGGCGTCACGGCAGGGGCTTCTGCCCCTGAAGTACTCGTGACTGAAGTGATCGAGCGACTTCGGATGTTGGGAGCAGGCGAAGTCCAGGAGCTGGAAGGCACCCCGGAAAACGTCGTCTTTCCGCTCCCCAAGGCGTTGGGGTAATTGATATCTTGTTCCAATCCGGGCTATATTGAGGCCTACCATGCTGCAACCAACCGAATTTGAGCCTTCGTCCATGGATACCCTGACCCAGGATCGTTCCCATGTTGCCGAACTACTGCGGCAGCACGACATCATCCCAACGCACCAACGGCTGGTCATTGCCAAGGCCCTCTTTTCGCGTCGGCAACACCTCTCGGCCGATCAGCTGTTGACCGCAGTCAATCAAAATCATGCCGAGGTTTCCAAGGCTACCATCTACAACACGCTGAATTTATTCGAAAGAAAGGGGCTGGTCCGCGAGGTGATCATTGACCCTGACCGCGTCTTTTACGACACCTACACCGCCCCGCATCACCATTTTTTTGATGTGGACTCCGGCACGCTGATGGACATCGAATCCGATACATTGTGCGTGGAAGGACTGCCTGAACTCCCTCCCGGGATGGTTCAGGAGGGCGTCGACATCGTCGTGCGCATTCGACGCCAGTAACGCCGCGTCGGAATTCATGCCGTCTCCTGTCCTCCTGATCGGTGGCAGCGGGTTTGTCGGCCGTTCTCTCGCTGCACGGCTGATGGCGCAGGGTTATCCGGTCATCATTCCCGTACGCCGTCCCGTCGTTACGGAGCGAGGACCCCAAACACCTGAGGTGCGTTGTGTGGAGGGTTCCGTCCATGAGCCTCGATTTCTGGAATCCCTGCTCCGCCAGGTTGGCGCTTCAGGAACGGTGATCAATCTGGTGGGAGTGCTTCATGACAAACCCGGAAATCCCTATGGCCCCCGGTTCAAGGCAGCACACGTGGACCTGGTGGCGCTGATCGTCAAAACCATGCGGGCGCAAGGTATCCGCCGGCTCCTTCACATGAGCGCATTGGGCGCGGATTGCGCAGGGGTCTCCATGTATCAGCGCAGCAAGGGCGAAGGAGAAAGGATCATCCGCGCCAGCGCCCTCGAATGGACCATTTTTCGACCTTCCGTGATCTTTGGCGCGGACGATAATTTCATCAACCTGTTTTCAAAACTGGCTCGCCGCTTTCCCATTCTGCCGCTTGCCCGGGCCGATGGCCGGTTTCAGCCTGTCAGCGTGGAGAATGTGGCCGAAGCCATGAAGCGGGCACTCACCATGCCGCAGACGGTGGGCAAAAGCTATGATCTTGCCGGTCCCGAGATCCTGACCCTGGCCGAACTGGCCCGGTTTGCAGCACGACGCACCGGGCGCGAGCGGTTCGTCCTTCCCCTACCCAACTGGCTGGGAACCCTGCAGGCACTGCTGTTGGAGCACCTTCCCGGCCCCCCGTTGATGTCGCGCGACAACCTCGACTCCATGCGCACGGACAATGTCCTGCCGAAAGGAGCCCCCCTGGTTCTCGACACCGTTTTTGGCATTCACCCCGACGCCCTGGACAGCCTGCTGCAATGAACCGCCCTTTCCCACATGCCCGCATTGCCCTCATCACCGGGGCGGCCAAGCGACTGGGCAAGAGCATGGCCCTGGCCCTCGCAGAAGCGGGTTGGGACGTGGCAGTTCACTACCATCACTCGGAAAGCGAGGCCCGGGCCACGGTGGACCAAATCCAGCACATGGGACGCGCTGCGCTGGCGCTTTATGCGGACCTGGCCTCCCCCGCCGAAGCAGCGGCCCTGATTCCCACTTGCATCGCACGCTTCGGGCGGCCCCATTGCTTGATCAACAACGCCTCGCTTTTTGAATTTGATGATGGGCAGACCTTTCGGACAGACGTGCTGGAGCGCCACATGGCGATCAATCTGGGCGCGCCACTGACGCTGTCACGCCAACTGTATGAGGCGCATGCCGAAGATGACGTTCCGGGCGTCATCATCAACCTGCTCGACCAGAAACTCATCAACCTCAACCCGGATTTCCTGTCCTATACGCTTTCCAAGGCGGCCCTGGAAACCGCCACCCGCTTGCTGGCCCAGTGCTATGCCCCGCGCCTGCGCGTGGTGGGGCTTGCCCCCGGCATCAGCCTGCCCTCCGGGACCCAAACCGAAGCGGACTTCGCGGAGGCGCATCACCTTACCCCGCTTGGGCATGCCTCCTTTCCTGAAGACATCGCCCAGGCTGCCGTCTATCTTGCCTCTGCTCATGCCGTAACCGGGACTACGCTGTATGTGGATGGCGGCCAACATCTGCAATCCTCGCCCAGGGATATCATTTTCAAGTCCTGACGAAGCGCGCCCATTCCGGTATAATTCCGGCTCCCCGGGGCTGATGTAGCTCAGTTGGTAGAGCAACTGATTCGTAATCAGTAGGTCGGAGGTTCGACTCCTCTCATCAGCACCATTTTGTTTTTCCTGTAAAGTATTCCCTCAATTTGCCGACAACCCTAAGGTTGTGGGCTGGAAGATGAGGTGACCTGCGTGCAATCTGCGGAAAAACGAAACCTTGAGGACTGGGCGACCTTTCTGGGCCACGTCGAAATCCCCGTGCTTGCCCGAACTGGCCAGGATTTGGCCGAATTGCGCAAGAATGAAGAGCTTCTGAGCGCCCGTAATGTCTCGCGCGTCGTCCTGCGCGACCCCCTGATGACGGTCAAGTTGCTGCACTATCTGCAAAAACACCGGCACAAGCGGCAAAGCGCCGAAGTCATCCAGGTGGAACAGGCCGTACTGATGCTGGGCATGGACCCCTTCTACGACAAAATCCATACCCAAGCCACCGTCGAAACGCTGCTGCAAGAACATCCCGAAGCGCTGCAAAACCTGGTCCGTGTCATCCAGCGCGCCCAGCGGGCCGCCAATTACGCCATCGAATGGGCCATCCGCCTCAATGACATGCACTTCGACGAGGTGTACATCGCAGCCCTGCTGCACGACCTCGCCGAACTGCTGCTGTGGTGTTTCGCGCCCCAGGACATGATCCTGATCCACGACGCACAGCTCAACAACAGGTCCTTGCGAAGCCGCGCGGCACAGGAAATGGTACTGGGCTTTCCCATCTCCGACCTCCAGCTTCTGCTCTCCCGGGAATGGTCCCTTCCCAGCCTTTTGTCCGCCCTGATGGATGATGCCCATGGA
Organism: Pseudomonadota bacterium; assembly: GCA_021805725.1. The sequence continues at coordinate 54,291 of JAJZEH010000110.1, read as the reverse complement.
CAGCAGGTCAGGGTGCGCAACGTGGTACTGGCCGTCAATTTGGCCCGGCACTCCGCCAACGGCTGGGATGACGCTGCGCTGCCCGATGATTATGCAGAGATCGGCGACCTGCTCCATCTTCCCGTGGAGCAGGTCATCACCTATCTTCGCCCCATCCAAACCGGCACAAATTCACTTTAGACGAGGTTGGTTTGTCTCTCCATTCCGGCAAACTCATCATCGTGGTGGGCGCCTCCACCGGCGGCACCGAGGCCATCAAGGAGTTTCTCAGGGCGCTTCCGGCCGAGGTTCCCGGCATTCTGATCGTGCAGCACATGCCCGAAACCTTTACGCGATCTTTCGCGACTCGCCTCGACTCGCTGTGCCACATTTCCGTTGAGGAAGCAGGCCATGGTTCGCCCATCCTGCCGGGGCACGCCTACATCGCTCCGGGGCACTCCCATTTGCTGCTGGACAAGGCCGGTACCACTTACGTCACGGCATTGAGCAAAAACCCGCCCTTCAACCGGCATCGCCCTTCCGTGGATGTCCTGTTCCAGTCTGCGGCACAGATGTCAGGAAAAAATGCCATCGGGGTTATCCTGACGGGTATGGGAAAGGATGGAGCAGCGGGGATGCTGGAAATGAAAAAAGCTGGCGCCTACAATTTTGCCCAGGATGAGCAAACCAGCATTGTCTTTGGCATGCCCAAGGAAGCCATTGCCCTCGGGGCAGTTGATGAAGTCGTTCCGATCCAGAAAATGGCGCAGCGTGTCCTGCTGCAATGCGCCAACGGCGCTCAGGCCTTGCCATGAAAAAAATCCGTGTCAGCGACGTGCGCCTTGGCATGTACATCCATGAAATCTGTGGCAGCTGGATGGAGCATCCCTTCTGGAAGAGCGCATTCAAACTCGATTCCCACAAGGACCTCATGGCACTGCAGTCCAGCAGTGTGCGGGAAGTCTGGATCGACACCACCAAAGGTCTGGATGTTGCACCCAGCATAACCGCACTCGACGAAGATGCGGCCCAAAGGCAGGTACAGACCATTCTGGGGGAAGCCGCAGCCAACCCGAAGAGCGCTTCGCGAACCACGTTTCACGAGGAAATCGAACGGGCCCGCCATATCCACGCGCGAGCCAAGGAGGCCGTCACTTCGATGTTCCGTGAGGTGCGCATGGGTCATGCATTGCAAATCAATGGCGCCATGGGTCTCGTGGAAGACATCCACGAAAGCATCGCCAGCAACTCCGGCGCACTGCTCAGCCTCGTCCGGCTCAAGAACAAGGATAACTACACCTACCTCCATTCCGTTGCAGTCTGCGCCCTGATGATTGCCTTGGGGAAGCAGTTTGGATTTGAGGGTGACGCATTGCGCAACCTCGGGATGGCAGGACTGTTACATGACGTAGGAAAAATGCTTATCCCGGAGGCCGTCCTGAACAAACCTGGCAGACTGACTGATGGGGAGTTTGACGTCATCAAGTCACACCCCCGCCTGGGGTTTGAAGTTTTGGAAAAAACAACGGAACTGGATGACATCGTCCTGGAAGTCTGTCTGCATCACCACGAACGGGTGGACGGAGGCGGTTACCCGGACAGGCTGTCCGGCGACAATCTCTCGCTTTATGCCCGCATGGGCTCGGTCTGCGACGTTTACGACGCCATCACTTCGGAACGCTGTTACAAGAAAGGTTGGGAACCTGCCATGGCCATCCATAAAATGGCAGAATGGCAGGAGGGTCACTTCGATCTGCGAGTGTTTCACGCTTTTGTAAAAACCGTGGGCATCTACCCCGTGGGAAGCCTCGTCAAGTTAAAATCGGGACGCCTGGGCGTCGTGATGGACCAGAATGCAAATAGTTTGATCACCCCCATCGTCAAGGTCTTTTTTTCGGAGCGGTTCAATGCGCACATCCCACCCGAGCTGGTGGATTTGTCCAACACGGATGACGCCATCGCGAGCCCTGAGGATCCCCAAAGTTGGGGGTTCAACCTGTCGTCCTAACCCATGAGCCGGGAATCGCTGGACCCTGCCGACTGGAGCGATCTGCGCGCCCAGGGTCATCGCATGCTCGACGATATTCTGGATTACCTTGAACACTTGCGCGAACGCCCGGTATGGCAACCCATCCCCGCCGAGGTACGCAACCGGTTTCACGAACCACTCCCGGAGGAACCCTCTGATCTCGCCACGGTACACCGGCAGTTCATGGCCGACATCCTGCCTTATGCCGTTGGCAACGCGCATCCGGGTTTCATGGGGTGGGTGCATGGTGGCGGCACCCCCGTGGGGATGCTGGCAGAGATGCTGGCGGCGGGCCTCAATGCCAACCTGGGCGGACGCGACCAGATTCCGGTGGCCGTGGAGCGACAGATCCTGGAATGGATGCGTACCTTGTTTGGTTTTCCTGAATCCGCCAGCGGCCTGTTCGTCACCGGAACCTCCATGGCCAACCTGATTGCCGTGCTGGTGGCAAAAACTGCCGCGCTGGGAACGCAGGTTCGCGTTGAGGGGCTGACTGCCCGCGACAAACGCCTGCGTGCCTATGCCTCCGCAGGCGCCCACGGCTGCATTGCACAGGCCATGGATTTGTCCGGGCTGGGCACGGACACCCTGCGAGTCATTCCGGTGAACGCCCGTTTCGAAATGGACCTCGGGCAACTTGAAGCCGCCATTGTTGCAGACCTCAACGCGGGCTTGACGCCGTTTTTTGTGGCGGGCACTGCTGGCACGGTGGACGTGGGCGCGGTGGACGACCTCGCCGCCCTTTCCGGACTTTGCCGTCGGTATGCCCTGTGGTTCCACGTGGACGGGGCCTATGGCGCGTTGGCGCGCCTTGCTCCAGACCTTGCCCAGCGCCTGTCCGGCATCGAACGGGCGGACTCCATTGCCTTTGACTTTCACAAATGGGGCCAGGTGCCCTATGACGCCGGATTCATCCTGGTCCGCAGCGACACCCTGCATTACCAGGCCTTCGCTTCGCCGGCAGCGTATCTCAGGAGGGAAACCCGCGGGGTTGCAGCCGGGTCCCCCTGGCCCTGCGACTATGGCCCGGACTTGTCCCGGGGATTTCGTGCCCTCAAAACCTGGTTCACACTGAAGGTGTACGGCGCCAAACAGATGGGCGCCATCATTTCACACACCTGCGCGCTGGCGCGCTATCTGGAGCAGCGCATCGTGGAAAACCCGGCGCTGGAGTTGCTGGCGCCCGTGTCTTTGAACATCGTCTGCTTTCGCTATCGCTGCGATCGGGCCGATCCGGTCAATGCCAGGATCGTCGCGGCCCTTCACGAATCGGGCATCGCCGTTCCGTCCACCACCACCTTGCATGGCTGCCTCGCCATCCGCGCCGCCATCGTCAATCATCGCACCCAGGAAGCGGACATCGATGCGCTCCTGCAAGCCACTCTCGCCTTTGGTGCCCGGTTCGATGCGATGCCCAACCTGGAGTTCGGCTCATGAACCCGGGGTTCCAGGGGCTTGCAGCACTCATGACCCAGGCCTTTCGAGGCACTGATCTCACCCCGCTGGGGAACCAGTTGATCGAACGCGTGGGGCAAGGTCCCACGGTAGATGGCGCGGAAGCGTTGCTGGACTTATCCATTATCCTGCACCTCAAGGGCAGTCACGACATCGCGCTCGACGTTCAGCGCCAGGCCCTGCAGCTGCGGCAAATCTACACCTTACCCGCCACAAGGGAACCGGCCGTTCGCCTGCTGGCACTGATGACCCCCGGCGCCCTGAACGCCAACACGCCGCTGGAATTTCTGGTGCAGGACTCCGACATCGAGCTGACGCTGCTCTTCCTCTCGCCCGGACTTCCATTTCCGCCCACGCTGCCGGATCACGATGTGGCATTTGTTGCGGTCGGAGAGGCTGACCAAAGCCAGGCCCTGCTGCGTGCGCTGTCCGACCTGACCAAGGTCTGGCCGCGCCCGCTGCTGAATGCTCCTGACCGCATTCTCAGACTGTCCCGCAATGAATCCAGCGCATTGTTGTCCGACGCACCAGGGCTGGCCATGCCCAGGGCCAGGCGGGTCAAACGCGAAGACCTCACGCAAGCGGGGTTTCCAGTGATCGTTCGCCCCATTGATTCACATGCCGGCAAGGGACTCGTCAAGGCTGATACGCCCCAGGACCTTGAGCAGTATCTGGCGTCCCAGCCCGAGCCCGAGTTCTACGTGACGCCATTCGTGGACTATCGCAGCGCGGACGGCCTGTTTCGCAAATACCGTGTGGTCCTGATCGACGGCCTGCCCTATGCCAGTCATATGGCGCTGTCAGACCACTGGATGATTCATTACCTCAATGGGGGCATGACCGAGTCTCCCATGAAGCGTGAGGAAGAAGCGCGCTTCATGGCCAACTTCGACCACGATTTTGCACACCGGCATCGACATGCCCTGCGCAGCGTCCACGAACGGCTGGGTCTGGAGTATCTCGTGATGGATTGCGCCGAAACGAGGGAGGGTCAGCTGCTGGTTTTTGAAGTGGACAGCAGTGCCGTGGTTCACGCCATGGACCCCGTGGACCTCTTTCCTTACAAGCAGCCGCAAATGCATAAGGTGTTTACGGCATTCAGGGCCTTGCTGGAGCGGACCAGGCATGCACCCGTTGAGTGAAACCAGCCTGCTGCTGACGCAAGGGGGTGACGCTCGAATCGAAGCCGCCCCGCCACATCACAAAAACCCTTATGGATGCGCGCCGTTTCCAGATCCCGCCTTGCTGGACTTTGGCTCCTGCACCGCATCTGTAGTCTCGCCCGGGGGATTTGCGGCGGCAGAGGCGCTTCGGGTCAAACTCCTGGACCACAGCATCGCCGATGAAGCGCAGAGGATACGTCAGGAATTGGCGGAACTGTGCGGCCTGCCCAGAGACTCCGGCATTGAAATCACGCTCACCCCCTCCGGAACCGATGCCCATCGCATCGCCGTGCAAAGCATTTATGCCACCGATAGCGAACCGCTCATCGTCATGGTGGAACCCGCCGAATCGGGAAGCGGAGTGCCAGCGGCGCTGGCAACCGGCCACCGTGGCCACGTCATTGCCGTCAACATTCGCGAACCTGACGGACAGCCAAGACCTTCGGCAGCCATCGATGCAGAAGTCGTCTCGCTGACGCTCTCGGCCCTGGCCGCAGAGCGGCCCGTGCTGCTCATTCTCACCGACGTTTCAAAAAGCGGTTTGATTGCCCCGAGCGTGGCCTGCGTGGATCAGCTCCAGCATCATGCGCCGGAACGCGTCACGGTTTTGGTGGATGCGTGTCAATTCCGGCTTTCCCATGCCACCTTGCACGCCTATCTGGCGCGCAATTTTGCCGTGGCCCTGACCGGTTCGAAATTTGTGGGGGGTCCTTCCTTTTCGGGGGCGCTGTTCATTCCACCGCAGCTTTTGGGGCGGCCCCAGGCAAAACGCTCCTCTCACGACGCTTCCAAAGCCATTCACGCAGGACTGTTGTTGCGCTGGGAAGCCGCCCTGCATGCGTTACGCAGTTTCAGCACCCTCCCCGGGAATGAAATCAGGGCGTTTCTGCAACATTTTTCTGGGGCCGTCGGGCGTCATATCGCAGAACATCCCCTGCTGGAAGCGCTTCCCGTCCTGCCTCTGGTGCGTTTACCGCTTGCGGACGGCAACGACTGGGATTGCGTTCAGACGATTTTTCCATTCCTGCTCTTCCGACCCACCCCGCGAGGTCTGACCCCTTTAAACCACGAGGACACCCTGAAGGTCTTTCGATTGCTACCCGAAGTTGAAGCATCCCCCCTGCGCGGCCGCCTGGGACAACCCGTGACCTGCGGCACCCGAAACGGCACACCGGTCAGCGCACTGCGTTTATGCGCCAGTGCCCGCCTTGTCACCGGGGCACTTCAGAACGGAAAGGAAAGCGGGCAACAGGCAATCCACGAGGCTTGCGCCGTACTGGACAAAGCGGCACTGCTCGCGGCAAAAGTAAATTCCTAAGGACTGACCCTCACGACGCCCTCTCCTCCGGCCGTGCCGGAAATCATGCGTCCGGAAGCGGTTCGAATCTGAACGCTTTGTCCTTCTGCGGCATTGTTCATGGCCTGTCCCTCGGTACTCACCTTGAACCCCTTGCCTTCGACGACCACCTGAACGGTCTGCCCTTGCCTGATCGTGAAAACATCGCGCACCATGTCCTGTCTCAGGACCTGTCCGGCACTCACGCCCTGCTTGACCACTTTGCCCAGCACCTGGGCTGAACTGGTAAAGAGGTCAGGTCGGGTCGCCTCCCCGCTCTGCTCGATGATATCGTCGGCGGTGATCACTTTCTCGGCAGGCAGCGGTTTTCGTGCCACCAGCAGGGTGGTACGAATGGTGACCTGGACCGGGACATACACCGTCCAGCCCGGGCCCTCCGCCGTCCTGAGGCAACGGACGCCCACCGTGCCCCTTCCCAGCAAATGACCTCCCGGCGGGATGAAGGCCTCCGGGGAGGCGCAGGCAGCAAGATTCAGGCGTGGATCGAGGGCGTCCACCTGGATGGCTGCCGTACCGGGAAAGGATCGGGTCTCATCCTGCGCGAAACGGGTCACGAGCTCGGCAATCGCCTGGCGATCTTGTTGCGGCGCGGCAACTGCCGCCTGCGTCCACGCCAGCAGAATCAGGAACATTCGCGCTGTTTTCATGGCGACCATTGTCATCCGCCACTCCCGTCAAGGGAAGCGTTTTAAGGAGAGAATTGAGCCCTTATCCTGCCCTTAATCTGGTGATGACCATTCCCTTGCGTTCCTTATCATGAACTCAAGCTCCGCCAACACGGAATCAGACATCACTTCCATATGACCAGTCAAATCGACCAGGCGTTTCAGTTCCAGCAAACCGCATTACAGCTGCGGGAAGCCCGCCAATCGCTGATTGCCTCCAATATCGCCAATGCAGACACCCCCAACTACCTTGCCCGTGACGTCGACTTTGCCAGCGCGATGCAAGGGGCCCTGGGCAAGAATTCAACCCAGCTTTCCATGGCCACTTCGGCAGCCCAGCATCTGAGCGGGGCTGCGGAAGATAGCGTGCTGGGCTCGCCCGTGCTGTATCGCACTGTATTGCAACCCAGCGCGGACGGAAATACGGTGAACATGGACGAAGAACGCGCACAGTTCGCCGAAAATACCGTCCGTTATGAAGCCAGCCTGAAATTCGTCGGCCAACAGGTCAAAGATGTCCTGTCAGCCTTGCAGTCTTTTTGATCGTCATGTCACTCTTCAGCATATTCAACATAGCCGGTTCCGCAATGACCGCCCAGTCCGAGCGGCTTAACGTCGTTGCCAGCAATCTTGCCAACGCCGACAGCACCACCAGCGCCGATGGCCAGCCTTACCGCGCCAAGCAGGTGGTGTTCAGCGCCGTCCCCCTCGAGGGCCAATCCGGGACTGCGGTGAGGGTCAACGCCGTGGTGAACGACCCCACTCCAATGAAAACGGTTTACGACCCATCCAACCCGCTGGCCAACAAGGACGGTTATGTCACGATGCCCAACGTCAACGTCATCGAGGAGATGGTCAACATGATTTCGGCTTCCCGTTCGTATCAAAACAATGTGGATGTCATGAACACTTCCAATGCAATGCTCCTCAAAACCCTCACCATCGGACAATAGGACTAGCTACCATGGTTACCTCCACGCAAAACGTGAATCCTGCTGCAAACCTGATTGCCTCGCTCAACAGCGCCAACAGTTCCCTGGCCAGCAACGGCAGCACGGGAACCGGCTCCAGCACGAGCGCCGCCGGCCTACAGAACAGTTTCATGACGCTACTCGTCGCGCAACTGCAGAACCAGGATCCCATGAACCCGATGGACAGCTCGCAGATGACCTCGCAGTTGGCACAAATCAGCACCGTGGACGGGATCAATACGCTCAACTCGACCCTGCAGGCTTTGAGCACCAGCATGGGGACGAGTCAGTCCATGTCCGCAGCCACCAGCCTGATCGGCCACAACGTGCTGATCCCTGGCTCCAGCATCAACCTCACGGCTGGCACCCCTGCCGTTGCCGGGGTTCAGCTCAGCCAGCCCGTGGATGGCCTGGTGGTGAAAATCCAGGATGGCAGCGGCAACACGGTGCGAACCCTGCAGTTGGGTGCCCAAAAGGCGGGCGCCATTCCTTTTACATGGGACGGCAAGACCGACTCGGGATCGAGCGCAGCGGCGGGCACCTACCACCTTGTCGCTACGGCAACCCAGGCTGGCAATAGCGTCCCGGCCACCACCCTGTCCTATGGCACGGTTGATTCAGTCACGATGGGCGCGGCCGGTGCGTCACCTTCCCTGAGTGTCGGACAGTTGGGCATGGTCGCACTGTCGTCAGTTGTCATGATCAAGTAAGAACGGAGAAAAACATGGGATTTCAACAAGGTTTAAGCGGTCTTGATGGGGCTACCAGCCAACTGGATGCCATTGGCAACAATATCGCCAACGCCAACACGGTGGGGTTCAAGGCATCCACTGCCGAGTTCTCGGATGTTTACGCTGCGTCCCTGAATGGTTCGGGCGCCAGCCAAACCGGAATCGGTACCAAGCTGTCCGCGATTGCGCAGCAGTTCTCCCAGGGCAACATCACTGCTTCCAATAGCCCGCTGGACATGGCCATCAACGGCCAGGGGTTTTACCGCATGAGCCAGAACGGCACCATCTCCTACACCCGCGATGGCCAGTTCCAGCTCGACAAAAACGGAAACCTCGTCAATGCCCAAGGGCTTCAACTGACCGGTTACCAGGCCAGCAGTTCGGGCAACATCGTTGCCGCCACACCCGTGCCCCTCACCATTCCCACTGCCAACTTAAGCCCGAGTGCCACCAGCACCGCCACCGTGGGCCTCAACCTGGATTCGAGTTCCACGGTACCCACAGCGGGCACCTTCAGTCCCACGGACCCGACTTCGTTCAACAACTCCACCTCGATGACCGTCTATGACAGTCTGGGCAACAGCCACGTGGCCACGATGTATTTTGCGCTGGCCAGTGCCAGCACCACGCCTCCCGCGCTTGCTGCCGGCACTGCAGCAACGACCTGGAACGCCTACCTCACGGTGGATGGCACCGCCGTACCTGGCAGCCCTGCACCAGCCTTGGGCCAACTGGGCTTCAACGCTTCGGGCACGATGGTGTACCCTCCCGCAGCCGGAACCCTGAAACTCGGCCAGATCAATGCCACGGTTCCGACTTCCGTGACCCCCGGCGCCAACCCCTTGAGCCTGGTGCTCGATTTTTCACCCTCGACCCAGTATGGCGCATCCTTCGGAGTCAACCAGCTCACCCAGAATGGCTATACCTCGGGACAACTGAGCGGTTTTAACACAGGCCCCAACGGCATCATCCAGGGCACCTACTCCAACGGACAGTCCAAAAACCTGGGGCAGATCGTACTGGCCAACTTTGCCGATCCTCAAGGCCTGCAGTCGCAAGGCAATAACCAGTGGACCGAAACGACGGCTTCTGGTGCGGCGCTGGTGGGTGCTCCTGCAACGGGAAGCCTGGGCGTCATCCAGTCCGGGGCAACCGAAGCCTCCAACGTGGACCTGACGGCTGAACTGGTCAACCTCATCACGGCGCAACGCAATTATCAGGCAAATGCCCAAACCATTAAAACCGAAGACCAGATTCAGCAGACGCTGGTCAACCTGCGTTAACGAATTCCTGGAACCCCATGGACCGACTGATCTACACGGCAATGACGGGCGCGTCGCACATCATGGAGCGCCAGGCTTCGCTGTCCTCCAATCTGGCCAACACCAGCACCACGGGATACCGCAGCACCATCGATGCATTCCGGGCCGTGCCCCTGGTGGGGGAAGGTTTGCCCACGCGAACCTTTGTGGTGAACTCCACCGTTGGCTACGACTATACCCCGGCTCCCGTGCAACACACGGGGCGCCAGCTGGATGTGGGCCTCAACGGCAAGGGCTGGATTGCAGTGCTGCTTCCTGATGGAAGCGAGGGCTACACCCGGGACGGCAATCTGCAGGTTTCCCTGAACGGAATCCTGCAAACGCGTGCGGGTAATCCCGTCATCGACGATACGGGCCAACCCGGCCCCCCGGGGCAGATCACCATTCCCCCGGATTCGGAAATCACGGTTTCAGCAGACGGCACCCTATCCACCGTGCCTTCCGGAGGGCTGCCCTCGCAAGTCACGACAGTGGGCCGCCTGAAGCTGGTCAACCCCCCTGAAAGCCAGTTGGTGCGCGGTCAGGATGGATTATTTCGCACCCAGGGCGGCAAACCGGCCGCCCCTGATGCCAATGTCACGATCACCCCGGGCAGCCTTGAGTCCAGCAACGTCAGCGCCATTGGCGCCATGGTGGACATGATTTCCATTTCAAGACAGTTTGAAATGCACATGCAAATGTTGAAAACCGCTTCGGACGATGCCCAGCAGGCCAGCCAGCTCCTGAGCATTACCGGATAAAACGCCGATCTTCTTGAAAAGGGACTTTGAGGAATGCAACGATCTTTGTGGATTTCGAAAACCGGGCTGGAAGCACAGCAAACCCAGATGGACGTGATTTCCAATAATCTCGCCAACGTCAGCACCAACGGTTTCAAAAAATCCAGGGCAGTGTTCCAGGATTTGTTGTATCAAACCATCAACCAGCCAGGCGCACAATCTTCACAACAAACCATGTACCCCTCAGGCATGCAGCTGGGTACGGGCGTACGCCCAGTTGCGGCGGAGCGGATCCAGACCCAGGGGAACCTGCAGCAAACCGGCAACAATCTGGATGTGGCCATCAATGGCAACGGCTTTTTTCAGGTGCTGATGCCCGACGGCACCACCGCCTATACCCGGGACGGTTCATTCCAGACGGACAACCAGGGCAACCTGGTCACTTCGGGTGGTTATATGGTGCAGCCTGCCATCACTGTTCCCCTCAATTCCACCAGCCTGACCATCGGCCGTGATGGTACCGTATCCGCCACCCAAGCCGGAGTGGTGACCCCGCTCCAGATCGGCTCGCTGCAACTGGCCACCTTCGTAAACGCCACCAATCTGCAAAGCCTGGGAGAGAATTTGTACGCACAAACCCAGTCCTCCGGCCCCCCCAACCTCAGCACGCCCGGCCTCAATGGAACGGGCATCCTGAACCAGGGTTATGTGGAAACATCCAACGTAAACGTGGTGGAAGAAATGGTCAACATGATCGAGACCCAACGCGCCTACGAAATCAATTCGCAGTCCATCACAACTTCGGGTCAGATGCTGCAGTATCTGGCGCAAATGCGATGAAAAAGGGACATCATGAGTAGCCTGTCCAAACGGGCCTTTACCGTATGGGCCTTGTTGGCTCTGAGCGGCTGTGGCACCGCCCCCTCCTCTCATATCAACCAGCCTCTCAGTGCGCGTCCGGCATCCTCGCAGGCCGCACCGCGCGCCGACGGCTCCATTTTCCAGAATGGCGTCAACCAGCACCCCCTGTTTGAAGATGTGCGCGCACGGAATGTGGGGGATACGCTGACCATTGCCATCCTCGAAAACAGTTCGGCCGTCGAGAAGAACGGCAGCGACGCCAATCATGCCACCACCATCAGTTCCAATTTTCCAAGCGCCACCGTCAATGCCAAGCATGTACTCGACGGTCTTGCGGTGTCAGCAAGCTCGGCCAATAAATTGGCCAATACGGGAGATAGTTCTGGCAGTAATTTCCTGACCGGCTCGATTACAGCCACGGTCATTGATGTGTTGCCCAACGGCAACCTGGTGGTCAGCGGCGAAAAGCTGGTGTCGATCAATCAGGTGGACGAATACATCCGTCTGTCGGGGGTAGTCAACCCGGTCTTCGTCCAAACCGGCAATACCGTCCTGTCCACCCAGGTGGCTGACGCCCGGATCGAATACAAGGGCGGCAACGCCAACATCGACAAGGCTGCCGTCATGAGCATGCTGAGTCGTTTTTTTCTCTCGGCCATGCCTTTTTGATCTCATGTTAAAGACCATGAATACCCTGCTCAAACTGATTCTGATGGCGCTTCTGGTTTCATTGCCCTTTTCAGTTGACGCCAAGCGCATCAAGGACCTGTCCAGCATCCAGGGGGTACGGGACAATCAATTGATTGGTTATGGTCTGGTGGTGGGCCTGGATGGGAGTGGCGACATGACGACACAAACTCCATTCACCATCCAGAGCATCGTCAACATGTTGACCCAGATGGGGGTCAATGTGCCTCCTGCCAGCGTTTTGCAGACCATGCTGAAAAATGTGGCTGCGGTGATGGTCACGGCAACCCTGCCGCCTTTTGCCCGTCCTGGCCAGGCCATTGACGTGACTGTTTCATCCATTGGCAACGCCAACAGCCTGGTGGGCGGAACGCTGTTGATGACGCCCCTCAAGGGCGCCGACGGGCAGATTTACGCCATGGCCCAGGGCAACCTGCTGGTGGGCGGCATTGGCGCCGGCGCAAAAGGCTCCAAGGTGGTCGTCAATCACCTGAGCGTTGGACGCGTGCCGAGCGGGGCCACCGTGGAACGGGCTGTGGCCATGACTCTGGGCCAGGGTGAGTTTCTCAATCTCGAGTTGAACAGTACCGACTTCACCACCGCCACGCGCATTGCTGAAACCATCAACCGGGAAATCTCTCCTGCCAAAACCATCGCCACCGCACTGGACGGGCGCACCATCCAGGTTCACGCGCCAGAGGGCAGTGCCCGCGTCGAATTCATTTCCAGAATCGAAAGCCTGCAGGTGGAAGCCGGGCAGGTTGAAGCTCGGGTCATTATCAACGCGCGCACGGGCTCGGTGGTCATGAACCAGAATGTCACGCTGGACGAGTGCGCCGTGGCCCACGGAAATTTAACGGTGGTGATCAGCACTGAAAATACCGTGAGTCAGCCCAATCCATTGTCCGAAGGCCAAACAGTCGTCACGGGGCAGGCCAACGTTGACATCAAGGCCGACAAGGGAGGGCTCATCATGTTGAAGAAAGGGGTCTCCCTCAACGAAGTGGTCAAGGCGCTCAATGGAGTCGGGGCCACCCCCCAGGACCTTCTGTCAATCCTGCAGTCCATGAAATCTGCAGGAGCCCTGCAAGCAGATCTCGAGGTCATTTAAGTGACAATCTCCACCGACTTCTCGACTCACCTCGCCATCGATGCCCAAGGCCTGGGTAACCTGCGCCTCAAGGCAAAGCAGTCGCCCGATCAGGCCTTGCGCCAGGCGGCGCAGCAATTTGAATCCCTGTTCATGAACATGATGCTGAAATCCATGCGTGACGCCACGCCGCAGAATGGTTTGTTTGACAGCGAACAGACCCGGACTTTCACCGCCATGCTCGACCAACAGCTGTCACAGAACCTGTCTGCCAAAGGCATTGGCCTGGCGGACATCATGATGAAGCAGTTGAGCCGCCCTGAAATTGTTAAAGAAACCCGGTAATCATCCGATAATCCTAGCGTTAAGCTGCGCGCAGTAAGCGGGGAAGTGTGACATGGCAGACCTTTCGAGTATTGGGATCAGCGCCCTCAACGCTGCACAAGCGGGCCTGTTGACGACCGAACACAACATCGCCAACGCCTCGACCCCGGGTTTCAGTCGCCAGCAAACCGTCCAATCGGCAAACACGCCTTTGTTGACGGGCTCCGGGTTCATGGGCCAGGGGGTCAACGTCACGACGGTCACGCGCCTCTACAACCAATTTCTCAACACCCAGTTGCTGCAGCAACAGGCGCAATCCAGCCAGTTGAACACGTACTACACCCAGATCCAGCAGATCAATAACGTCATCGCGGACCCAACAGCCGGTATCTCGCCGTCTCTCCAGAATTTTTTCAGCGCTGTCAGCGGTGTTGCCAATAATCCGTCGTCAGCAGCTGCCCGACAAACCATGTTGAGCAGTGCCCAATCCCTGGCCAGCAGCTTTCAGTCGCTGAACCAGCTGTTCACCAGCATGAACACCAGCGTGAACGGACAAATCGGCAGCAGCGTCAACAACATCAACTCGTATGCCCAGCAAATTGCAACCTTGAACCAGAATATCACCGTGGCGTCTGCTGGCGGCAACGGACAACCTCCCAATGATCTGCTGGATCAGCGTGACCAGCTGGTTGCCCAGCTCAACAAGGAAATCAAAGCCACGGTCATCAAGCAGTCTGATGGCAGTTATAACGTCTATGTCGGCAACGGTCAGTCGCTGGTTGTGGGAAATCAGGCCTTTACCCTGCAAACCGTTACCTCATCCGCGGACCCCACCAAGGTGGATGTAGCCTACAGTTCGGGGGGGAAGGTGGTTCCCATCCAGCAGGGCAGCCTGCAGGGCGGAAATCTGGGCGGGCTTTTGGCGTTTCGCGACCAGAGCCTGACCTCGACCCAGAACGCCCTCGGTGAGCTGGCCACGGGAATTGCGGCCACGTTCAATGCGCAGAATGGCCTGGGTCAGGATCTCAACGGCGCCATGGGGGGCACTTTCTTCAACATTGGCGCGCCTGTCGTCAACAGCAATAGCAACAATACCGGAACCGCAGTTGTGACCGCCAGCATTTCCAATGCGGCGGCGCTCACCGGCAGTGACTACACGCTCACCTATAATTCGGCAAATGCCCAGCCCTACACGCTCACACGACTGTCGGACAACACGGTCACAACGTATGCCAGCCTGCCTCAAACCGTGGATGGCATCACGCTCAGCATCTCCACGACCCCCAGCTCCGGCGACAGCTTTTTGATCAGACCCACCGCCAACGGTGCCCAGGGCTTGAGCGTTGCCATCACGGACCCTTCAAAAATTGCCGCTGCCGTCCCGGTCATTTCCAATGGCTCCCTCAACAATATCGGAAGTGGCACGATCAGCGCAGCCAGCGTTGTCGATACGCCTTATGCCAGCCTCACGGGAAGTGCCACCACTGCCGCGCTGGCGGCCGGACAACTGACACTCAATGGCCACGGGGTGGGTGCCAGTGCAGCAGGTTCGGCCCCGGGGCAAAGCGCCGACAGCGCCTATGCCATCGCGCAGGCCATCAATGCCATCACCGCCAGTTCGGGCGTTACGGCCACGGCAAACGTCAATACGGTGTCGGGCTCGGCAACGGCCGGCTCTCCAGCCTCGTGGACGAGCGGGATTGCCGCCAACAGCTTCACCATCAACGGCATCAATGTAGGCGCAATTGCCGCGGGCATTAACGCCGCTGGCGAAGGGACCAACGTGGCTGCCGCCATCAACGCCATCTCCGCGCAAACCGGAGTGACGGCCAGTGCAAATGCCTCGACGGGTGCCCTGACCCTGACGGCTGCGGACGGACGGAACATCGCGATTGCCCAGGCGAGTGGCTATACAACTTTGAGCTCGGATACGGGGCTGGCTCCTGGCACCACCAACGCCACGCTCACGCTCAGTACCACCGGCACGGCAGGGATTGTGGTGGCGGGGACGGCCCCGGGCAATGCAGGACTCACTGCGGGAACGACGCCGTCAACGCAGCAGCCCCCGGTCAACGCCAACCTGCAGCAGCCGGTGACGATCACCTTCAACAACCCTCCAACCACGTTCACTATTTCCGGCACGGGCACTGGCCTTCCCGCCACACTGGCTTACACGCCCGGCGCATCGATTTCCTACAATGGCTGGACAGTGCAAATCAGTGGCAGCCCCAGCGCCAACGACGTGTTTACCGTCAAAGCCAACAACAATGCTTCGGCCGATGGCAACAACGCCTTGTTGATGGCGGGGTTGCAAACGCAAAACACCATGTTGGGAGGGTCTGTTACTTACGCCGGAGCTTTCGCGCAACTGGTCAGCCAGGTGGGCAGCCAGACCAACCAGCTTCAGATTACCAGCCAGGCCCAGACCAATATGGTCAACCAGACCACACAGGCCCAGCAATCCATATCCGGGGTCAATCTGGATGAAGAAGCGGCCAACCTGATGAAGTACCAACAGGCTTATCAGGCTGCAGGAAAAGCGATTCAGACGGCCAATACGCTGTTTTCCACTTTGCTTACCATGCTCAACTAGAGGAGCGTCATGATGCGGATCAGTACCAATACCCTCTATGACAGCAACATCAACTCGATGAACCAACAGCAGACCAACCTGCTGCATACGCAGTTGCAGGTTTCTACAGGCCTGCGCGTCATGACTCCGGCGGATGACCCTGCCGCCGCGGCCCAGGTCATTGAAGTGTCGCAGTCCAATGCTGCCAACACCCAGTACGCCACCAATCGCAACGCAGCCACAACCGCCTTGTCCATGAGTGAAGGTGTTCTGCAAAGCGTCACGACGCTGATCCAGAACATCCAGACCACAGCCGTCAATGCCGGGGATGGCACTTTAAACAATTCCGACCGACAAACGCTGGCCACCACCCTGCAGGGCCAACTGAACCAGTTGATCAGCCTCGCCAACAGCAAGGATGGCACGGGCAATTACCTGTTTTCGGGTTTGCAGGGCAGTACGCAGCCCTTCGTGACAACGGCCTCGGGCGTGCAATACCAGGGGGACAGCGGACAGCACCTGATTCAGGTATCCAGCAGCGAACAGATGCCCGTCAATGCCACCGGCTCCGATCTGTTCATGAACGTAAAAAATGGCAATGGTTCGTTCGCCACTGCGGCTTCCAGTACCAACACAGGCTCTGGAATCATCGGTCAGGGGGGGCTCGACACGCCGCCACCCACGGCGGCGCAACGGGGCAACAGCTACACCCTGACCTTCAATGTATCGGGCGGGGTCACGACCTATTCCGTATCGGGGACAGACCCCTCGGGCGCCTCCTTGCCGGCCACAAGCCTGCCTTTGCCCAATCAACCATACACCAGCGGCCAATCCATCAGTTTTAATGGCGTGCAGTTCAACATCCAGGGCGCACCAGCAAGCGGCGACACCTTCACGATCGTACCCAGCGCCAACGTGTCCCTGTTCCAGACCATTCAAAACCTGATTACCACCCTCAATACTCCCATCACTGCGGGCAATCCGGCCTCGTCAGCCGCATTCACGCAGCAGTTGAATCTGGCGTCCGGAAATCTGAATCAGGGGCTCAACCAGGTGCTGACGGTACGCGCCGCAATTGGCTCGAATCTCAATACCCTCACTGCGTTGCAGTCTGCCGGCAGTGCGCTTGGATTGCAGTACCAGACCACCTTGTCGCAACTTCAGGATCTTGACTACACCAAGGCACTCAGCCAGCTCAGCCAGCAACAACTGGGCCTGCAGGCTGCCATGCAATCATTCAAAACCGTTTCCGGTCTATCCCTATTCAACTACATGTAATTTACCTGGAGAATTTCCATGGCAATTGGCGGCATTCAAGGCAGCAACTATTTTCCCCAGATCAATTCCCTGAGGGGGGTCAATCAACCTTCAGGCGCGGGGGGAGATGGCGATGGGGACGGCAGCAGATCAGGCGCAGCAGGGCAAGTCGGCGGATTTGCTTCGGCCATCAGCCAGGCCCTCTCCCAGATCGGGGTGACCATCCCCTCCAGCAGCAGTTCTTCAAACAGCGCCACCTCCTCGTCGACCAGTGGCAGCAGTTCAGCCACAGGGACCCCGTCAGCGACCGACACCAGCGCACAACAGGCACTGGGAAATTTTTTGCAGAGCCTGTTTGCCGCACTTCAGGCACAGGGTCAATCCCTGGCTTCGTTGGGTAGCAGCAATAGCAGCATCACGGGCGTACATGCCGGGGGGCGTGGCCACCACCATCATGGCAGCGGTGGGGCGGGCCAGATTCAGACGGAATTGCAAAGCCTGATCCAGCAATTGACCACCGCCAGTGGCACGCCTGGCACTTCTGGCACCACAGGATCCTCGAGCGCCACCAGCGCCCTCGGTGCGGCGGATACGGCCTTGCAGCAGAGCTTTCAAAATCTTTTGACCACCACCCAGGGGGTTACGGGTAGCCAGGCCAACCTCACGACTTTCCTGCAGTCCCTGGCGCAAAACATGCAGAGTCATGGCGCCACAGGAAACCTCGTCAGCACCCAGGTTTAGCGACCCAGCTGTTGCGCCACATGTTGCATCGCGCTCAATCCGGCATGGGAGAAATGTTCAATCAATGGCCTGAAGTAGGGCATTGAGAGGGCCAGAACCAAAAATCCCATGCCCAGCGTAATGGGAAAACCCACGGCAAAGAGATTGAGTTGCGGTGCGCTGCGGGTGAGTATCCCAAGCGCCAGGTTGGTCATCATCAATGCCGCGAGGATCGGTAGCGAAATCTGCAGGGCGTCGGCAAAGAGGCTGCCAGACCAGGACACGAGCGTATGAAACCCCGTTGCCGAGGGCATGGCGGTACCGATGGGAAAGCTTTGAAAGCTGTCGGCGAGTGCTGCCAACACAAGCAGATGGCCATCCATGGCCAAAAACGCCAGGGAGACGATCACGCCCAGAAACTGGGCCAGTACAGGCTGGAATGAGGCATTCTGCGGATCGTAAAAACTCGCAAAACCTAGACCCATTTGCAGTCCTGCCACCTCCCCCGCCATTTCCACCGCTGTAAAGATGATGCGCACGGTGAATCCCATCACCACGCCCACCAAAACCTGTTCCAGCAGCATCAGCAGCCCCTGCAGTGAACCTGGATCAATTGCTGCGGGAATCTGCAATGTCGGCGCCACTATCACCGTAAGCAACACCCCAAGCCCGATTCTGACCTGCAACGGCACTTCCTTGTCACCCAGAAGCGGCGTGCTCGCAATGACGGCGAGGATGCGCGCCAGCGGAAAAATGAATGCTGCAAGCCAGGCAGACCATTGCGCGCTGGTGAAGCTGATCATGCGCGTCCTAGCCCACCATGCCCGGAATGCTGGTAAACAGGCGGCGAATGTAATCCACCATCAATCCGATCATCCAGGGTCCCGAAACAATCAGCACCAGCACCATGCCTATCAGCTTTGGGATGAAGGACAGCGTCATTTCATTGATCTGGGTGGCTGCCTGGAAAATACTGATCAACAGGCCAATCCCCAGGGCGGTCACCAGCAGGGGGGCAGAAACCATGATGGTCAGTTCCAGTGCCTGGCGCCCCAAAGTCATGATGCTTTCAGGAGTCATGGTGCGAATGGTCCTCAGGTATAAAAGCTCTGCACCAGCGAACCGATCAACAGATTCCAGCCGTCTGCCAGTACAAACAACATCAATTTGAACGGTAGTGAAATGACCGCGGGAGAAACCATCATCATCCCCATGGACATCAGGACACTGGCCACCACCATGTCAATGATCAGGAAGGGAATGAAAATGACGAATCCGATCTGAAAGGCCGTCTTGAGTTCGCTGGTGGCATAGGCAGGAACCAGAATCTTGAGGGGAACCTGTTCTGGGCTTTGCAAGGGCTCACTGTTGGAAATGCGCACGAACAGGGCCAGATCCGTTTCTCGTGTCTGGCGCAGCATGAAGGCCCTGAGTGGCGCAGCCCCACGGTCTACGGCCTGGTCCAGCGACAGCTTGTTTTCCGAGTACGGCTGCCAGGCCTCCGTATAGATCTTGTCAAACACCGGTGACATGACAAAGAAGGTCAAAAACAGGGCCAACCCAATCAGCACCTGGTTCGGGGGCGATGACTGCGTACCCAAGGCCGAGCGCAGCAACGAGAGCACGATGATGATGCGCGTAAATCCCGTCATCATCAACAGGATGGCCGGCAGGAAGGCCAGCGACGTCAAAAGCAGTAACGTTTGCAGGCTGAGCGAATAAGTCTGCCCACCCCCAGGGGCGGGCGCGCTGGTAATCCCGGCGATCCCCGGAGTGGCAGCCCAGGCTGCCGGCACCAGTATCCACAGCGTTAGCAAACAGAACGACTTCAGAAAGTTGCTACGCGTCATGTCGCGGCCCCGAACCCTGTCGCGGCAGGGTATGCAGCGTTTGCACCTGTCCCGGGGCAACGCCCAGCACCAGCCAGGTTTCCTGGATTTCCACCACGACGACCCGCTCACGCTGCCCCACAGCGAGATTGCTGATGACCTTGAGCTGACGCCCCGCGCTTTGCTGGGGCAAGCTCACCCGCTTGAGTAGCCAGGCCACCAGTGCCACGATACCCAGCACCAGCAGCAGGCTGAAAACCACCTGCAGCACACTCTCCAGTGACAGCACGGAAGGTGGCGTATAAGCGGGCCGTGGGCTGTCGGCAGCCAGCACCCCCGTGACGGCACAGGAGGTCAGAAACAACAGGATTCGGTTCATCATGATTATCGATTGAGACGGCGGATACGCTCTGAGGGCGTGATGATGTCGGTGAGACGGATGCCAAACTTGTCATTCACCACGACGACTTCGCCCTGGGCAATCAAAAATCCATTGATCAGCACATCCAGCGGCTCACCCGCCATTCCTGACAATTCAACCACGGAACCCTGAGCCAGTTGCAGCAGGTTTTTGATGGGCATCTTGGTCCGCCCCAGCTCCACCGTCAGCTGAACCGGGATGTCCATGATCATTTCCAGGTCATTGTGCGCGGCCAGGCCAACATCGGAGCCAAATTTCTCGAACATATGTGGCTGGGCCACGGGTTGCGGTTCAGACACCGGTGCAGTTGCAGCTTCCGCAGCAGTCTGTTCGGCCAGAGCCGCACCCCAATCGTCAGCGCTGATTTCGCCTGCTTCATTGGGCATGATCATCCTCCCTGATTCGTTCCACCCATCGCGTTGGAAAGCATTTTTTCCACCTTGAGGGCGTACTGATTGTTGAACACTCCATACTTGCACTCCATCACGGGAACGTTATCGATGAGGGCCATCACGTTTTCTCCGATTTCCAGGGGCAGCACGTCGCCGGGCTTGAGCTGCAGCAGCCGCTCCACTTTCACGCGGGCCTCGCCCAATACCGCCACCACCTCGACATTCGCCGACTGCACCTGCCTGGACAGCATTTGCAGCCAGCGCTTGTCCACCGCCAGGTGGTCGCCCTGCATGGTGCTGTAGAGCAGCTCCCGAATCGGTTCGATCATGGAATAGGGCATGCAGATATGAAAGGCCCCCCCAATGCCACTGAATTCAATTTCAAATGTGGTCACGATGACCACCTCGTTGGGGGTGGCAATATTAGCGAACTGCGGATTCATTTCAGATCGGACGAATTCAAACTCCAAACGATAAACGGCTTCCCAGGCCTTGCCATAGGCCTCGAAGACCGTGGCGATCAGCTTTTGAATGATGCGGTGCTCGGTCTGGGTAAATTCCCGCCCCTCCACCCGGGTATGAAACCGGCCATCCCCGCCAAACATGTTGTCGACCACCAGAAAAATCAGATTGGGATCAAATACAAACAAAGCATTACCGCGCAACGGATTGGCATGCACAATGTTGATGTTGGTGGGCACCGGAAGGTTACGGATGAACTCGCTGAACTTGCTGATCCGCAACTGTCCCACCGAGACATCGGCGGTACGGCGCATCAAATTGAACAGGCCTATCCTGAACAGGCGCGCAAAGCGTTCATTGACGATTTCCATGGTGGGCATGCGCCCACGCACGATGCGCTCCTGCTTTCCCAGGCTGTAGGGACGGACCTCTCCGTTGTCTTCCGCAGGTTTTTCGGCATCGTCATGCTCGCCGGAAACCCCCCGCAAGAGGGAGTCGACTTCTTCCTGTGAAAGAAATTCATCCGCCATCGTCAGGGCTCACTGAATGATGAATGACGTAAACAGCACACCTACAATCCCTTCGCGGACTTCGGCATTGGGATTGGGCCTGGTTTCTGCCGGAGGCTCGGCAGCAACGGGCGCCGCTGGCGCTTCAGCGGGCGCTGCAGCGGGTGCCGTTGCCCCCTCCGCAACGACTCCGGGCTGTGGCGCAGAAGCCCCCTCGGCAGGCGCCGGAACGGCAGGCGCCGGTGCAGCAGCAGCACTGGCAGCAGGCACAGGCTTTGGTGCTGCTTGGGGAATGCCCAGAATGTTGTCCACAGCCACGATGATTTCATTGGCGAGCTTCTTCTTGCCCTCCACACTCACCAGTTCGGAGGCGTGTTTGCTGGATAGCAGCAACAGCAGGTTGCTGCGAATCTCGGGCATTGCCGCCTTGATCTTTTCGGGCAGTTCTGCGTTGTAAAGCTTGAAGGAGAGCCCCACCTGCAGTACGCGATCCCCGTCTTCACGTTGCAGGTTGACGGTAAAGGGATCGAGCGGAATGAAAATGGGTGTCAAGGATGCCACCGACTGCAGCTTTTGCTCATCGCCCGAAGATTTTCCTTTCAAGAAATACCATGCGGCTCCCCCTGCCGCTGCCAATGCAATGACTGCGGCAATGATGATGAGCAGCAGCCTTTTTTTGGGCTTTGCTGCAGGTGCTTCCGATGGCTTTTTATCGTCTCGGGCCATTTCAGGTTCCTTGAGGTTTTAAACGTGCCTCAGGCAAAAGTGTCCACCAGCCCCTGGTTTTGGAGCATGGAAACCGGTCTTATGCCTTGCTTCACAGAGGATACCTCATTGGCACCGCTGCTGGACGAAGAGGACGACCTTCCTCCCCCGGAAAACCCGTTTTGACCGCTCTGACGCCCCTGATCATTGACTGAAGCATTGCCTAGCATGATGCCATTACCTGCCAGCATTTCCCTTAGTTTGGGCAGGGCCTGTTCCACCGCATCCCGTACTGCGGCATGCGGCGAGGTAAACATGGCCGTGGCCTGATCGCCGCTGACGTGCAGCACCACATTCAGCGGGCCGAGGTCGGGCGGGTTGAGGTGCAGTTCTGCACTTTGCTGACTACCGCTGGCCATCCAGGTGATTTTCTGTCCCAGGTCTTCGCTCCAGCGGTTGCTGCCTACCGGCGTGTTCACCGTCAGGTTCTGGGCGGGATTGGCGACGGGCAACTGGGAACCAGCCACCTGATTCTGTGCCTGTGCCACGGACTGGGCCAGCAACCGGGCATCCTTGGCGGGATCGGGTGACACGACGGTCTGGTTCTGATCCATGGTCAACCCCGTTGCATGCAGATCTGCTGCAATCTGCATGGCCGTGCTGAACTTCAGATCCTGGGTGACAGATGGGTTCGTTGCGCCGGCGGCGGGCACCGTGGATTGAGCCATCATCGCCTTGCCTGCTGCGCCCGTGGTTTCGTCCGCCTGGAGCTGGCTTAGAAGGGATTGTGCGTTTGACGTACTGGTGCCGGAAGGGACCCCGGTTTCAGGCAGGGAAGTCACTGCGGGTTTTGATTCTGCAGCGATCATGGGCGTTGCCATCAATGCCATCATCCCGCTTTGTGCTGCCGCGGTCACGCCATCGACGGCGGCTGACGCCCCCTGTTTGTCTGTTGGCTTGGTGGTCTTATCGGCCACGGCGGCGACAACCAGCACATTCCCTGCAAGCGGCGCCGATGCGCTCTTGCCATCCCCGGTCGTTGCCCCGCCCGCCTCTGTGGCAAGCTGTCGCGCCAGCACGGTGTTGAAGTTCTCTCCCGACGACGGTGCTGCTGCATTGTCCGGGGCGCCTGCCGTGGCCTGGGACGCTTGAGTCTGATGAGACGTTGCAGCCTGTGACTGTACCGCTTGGGTGGTCGCAACCGGCGTGACGTTAAGGCTGATGGGCAGATTTTGCATGGTCGTGGCTTCCGGGTTCAGGGTTTGTCGGTTGACTCGTCGTTTCTGGCGGCAAAACGCCCACTTTGTTCATCCTGCAGTTTTTGGTCGGTCTGGTTGTTCTGCTGCCTGACCGTTTCGGCATGACGCTGCGCCAGCGTGTCGAAGGACTTCATGGCGCGTTGGGCCTGATGGAGTTCATCACGGCCGTTGGCAAACGACTGGGTGGCCTGCTCAATCACGCCGCGCTGCTGTTGAATGGCTTCGTCCAGCCGATCCAGAAAGCTCTGGAAATTGCGCAGGCCGTTCTGGTCCATGCCGCTCTGCGTGGCCTCACGAAACTTGTTCTGGTAGTCGCGACGAAACTGGAGCAGCGTTTCCAGTTTTTTTTGTTCGGCCTGCTGCTTCTGGTTCAGTTGTCCCAATTTCAACGCGGCAGCATCATTCTTGTGATGCGACAAGTCTACGAGGGGCTGCAGTGAAAATGTTTTGGTCATGGGTTATGAATGCTCAAGGATTGCCGTGAAATAACTCGCCAAAGGCTGCCATGGCCGCAGCGTAAGGCTCATGTTCATACATCCCCTGGGTCAGGAATTTTTCCATGCGGGGGTAGCGCGCAATGCCTTCATCCAGCAGCGCGTCGGTGCCGTTGACATAGGCACCGACGCTGATCAGGTCGCGATTGCGCTGATAATGAACATACAGGTGTTTGAAACGCTGGACCTGGCTGTAATGCTGCGCCGGTACCAGATGGTTCATGGCGCGGCTGATCGAGGCTTCGATGTCGATGGCAGGATAATGCCCCTGCTCCGCAAGGCGTCGCGACAGAACGATGTGTCCATCGAGAATGGCGCGCGCACTGTCTGCAATGGGGTCCTGCTGGTCATCGCCTTCGGTAAGTACCGTGTAGAACGCCGTGATCGACCCGCCGCCCACGGTTCCGTTGCCGGCTCTTTCCACCAATTTGGGCAACTTGGCAAAAACCGAGGGAGGATAGCCCTTGGTGGCCGGGGGTTCGCCGATGGCCAAGGCAATTTCGCGTTGCGCCATGGCATAGCGCGTCAGGGAATCCATGATCAGCAGCACGTTTCGTCCCTGATCCCTGAAGTACTCGGCAATGGTTGTGGCATAGGCCGCTCCCTGCAGCCGGATCAGCGGGCTGGTATCCGCAGGGGCAGCCACCACCACCGAACGCGCCAGTCCCTCGGGGCCCAGGATGTCGGTGATGAATTCCAGCACTTCGCGTCCGCGTTCGCCAATCAGTCCCACCACGATGACATCGGCGCTGGTGTAACGCGCCATCATGCCCAGCAGCACGCTTTTTCCAACGCCACTGCCGGCAAACAGGCCCATGCGCTGGCCTCGCCCCACCGTCAACAGGGTGTTGATGGCGCGTACCCCCACATCCAGCGATTCCCGGATGGGTGCTCGATCCAGCGGGTTGATGGGACGGCTTTGCAACGGTGCGGTTTCCTCTTCGGCCAGTGGACCCAGCGCATCCAGGGGGCGCCCTGCGCCGTCCAGGACGCGTCCCAGCAACGAGGGCCCCACGGGCAAATGGCGCACCATGTCGCTGGCGCGACGCCGGCGTGCGCCGCGCTTTCCGGAGAATATGGGGCCCTGTGCGGGTTCGGCCGGGACAACGCGGGCACCGGGCAACAAGCCCTGCACATCGTTTTCCGGCATCAGGAACAGTTTATCCCCTGAAAACCCCACGACTTCAGCCTCCACCCGATGTCCAGGCAGTTCGATGACGCAGGTGCTGCCCACCGGCATCTTGAGCCCCACCGCCTCCATGACGAGGCCCGTCACCCGGGTGAGCTGCCCGCTGATGCGCAGGGAATGAGACTGCGACACCACTTCCCTGGCTGCCTCCAGGCCTGCCAGCCAGTTCTTGAGATGTCGGTTGGGGGCGTTCATGATTCCAGCCACGCGCTATCTTGCGCGATGTAGGCCACTATTTGCTGCCACCGCTTGGGCAGGGTGGCATCGATCTGGCTATGCGCGGTCTCCACCCGACAACCGCCGCGCATCATGCCCGGTTCCTCAAAAATCTTCCAGCCCGAGTGCGTCAACTGGTCCCCCATCCCAGCCCGGACCAGGACAGCATCTTCAGGGTGCAGGATGAGGTGCGCGGTCTGGTTGAAATGCGGCAGGCTCGACACGGCATCATTGACCACCTTGAAAAGCAGTTCCGGCCTGACCTGAAGCGCCTGGCGCACCATCTGGCGCGCCACTTCCAGGGCGAGGTCGAGCAGTACCTGCACCACCTGCTGATCCACCTGTTTCAACTGCGCGTCCAGATTTGCCATCACCTCGACAATGCGGAGGCTTTCCTGTGCTGCCTGCCGCATGCCCTCTGCATGCCCTGCGCGATAGCCTTCTTCATGCGCCTGCTGATGTATCTGCTCCAGCTCGGCTGCGGTGGGAAGACCGCCCGCAGCCAGCCTGGGATGCTGGTCCGGCGTGCCCGTGCCATCAAAGCTTGGCAGTTCCCAGCGTTGATAGGCAGTCAACTGCTCTTTCGGGATGTCGATCTCAGACATAGGCTTCATCCGCTTTTCCGCCCATGGCAATCTGCCCCTCATCGGCCATGCGCCTGACGATCTTGAGGATTTCCTTCTGCTCGGCCTCCACTTCACTCAAGCGAACCGGGCCTTTGGCATCCAGATCCTCGCGCATCATGTCTGCTGCGCGCTGGGACATGTTCCTGAAAATCTTCTCGCGAAGTTCCGGACTGGCGCCCTTGAGTGCCACGATCAGGGACTCGGACTGGATTTCGCGCAGGATGAGCTGGATGCCGCGGTCATCGATGTCGATCAGGTTGTCGAATACGAACATCTCGTCAATGATCTTTTGTGCGAGATCGGGGTCATAACCGCGCACGGCTTCGATGACCGAGCCCTCCAGCGCACCACCCATGAAATTGAGGATTTCTGCCGCAGCGCGCGACCCCCCCTTGATGCGTTTCTTGGCTGCTGCATTGCCCGTCAGCAGTTTGGTCAACACGTCGTTGAGTTCGCGCAGCGCTACGGGCTGCACACCGTCCAGGGTGGCGATGCGCAGGATGACGTCGTTGCGGGTGCGCTCCGTCAGGAAGCCCAGGACCTCTGCGCAAAGGTCGGGTTCAAGATGCACCAGAATCGTGGCAATGATCTGCGCATGTTCGTTGCCGATCAGCTCGGCAATGGATGCTGCATCCATCCATTTCAGGCTTTCGATGCCGCTGGTGTCTCCCCCGTGCAGGATGCGGTCGATCAGTCCCGCCGCCTTATCGTCACCAAGGGCGCGCGTCAGCATGTTGCGGATGTAGTCCGAGGAGTTCATGCCAATGGTGGTCTTCCTTGAGGCCAGTTGGTGAAACTCCTCGAACACGCCGGAAATCTCATTACGCGACAACCCCTTCAATGCCACCATGGCGGCGCTGATCTTCTGTACCTCCTTGGGCTCCAGGTGTTTCAGGACTTCGGCAGCCTCATTCTCGCCAATGGTCATGAGCAGGATGGCGCTCTTGTTGATCCCGGCATCACTCATTGCCGGCCACCCATTCCTTGACCACGGAGGCGACTATTTTTGGATCCTGTTGCGCCAACTGCTTGGCCGTTCCCAGATTGGATTCATAGGATGCGGCAGCGTACTGGGCCTGCCCCAGCCCCTCGCCATTCATGGCCATGGCGTCATTTCCCTGAACGCGCGGGGCAGGCACGGTTGCCAGCACCCGGGTCAGGTTCCTGAAGGCTGGCCGAATGATCCCCAGCAGCAGGAACAAGGTCACGCCCGCGATGGCGACATATTTCAGTCCTTCCCTGCCCATAGCCAGCGTTTCGGGCTGTTTCCACAGCGGCACGTCGGCCAGGACCTCTTTCTGCTCATCGAAGGGGCTGTTGAGCAGGCTTAGCGTGTCTCCGCGCTTTTCATCAAAGCCCACGGAATCCTTGACCAGGGTGGTGATTTGCGTCTTTTCGCTGTCGCTCAGTGGTCGGGTACTGACCTTGCCGGCGCTATCCGTGATGGTGCGGTTGTTCAGCACGACGGCCACGGAGAGGCGGCGAATGGCTCCCACCGGCAGCTTGGTGTGGCTGATGGTGCGATCCACCTGAAAATTGGTGGTCGATTCCTTGCGCGTGCTGGCCGTATTCTGGGCCGTAGCCGGTGCAGCCGCGGGCGTGGCGCCCGCGGCGGGGGCATTCTTTGCATTGGCCGGGGCGGGAGCCGGGGCAGGGGGTGGCGTTGTCAGGGGTGCGGTGGCCGGAACCGGGGGCTGGTTGGTGAGCGCTCCGGGAATGCCCGTTCCCTGCTGGACACCGCTGGGGTTACTGGATTCCAGCATTTGCTGGCTCAGGACGGCAGCCTGGTTGGGCGGCTGGTTGGGCTTGTAGATTTCAGCGGTCTGTTCAGCCTGGGTAAAGTCGACATCGGCCGTGACCTGGGCATGCACGTTTTTGGCACCCACGAGGGGCGCCACCATGGCCTCGATGCGCTTGCTGAAATCCTGCTCGAGTTCGTGTACATACTTGATCTGGCTGGCATCCAGGATGCCATTGTTGTTTTCCGATGGGGCCGAAAGCAGCGTGCCGTTTTGGTCCACCACCGTCACGTTTTTGGCCGGCATGTTGGGCACGCTACTGGAAATGAGGTGCACCACGGCGTTCACCTGACCGGCATCCAGGGTCCGTCCCGGGTACAGGGCCAGCACCACGGAGGCGCCCGGGCTTTGCTGGTCCTTGACGAAGACGGTGGGCTTGGGGATAGCCAGATGGATGCGAGCCGACTGGACTGACGCCAGGGTCTGTACGGAGCGTGCCAGCTCACCCTCCAGGGCTCGCTTGTAGTTGACCTGTTCCAAAAATTCGCTGGTGCCGAATTTCTGGTTTTCCATCAACTCAAAGCCTACGGTTCCGCCTTTGGGCAACCCCTGCGAGGCAAGGCGCAGGCGCACTTCATGGACCTGATTGGCGGGAACCAGCAGCGCCCCACCGCCTTCGGCAAACTTGTAGGGCACGTTCATCTGCTGCAGGGAGTCAATGATGGCGCCGCCATCCCGATCGGAGAGGTTGCTGTACAGCACGCGATAGTCTGGCGTCGAACCCCATAGCCACAGTCCAACCGACACTGCGATCAGGGCGGCCACGGCCATGAGCAGTCCCATCTTTTGCTGGCCTGACATCTGGCCCAGCGACTGCATCAAGGGGGATGCGAAGTTATTTTCTGCCATGTCATCAGCTGTGGATCAATACGTCCGGAAACCTCATCAGGCCCATTATCTCCGGCCCCTATCGGGTTATTGGGTTAAACAGGGGGGTAATCCGGAGGCTATTCCCCGATTGGGCCCCTCCACCCGGATGATAAGGTTTCGGCATGACCCGTGGAGCCCCCCATGAACGTTCCTGCAATTGATGGTCTGCTGGCCCAGATGCGCGCCGCCATGGTTGCCGCCCAGGGCGACGTCAGTCCTGCCGCCTCCCCTGCAACCGGCGCAGGGGGTGTTGATTTTGCCAGCGCCCTGAAGGCGTCCCTGGACCAGGTGGCCCAGGTGCAAAACCAGGCAGACAGTCTGGAACAGCGCTTTACCCTGGGGGACCCTCAGGTCAGCCTGAGTGACGCCATGATTGGCATGCAAAAGGCCAATATTGCGCTGCAAACCACGATACAGGTGCGCAACAAGGTCGTGGCTGCCTATAACGAAATCATGAACATGCAGGTTTGACGTCGTCAAAGCCATGTCTGGCGGCCTCGCCTGTTACAGCAGATTGGCTTTCTGCTGCTGGGTAATGTAGCGTTGCAGCAAAATACCCATCCTGCCGTCCAGATCGATAAAACCACAGCCTGCACACCCCCGCCCGCCCCCGGATTGCAGCTGGGTCAAAGAAACGTACCGAACCTGAATCCCCACCGTAAGCTCCATGTCCTTATCCAGCCAGATCCTGCACCCCGGAATGATTTTTCCGGGCTGTAGATCCTGATCATTCTCCTCGCAGTATAGGGCAATGCCCCCTCGGCTGATATCCCTGACGGACAATTCCCGGCGGCGCGGCGGATTGCCCTCCAGGGTCAAAATGCA
Organism: Pseudomonadota bacterium; assembly: GCA_021805725.1. The sequence goes on along the minus strand of JAJZEH010000110.1, from coordinate 24,793 downwards.
TTTGAGTGCACCGGCGGGCAGGAACAACCTGTAGTAATCCCGACGCTGGATACGCAACAGATAGTCAGGAAGGGGAAGGTAGAACGCTTCCAGATCATCCCGCTGGCCCAACTCCAGTTGGTCGATCTCGAATTGCACCTTGGCCTGATGGTGCGAGCTCACGAAAATGCATCGGCCGCTTCTGGCCACCTGGACGTTTTCTTCGTGGTTTTGCGAGGCATCCAGCCATATCCCCCCTTCGTCCACCTCGATCACCGAGGTCAGGATGAACTTCCTGCGCTTGTCGTAATAGAGGGCAGCACGGGCCGAGTTCTTCTCGATGTCACGAAGAATGAAAAAAATCTCCCGGGGTGATCGCACTTCAAATTGTTCTTCGTCGCCTCCGGGGAACAGCTCGATCGTCAGGGATACTTCGTTGCTCATGGCTTGGGTTTCTCATTTACCGTGGACTCTCCGCGCTCCAGACGATACAGCCAAGCCAGTAATTCAGCAACGGCCAGATAGAGCTGCGGCGGAATGCCCTGATCCAGCTCCACTTGCATGAGCAGGCCCACCAGTTCTTCGGATTCGTGCACAAACACACCGTGTTCACGCGCGCGCTCGATGATGGCCTGGGCAATCAGGCCGCGCCCCTTGGCCACCACGCGCGGCGCACTGTCGTTACCCTGATAGGCCAGGGCCACCGCGCTTTGGCGTTTCTTGTCAGGAGGATTCATGCTGAACCACCAGGGCACTGTTGACCTTGAGCCCGGCCTCGGTCAGCGCCGACACAAGTCGCGAACTGGCACCACCCAGCAGCGCGCGTGTCTGGTCTGAACGGGCATCAAGCGTAAGACTCATCCCGCCTGGAGAAAAACGCATCTGGGCGGTGACGCTCCCCAGGTTGGGCAACTCCAACTGGAGCGAGGTCGCCCAGGTGCGTTCCTGCTCGGAGCCCGTGGTTTGCCCCTGGCCTGACTGCTGCCAGATTTGCCATTGAAGGGGTTGGTTTTGAAACACCTGGCCCTGCCAGAGGATCTGCCCGGTTTCCAGCGTACTGAGCTGCTGCTGGACGAGGGCCTGCAAATGGGGCGGAATGGTCATGCTCACGGGTTGCGATGATGGCGCGGCAACTTCGGGCACCGCCGGCATGGCGGAGCTGGCAGCTGGTTTTGTTGCGACCAGCACAGGCTGATTTTGCGGCTCCTGCAGCAGTTGTGTGGTGGAGCGTCCGCCTTCCACCCACTGGGCCTGGTGCGCTTCATAGAACAGGCCGCTGTTGTTGATGGCTTCTCGCAGCAGGTTGGCCAGGGGCTGGGCCTGGGGGGGCTCCGCGGTTGTCACGAGTGGCGGTTTCGGTGCCGCGCCCACCGAGGCTTTTTCGGGCTGCTGCTGCGACAAGGCCGAGAGCATGCGCGCCGTCGTGCTCAATTGCTGGGACGTGGACAAGGGGTTGGCGGAAGCTACCATGCTGAAAGTCAGCCTGGGCTGCAGTGACACCACCTGCAGTTCCACGGTGTCGCCCGCATGCACCAGGGCAGGAAGCTTCATCTGCACCAGTTGGTTGGCCACCCGAACCGTGAAGAGCCCGGGGGACACTTCAGCCAGTACCGCCCCTTGCAGCTTCTGACCCTGAGCCCACGAGGAGGTCAGCGCCCCCTGAGTGGGCGCCTGGGCAGGATCAGTGGCCGCTACGGGAAGGGTTTCCCTGGAAAGCGCATAGGCTTTCAGTGCACTGAGAATTTCCGTGGGGATCATGCATTTCAGCCCCCCGCGTAGGCACGCCGCACCTGCTGCTCCTGGTGGGTGGTGCGCATGACGCGTTGTAACTGTTCCATCCAGGACTGGGTATGGCTGCGAATGACGGCATCATCGGCCAGAATCTTGCGAATCAGTGCCGCTTTGCGTTTTCTGGCGTCATCCTCCACCAACGCGGCCTGCCCATCCGCGGCTTTCATGATTTCCACACGCTGGCGACATTGCTTTTCCAGGGCAATCAGGTGATCCCACTGACCCTGGGTTGCCGCGTCACTCATCTGTCCCATCAGCCGCGAGAGTGATTCATAATTTTCAATCACCGGATTCATGACAATCACCCTCTCCCGTACACCAGGGCAGTGGGGCGTACCGGCACAGCGGGTTCCGGCTGAGCACGGTGAATCGTTCCCTGTCCTGAATCAACTTCCTGGGTCTTGCGTATGCTCTCCCAAGCCCCACGCAGCTCCGCCAGCAAGCGGCTCACTTCATCCAGTGTAGCGCCATCATTGTGGAGATTGGCATACACCAGGCGCTGGCACATGTAGTCATAGAGCGCAGCCAGGTTATGTGCCAGGTCGCCTCCAACCTCCTTGTTGAGACTGGCCTTGAGGCCAGCATCGATGATGGAGATGGCATGCGAGATGGATTTTCCCTTGGCTGCAATTTCCTTGCGCAGCAGGTGATTTTTGGCGGCGGCAATGGCCAGCAAGGCCCCCTGATAGAGCAGCAGGATCAACTTGTGGGGGTCGGCCGAGCTGACACCGGTTTCAATACCCACATCGGTATAGGCCCTGAGTTTTGCTGTCGCATTCATAGTTCGCCTGCCTTAACGAAGTTGTGCCAATTGTTGCGTCAAATAGGAACTGGTCTGACTCATGGTGCCCAAGGTAACGTTCAACGCCGAATACTGGGCGGTCAGTGCTGCCTGGATATTGGTGAGGCGGCTTTGCCATGCCGTGATCTGATTATTGATGCCGTTGACCGTGGTATTGAGACCATTGGTTTCAGCGGCAATGGGACCGGTGTAAGGATCCAGCATTGAAGTGGCGATGTTATTGAGCGTGACTGCATACCCCTGCGAATAGCCCACGGTGCCCCGGCTGCCAGTGGCCCCACCTGCTATCTGGATCGCCAGTCCATTGCTGTTGCCGGCAATGGAAGTCAACGTCCGCCCGCTACCCGTAGCCGACTGGCCATTGATCGAACCCGCCACATCATGCCCATTGCTCTGGGCTGGGGTGGACCCCAGCAGCCCCGCACTGGCATTGCCTCCCGTGACAGCCACACTGGAGGTTGATCCATAATCGCTGGCCGTAATGTCCAGCACTCCCGCATTCTGGGTAACGGATACGGATTTACCCGCTGCCGTCAGTCCTGACGAGCCGTCAATGAGGGACTGCAACTGTGTCGCAAGGGATGCTGCAGTATAGGTGCCAGGGGGGACCACGATGGTGGTGGCAATACCATCCACGGCCAGGTTCAACGTGTCATTGCTGCCCTGGGTGATCGTCAACCCTGCCGCCGCCGAGCCGGTCAGGCTGCCCTGGGTGGCCAGCTGGGTGACGTTGACGGCATAGTTGCCCGGTTGCGTGGCGCTGCCTGCCGCCGTAAAGCTCACCAGGCTGTCGGTCGCCTTGCCAACGGTGGCGAAAAGACTGGCAATATCGCTGGAATTGGTACTGATGGCATTGTTGAGCTGGGTGCTATTGACTGCAAGGCTGCCATCTTTCTGGAACGTCACCCCGATCTCGGACAGCGTGGAATAGGTGGTGGTGGTATTGCCGATGGCACGGTTCAGCGCTGCGTGCATCTGCGTCTGGATGGCGTTGACCATGGGGTCACCCATCAGCACGCCACCCGTGCCGGTAGCGCTGTTGAAACTGGTCACACTCTGGATGGTCGTGTTCAGCGCGTTATAGGCCGTGACGAAGGAATTGATGGCCGATGTGATGCCCGTGCTGTCGTTTGCAACGCTCACCGTCGCCGGTGTGGTCGTGATCGCGCCAAGATTGAGCGTCAAACCCTGGATGACGTTGGTCACCGTATTGGTGCTTTGGGTGACCGCAATGCCATTCACGGTCAGTTGGGCATTCTGCGCTGCAGCGGTTTGCGTCAGGTCTTGCGTACCTGCAGGATTCTCATTGAGCAGACTGCCCAAGGTGGCATCCCCGCTGACGGAAATCTGCATGCTGTTGCTGGCCCCTGAGGGCCCGGTCAGCACCAGGCGATAAGGCGATGCACTGCCATCGTTGACGATGCTGGCCGTTACTCCCATGTTGGCAGCGTTGATGGCTGCGGCAATGCCGGAGAGTGAGTTGTTGCTGCCGTTGATGGTGACGGTTTTCGTGGCGTTACCATTGGGCGTGAACGTGGCACCGCTGTAGGTACCGCTACTGAGTGTGCCGCCGCTGATGGTGCCAAAGTTGAATGTCAGCGTGGTGGAGGCACCGCTGCCAATCGCGGCGGTCGAACTGGTTTGGCCTGCAGCCACCAGACTCTGCGCCTGGGCTAGCGCCGACACGCCCACGGAATAGGTGCCCACGGCTGCATTGCTGGCGGCCGACACCCCCAGCGAAGGATCCGACGAGGCCGCCTTGAGTGCCTGAAACTGGCTTGCGGCGGTCAGTCCCTGCACAGCGGTCTGAAACGAGGAGAGCGCACCCTGCACTGTGCCCACGGCAGTGATCTGGGTCTGATAGCTGGCCACCTGCTTTTGCAGCAGGGTCACCGGCTGGCTTTCCACCGTCATCAACTGGCTGACGATGCTGGAAACGTCAATCGAGTTTGTCGTGACCGGTGCCGCGGAGATGACTGAATTCGAAGAAGTCACTGCCATGAAATGCTCCTAGGCCTTTTGCCGGATCAGCGAGCCGGCCTCCTGCTGCAGGCTGTCGTCAATGGCCTTGGCAATGGCCAGGGCCTGCTCTGAGGGAATCTGCTTGATGACCGTTCCGGTGCCCTCTTCCACCACTTTCACCACGGTTTCCTTGGTGCTCTGATCCACGCTGAACGTCAGACCACGGTTGCTGAACTGCATGGACTGATTGATGCTGTCCACCGCCGCCTTGACCTGTGCCGCGCTTTGCGCCGATGCGCCCTGGCCCCCCTGCGCCTGGACTACTGGCGGTAGCCCGGGAGGCTCGGCGGGTGGCGGTGCGCCGCCTGCCGCAGGCACAAATGACGAAATCGACCCATCGCCTGGGGGCGGGGTCGTTGGCATTGCGCTACCCAAATTCTGGATAATCATCATTATCCTCTACAAGTCAAAAATCTGGTTGACGGGAATATATTCCCATCAACCAGACTGTTTCACTCAATACCCCATGCCGGATTACTTCAGCAGCGTCAGCACCGCATTGGGCATGGCGTTGGCCTGCGCCAACATGGCGGTACCGGCTTGCTGCAGAATCTGGGCCTGGGTGAGGCTTGCCGTGGTTGCGGCAAAGTCCGTGTCCTGAATCCGGCTTTGCGCAGCCGTCAGGTTCTGCACACTGGTCTGCAGGTTGGTCACCACCGACTGGAAGCGGTTTTGTACTGCACCCATCTGGCCCATGGCGCTGTTCACCGTGTTGATGGCACCGTCGATGGTGGCGATGGCGGCAGACGCATTGGAAGCCGTAAGGACATCCATGCCGCCGACGCTGCTGACATTGGAAGTCGTTGTTGCCGAATAGGTGTTCGCCGTGAATCCCGCATAAGTGGCGCCGCTGCCACTCAGCACGATGCCATTTGAACTGGAGCTACTCAATGTCACGGTTCCATGCGTGGCGCCGTAGCTTCCGGTGGCCCCCAGGCTACCGGCTGTGGTAGCGACCGTGGTACCGCCACCGGCAGTCATCGCAGTGGTTACGTCGATGTTGGTGCCATTCGAGGACGTCAACGTGATTGTGCCGTTGCTGGCGGTCGCGGTCAGCCCGTTCAGCGCCGCGTTGGTCGAAGCCGCGGTATTAAAGGCCGCCGCGAAGTTTGCAGCCTGGGCAGTGATGGTATCCCCGCTGGCAGATGTAGCCGAGACGGTCACGCCATTGATGCCAATGGAGATTGCACTCGCCGCCGTTGCCGTGCCTGTCAGCAATGAGTTCACCGAGCTGGGTGTTGCGGTCAGACCGGTGTTGGTGATCGTTCCAGTGATGCTGATGTCGCGCCCGTCCGCCGCCGTCAGGGTCAATACGCCGGTGCTGGCATTTGCAGAGGCCGTAACCCCCGTTTGCGAGGAAACCAGATTGATGGCAGCAGCCACGTTGGCCCCTTGGCCCGCTGCGTTACCACCCGCAACAACCGCTCCGATATTGACCCCGTTAATCTGGAATGCACTGGCGGTGATCGCTCCGGAAGTTGCAGCAGCTCCCGTCACAGTCGTTGCATTTGCAGTGGCAGTCACCCCCGAGGTCGCCGAAATGGCGTTGATGGCCTGCGCAATCGCAAACGCGCTGGCCGCGCTTTGCCCGGCTGCGGCACCCACTTGCGTGGCTCCGACCTGCTGGCCATTCAATGTCAGATCACCCGCCACCAGGGCAACCGCCGTGCCGGTATTGGCCGCAAAGCCGGAGCTGGCTGCCGTTGCCTGATAGGTTGCCCCAACGCTTCCCAGTTGACTGGTGCTCATGTTTGCAATGGAGGCCACCTGAATGACGTCATTGCTGGTGTTGTTGGCGCCCACCTGAAAATTTTGCGCTGTAAAGGTGCCATTCAGCAGGTTCACGCCGTTAAACGTGGTGGACCCAGCCACGCGATCGATTTCAGCCTTGAGCTGCTGCACCTCGGCATTCATGGAGGTGCGGTCAGATGATGAATAGGTGGCATTGGCGGACTGCACGGCCAGATCCCGCATGGTCTGCAGGTTGGCCACGATGGATTGCATGGCGCCCTGTGCCGTTTGTGCCAGCGAAATGCCGTCATTGGCGTTTCGTACGGCCTGATTTTGACCGGCGATCTGGCTGCCCATGCGGGTGGCGATAGCCATGCCTGCAGCATCGTCCGCAGCGCTGTTGATGCGCAAGCCAGAGGACAGGCGCTGGATGTCGGTGGCCAGCGTGCTCTGCGAATTGGCCAGATTGGCCTGCGCATTGAGAGAAACGATATTGGTGTTGATGTACATTGCCATGGTGAAAGCGCTCCTTTTAAACTGGTCTGGTACGGCATTCCTGCCTTGCCGCCGGTGGCTCCTGGATTGCACACAATGAGCAACCCTTTGGTCCAGTTATCGGAAGCACACGGGGAAACTTTAGCGGCATTTTCAGAATGTCCGACCGGTAAGACCGGTGCAGCACCTGTTATTCCGCCTTCACCACGCGATTTTTGCCGGACGCCTTGGCCTGGTACATGGCACGGTCTGCCCTTGCAACGACTTCTTCTGCCGGCTCGCCGCCGCCTCGCACCGCCACCCCGCCGCTGAAGGTGATGACCAGTTCTTCATGGTTGTATACAAAGAGTTTTTTAGCCAGCAACCGCTGCAGGCGGTTGACGATTTCCAGCGCTTCATTCAACCCCGTGCCCGGCAGCACCAGCAGGAATTCCTCGCCGCCGTAACGCGCCACATGGTCCGTGGGTCGCAATGCATTCTTGACCACATCCGACACATGCATGAGCGCCTGGTCGCCCGCCTGGTGCCCCAGAAGGTCATTGAACAGCTTGAAATTGTCGATGTCGATCAGCGCCATGCTCACCGGTGACTGGCTGCGATCGGCACGCATGCTCTCCCGTTCCAGCATTTCCTCCAGACCGCGCCGGTTCAGCGTTCCGGTCAACTGGTCTTCGCGCACCAGCTCGCTCACCTGCTCCAGTTCCTGTTCCAGCTGGCGGATGCGGTCTTCGGCGTCGTCCACCTGACGCCGTGCCGTGATCAATTCCTCGTGGGAGCGCAGGGCACTGGCCTGGATGACGCGCGTGTCCTGCATGATGTCTTCCAGAATATGGCTCAGTTCGGTGAGGTTGTCCGCCTGGCCAATCTTGTGCGTGTAATTCTCGATCTTGGCGTGGTACTCCCCGGTGCTCTCGGTGAGTTCACCCATGCGATCAATGAAGGTGGTCATCAGGCTCTTCAGGGTGGATTTGGCGTCCGCCAGGCTTTTCTTGAGGGTGCTCTGCTTGATCAGGGCATCCCGCAGGCTGCGCTCGGCATCGGCTATGCTGCGCTTGTCCATGGGCTGGGCAATGATGTCCTGCAGCATGGTGATCTGCCCATGCAACCATTTATCGTCGGCCACCAGTTCGCCCACGTTTTCCACCAGAAGTCGCAGCAGCCGCACCAACCCCTCCTGGATTTTGGCCTTGTCGCCACCGCGCAACTCCAGCTTCACCCAGAAATGGCGCAGCTTCTTGGCCAGATCCGTGACCTGTTCATGCTCCTTAACCGAACGGACCTGCTGCACCAGCATCGAAATTTCTTCCGCCATCCCGGGTTCCAGCGCCTTGTTGCTCTCCAGCGTCTGGGCCAGAAGCTCCTGCAGGTCTTTCATCATTTCCGGGCCGAACACCCCTGCCGAAACTGCCGGCACCTGTGCGGGCGCGCCAACCACACCCAACTCGGGCTCCCTGGCGACAACCGCGACTTCAGGTGCGTGCGAGGCCGCAGATTGCGCAGCGGGGGCGGACCCGCCCCCTGCCCCTGCCCAGGAGCGCAGCAGCCCATGCAGCTTTTCGTAGAGCACTTCGGGATTGGCGGCAAATTTGATCAGCACCGTATCCAGCCCGTCTTTCTTGCGCGACAGCGTGACGCCCTTGTGGTGGGCCTCCAGTTGACGCAGCAAATCGCGGATCAATCCCGACCATGCCAATGCCGGACGTGAGGGGGCAGGCGCTGTTTCCGTTTCGGCGGCTTTTTGCGTTGCCGTCACGGCGGCAGGTTTACCGCTGACTTCCGCGTAAACGCGCGCGTAGTTCTCCGGGGTGGGAACAAGTTTTTGCGCAACCAGGGATTTCAGGGTTTTACTGGCAATTTCAGCAGGGCTGGAGGGTTTTTCTGGTGAAACCATGGAGTCAATTGAGCATTCAATGAAGTGTTGGAATAAGTGACCTGAGTGATGTAAGCCAGGAGGCGTCGCTCAACACCAGCGCCGTCATGCCTCCAAAGGCACCCCAGCTCAGCAATAGGGCCACCAGGAGTCCGCGTGCGCGCCACAGGCTGCGCTGCAGGCTGCGCTGCAACTGCAGGGCATCCACAGTACCTTGCACATCCCGCAAGGTCTCGCGCTGGCTTGCCGCCATTTCCAGCTCCAGCGCCTCTTGTGCGCGCACGGCTTCCACCAGTTCGGCCTGCGCCATCCGGCGTGTCGTTGCAGCTTCCAATGCACGCTGTTCCGCCGCAATGCGCTGGCGCGCCTGCACCGTCACCCGTACTTCCTCATCCATCCTGGCGCGCGCCAAATCCCGCGCTTCCTCAAAAGCCCTCAGGCGGGTTTCGGCAGCCTCGGCCGCCTGGACTTCCTGCAGGATCCGGTCATTGTCCACCTCAATGGCTCGCAATTCCACTTCCATGCGCCGTTCAATGGCGGCAATCGCCTGATTTTCGGCACGGATATGTTCCCGCTCCAGTCGTTGCAAATCCTCCTCGCGGGACTGCCGCAGCTCGGAGGGCTGCACGGAACGAGCCTGGGCCTCGGCGCGAATGCGCGCCTGCTCGGCAAGCCGCGCTTCCGTTTCAGCCTCGATGCGGGCACGCGCCTGACGAATATGTTCGATCTCGGCAGGGTACTCGCTCGCCAAAGTGTCGAATCGATAAGTGCTTCCATGTGCTGACATGCTGGTCTCCCGAAGAACAGGACTCGGTGCCCGGATATCCTGAGACTATCAGACGCCGGAGCGATTCCATTGATGGAATAGCCCTGAAAACAATAGGTAATTTGACAATTGGACGGGAGATTACTGGCGCACCGTCTCGAAAAATCCGCCCTCCAGCAGTTCCTGGGTCAGCGCCTTGTAATCTGCCGCACCACCGCTTTGCGAGGCATAGCTGAACACGTCCTGACCATGCATGGGGCTGGCCGCCAGGGCCACGTTTTCGCAAATACGGGTATCGCACACCTGTGCGCCGTAGCGTTCCTTGAGCTGCTGGTAAATGTCGTAGGACAGCTTGCGGCGCGGGTCAAAGCGCGTCACCACGATGCGCCGCCGGTACAGTTTGCCCAGCTTCTTTTCCAGCACGTTAAGCGCCCCTTCCAGCCGATGCACCCCCTCCAGGGACAGAAAATCCGCGGAGACAGGGATCAGGACCCGATCAGAGGCCAGCAGCGCATTGAGCGTCAAAACGCCCAGCATGGGGCAACAGTCAATCAGGATGGGCTCGCCGCTTTGCGTGAGGTCCGCACTCAGCCCCTGGCGCAGCAAGGTGGCCGCCTTGGCATCGCCGCCATACAGGGCGTCCACCTTGGAGAGTTCCAGCGAGGCCGGCACGATTTTCCAGCCCGACGGGGTGTCGCGCAGCAGCCGGGATAGTGGTGTCCTGTCCTTGAAGAAGGCAATCATGCCCGTCCCCAGGGCCGGGTCGCGAATTTTGCAAGCGAGGCTGAGGTGCGCCTGGGGGTCCATATCCAGGGCGATGGGGCGCCGCCGTTGTCTTGCCAATGCCGCCGCCAGATTAAGGCATGTGGTGGTTTTGCCGACGCCCCCCTTCTGGTTGAATACCGCGATGACCGCCATGCGACGCGCTTCCTTTTTTTGAAATTCACCCCCGAACAGGAGAATTATTGCAAACAGGGCTTGCGCACCATCGCATGAATTGAGGGTGTTTTTGCCCCCTGAGTCCCGTCAGATCCCTGGTGCGCCTCAAAACCGATAAGGTGGCGTACAATTGTTTTCCGCCAACACACTAAAGTTTTGTCGTAGCCTGCCGAAAACAGGTGCTATAAGGCTAGTTATCAGGAGATTTTCGTGAAAGTCGAAAAGTCCGGCAAAACACCCCCTGTCACAACCGTCCGTGATGGTGTGGGGCGCGCACAAACTTCTCGCACCGCCGGAACGGGAACCAGCAACGCCAACGCCCCCAACAGCACCAGCGTTCACCTGGGCGAATCCGCCGCGCAGCTGCAAAGCATGCAAAACAGCATGGCCAGTTCTCCCGTGGTGGATGCGGCCAAGGTGGCTGAAATCAAACAGGCCATCAGTGAGGGTCGGTTTCAGGTCAACTCCAGCGTGGTCGCGGACCGCCTGATCGCGTCCGTGACGGACCTGATCAATAAACGCCAGCACTGATTTGATGGGCAGCCCTTCATCCCTTGCCGCATCTTCCAATTGGGCATCCTGCCTGCGTGCCGAGCATGAAGCGTTACTGTCCTTCATCGACGTTCTGGAAAGCGAACAGCGCACCCTGCTCTCAGGGCAAACCGAAACGCTGATTGATCTGGCCGACCATAAAACCAGACTGGTGGAGCAACTGACGCGCCTCGCCGAACAGCGCCGCAGGCTTCAACCGGCCCCCGGCGTAGCACCCACAGAAAAAGAGGATGCTGCCTCACGCCAGCTCTGGACCGCCATACGCCAGATGGCGGAACGCGCCGAGCAGATCAACCGCACCAACGGCGAACTCATCCAGATCAAGCTGCGTCACAACCAGCAAGCCCTGACGGTGCTGCACAATGCCGCACAAAGTGCCACCCTGTACGGCCCCGATGGCCAGACCAGCATTCCGACCCCGGGCCGCACCCTGGGCAGCGTTTGAACCCCTGCACCCGTTCCCGTTTAGTCAGGACCTGCCGAACTGGCTTCAAATGCCAATGCGGGCGAGACCTCGTTTTGCAGGTCGGCGGCAACCCTCTCCAATACCCCTCTCCAATCGCCCCTGCTGCTTTGTCTGTATAGCGTTGCCGTTGGATACCAGGGGCTGTCATCCCTGTCCAGTAACCAGCGCCAATCAGGCATGTGGGGCAAAAGGATCCAGACCTTTTTTCCCAGCGCACCGGCAAGATGGGCAACGCTGGTATCAACGCTGATGATGATATCCATCAGCTCGCATAGCGCCGCCGTGTCGCTGAAGTCATTCAGCTCGCTTCCAAAACTCAATAGGTCTGGACGTGATTCGAGTATCGCACGGTCCTCGGGTCGAATTTCTTTCTGCAAACTGACGTATTGATATCCTTCCGGCAGTTGTTGCAACAAATCGGACAGTTTGATGCTGCGGTTATGGTCGTTTGTATGCTGTTGATTGCCACTCCATACCAGACCAATTCGCGGCGCCTTCCTTTCTCCCAACCTGATTTCAAATTCCGAAACTTTTGTTGCATTGCCTGACAAATAAGGGACCGACGCAGGAATAGTCCGTTCAACCGTCTTGAATGCAAACGGCAGGCTCAACAGCGGGCAGTGCAAATCAAACGGCGGCAACGGATCCCCCATCACGACCCATTGTGAAACGCCGGACAGATGTTCAAACAGGCTTTTCAGGGGCCGATGTACCTCAAAAATCACACGAAAACCGGCATCGGAAACCAATTTTGCATAACGCGAAAATTGAATGGCATCACCCAGACCCTGCTCACTATGCAAAAGGATCGTTTTACCCACAATGGATTCGTTGCCGGTCCAGAGCGGTTGATCAAAGTTTCTTTTCGGCGATGGAAACTTGTCCCATCGCCATCTCCATTCAAACTCACGCCAGCCTTCATGAAACTCACCCGACAAGAGCAACAGAATGGATTTGTTCCAATGAGCCTCCGCAAAGTCGGGGTTGATTACAATGGCCCCGTCCAAGCTCCGTAATGCATCATCAAATCGTTTAAGATCCTTGAGCGTATTGCTGCGATTGACGTACGCCTGTAACAGATCCGGTTTGAGAGAGAGGGCCGTGTCGTAGCAGAGCATTGCCGCGTCCAATTCATTCAGGTCCTGAAGCACAAGCGCGGAGTTGTAGTACGCGTCGGCATTATCGGGCTTGAGCGAAATGGCCTTGTCGAAACTTTTAAGCGCCTCTTCAAATTGTTTGAGATCCCTTAAAACGTTACCCCGGTTATTGTAGGCCTCAAAATGATCGGGCTTGATTGAGACCACCTTGTCGTAGCAGAGCATTGCCACATCAAACTCTTTGAGCTCCTGAAGCACGACACCGCAGTTGTAATATGCGTCCACAAAATCTGCTTTGAGCGTTATGGCCCTGGAATAACTTTTGGATGCATCATGCAGCTTCTTTTGCTTGTTCTGGATATTTCCCAGACAAAGATGCACGACAGGGTTGTCAGGATCGGCTGACCTTGCCCTTTCCACCAGATCTGCAGCCGCCTGTAGATCGTTTTCCTGCTCTGCAATCAGGCCAAGCAGCATCAGGGCCTCGGCGTGTTTTGGCAGCATGCGAATGACTGCCTCGAGCAATGCCTTCGCCCTGGCAGGTTGACCCTGTTGATGTATCCGTTGCGCCTGCTTGAATTTGGCCTGCGCCTGGACAGTTGCCTTATCTGGCACGGACTTCATGGCGTTGCAGCCTCGGAAGCAACCTGAGGCGTCAGGATCGTCACGGTCACGCGCCGGTTTTTGGCGCGGTTTTCAGGGCTGTCGTTGGGCACCAGCGGCTGGTTATCCGCCACCCCGGCCGCCGTCAATCGTTTGCTGTCCACGCCCTGACGGATGAAAAGCCGCACCACGCTGCTGGCGCGCGCCGAGGAGAGCTCCCAGTTGGAGGGGTAGAGCGGCGTATTGATGGGTACATTGTCCGTATGTCCCTCCACCTGAATGGCGAGATTGCCCGCTTTCAACACTTCGGCCACTTCCGACAATGTTTTTGTCGCCTTCTCCTGCAAGATGGCGTCCCCCTCATGAAACAGGGCCTTGACGTTGAGGTCCAGGACGATGCCGCGGCCGCTCTGGATGACGCTGACCTGCCCTTTGCTCACCAACGGGGCAAGGATGCGGTTGAGGTTATCGACCAGGCTTTGCAAATACTCCTGCTGCTTTTGCTGCTGTCTCGCCAGGCGCGCATTGCGCTTGTCCAGCAGTGATCTCAGCACACTGTCCTGGTCCAGCGTCTGTAGATCTGCGTCTGCAGGAATGGGCGTGCGACTGAATGCGGTGTTCAGGGAGGAGCTGAACACCCGGTACTTCCCTTCATTGACCGAAGAGATGGCGTACATCACCACAAAAAATGCAAAGAGCAGCGTAATGAAATCGGCATACGAAATCAGCCAGCGATCGTGATTCTCACGATCGGCACGCTTGGGGCGGCGCGCCATCTCAGAATAGATACCCTTCAAGTTTGCCTTTGACAAAATGGGGATTCTCACCGTTGGCAATCAACTCAAACCCGTCCACCGCCATTTCATAATACGCAATTTGCTGCTGGATCAACATTTTCAATTTGCCGGCGACGGGCAGAAAAATCAGGTTGGCAAAGCCTACGCCATAGATGGTGGAAATGAAGGCGACGGCGATCCCGGCACCCAACTGGGCCGGCTCACCCAAACGCTCCATGACATGCACGAGTCCCAGTACGGCGCCCAGCATGCCGATGGTCGGCGCATAGCCTGCGGCAGATTCCCACACGCGCGCCGCGGACCAGCGAAAATGCTCATAAGACTGGATATCCACCGAAAGGACCTCACGGACTCTTTCGGCGGCATAGCCATCCGCCAGCATTTGCAGGCCCTTTTTGAGAAAGGGGTCTTCATTTTTGGTGGCTTGCGCCTCCAGGATCAGCAAACCCTCCCGCCTGGCCTGATTGCTCCACTCAAGGATCTGATCCTGCAACTCCCGCGCCGACACGCCAGGCGCCACAAAAACCCAACGCCCCATGCGAATGGCCGCCACAAAGACCCGGAACGGGGTTTGCAGCATCACCGCCCCCAGAGTGCCCCCAAACACGATGACGAAGGCGGTGCCCTGCACCAATGCAGAAATCGCCCCGCCTTCCAGCCACTGGCCGCCGATCACCCCCAATATGCCGATCAGCAACCCCGCGAGGCTTAACTTGTCCATCAGTGCCCCTTCAGGCGGCTGCGCAGTCGCGCCACGGCCTGGCTGTGAAGCTGGCAGATGCGCGACTCGCTCACTCCCATGACCTCGCCGATCTCACGCAGGTTCATCTCCTGCTCGTAATGCATACCCATCAAGAGACGCTCGCGTTCGGGAAGCTCTTCGATGGCCCGGATCAGGGCCGTACGAAACCGGCTGTCCCGCAACAGGTCCAGGGGATCCGGATCGCTTTCCGTCTCATGGCGATCAAAAAAATCCTCTTCATCGCGTTCGTGGAAGTCTTCATAGTAAATCAGCTGCGCACCGCGCGACTCATACAGCATCTGCTGATAATCGGGAAGGGAAAGGCCCATTTCCTGTGCAATTTCCGATTCGCTGGGAGGCTTGCCCATCTTTTGCTGCAGCTTGCTGATGGCGCCTTCAATGCGGCGCACGTCGCGCCGCATGGTCCTCGGCATCCAGTCGGATTGGCGCAATTCGTCCAGCATGGCGCCACGAATGCGCTGGGCTGCATAGGTTTCAAACTGCGCACCACGCAGTTCGTCGTAGCGGCCGGCCGCCTCCAGAAGCCCCATCATGCCGGCCTGGATCATGTCGTCCACCTCGACGCTACCCGGCAGTCTGGCCTTCAAGTGATGCGCAATGCGCTTGACGAGCGGCGCGAATTCCTTGAGGCATTGTTCCTTGTCATTCAGTCCGGATGGCGTGTACATATTCTCGTTATCAGGTGCTGTAAGCCCAGTTTGGTGGCCGTGTCTGCTGCCCGATCAGGCGTTTGATCATGCTGGGAAGGCCCCAATCCTCACCCTGTCCAGGAGATGGCAAGCGCATCATGGCACGTTCCAGGTCTGCCAGCGCCAGCGATGCCGGTGTCTCGGGAGAGGTGGCCACCACGCAACTGCGTAATTGTGTCGCACGTTTCATCTGTTCATCAACTGGAATATGACCCAGATAGTCGATTTGCACTTTCAGGTGATTTCTGGCCACCCGGGCCATATTATCCACCACTGCCCGTGCTTCGTGCTTTTCCTGGGCACGATTGACCACAATGCTGAACTTGCGGAGTCCTTCCTTCAGGGCCATCCGCTTGATCAGGGCATAGCTGGCGGTAACCCCGCCAGCCGAAGTATCGGTAACCAGCACCAGGGGCTGGTTGGGAGCAAGGCTTGCCATCACCGACCCCCCCTCCTGACGGGTGGCATCCACCAGCACCACATCCACATTTCGTGAGGCCGTGACCAGGCTGTCCAGCAGGCGCTGGTGCTCGGTCACGGAAAGCCGGTGAATGGCCTGGGTTACACGAGCCACTGGCAAAACATGCAGTCCCGGAGTGGCGCGCAGCAGGACATCAGGCAGGGCCTTGTCGCAGCGCAACACATTGAGCAGATCATGACGCGGTTTCAACGCCAGGGCATTGCCTGCATTATTGTGCGCCAGATGCTCGTCCAGAATCAGGACTTCCTGCCCCACGCGCGCCATCAGCGCGGCAAGATTGAGCACCAGGCTTGTGGCGCCCAAGCCGGGCTGTGCCCCCACAATGGTCCACACACGCAGGGCATTGCGCGCCAGCAGGCTGCGCAGTCCGGAGGCCTGGTCCATGATCCCCTCCTCAGAACGCATGGCCAGCCAGGGCCGTTTGCGGAAATTCCAGCGCACTGGCAGTGGTATGCCCCGCCGTTTCCAGACTATTGAAAGTGCAATGCAACAGGTAAGGCAGGCTCACTTCCTGCAAGTCCTCTGGCACTTTCTGGCCATTGGCCAGATAGTGCATGACCAACCTGTGCCGGATCATCACGTCCAGCACGCCCCCCATGGAGGCCGCCTCATCAAGCTTGGTGGGAATACAGCCAATGACGCCGGCATGACGGTACACCCGCACCACGTCCTCCAGGGTATGCAGATTGCTGGTGGCGTTGAGCAGCAGCAACCGCTGCACGCCGGCGGCATCCAGCATGGCCGCCTGGTCCACCACGCGGCTATCGCGCTGGCCCATGCCGATGGTGTCAATCAGCACCAGATGCTTCTGCTTCAGTGACGCCAGTGTCAGCTGCAGATCGGCCGTATCGCGAACGGTCTGTACCGACACGCCCAGAATCTGGCCGTAAATGCGCAGTTGCTCGTAGGCACCGATCCGGTAGCTGTCGGTGGTGATGAGTGCCACTTTGTGGGCTCCGAAACGGACCACTGCGCGAGCTGCGAGCTTGGCCGTGGTCGTGGTCTTGCCCACGCCCGTCGGGCCCACCAATGCGTAGGTTCCCCCGCGCTGGACGATGTCTTCCGACCCGCTCACACACCTCAGGTTTCTTTCCATGACCTTGAGCACCCAATCCAGCCCGGCGCCAGTCGGCATCTTTTCCAGAATTTGATCTGCCAGCCCCTGGCTGAACCCCACTTTGAGCAGGCTGCGTTGCACCCTTGCCTTCTGGGCGTCATTGCGCTGCTCGCCCGACCCCGTCAACGCGGCAATCTGGCTCAGCAGGTTTTCGTGAAGGGTGCGGATGTCCTCCAGCAGCCCCGAAGGGGATGAGGCCTGCGCCGGTCTGGAAGGCGCCAGTCCCGTCAAGGCTGCATGGTGGGCCGCAACAATTTCAACCTGCTCGCCCACTTTGCGATTGGAAAGAATGATGGCGTCTTCCCCCATCTCGGCGCGCACCATGCGCAATGCTTCGCGGGAATTTGCCGCCAGAAACGTCTTCGTGTTCATGCTCTACCTCCGACCATGGCGGTGACCCGAACGGTTTTGAATCCGGGTACCTCGTCCTGTGAAATCACTCTTAATTGCGGCAGCGAACGCTTGAGGAATCGCGCCAGCAAATCCCTGATCTGGGACGGCACCATCAGTACCGTGGGCAATCCCAGTCTTTCCTGGTTCTCTGCGGCAACCCTTGTTTCCCTCAGCAGGGTGTCCGCCAGCCCTGGTTCGATGGCCTGACTGGTGCCTCCTGCCTGCAGCGCCTGAACCAGCAAATATTCCAGCTCCTTGTCCATGCCGATGACCTGCAACTCCTGGGTTGCAGGATAGAGCTGCTGCACGATTGCAGGTCCCAGGGCCACGCGCACCTGCGCCGTCAGCTGGTAGGCGTCCTGGGTCTGTCCTGCAAATTTGGCCAGGGTTTCCAGAATGGTGCGCATGTCGCGTATGTGCATGCCCTCATCCAGCAAATTCTGCAAAACTTTTTGCACCGTCGCCAAGGGCAGGACCTTGGGCACCAGATCTTCAGTCAGTTTGGGCAGCTGCTTGGCAAGGTGGTCAATCAGTTGCTGAAGCTCCTGCAAGCCCAGCAGCTCGGCAGAATGGGCATGGATCAGGTGACTCAGATGAGTGGCAATCACGGTACCCACATCCACCACGGTATAGCCCTGCGCCTGGGCATGCTCTCGCAAGGCAGCCTCGATCCAGACGGCGGGCAGTCCAAACGCTGGATCCTGCGTGGCATTGCCCTGCAGCGTGCCGCTGGCATTACCCGGGTTGATGGCCAGGAACATGCCGGTGAAGGCTTCCCCCGAGCCAATTTCTGCCCCCTTGAGGGTAATGCGATACGCATTGGGCCGCAGGTCCAGGTTGTCTCGAATGTGGATGGCGGGTGGCAGGAATCCGATGTCTTGAGTGAATTTTTTGCGAATGCCCTTGATGCGCCTGAGCAGGTCTCCATCCTGAGCCTTGTCCACCAGCGATATCAGCCGATACCCCACTTCCAGCCCCAGCACGTCTACCTGCGAGACATCCTCCCAACTGGCTTCGGGAGCTTCCGTAGCAGTGGGCACTGCA
The DNA here is from genome assembly GCA_021805725.1 of Pseudomonadota bacterium. The sequence goes on along the minus strand of JAJZEH010000110.1, from coordinate 6,396 downwards.
GGGCTTACCTCGGCCACCGCTTCGCGCTGCTTGGCGCGTTGCATCAAAAGGTAGGCGCCGCCGACCAGCACGCTGGCCAGTAGCAGAAATGCAAAATGCGGCATGCCCGGCACCAGGCCCAGGGCACCGATGATGGTGCCGGTCAGGAGCAGCACCAGGGGCTGGCTGAACATCTGACCCACCAGTTGCTGGCCAATGTTCTCTTCGGTGGTCACCCGGCTCACCACCACGCCCGCTGCCGTGGAAATGACCAGTGCAGGGATTTGAGCCACCAGGCCGTCCCCGATGGTCAGGAGGGTGTAATTTTTGGCTGCCGTGGCCATGTCGAGGTTATGTTGCATCACTCCGACAATGAAGCCACCGACGATGTTGATGAGCAGAATCACGATGCCTGCAACGGCATCGCCACGCACGAACTTGCTGGCGCCATCCATTGAACCGAAGAAATCCGCTTCCTGGGCAATGGTGGCACGACGCCGGCGCGCTTCGTCTTCGCCAATCAACCCGGCGTTCAGATCGGCATCGATGGCCATTTGCTTACCCGGCATGGCATCCAGGGTGAAGCGGGCACCCACTTCGGCAATCCGTCCTGCACCCTTGGTAATCACCACAAAGTTGATGACCACGAGAATCATGAACACCACGATCCCCACCGCATAGTTGCCGCCCACCAGGAAATGGCCGAAGGCTTCGATCACCTTGCCAGCAGCATCAGGTCCGGTATGCCCTTCCAGCAGCACGATTCGGGTGGATGCCACGTTAAGCGAGAGTCGCAGCAGGGTGGTCAGCAGGAGCAGGGTGGGAAATACCGAAAAGTCCAGCGGCTTCAAGGTATTCATGCTGACCAGCAGCACCATGATGGCCACTGCGATGTTGAAGGTGAACAGGATGTCGAGCAGAAATGGGGGCAATGGCAACACCATCATCGCCAGCACCATCACGATCAGCAAGGGTCCGGCCAATCCACGTACACCGGACTGCTTGAAAAAGTCTCTCAGAATGGTCAGTAGGTTCATTGCTTAATGCGTTGGGGTTTCAGGATCGAGTTCGGGCGGAACCATCAAATCACGCGGCATCACTGGCACGGGACCACCCCCCACCTGGTAGCGCTTCAATTGATAGACATAGGCCAGTACTTCAGCCACGGCGGTGTAGAGCCTTTCTGGAATCGTCTGATCCAGGTCGGCATGTTTGTAGAGTGCGCGCGCCAGCGGAGGCGCTTCCAGAATCGGAACGTGGTGCTCCGTGGCCAGTGCGCGGATGCGCTCGGCCAGCAAATGAGAACCCTTGGCCACAACGATCGGCGCGCGCATGGACTTCTCGGTGTAGCGCAACGCCACGGCATAGTGGGTTGGATTGGTCACCACCACGTCGGCGCTTGGGATCTGGGCCATCATGCGCCGACGCGCCATTTCTCGCTGCATGCTGCGGATCTTGCCCTTGACCTGCGGATCGCCCTCGGTCTCCTTGGATTCCTGACGCACCTCTTCGCGCGTCATCTTGAGACGCTTGCTATGCTCCCAAAGCTGAAACGGCACATCGATTGCCACGATCAGCAGCATGCCGCCCATGATGGCCATGAATCCATCCCAAAGCAGCCGCCCCATCTGCGCAGCAGCGACCGCAACAGGTTGCCCCGCCAACATCAGGAAGGCGTCCCTGTGGTGCCAGATGGCCCAGGCACCGGCTCCGCCCACCACGGCGGCTTTCGCAATGCTTTTTCCCAATTCGATGAGCCCGTGCATCGAAAACATCCGGCCAAATCCAGTCATTGGGTCAAGTCGGGACAGGTCGGGCTGGATGGGCTTCAGACTGAACATCCATCCATTGAGCAGCAACGGGGAAAAGGCGGCTGTGGCAAGCAGCAGCACCATCAGTGGCAGGAACTGCAGGAGGGTTTCGAGCGAAAGGGAATAGAGCCTGGGCAGCAGTAGCTCGGTCTGAAATGCGTCTTCTGTTTTCAGGGTCAGGCCCTCTTGCAGCAGCTTCACAAGCCCGCCGGACAAGTGGGAACCCAGCATCCATACGCCTGCGCCCCCTGCCATCAGCACGGCAAAGGTGGACAGCTCGCGTGAGCGCGCAACCTGACCTTCCTCGCGCGCCTGGTCAAGGCGCCGTTGCGAAGGTTGTTCTGTTTTTTCCAGGTCGCTGTCTTCTGCCATGAGTGACTCCACTGCTCATGGCCATTATCCGAATTACCCGTCCAATCAATCCGTTGATAAGCAACCGATTTCGGGGGTTATTCCCCTAGCGGCCCTTTCCGTCTGCAAACCCCTGCCTTTCGCTGCTTGATGCGGGAACGACTTCATACACCGTCCTGCCCTGCAGTTTGAAGTACTCCTCTGCATGGTTGAAGCGTTCTGAATGGCCTGCGTACAGCAATCCGTCGCGGCGCAGCAGGGGCGCAAATTTTTTGAGGATCCTGAGCTGCGTGTCACGATCGAAATAGATCATGACGTTCCGGCAAAAAATGGCATCCAGGGGTGGGCGGATGGGCCACGTATCCTGCAGCAGGTTGAGCTGACGAAAGGTCACGAGATTGCGAATTTCAGGACGCACCCTGACTTGCCCTGCAGGTACCGTCGCATCCTGAATGAAATGGCGCTGGACCAGTGCGCGATCCAGGCGCGACACGCGCTCTGCGGGGTAGATGCCTGCCCTGGCCGTCTCAAGGACCTCGGTGTCGATGTCCGTGGCAATGATCACCACGCCCGGCGTGGAGCTTCCCAGCGCGTCCACGGCCGCCATGGCCATGCTGTAGGGCTCTTCGCCAGTGGACGCTGCGCTGCACCATAACACGATGGGGGCCCGGCCTTTCAGGCCCCGCAATTGTTCGGCCAGCAGCTCAAAGTGATGCGGCTCCCGAAAAAAGGCGGTGTGGTTGGTGGTCAGTGCATTGGTAAACGCCTCCCATTCCCGCTGGTCTCCACGCTCCAGAAGCTGCAGATATTCCGAAAAAGTACGGATTCCAGTAGCACGCAGACGCCGCGACAACCGGCCGTACACCAGGTCCAGCTTGCTGTCCCCCAGGGAAATACCCGCATGCCTGCGAATCAGGTCGCAGATGCGCGTGAAATCCTGGACCGTAAATTGAAACTCCCGTCCAGGCGCGTTTTGTCCTTCATTGGGCTTGGTCATGAACGAGATATTGAGGCATTGGAGAAAAAAATCAAAAAAAATTAAAAAAAGTCCTAAAGTTTTCCAAACCGGTGCCGATAAATTAACCATAGGCATGAGGGCGTACATCGCAACCTCATGAAAAAATTAAGTTTTTAGCAATTTTTCGGTTTATGGTCAATCGAAAAATTGATTTTGGTCGTCCTATTTGTAGGAAGACTTCCTACAACAGAATCGGAAGATGTCCGATTCTGTTTCCCCTTTGCACTCTGCACAATGCAACCCAGGGCGTTAATCTGTTCCTAATCAACCCGGGGGGGATGTGTCATGAATGCCACTCAGCTACACGAAGAAATAAAAGAAACCAACCTTTCATACCTTCTGCTGGCCCAAAACATGATCAAGCAAGACTCGGCCGCAGCACTTTTCAGGTTGGGAATCAGCGCTGAAGTGGCTGACCTGATCGCCAGCCTCAGCCCTGCCCAATTGATAAAAATGGCCGCTTCCAATATGCTGGTATGCCGCTTCCGTTTCGACGAAAGCCTGCTGTTCAGCATGATTACGGATTACAGCAAGGACCGCCTGATGTCCCAGCCCCACGCGGCCATCCTGGTGGCCGGTCAGCCCGTAGAACAACTGGGCGATTGAATACCAATCCCGCCCAAGGGAGATTCTGTGCGCAACAAGAGCGTCATCGACGAGGCCCGGCAGATCCACTTTGCGGTGGAAATGATCGAACTTGGCGCGCGCCTGCAATTGCTGCAGGAAGAAACATCCCTTAGCCGCGAACGCTTGCTCAAGCTCTATAAGGAAGTCACCGGACGTTCTCCCTCCAAGGGCATGCTGCCTTATTCAACCGACTGGTTCATCAGCTGGCAACCCAACATTCACTCCTCGCTATTCATGGGGATTTACCAGTTTCTGGCCAAAAATGCGTCCCTGCACGGGCTGGAACTGCTCATCAAAAGCTACCGCCTGTATCTGGAACAAATGGGCGTCAGCGGTGAGGAACCCATCCTCAGCATCACGCGCGCCTGGTTTCTCGTCCGTTTTTTGGATGCCAACATGCTGCAACTGACGGCCTGCACCGCCTGCCGCGGCCAGTTCGTCGTCCATACCAACGAACTCTACGAAGATTATGTGTGCGGCGTATGCCGCCCACCCTCACGCGCCGGTAAAACCCGCAAGTCGGCAGCGCGCCAGCATCCCACCCCTGCAGATATCCTCAAAGTCTCTTAAAGTTTTCCTGAAAACTGCCGTTATCATCCCCGAAGGCGTGGTTTACGCCTTGTTTGCGTAATCAGCCTTCGGAGCCCTGGTCATGTTTGTACTGGTTGGATATTTTGTGGTGGTCGCTGCAGTTTTTGGTGGGTTTGCGCTGGCGGGGGGGCACCTCGCCGCACTGCTACAACCCGTTGAACTCCTGATGATTGGCGGTGGCGCAGCAGGCGCCTTTTTTGTGGGCAACTCCCCCAAAGCCGTCAAGGCCACGTTCAAGGCCTTTCCCAATGTGTTCAAGGGGTCCAAATACAGCAAGGACACTTACATGGAGTTGATGGCCCTGCTGTATGAACTACTGGGTAAAATGCGCAAGGAAGGGCTGATGTCCATTGAAGGCGACGTGGAAAACCCTTCGGAGAGCCCGCTTTTCTCCAAATACCCAAAAATCACTGCAGACCACCATGTCATCGAATTCATGACGGATTATTTGCGCATCATGGTCAGCGGCAACCTCAACGCCATGGAAATTGAAAACCTGATGGATGTGGAAATTGAAACCCATCATCACGAAACCCTGATCCCCGCCCATGTCATCAGCAAGATGGGGGACGGCCTTCCGGCTTTTGGTATCGTGGCCGCCGTCATGGGCGTAGTGCACACCATGGAATCGGTGGGAGCCCCGCCCGCAGAGCTTGGAATCATGATTGCCCATGCCCTCGTGGGCACTTTTTTGGGCATCCTGCTGGCCTATGGCTTTATTGGACCGCTGGGCACGCTGCTGGAACAGAAAGCCGAAGAGTCCTCCAAGATGTTCCAAACCATCAAGGTCACCCTGTTGGCCAGCCTCAATGGCTACGCGCCCGCAATGGCGGTCGAATTTGGGCGCAAGGCGCTCAATTCCACCGAGCGCCCCGGCTTCAGCGAACTGGAAGAGCATGTCAAACAAAAGCGCTGAACGAAGCCTGAGAGAGCACGCCCATGTCGAGTGACGACAAACGCCCCATCGTCATCAAACGCATCAAGAAAATCGCAGGCGCCCACCACGGCGGGGCCTGGAAGATTGCCTATGCCGATTTTGTAACGGCCATGATGGCGTTTTTCCTGCTGATGTGGCTGTTGGGTTCCACCACCAAAGGCGACTTGCAGGGCATCGAGGATTATTTCAAAACACCCTTGAAAGTGGTACTGGAAGGTGGCTCTGGTAGTGGCGACAGTTCGAGCGTCATCAAAGGCGGAGGCAAGGACTTGACGCGTACCGAGGGGCAGGTCAAGCAGGGCGAACTGTCCACGGAAAAACGCATCATCAACCTCAAGGCGGCCCAGGAGGAGTTTCAGCGCCTGGAGCGTGAAAAGGAGTTGAACAAACTCAAGGCCCTCAAGGCAAACATCGAAAAGGCTGTGGATTCCAACGAAAAGCTGAAGAAATTCAAGAACCAGATCCTGCTCGACATTACCAGTGAAGGCCTGCGCATCCAGATTGTGGACGAAAAGAACCGCCCCATGTTTCGCCTGGGCAGCTCGCAGCTGGAACCCTACACCAGGGACATCCTGCACGAAATTGGCGATATGCTGAATGAGGTTCCCAACAGGATCAGCCTGTCCGGACACACCGACGCAAACCTCTATGCTTCGGGCAAAAACGGCTACAACAACTGGGACCTCTCTGCGGATCGCGCCAATGCGTCACGCCGGGAGTTGATTGCAGGTGGCATGGACCCCAACAAGATTGCCAGGGTCGTAGGCCTCTCGTCGGCCGTGCTGCTCAACCCCAAAGATCCGCTCGACCCCATCAATCGCCGTATCAGTATCATCGTCATGAACAAGCAGGCTGAAGAATCTGCCCAGCATGATGGCGGCGTCCTCGAAGTGGATACGGGCAGCACGGGCGAATCCGGTCGCAGCGCGCAACCCATAGTGCTGCCCAATGTGGTGGCTGCGCCCTCAGCCCCGCCCCCCGAACGTTAAAGTTTCCCTCGGGGCTGCCGAAACAACATTACAGCAGTTGATAGGACCGCCCCGGGACAGGGGTCGAGCGAAGGGGACCAGGAGAGGGCAGGA
>JAJZEH010000003.1 GCA_021805725.1 Pseudomonadota bacterium | reverse complement strand
GAGCCTGAGCCGGAGCCGGAGCGGGGGCTGCCCCCGGGGCAGGCGAGACGGGCCGGGTGGCCGCAGGCAGCGTCTCGGCAGCAGGCGTTGCGGCCACTGCAGGCACGGGGGTGGCAGGGGGCGGCGGGAAGTCATAGTCCGTCTCGTAACGCTCCATCTTGTCATCCTTGAAAAACACCGTCAGGTTGTGCGGCTGACTCATTTTTCCTTTTTTGCGCGTGTAGTAGACATAATCCCAGCGGTTGGCGTGGAAGGGGTCCGCCAGCAGCGGCGAGCCCAGCACATAGCCCACCTGGGTACGGGTCATGCCCGTCTTCAGGCGGCTGACCATCTCCGCATCAATCACCACCCCCTGCTGGATATCCAGGGTGTACGGCTTGATGGAAGAAAGCTTCGGGATGCGCTGAGTCAATTCATCCCAGGTGGGAAGTGAAAAGCTCGGCATCGAGGGCATGCTCAACGAGGAGCATCCCGCCAGCAACAAGGCCGGCAGAAGCAGTGCAGCGGCAGTTCGAATCATTGTGTTATCCAGTACAGTCCAATCCGCTTATAATAACCCATCTTCACCCACCATTAGCCCCCATGAGCGCTCCGCAAGATCTCAAGGACATCGGCCTCAAGGCCACCCTGCCGCGCTTGAAAGTTCTGGGCCTGTTCGAAAACTCTGACACCCGGCACATGAGCGCTGAAGAGGTATACCGGCGCCTGCAGCAGGAAGGCATGGAGATCGGTCTGGCCACGGTGTATCGGGTTCTGACCCAGTTTGAACAGGCGGGCCTCTTGGTGCGCCACCATTTTGAAAGCGGCAAGGCGGTTTTCGAGCTCAATCACGGCGAGCACCACGATCATCTGGTGTGCCTCCAGTGCGGCCACGTGGAAGAGTTCTACGATGCTGAAATCGAAAGGCGTCAGGCCAAGGTGGCGAAGGAACGCGGGTTTTCCATCCACGACCATTCGCTGCAACTTTACGCCGACTGCCTGCGGGAAAAATGCCCCCGAAAACCCTGAAAAAAAGCGCCCCGCAGGGCGCTTTTTGATCAACAGGGGGCACAAACACCCCCCCGTTTTTACAGTACGGACTTGAGCGTCTTGCCCATCTCGGCCGGATTCCTGGTGACCTTGATGCCGCATTCTTCCATGACCGCCAGCTTTTCCTGAGCCGTGCCCTTGCCGCCGGAAATGATGGCGCCTGCGTGGCCCATGCGTTTTCCAGGAGGGGCAGTAACCCCGGCGATGAAGCCGATGACCGGTTTCTTCATGTTGTCCTTGATCCAGCGGGCGCAAATTTCTTCATCACCCCCGCCGATCTCGCCCACCATGATGACTGCTTCGGTTTCGGGATCGTCGTTGAACAGGCGCATGACGTCAATGTGTTTCATGCCGTTGACGGGATCGCCGCCAATACCGACGCAGCTGGACTGACCAAGACCCAGTTCACGCAACTGGCCTACGGCTTCGTAGGTCAGGGTGCCGGAACGGGAAACCACGCCAATGGGGCCCTTTTTGTGGATGTGCCCAGGCATGATGCCGATCTTGATTTCGTCCGGGGTAATGAGACCCGGACAGTTGGGCCCGATCAATTGCGTCTTGCTGCCCTGCATCTTGTAACGCGTGCGGATCATGTCACGCACCGGAATGCCTTCAGTGATGCAGATGACAAGATCGATGCCTGCTTCGACGGCCTCATCGATGGCAGCTGCGGCAAAGGGTGGCGGCACGTAGATGACCGACACCGTGGCGCCAGTCTGTGCACGGGCCTCCTTGACGCTGTCATAAATGGGGATGCCTTCGTAGTTCTGGCCGCCTTTCTTGGGCGTGACGCCCGCCACGAAACATTGCGCTCCGAATGCATATTCCTTGCACATCTTGGTGTGGAACATGCCGGTCTTGCCCGTAATGCCCTGGGTGATGACCTTGGTATTTTTGTTGATCAGAATTGACATATCACCCCCGCGCCGCTTCCACCACCTTGGCGGCGGCGTCAGCCATGTTGACGGCGGAGATGATGGGAAGCCCCGACTCCGCCAGAATTTTTTTGCCCAGTTCCACGTTGGTTCCTTCCAGACGAACCACCAGGGGCACTGCCAGCTTGACTTCGTGAGCCGCCGCAACCACACCCGCCGCAATCACGTCACACTTCATGATGCCGCCGAAGATGTTCACCAGAATGGCCTTGAGACCGGGGTTTTTGAGCATCAGCTTGAACGCTTCCGTCACTTTCTCGGTGGTGGCACCACCGCCCACATCGAGGAAGTTGGCGGGGCTGCCGCCGTAGAGCTTGACGATGTCCATGGTGGCCATGGCCAGGCCGGCGCCGTTGACGAGGCAGCCGATGTTGCCATCAAGCGAGATGTAGGACAGGTCGTACTTGGAAGCCTCGATCTCGTTGGGGTCTTCTTCGTCCAGATCGCGCAACGCCGTGATTTCAGGATGGCGGTAGAGCGCGTTCGAATCGAAGTTCATCTTGGCGTCCAGGGCTACCACGCGCCCATCCCCCGTTACGACCATGGGATTGATTTCGGCGAGGCTGGCATCGGTTTCGTCAAAGGCGCGATACAGACCCTGCAACAAGGTGCGCGCCTGGGGAACCAGCGCCTGCGGCACGCCAATCTTCAGCGCCACATCATCCGCCTCGGCATCCAGCAGACCCTTGGTGGGGTCGATGAAAATCGTGTGAATCTTTTCCGGGGTGTGGGCGGCCACTTCTTCAATGTCCATGCCACCTTCCGAACTGGCCATCAGGGCGACGCGCTGGGTACCGCGGTCCACCACCATGCCCACGTAGAGTTCCTTCTTGATGTCGGCACCCTCCTCAATCAGGAGTCGGCGAACTTTCTGCCCTGCAGGCCCCGTCTGGTGCGTGACCAGCTGCATCCCGAAAATCTGTTTTGCATAGGTCTCGAGCTCGGCGGGAGATTTGGCGACTTTCACGCCGCCGCCCTTACCCCGTCCACCGGCATGAATCTGTGCCTTAACCACGGCGACATGACCTCCCAGGGTCTTTCCTGCCGCCACCGCCTCCTCCACAGAGAAACACGGAATGCCGCGCGGCGTGGTGACACCGAACTTCCGCAGAATCTCCTTTGCTTGATACTCATGGATCTTCATTGCTTGGCCTTTTAATCAATGTTGATGGTATCCATGTGAATGGTATCCATAGCCAATTACAGATAGCCGATAGCCCATGGAATGGAGCCCCGATTCTACCCAAAATTCATCAAGAGAACATTATGATTTTTGAGAAAACCATTTGGGATAGAATTTGGCTACCACGGGCCCGTGGGTATCGAGCGCGTGGCAGCCATCCAGGTGCGGGGGTTTCTGATCGCTGCCCGACTCGGCCGAGCCGTAGCGGGTCTGAAAGGCCACGGTGGCCAGTGTCCCGATCATTTCGGTGAGGTGGGTGCAGCCGCGCACCCCGGCGAAGCGTTCCTTGACCGCCTTGGTGAAACCTGGGGCAATGCGCAGCCCCTCGAGATGGCGATAGTGGGGCGTAATGCTTTCGCAGGTTCCGGGGTAGGGGCGCGCCACCGTGCGGGCCTCCGCTTCGCGAATCACCATGCTGTCATCGATGGTGATGCGCAGCCACATGTCGTGAATCGGCTCTCCCGCAGGCTTGCTGCCGCCCGACACATGGAACTCGTAGCCCTTGACGTCCACCAGGTGTCCTTCGATGTCGAAAAGGCCGTCCTCGCGCTGATAGCCCTCGACGGAAATGTTGCGTCGGTGCAGCAGCCTGCGGGGGACGGTGGGGTTGGAAAACGCCATGGTGTCTGTCTCCATGAAGAAAGGGGGCAACCTCATCAGGTACAAAACGAGGATGATACGCCGATTGCCTTTTTGGACCTATAATCGCCTCACCCCTTCCTTGATGCGGAGACGACTCGTTGCACTTTCTAGCGCTTGCCCGTGCGCTCATCGCGGCGACCCTGCTGCTGGCCTTCTCTGGTGCAGAAGCCCAATCCCCTGACGACATCCTGCTGGCAGCTCACGATGCCTGGCAGATGCGCAACGTCGTGGCGCTGGAAAAGTACAACAAACAACTGTCCAAAGACCCACTGGCCGATTATGCGCTCTACTGGCTGCTCGATGCACGCCTGAGCCAGCCCACCCCGGTTCCTGCCGGCGACGTGCTGGCCTTCTTTGACCGCCATCCCGCCAGCCCCCTGGGAGACCCCCTGCGCATCAGCTGGCTCAAGGCCCTGGGCCGCGCACAGGACTGGGACACCTTTGCAGCCCAGGTCACCCCGGTGGCACTGGAAGACCCCGAAGTGGCCTGCGACCAGCTGCAACTGCGCCTGCGCAAACAGGACCAGGCGGCCATGCGCGAAGGGCGCACCCTATGGTTTGGCCGCAAAACCCTGCCCGACAGTTGCGACCCCGTTTTTCGCCAGTTGGCCCTGCAGAACGTCATTTCACGCGAGGACATCTGGGCGGCGCTGCGCCAGGCGTTAAGCAGCAGCAATCTGCCGCTGGCACGCTACATCAACAGTTTCCTTCCGCCGTTCCAGGGCCTGGGTGAAGACGACCTGACGCTGGCCTACACCCGCCCTGCCCAGGTGCTGGAAGGCTGGAACCCCCATGACGACAGCACGCCCCGGCGCGAACTGATCCTGTTTGCCCTGAGCCAGCTGGCGGCCCGCCACCCCCAACAGGCCGCCGATACGTGGAGCACCATGGCAGCCTCGTTTCCGGCCCGCGACCAGGCCCACGGCTGGTTGCAGATTGCCTGGCAGAGCACGATGCTGCATCACCCCAATGCCCTGCTGTGGTTTCACAATGCGCCCGAGTCGCTGATGGATGACACGCTGCGTGCCGCGCGCGCGCGCGCGGCGTTGCTCCAGGAAAACTGGGAAGAACTGCTGGCCACCATCAACAGCATGGGCAGCAACGAATCCTCCCGGGCAGTATGGCGCTACTGGAAAGCCCACGCCCTCAGTGCCCTGGGCCGCGCCGCCGAGGCCCGGGCCCTGCTCACCCCACTCTCCCAGGAATCCCATTATTACGGTCTGATGGCCCTCGAAGATCTGGGCGCACGCTTTACCCCACCCGCATCACCCGAACCGCTGGCTGCGGATGAAATCGCTGCATTGCAGGGGCGATTCGAGCGGGCGCTGCGCTTGCACCGCCTGGCGCTCAACCCGGAATCGCAGTACGAGTGGACGGCGGCCAACCGCACGCTCACCCCGCGCCAGCACCTTGCAGCCGCGGCCCTGGCACAGCGCGAGCAGTGGGTGGATCGCGCCATCTACAGCATTGAACGCGCCGGTGACCAGCAGGACTTCACGCTGCGCTATCCCATGCCCTTCGAACCCCAGCTGCGCCAACAGGCAGAACACTACCAGCTGGACCCTGCGTGGATTTACGGGCTGGTGCGCCAGGAAAGCCATTTTTTTCCTGAAGCCCGCTCGCGTACCGGGGCCATGGGATTGATGCAGCTGATGCCCGCCACGGCGCGCTGGGTGGCGCAGCGCGTGCCGCTCAAAAAGTTCCGCGCCGCCATGACCACCCAGGTGGACGTCAACCTGCAACTGGGCACCCATTACCTGCGTCACCTGCTCAACCAGCTGGGCAATCCCATCCTGGCCACGGCGGCTTACAACGCCGGCCCCAACCGGGTACTCCGCTGGGTATCCGGCAAACCCCAGGACGCCGCCATCTTCATCGAAACCATTCCGCTCAGCGAAACCCGCGGTTACGTCCAGCACGTCATGTTCAACACCACCCTCTATGCATTTCTGCTGGGCCAGCCCACGCTCACCCTGCATCAGCGCATGGGCATCATCCAGGGCATGACCCCCATGCGCAGCTCCGAACCCGACCCCGCCTCCCAGCCATGAAGATCTACGCCGTGGGCGGCGCGGTACGCGATGAGCTGTTGGGACTTCCGGTCACGGATCGCGACTGGGTGGTGGTGGGAGCCACGCCCGAAGACATGGTGGCGCAGGGCTTCAAGCCCGTGGGACGCGACTTTCCGGTGTTCCTGCACCCCAGGACGCACGAAGAGTACGCACTGGCGCGCACCGAGCGCAAAACCGGGCCGGGCTATCGGGGCTTTACCATTCATGCCAGTCCTGAGGTGACGCTGGAGCAGGATCTGGAACGGCGCGACCTGACCATCAATGCCATGGCGCGCGATGCCCATGGCGCCCTGGTGGACCCCTTCGGGGGCATGGAAGACCTGCGCCAGCGCCGCCTGCGTCATGTCAGCCCCGCCTTTGCCGAAGACCCGGTACGCATGCTGCGCGTGGCCCGTTTTGCCGCGCGCTTCAAGCAATCATTCCATTTTGCCGTAGCCGACGACACCCGGGCGCTGATGCAGTCCATGGTGGCGCAGGGCGAAGCGGATGCCCTGGTGCCCGAACGGGTCTGGCAGGAACTGGCCCGCGGACTCTCGGAATCCACGCCCTCCGAATTGTTTCGGGTGCTGGAGCAATGCCATGCCCTGCCCCGCATCCTGCCGGAGGTCATGCCCTTCTGGTCTGCGCACGGGACAGCCGCCCTGGCGAGCGTGGACCTCGCCGCGTATCGCGGTCACGGCCTGCCTGTCCGTTTTGCTGCCTGGGCGGCGACCCTGTTGCAGCAAGCAGCGCAGGGCGGACGCCAGCAACTGCAACAGCTGGGCGAGCGTTTGCGGGTTCCTTCGGAAATTCGCGATCTTGCACGGATGACCAGCGAACATCGCGAGGCCATCAGCAACAGCGCCACGGCATCCGCCGAATCCCTCCTGCATCTCATCGAACAGACTGACGCCCTGCGCCGCCCGCAACGCTTCGAGGCCATGCTGGCGGCCCATGCCTGTTGTCATGAGCAGGGGGATGAACCGGCACTGTGGGAACGCCTCAACCGCGCCCTGCAGGCCGCCCTCTCAGTACCGGCAGGCGCACTGGCGCAGGAAGCGCGTGCGACACCAGAGCGTATCCCGCAGCGCATCCGGCAGGCCCGCCTTGCGGCCGTGGCCGCAGCAATCCGTTAAGCCCCCTCAGGGCAGCCCCAACAGGGCACATGCGGCAGGCGAGCCCTGCCCCTTCCCCAGCACCAGCACCTTGAACAGCTCCCCCATTTCTGCCGGACTGAGCAGCTTCTGCACGGCACTGACCGCAGGCAGATAACGGGCTTCATCGGTCACGGGAATGGCGCCCAGCACTTCCAGCAGGCCCGCATCGATGAGCCAGCGGGCCATGGTGCCGTAGTCCTCGAGGGCGAGGCCGTGCTTCAGGGCCGCGCGTGCCACGGCAGTAAAGTCCACATGGGCCGTGATGTCCTGCAACCCGGGGTAGGCAAAGGGGTCGCCATGCGCGTGGTGACGGATGTGGCACATCAACGTCCCTTCATGGCGTTGCGGGTGGTAGTACTCGCGTGCCGGAAAACCATAATCGATGAAATATGCCCGGCCCGCCCGCAGGGTGCGCGCAAGGTTGGCCATCAACGCTGCGGCATCCGGACAGATTTCCGTGTCGTAGGGCACGGGCAACCCTGCCGTGGGGGGCAGCATGGCCAGAAGTCGGGCATCAGTCAACGGGCGTTCCTGCCAGACCCAATCCTCGCCCGCCAGGGCCACTCCCATTGCCGCCCAGCTTTCCCCGCGCCATCTCACCCGATGCACCGGCAGCGCATCGAGCACTTCATTGGCAACCAGCACCCCCACCAATGTTTCGGGCCAGGCATCGCACCAGCTGACACGCGCACGCAGGGGGGCAGGCAATGTGGCGAGCAGGGCTTCCTGACGCGCGCGCAGGTCGGCACTGACCTCCAGGATCAGATAGCGCTCTGGCAGCGTCCCCTGCTCCGCCAGGGCCAGCAACAGATCGCGCGCGAGACGCCCGCTTCCCGCACCCAGCTCCAGCACTTCGGGGCGCTGCTCGCGCAGCTCGTCCAGGGTGGCGGACACCGCACGGGCCCAGGTTTGCCCAAACAGCGGCGTCATTTCCGGAGCAGTGACAAAGTCGCCGCCGCTGCCCAGCTTGGCCGAACCCGCGCTGTAATACCCCAGCCCCGGGGCATACAGGGCCAATGCCATGAAACGCGAAAAGTCGATCCAGCCCCCCGACTGCCGGATCACCCGGTTGATGTCGTCGCGCAGGCGCGCACTATGGGCCAGGGCTTCCGGTGCAGGTTGCAGGGGGTGCGGTAGAATGGGCGGCATCTCGACAGTGTTGCGGCAAAAGGTCACATGTTAACGGTTGAACGCCCCCCTTCGGCAACTTTTATCCGGCTTCAGGAACGGCTGCGCGGCGCCGTGGGCCGCGCCATCAGCGATTACCAGATGATCGAGGACGGCGACACCGTCATGGTCTGTTTGAGCGGCGGCAAGGATTCGCATGCCCTGCTCTCCATCCTGATGGACCTGCAGCGCCGTGCGCCGGTGTCCTTTCGCCTGATTGCCGTCAATCTCGACCAGAAGCAGCCCGGCTTTCCCGCCGACGTGCTACCCACCTACCTGGAATCCCTCGGGGTGGAATACCACATCATCGAGGCGGACACCTATTCCATCGTGCGCGACAAGATCCCGCAGGGCAAAACCACCTGCTCGCTGTGCTCACGCCTGCGCCGCGGCGTGCTCTATCGCACCGCCAAGGCGCTGGGCGCCAACAAGATCGCCCTGGGGCACCATCGGGACGACATCATCGAAACGATGTTTCTCAACATGTTCTACGGCGGCCGCCTGAAGGCCATGCCCCCCAAGCTGGTGACGGACGACGGCCATCACATCGTGATCCGGCCGCTGGCGTACTGTACCGAGAAGGACCTCGCCACCTACGCGCGCCATAAGGCATTTCCCATCATCCCGTGCGATCTGTGCGGCTCGCAGGACAATCTCAAACGTGCCGCCATCAAGGAGTGGCTCAAACAGCAGGAGCGCGAATTCCCGGGGCGCGT
>JAJZEH010000065.1 GCA_021805725.1 Pseudomonadota bacterium | reverse complement strand
CAATACCGCAGCGCCTATCATGATGATGGCCGAACGCGTGAGCGACCTGATCTTGTCAGAACAACACTGAGCCGATTCATTCCATGTCAACGCTTGCCACACTGCTGCTCGATGCCTTTCGCACACACCAACGCGTATCCCCCGATGCGACTCTGGTACCCGCTGATCGGGATGCGGCCTATCGTGTCCAGCATGAAATCTTGCAGGGGTTGTGCAGCCCGGTCGTGGCCTGGAAAGTGGGCACTGCACCCACCGCGGGCGCGGTGCTGGGTTCACCAATTCCGGCTTGCTGCATGCGGCCGGATGCAACCGAAATTGCCCTTGCGGCACATGCGGTCTGTGGCATCGAGCTGGAAATGGCCTTCCGGTTCAAGCGCAGCTTTCCTCGCCGGGATGAACCCTACGCTGACGCCGAAATACTGGAGGCCCTGGAGTACATGGCCCCGACGCTGGAGATCGTCTCGAGTCGCCTGCAAGGCTGGCCCGACCTTCCTGACTTCCTGAAGCTTGCCGATCTGCAAAACCATGGCGTTCTGGTGGTGGGGCAGACATTGCCCTATGACCCCGATTTTCCATTTATCTCCCCGCAGCTGCAGTTGACCGTCAATGGTGTGGCGCGCGAAAAAAACCCCACGGGCAACCCGGCCGGTGACCCGCGCACCCTGCTGGCGCCCTTTGTACGGCAATGTGCCGCACGCGGCCTGCCAGTGGAGGCCAGCCACTGGGTGACCACAGGCAGCTACTCGGGAATTTATTTCATGGATAGCCCGGGCCTCGTGGCAGGCCATTTTGCCGGGCTGCCGGAGGTGCGCCTCAAACTGGCTTGAGTTTCTGGATAAATGTGGGATAAAATCACATTTTATTCGGAGATTGTCCAAATGAACCCAAACACCTACATGAAACCCCTGCTGGCCGCCCTTCTCAGCCTGGGCATCGTTATGGCCCCCACGGCCTCGCGGGCCGAGATGATCAGCACGGACCAGTCCATGCAGGCCGAAACTGTCCAGAATAAGGCCACCATTGACGGCTTCATCAGCCGCGAGGATGTGCAGCATAAAATGCAGGAGCTGGGATTGGGCGCCATCATTACCGCCCAGCGCATCGCCCTGCTCAACGATGCCGAAGCGCGCGAACTGGCACAGAAGATCAATGCCCTGCCGGCCGGCGGCAATTTTTCCAGCCTGACCAACAACGACATCATCATCATCCTGCTGGCAGCGATCCTGCTGGTGCTGATACTGTAATCTCCCATGCCATTGAAACCGGGAAGCCTGCTGCTGTGGTCCCTGCTCACGCTTTCCGGCTGCGCCAGTTTGAGGGGGCCCGATGCAACAACGGATCTGCCCGCCAGCCTGCCGGAGGCTGCTCAGGTCCAGGGCGTCCCCTTCTTCCCCCAACAGGCCTCGCTGTGCGGCCCCGCCGCCCTCGCCACGATACTGAGCTATTCGGGGGTGAAGACCACTCCTGAAGCCCTGATTCCGCAGGTTTACACGCCGGCGCTCAAGGGCACGCTGCAAATGGATCTGGTCGGAGCCACCCGTCATGCAGGACGCGTACCCTACCGCATCGACCCCACCCTCGCCGCGCTCTTCGAGGAAGTGGCCGCCGGGCAACCGGTACTGATCCTGCAGAAGATTGGCGCACTCGAAGGTGACTGGCATTTTGCGGTCGTGGTGGGCTACGAGCGCCCTGCGGGGCTGGTCACCCTGCACTCGGGCCCGGCGATGGCCCTGCAAATGTCGCTGGCCCAGTTTGATCGCAGTTGGGCAGAAAGCGGCCGCTGGGGCATCGTCTCGACCGTTCCGGACCATATTCCGGCCAGTGCTTCAGAGGCGCAATACCTCAAGCAGATTGCAGCCCTTGAGGGGATCCGCCCTGACGTGGCCCAAACCGCTTACGAAGCAGGCCTCAAGCGCTGGCCCAACAGTCTCATGGCCCTCATGGGGCTGGGAAACATTGCCTACGATTCCGGGCATTACACCGAAGCCGTGCGCTATTTTCATGATGCAGCATCGGCGCATCCAGATGCCGGCGACGCCTTCAACAACCTGGCCCAGGCCTATGCACGTACACGACAATGGCCCGAGGCCGTAACAGCCATCCAGCAGGCACTCGCCCTGGGCGGAAACCACAGCGAGATTTACCGCCGTACGCGCGCAGAGATTCTGCGCGAACATCCTGCTCCACATCAGGGGGACCCTGGATTGTAAAGGAATGAGCCACGCCCTGAACCACCACCCCTCTGCGCCCTGTTAAAACCTGATTCCGGCTCGAAAGATGCGTTTAACACATTGTTTTATATCGCATTGCACAAAATGAAGAAAATTTGATCTAGATCAAAATGTGACTTCCTGAAATCAGTATCGTTTCAAACCGAGGCAGCGCTACAAAAAGCAGCAAGTGTTGCCGTTTATCCGATCGATGAAGGGGGGATTCAAATGGATTCAATGGCCTGGACAGAACTGTTCTTGATTGTGGGTTTTGCGATTGTCGTCACTTTTCTGGACAATGCAACCTGGCATAAATAAGTCCGTCTCAAGCAGCACCGCATTCTACGACCTGGGGCCCTGCAGTGATGCGGGGCCCAGTCGTTACAAAGTGTTGCGTGACAAAGCAACTAGCCTGCTGGTTTCTTCATAAAAGGTTCATAATATCGTCCGGATCAATCGGAGACGCTTCTCATGAACCTGCCAGAAACTCATCACTCCCCGCTCGCGGTACCCGAGGTGGACCTGCGTAAACGCACCCTACTGCTCTTTCTGGCCGCCCTCCCCGCTGCCTGCGCTACCCCCTCCATACCCAGCCCGAAAGAAAAACTCGTCACGGGTCCTGCCGTGATACCGGGCATGCGCCCACCCCAGCCAGGACAGGAATGGGTCTATACCCTCACGGACGTTTATAGCGGACAAGACCGCGGTGTAGTCACGGAAAAAGTGGTCTCGGTGGGGGACAATATCCATATCCAGCGTTCCAGCGACATTGCTGGCGTCTTGCCTGATGAAATACAGGGCCCCTGGGGCATGATCATGCAGGATCCACACTGGAACCCGGTACCGATCTTTACCAGCCCCTTGCCGCTTTGGCCACAGGAAATGAAACCGGGTTGGTCAAAGCAGTTTCACGACCGCTACCGCGTCATGAACCAATCATCTTTTGATTATGACTGGTTGGTCAGCATGACCGTAGAAGGTTGGGAAGAGATCATTACCCCAGCAGGAAAATTCACGGCGCTAAAATTTTCCAACAAAATCAACTATCAAAGCAACGAACTCGTGTTCAGGCTGACGAGCGAACGTACGGAGACGATCTGGCTGGTGCCCGAGATTGGCCGTTGGGCCATCCGTCGTAGCGAGGGGTCTTACCTGATCGAGGACAGAGGTGGGGACATACGCGAAGATTTCCTGGAATGGAGACTGCAGTCCTGGAAATAGGCACAGGTGGTGACGGTGACTCCTTGCAATCAGCGGGTTTTTTTGCGGGTTGCCGTCACGCTTCAAAGAAACGCGGCAGGATCGACTTTTCCCACGGCTTCAAATGCGGGCTTGCAGAAAAAATACCCCTGAAAATAGCTCACCCCCCGCGCCACCAAAAAATCACGCTCGGCTTTTGTTTCTACGCCCTCTGCCAGAACCATGATGTCCAGCTTTTGGCAAATGTGAATAATTCCTTCGACAATCGCTTGCTTGGACTTGATATCATTGATGTCGCGGACCAGGTCCATGTCAATCTTGATGATGTCAGGTTGAAATTCAGCAAGTAAATTCAAACCGGCATAACCTGCACCAAAGTCATCGATTGCCGTCTTGAAGCCGAAGCGTCTGTACTCTTTGAAAATGTTGACCAGATGCGGCCTGTCGATAATGTTTTCACCCTCGACCACTTCGAAAATGATTCTTTCCTTCGGAAAATTGTGCCGTTGTGCCGCCTCAAAAGTTGAGCGTATGCAGGCCCCCGGTTCGTACACTGCATTGGGCATGAAGTTGATGGACAGAAATTCAGGAATTTGCAGTCTGGCAGCACCTTCAACGGCTTTTACGCGACAGGTTTGATCAAAGAGGTAACGGTTATCGTCGTTGACCATGGCCAGCACGGAAGCGGCGGATTCCCCATTGATTCCGCGAACCAGGGCCTCATGCGCAAAAATTTTTCTATTGGGAAAGTCGATTATCGGCTGATATGCATAGGAAAAGTCAAAAGTGAGCGGTTCAAGATCACTGCAACGATTGCACCCAGGAGCTGCATTCAAGTAATCAGAAATCGAGGGCATGATGTGGTCATGTCACTAAAGAAGGCATCAAGAAGAACCATTCTAAAACATTCTCCGGCGAGAATCAAAATCCACTTCACCCATGGGTTGTTTCAGCGGCGTAATAGCGTTTATAGTCTGGCTAATTCCAGGCACACAACATAACGGAGGGCCTCATGCAAATCTGGGTTGATGCAGACGCATGCCCTGGCGTCATCAAGGACATCATCTTCCGCGCTGCCGAACGTGCAGCGATTACCACCACGCTGGTGGCCAATACCCTGCTGCATACACCCCCTTCACACCATATTCGAGCGCTTCAGGTGCATCACGGATTTGACGTGACGGACAATGAGATTGTGAAACGCCTGCAACCGGGCGATCTGGTCATTACGGCGGACATTCCCCTGGTATCAGACGTACTTGCAAAGGGTGGCCACGCACTCAATCCACGCGGCGAGATCTATACGCGCGATACGATTGAAGCGCTGCTCACCATGCGCAACTTCATGGATCAATTGCGCGGCAGCGGCGTGAAAACAGGCGGCCCGGATGCCCTTTCTCACAGAGACCGAAAGGCATTCGCCAACCAACTCGACACATTTCTGGCGCGTCACCGGGCAGTCCGCGACACGACCCGGACAACGTAACATCGTGATCAAGAATCCTTCGCAGCATTTATCTCCTATCATTGACGAGATATGCAACCATAACGCAGGCCGCGATCCGGAACGATTGGCTTTGAAGTACGCCAAGATGGCCCTGAACCCTTTTGGATTTCTGCGCGGTGCCTGTCATTTGTTCTACGATACCCTGCCCGACTCTCCCCTGTTTCACGAGGCGCCCCTGGCATGGTGCTGTGGCGATTCTCATTTCGAGAATTTCGGCAGCTACAAGGGTGACAACCGGCTTGTGTACTTTGACATCAATGACTACGATGAGGCTGCTCTGGCCCCCTGTACCTGGGATGTCGTTCGCCTGTTGACCAGCATCCAGTGCGCGACTGATGCCCTTCATGCTTCACATGCCGAAACGCTGGCTGTCAGCCAGAGCTGTCTGGATGGCTACCGTAGCGCCCTTCTCAACGGCAAGCCTCTGTGGGTTGAGCGGGAAACAACGGGGGGCCTCGTCAATAAGTTGTTGACCACGTTGCAGGGGCGCGATCGGGCCGTTTTCCTGGACAAGCGGACGATTCGCAAGGGACAGAGACGCAGTTTGAAAATTGACGGCATGAAGGCGCTGCCGGCCTCTGATGCTCAAAAGAGGATGGTCACAGCGTTCATGGACCGTTTTGCTGCCGCACAACCCAACCCATCCTTTTTTCAGGTTCTGGATGTCGGGCGACGCATTGCAGGTACTGGAAGTCTTGGTGTAGAGCGCTTTGTAGTACTGGTTGAAGGCAAAGGCAGTCCCGATGGCAACTACTTGCTTGACATCAAGGAAGCCAAGCCGTCGGCGATGGCACCCCACCTCGCCCGTCATGGCATCAAGCAGCCGGCCTGGCCCGATGAAGCCAGCCGTGTGGTTGCCGTCCAGAAAAGGATGCAAGCCATCGATCATGCCTTTCTCCACCCGGTGAAACTGGCCGGACTGCCTTGCATCCTGAAGGGATTACAGCCTTCGGAGGATCGGGTGGCCATTGGCGAATGGGGCAAGAAACTGGAACGGCTCAAAGAAGTTGCGGACACCATGGGGCGGATCCTGGCTTGGGATCAACTCCGTGCAGCCGGGCGATCCGGTTCGGCCAATGCCGATGCGCTCATTGCCTTGGCACAACAAGACGACCTGACTGCAGCGATGCTGGATGCGGCCATGGAAATGGCAGCAAAAACCAGGCAGCAGTGGAAATCATTCACCGAGTGGCATGGCAGCCATCCCCCATCCGGACAAACCCCGAATTAACCGGAATTGGCGCTACACATTCGAGGCTGCCTAACGTCCTCGCCCGCCCGCCCGAGGCACTGGCTGCGCTGCGTTGCGACCTGCGCCTTGCCTGACCGCAGGCTGGCTGGACTGACTACGACGCTTCTGACTTTTTGCGCCACGGTCGCGATTCTGTCCGTTCACGATAGGCTCGGCCTTGATGCGCGGATCGGGTTCAAAACCAGGCGTCTGCACCACAGGGATTTCAAACCTGGTCAGGCGTTCGATGGACTTGAGCAGCTTATGCTCATCCACGCATACCAGCGAACTGGCTTCACCCTCGTTGCCTGCACGGCCGGTGCGTCCAATGCGGTGCACGTAGTCTTCCGCCACATTGGGCAGCTCGAAATTCACCACATGCGGCAATTCGATGATATCAATGCCGCGCGCAGCGATGTCCGTTGCGCACAGCACCTGCAGCTTGCCAGACTTGAATTCCGATAGCGCGCGAGTGCGCGCAGCCTGGCTCTTGTTGCCATGAATCGCAAGCGACGGAATCTCCTGCTTGGTGAGGTATTCGGCAAGATTGTTTGCACCGTGTTTGGTTCGCGTAAACACCAGCACCTGAAACCAGTTGTTTTCCTTGATGAGCTTGGCGAGCAAATCCTTCTTGCGTTCCCTGTCCACCGGATAGATTTTCTGGGTGATGAACTCGGCAGTTGTATTGCGGCGTGACACTTCGACCAATGCCGGATTGTCGAGCAACCCATCTGCCAACGTCTTGATCTCGTCAGAAAACGTGGCAGAAAACAACAGGTTCTGGCGCTGCTTTGGCAACAGTGCCAGAATTTTCCTGATGTCGCGGATAAAGCCCATGTCCAGCATGCGGTCAGCTTCATCCAGCACCAGGATTTCCACACCCGACAGCATGACCGTCTTCTGCTGCACATGGTCGAGCAGACGCCCGGGAGTGGCAACCAGAATATCCACGCGGCCTTTCAGGCGCGTAATCTGAGGATTAATGTTTACCCCACCTATCATGGTCATCGAACTGACCTTGAGGTATTTTCCGTACTCGCGGACGCTCTCTTCCACCTGCGCCGCAAGCTCACGCGTGGGAACCAGAACCAGGACCCGGATCGGCGCCTTGCCTGGTGCATTCTTTGCAACAGAAAGACGCTGCAGAATGGGTAGCGTAAAGCCGGCAGTCTTGCCGGTGCCCGTCTGCGCGCCCGCAAGCAGGTCACGGCCGGACAGCACTACGGGAATGGCCTGCGCCTGGATGGGTGTAGGCTCTGTATAACCCCGCTCGGAAATGGCTCGAAGAATTTCTTCGGACAAGCCGAGAGTTGCAAATGACATATTAACCTTTTATGAATAACATCGGCCTGTCGCCCTGTTGGGCGCCAGTCTTAGGCAGACGAAGAAAATAACAAACAGGAATCTGTAGCGGACTATCGAGGCTGAAGCAATAGCGCGCAAGCATTATACCAGCAATGCAAATATGACGAATATGAATGAGTTCAGAGACGCATTTAACGTTCTTGTGGGTTCATGGAACGACATGTCTGAGCGGGCGATGCAGGTGCGAATGACAGTGTTTGTAAAAGAGCAAGGGGTACCGGTGGCGTTGGAATGTGACTCGTTTGATGCGGTATCACAACACGCTCTGGCGTTCGACAGAAATGGGAAGGTCATCGGTACGGGCCGGCTTCTGCCCGACGGTCACATAGGCCGCATGGCCGTATTACCTGAATGGCGCGGCCAAGGTGTCGGGACTGCGTTGCTGGGCAAATTGATTGAAACTGCCGAAGCGCATGGGGTGCAAACGCTGGCGCTGAATGCCCAAGTGGGGGCTGTAGCGTTTTACGCCAGATTCGGTTTCCTGCCCGTTGGTAGTGAGTTTGTTGAAGCTGGTATATTACACATTGCCATGATCCGCCACCTGACCATGGCAAAGCCATTATGAAAATTGTAATGCAAATGAAACTCAAGGAAATGAAATGGACTCGATGATTACCTATAAAAGACCAGATGGTCAGACCGCGAAAGCATATCTCGCAAAACCCGTGAATCATGAAAATGCACCGGGAATCGTGGTCATACAGGAGTGGTGGGGCTTGAATGATCAAATCAAGGCCGTCGCTGACAGATTGGCGGCGGCAGGTTACCTGGCGTTGGTTCCTGACTTGTATCGTGGCAAATTGGCGCTGGAAGAAAACGAAGCCACTCATTTGATGAACGGGCTGGATTTTGGTGATGCAGCCAGTCAGGATATTTCCGGTGCCGTTCAATATTTGAAGGGGCTTGGCACCCGGAAAGTCGGCATCACGGGTTTTTGCATGGGTGGCGCATTAACCCTGCTTTCAAGTGTTTTCGTACCCGACCTGGACGCTGCGGTGGTCTGGTATGGCTACCCACCCCTGGACTATGTTGACGCCTCCAAAATTCATGCCCCCATGATGGGACACTGGGCCATTCATGACGACGTGTTCAAAATTGATGGCGTTGATGCGTTGGAGAAGAAGCTGACAGCCGCTTCTGTCGATTTTGAGTTTTATCGCTACGATGCAAAGCATGCCTTTGCCAATGAAGAGGCCGACTCAAAAAAGCTGGCCTACTTAAAACACAATGCAGCGGCGGCAGAACTGGCCTGGACAAGAACCATGGCATTCTTCAAAAAGCATCTTTAATCTGATGGAGCGCCACTGCTGTGCCAGATGCGACAGCCTCTAGGTCTTGAGCCGGTACCCCGTCTTGAATATCCAGGCCACAATGGCCAGCGAAACGACCAGAAAAGACAATGCCATGCCCAGGCTCAAAACAACACTGACATCAGACAGGCCGTAAAAGCTCCAGCGAAATCCGCTGATCAGATAGACCACAGGATTGAACAAAGCAACGGTCTGCCAGAATGGCGGCAACATATCAATGGAGTAAAAGCTGCCACCAAGAAACGTGAGCGGAGTGATGATCAACAGGGGCACCACTTGCAGCTTTTCGAACCCATCGGCCCATATTCCAATAATGAATCCGATCAGGCTGAAGGTAACTGCCGTGAGCACCAGAAACAAGATCATCCAGAATGGATGGTCAATATGCAAAGGTACGAACAGGTAGGCGGTCGCAAGGATGATCAGCCCAAGCATGATCGACTTTGTGGCTGCGGCGCCAACGTAGCTCAGCACGATTTCAACGTAGGAAATCGGCGCCGACAGGAGCTCGTAGATCGTACCG
>JAJZEH010000114.1 GCA_021805725.1 Pseudomonadota bacterium | reverse complement strand
CTACTCCCACAAGGAATTTCTTGAAAAAATACTGTGGGAAGCAGAGCCATGTTAAGTGGCACGATTGGCGCCGACGTGATTGAAGCCATAAGCTCGCACCGACCCTATCGCCCGGGGCAGAACATCGAACATGCCCTGAAAGAGATCTCCGCCTATCGAGATGTAAAATACGACGCAACAGTAGTTGATGCCTGTCTCAACCTCTTTCTGGAAAAGGGTTATGGGCTACCTGAATGAGCTCACTTGTGTTTATTCACGGTTGGGGCATGGGGCCAGAACTCTGGTCTCCGATCATCAGCAGGTTGCCTGGAGTTACCCCACGGCTTGCAGACCTGGGATTTAGGGGGGCACCCGACAAGCCTGTCGTTAGCAATCCCCTGGTCATTGCCCACTCCCTGGGGGTCATGTGGGCAATACGCCACCTGCCCCTCCCCTGGGCCGGACTGGTGTCCATCAGCGGCTTTACCCGTTTTACACGTTCGGACCACTTTCCGGGTGTCGCACCCCTACTTCTGGAACAAATGAAATTCCGTTTGCGTGAGAACATGAACGGCGTTCTAGACCGTTTTTTGCGCCGCTGTGGCATGACCCATCCAATCATCCAAGGGTTTGACCAGGACATGCTCTCACAGGGGCTGGAATGGTTGTCGGATTGGGATACGCGGGCACAATTTTCCCGTATGGATTGTCCGGTTTTAGCCATCTGCGGAGCATCGGACCCGATCATCACCGAATCCCACAGCCGTGCCTGCTTTTCCAGCAACCCACTGATCATCGTTAAGGGAGGCGGACATCTAATACCCCTAACACATGCGGATTGGTTAGCTTCCCATATTGCTGCGACACTCGAAGGAGATGGGTCGACATGATCAGACGAGAGCGCATTGCCCACAGTTTTAATCAGGCAAGTGTTACTTATGATAAATCTTCGGAGCTTCAGATGCGCGCTGCCCAATTACTGTCAGAGCGCATATTTAAATATGCTTGGAATCAGCCGAATGCCCTGGAAATCGGGTGTGGCACAGGTGGACTGACTCGCTTATTATTGCCCCATCTGCCCGGCAACTGGATAATCTCGGATATCGCTCCAGCCATGCTGGCTACTGCACACGCCCAATTCCCAACCGCCAACGCCGAGTTCCGCGTCATAGATGGCGAAGCCCCTGATCTGCCCGCAGGCAGTCTTGATCTGATTGTCTCGAATCTGGCAGCCCAATGGTTTGAGGATCTGCCCAGCGCGGTGAAACGAATGGCCGAGTGTCTAGCCCACAGTGGCCGTCTGCTCATCACCACTCTGGGCCAGACCAGCCTGACCGAATGGCGCGGTGCTGTAGCAGACGCGGGCTACCATGCAGGAACTCCCGATTACCCCACAGCACAAGCTCTGACAGATGTGTTGCCCCAGATGCAGGTTGGTTCACATCTCATCACCATGACCTACGACGATTCCAGAGCGTTTCTGAGATCCCTAAAAGCGATCGGTGCAGCCATCCCAGTCAGGGACTACAAGCAACTGCCCACTGCAGCCATGCGGAGAGCCATGAATTATTTGGGCACACCCTGCAATGTCAGCTATGAAATATTGATCCTGGATTGGAAAAAACCATGAACAGGGCGGCATCCATTGTCCGGCGCTTGGCAAACCCGCTGAAGACACGGTCGATTACTAGGCTAGTCATAGAAAAAATGAAACTTCATTGAATCGCAGTTTACGATGCTTGTTTAGCTTGAACATACCCCCCTCAGCTAAAGGTGGTGTTCAGGACATCATCGTATATTGTTGCACAACATAACTACTACTTTTACAAACGGTTTTATACGTTTTTGTCAGAACTAATATGGTTATGTATGTAAATACACTTATACTTCAATAAGTAATGCGGTCTAATAACAACCTCATAAACCATGTCAAGGTGGTGCAACCAGCTGAGCTACGCGCCTACGAAGCTGTGCATTCTACCGTTTAGCCGTACCGGGCGCAAGGAAACTTGGGCATCACTGCACGCGGAGCGCGTTTCCTCAAGTGCGCCAGCGCTGGCATTGCCTTTGCACGACTTCAGAATGCGACCCCGTATCCTGCCATTCCTTGCGAAGCAAAGCTGCATCACTGCGCAAGCCCATAACGTCCTGGCGTAGCGCGGCACAGGCCTCGTCGGCGCGAAGCAAAATGGCGTGAGGCTCAATTTTGTCGAATGTGGCCAGAATTTCTTCTGAAAGCGTTCGGTGCTCGTTGGATTGCGGATCCACATAAGCACCCTCATAGCCAAACCTGCAAGCCTGGAAGCGATTGAACGTATAGACCAGGTAGTCCTTTTCGCTCAGGGCAAATGGGCGCTCCAGGGTCAGGTAGCGCACGAGTGACTGAATAAATGCGGCCAACTGGGCAGCGCGCGCAATGGTCAGGGGCGTGTCCATAACCCGAACCTCAATGGTGCCGTACTCTGGCTTGGGCCGGATGTCCCAGTAAAAATCCTTCATGCTCGTGACGATGCCGGTAGCCGTCATCCCTTCGTAGTAACGGCAAAAATCCTCCCAGGTCTCCACAAAGGGAGCACGGCCGCTCAGAGGGAAAGCGAAAACGGAGTTCAAGCGCGCAGACTGAAACCCCGTATCGTGCCCCTGCACAAATGGAGAGGCTGCGCTCAGCGCAATAAAATGCGGAACGAATCGCGACAGGGCGTGCAGCGTATAAAGTGCCGAATCGGGGTCCGGACAGCCCACATGGACATGCTGGCCAAAAATGGTGAACTGCTTCGCGAGGTAACCATAAAGGTCTGAAATGTGATCAAACCGGGGGGTGGCGAAAATCTTGCGCTCACCCCAGTGCTGGAAGCCGTGGGTTCCACCACCACAGACCCCGACATTCAAACGGTCCGCACAGGCCACCATGCCATCGCGGATTTCGGCCAGCTGCTCCAGAACCTCGGCATGGCTAACACAGACCCCGGTAGCCATTTCAATCATGCTCATGGTGATTTCGGGTTTGACGTCCCAGGGCTGCTTCTTTTTTGAGAGCATGCGCAACAGGTCTGGAGCCGAAGAGACCAAGTCATAATCGTGTGTGTTAACGATTTGCATTTCAAGTTCGACACCCAGTGTCAGCGGTGGGGATGATGCGAATATGCCCAGCGTCACGAGGTTCGCTCCTTTCCAGTCTCACCGGTGAATCGAAGCACCCATTGCATCACGATGGGACTCACCAGCTCCATGACCGCAAGCATGCTCAGGACGATGGCACCTACCCTGTTCCCGAATTCAGGATAGAGCGACCTTAAGTCTTCCACCAGGAGAAAGGCCACCGCCGACATGGGGATCAGGGCCAATCCCAGACCCAGGGATTGGCGCAGGCTCAGGCCGCTGACGGGCCCGATCAGCATTACCCCGGCACTTTTGGCCAACCATCTGATGCCGAGCAACGTCAAGGCTACCCCACCCCCAGTAGCCACATCCCCCCAAGTCAGCGTTGCACCCGTCAAAACAAAAAGCATGATGATCAGAATGGTGCCCGCAGTCCCAAAATGCCTGGGCCACAGATGCGGGCGCGGATCAAGGTATTTCACCATCATGCCGCCCAGCAAGGGGGCCAGAACGACCGGCAAGGACAGGATTTCCAAAAATGACAGCACCAGCAGTAAAAGTCCAAACAGTACCGCAACGCCCTGCTCATCCGAGAGGGCAAACAGATTGCGCAGCAATTTGAACGATAACGCCAGCGCTGCCCCTACCCCAAGGGATCCCAGCAACAGATAGAGCGGATGAACCACGGCGATGAGCCAATCACCCTTGAATGCACCATGCAGCCCCCCAATCAACAGCTTGGATGCAACGACCGAATAGGTCATGTTAAGCGCACAAAGCACGAAGAGCCGTTGTGTCACCTGGCCCTGGGCCCGCATTTCTGCCACCACGCGCATGACGATGGCAGGTGACGTTCCAATGGCAATGGCTGCAACGCTGGCCGCCAATCTTGCGTCATTCCCGGTCAGGGTCAACATGGCAAAGACAGCACAGAAGGTCAGCGTGGATTCCAGCAGGCTGGAAATAATTACCCAGGGGTTATCCCGCAACCAGCGCAGATGCACATGAATCCCAAGCTCGAAAAGCAGCAAAGACAAGGCAAGATCAATCAGCACCTTGAAGTAGGAAAAATCCACCGAGCTGAACCAGCCCAGACCCAAGGGACCCAACACCAGTCCGGCCAATGCATGACCTGTGATGCGCGGAAGCCTTGCAAAATGCCAAAGGCCTTCGCCTGCCAGAGCTGCAAATAGCAGGGCCGTGGCGATGCGCATCAAAAATCCAAACTCAAAGGGTGTTGCCGGCTGAAAGCTGTGAATCATTGTGTCGATTCGCATTGACTCATAATGGGATGGGCCAATTGTAATCACACTTCGGAAGCCGACAAGGCCTGATGAGTCGCCAAATGGCGACGACCATGCGGATGTTCCAACCAAGCGGATTGATTCCCATAAGATTGACCGCGTCGCCAATTGGCAACAAAACGGCCAGGGGAAACATTTTTTTACAAGAACTTGCGACTCAGCCAGTAATTTCGGCGGGTCGGTCCTCAAAGTATGGGTAGAGCACGGGCAGAACCAGCAATGTCAGCGAGGTGGACGACAGCAAACCAAAGATCACTACTACGGCAAGGGGCCGCGTGACTTCCGAACCCGGGCCGCTGGAGAAAAGCATCGGCAACAGCGCCAGCATGGCCACACTGGCCGTCATCATCACAGGGCGAAAACGGCTCTGACACCCATGATATACGGCCTCTTCGGTGGACATACCCTCATCGCGCAACTGACGAATGAAGGACACGAGCACCACGCCGTTGAGCACTGCGATGCCCCATAGGTTGATGAAACCCACCGCCGCTGGCACGGACAGGTACTCGCCCATTGCAAACAAACCCAGAACGCCGCCAATGGATGCAAAGGGCAAGACAAGGATGATCAGCGTCCCCACCCTGATCGAGTTGAACAGCACAAAAAGCAGAAAGAAAATGGCCAGGATCGTGACCGGGATGATGATCATGAGTCGCGCCATGGCACGTTGCATGTTTTCGAATTGACCGCCCCAATCCAGGACATACCCTTGGGGAAGGCTCACCTGACTGGCGATTCTGTCCTGCGCCTCCTGGACGAACCCACCCAGGTCGCGGCCCTCCACGTTGACCCCCACCACCAGCCGTCGCTTGCCGGACTCCCTCGAGATTTGCGATGGCCCGTCCACTATCTTGATATCTGCCAGTTCCCTAAGGGGTACCAGAGCACCGCCGGGCGAGTTGAGCGTAATGCTTTCAAACGCTTCAATGCTGTCACGGTACGATGCGGGATAGCGCAGCACCAGGGGAAAACGCCGCTCCCCGTCATAGACCTGCGTTGCCACACGACCCCCATTGGCGATTTCGATGACGTTGTTGACGTCTTCCACGTTCAGGCCGTAACGCGCAATGGCCTCGCGGTCGATGACCAGCGTGAGGTAGTTCTGCCCCGTCACCTGCTCGATGCGCAAATCGGTGGCCCCGTGCATGCCACCCAGAACGCGTCCGATCTGGTTTCCCAATTGACGCAATTGGTTAATGTCATCTCCAAAAATCTTGACAGCGACCTGAGAGCGCACGCCAGAGACCATTTCGTCCACCCGTGCAGCAATGGGTTGTGAAATGGCCGTTTCAAGTCCGGGCAACGTGTGCAATGCGTTGCGCACCTTGTCCGCAATCTGGTCCTGGCTGAATTCGCGTTGCTTTGCCGGTTTGAGCGAGACGATAGGATCCGATTCGTTGGGCTGACCCGGGTCGGCGGCCGATTGCCCTCGCCCAAGGCGGGAAACCACCATGTCGACGCCCGGAATCGCGGCAATGCGCCTGAGCGCTTCGAATTCCAGCTTCACCGACTCATCAAGGGTGATGTTGGCCGCGCGGGTGATGACTGGCGTAATGGCCCCCTCCTTCATGATGGGGATAAATGCTTTCCCCAGGAACTGAAAGAGGAACACGCTGATTGACAATGCCACAACGGCGAAGACAATCACCTGGCGCGGATGGCCGAGGGCCCACTTGAGAGTTTTCAGGTATGGCGTCTTAAGGCGCGCCACAAGGGGCGTGTCATGCTCACCGCCCCCCTTGAGAATGTATGAGCACAACACGGGGGAAAGGGTGAATGACAGGATGAGCGATATGCTCAATGCAATGCCTATGGTGATTGCAAGCGGAGCAAACATCTTGCCTTCCATCCCCTGCAGGGACAGCAGCGGCATGAACACCAGGATGATGATGCCTACGCCGAAAAGAACGGGTTTCCCCACTTCGGAGGCCGCATCCAGAATCACCCTGGCCTTGGAAGGCTTCTTCTCTGCAGGCTCTCCCAGCCGGGCAAAGGCGTTTTCCACGACGACCACGGATCCGTCCACCATGATGCCTATCGCGATGGCAAGCCCTCCCAGCGACATGAGGTTGGCGGTAAGGCCATACTGGTTCATGACGATGAAGGTCAGCAGGGGAGTCAGGACAAGCGTGGCCGTGACAATGATGGATGAGCGCACATCGCCGAGGTACACATAAAGCACGACGATCACCAGCAGGACGCCTTCGATGAGTACCTTGGCGATATTGGAAAGAGCCGCATCCACCAGGTTGGTCCGGTCATAGAAGGGGACAATCTGCAGACCGTCCGGGAGCAGATGGCGATTGTTGATATCGGCCACCTTCTCTTTGATGCGTGTCACGATTTCGCGAGCGTTGCCGCCGCGCTGCATCTGGATGATCCCCGCAACCGATTCCGTCACGCCATTCTTGACGACGGCGCCCTGACGCACCTCGGTCCCCAGTTTGACCTCAGCCACGTCATGCACAAAAATCGGCGTGCCCGCCACTTCCTTGAGCACGATGTTTTCAATGTCCTGCAGGCTGCTGATCAGGCCAACACCACGAATCAGGTAACGCTCGGCATAGACCGGGAGCTGCCCGCCGCCGGAGTTGGCATTGTTGCGCGCCAGGGCTGCATAAACATCCTGGAGTGAAATCCTGTGATGGCGCAATCGCTGGGGATCTGCCAGGACCTGATACTCGCGGACGTAGCCCCCCATGGTGTTGATTTCTGCAACCCCCGGGACGTTGCGCAACATGGGACGCACCACCCAATCCTGAATGATCCTGTGCTCCGTCAGTTCCTCCACAGTCAGCGGCCGATTGCCCGCCGAGGGATGTTCCAGCGTGTACTGATAAACCTCACCCAGGCCCGTCGAGACCGGCCCCAATACGGGGGTTACCCCCACCGGCATCTGGCCCATGACCTCGATAAGCCGCTCCAGGACAATCTGGCGCGCGAAGTAAACATCTGTCTTGTCGGTAAAGACCAGGGTCAGCACAGCGACACCGTTGCGATTGAGGGAGCGCATCTCGCTCAAACCTGGCAACCCCGTCATCGCGATCTCGATGGGGACAGTCACGAAGCGCTCGACTTCTTCTGGTGATCTGCCCGGGACTTCCGCTGCGATCTGGACCTGAACATTCGTCACATCGGGAAAGGCATCGACGGCCAGGCGATTCACGGCAATGATCCCGGCAATGAGCAATACAACCGCCAGCACGACAACGATCATGCGTTGTCCCAAAGCGGTGCGAACGATGGCACGAATCATTGCTGAAATGTTCCCTTAGCCGCCACCAAGGCGTTTTTTCCGCTCGTTGTTGAGGTGGTAGGCCTGGTCGGTCACGATCAACGTGCCTGGCTCCAACCCGGAAAGCACCGGCCGCACGCCATTGCTCTCGGGGCCGAGTTTGACCACGGTGAGGCGAAAACGGGTTGGAGACTCTGACACAAAAACGTGGTCATAGCCCTCCTCGCGCACCACGGCGCTTGCAGGAACGACCGGATGATCCGCCGGTTTTCCAAAAATCAGCATATTGGCCATCATGCCTGGTTTGAGTTGCCGATCCGCGTTATCCACGCTGGTTCGCGCCGGAACCGTTCTCGTATCGGCACTGACCAACTCGCCCACGTAAATCAACCGCCCCTTGAAATTGCGATTCTTCAGGCCAGGCACCTCAATCAGCATTTCCTGGCCCAGTCCCAGGAGGTAGGCTTCCTGCTCAGGCACCTGGGCGGTGACCCAAACCTCGGAAAGATCCGCCACCGTAAACAGCGCATCGGCAGGCTGGACCACCTGGCCCTGCACGATCCGGCGTTCAACCACCGTGCCAGTAATGCTGGAGATGACAGGCGCAATCGAATTAACGGAACCTGTTCTGCCGAGCACTTCGATCTGGTCGGCAGAGATGCCCAGCACGCGCAACTGGTCCGTCATGGCGCGTTGCTCTGCTTGCGCCGTCGCGGCCTCGCTTTCACGTCGCAGAAGATCTGCCTGGGCGATGACATTTTCCTTGAAGAGAATGCGTGCGCGATCATAGGCATTGCGGGCCAGTTCGTCAGATGCCCGTGCCTTCAAATAGGCAAGCTGCGCCTGCCCAAGCTCGGTTGAGTGAATGCGCGCCAGTACATTCCCGCGTTTCACAGACTCGCCTGGCGCGGCCAGGATTTCCGTCACGCGGCCGGTCACGGTCGCGCCAATCCGGGCCACCCGCTGCTCGTCAAAATCGACCTTGCCCGTCACACGCAACGTTTCGGCGAAAGGTTTGATTGCCACTGGCTCCACTGGAATGACCCAGGCTGGCGCGGCCTGATCCTTGCCGCCACCAGCAATGTCGATAATGAACGGATCCTGGGCGATGGCCCCCTGGGCCTGCGGTTTGGGCGCACCCAGCGGCAGAAATGACCACAGTCCGAACGCTGCAAGGGCCGCGATCGCCACCCCAGCCAGAACCATGACTTTCGTGCGGGAAGATAACGCCTGTATGGTTTTCAAGACATTCATGGCAACGTGGGGATCTGGGCGGGATGAGTGAGGGTCGCGGGCGTCGTGTTGAGGGCAGGCATGGAACGTAGCCTGTCAATCTCGATGGAGACTGCTGCAAGCTCATAGCGCGCGGTAATGAGCTCATTTCGGGCAGCACGGTAGGTTCTTTGCGCATTGAGCCATTCCAGGATACCGCGCTCACCGTAACGGTAGGCGGCCTCTGCAATGCGCTGCGCTTCAGCCGCCTGGGCCAGGAGCTGGTTTTCCAGCATGGACACCTGATTGCTGGCAATCTTGTACTGGTTGTAGCTGGCTTCAAGCGATTCACTGAGCATCAAGCGCCGCGATGCAGCCAGATTGCGCGAACGCGAAAGATCTGCCTGCGCCTGCGCCACTTGCCCGCTTCGCCAATCCCACAGGGGAATCGTCAGTGCCACCCCGGCCCGTGACGAAGCCAATGTAGGGTCCACGTCGTGCTGGGCCAGCAGTGATATCTTGGGCAGTCGTTGGGATTTTTCAAGATCGAGGCGATGCTCGGCAACAGCGCGCTCGGCGTCT